>NZ_JBGFFH010000003.1:0-406750 GCF_056175745.1 Microbacterium sp. LjRoot205 | reverse complement strand
GGCCACCAGGGCGAGTGACGTACAGGATCACGCCGATCGCCAGTCCGAGGATGCCGCCGAGCAGCAGCGCGAACGAGGTCATGTACAGCGTCTCGAGCGCGGCTTTCCAGAGCTCGGGCCACAGTTCGTTCAGACGATCCATCAGCTGGCCTCCTCTCGGGCGATCTCGGTGACTTCGACGCGTTCACCGATCGCCGCGAGCGCGGAGTCGACGGCCTTTTCGTCGCCGCGGATCGCGAGCGTGAGATGGCCGAATGCCCGACCACGGATGTCGTTGATCCCGCCGTACACGAGCTCGAAGTCGAGTCCGGCGGCAGCCAGGTCGAGAAAGACCTGCGCCTGCGATGAGTCGCCGTCGCGGAACGAGAAGGTGACGAGGCGGCCCCGGTGCCGCTCGCGCAGCACGCCGAGCTCGGCCGGTGAAGGGATTCCCTTCACGACCGTGCCGACGAAGCGCTGCGACGCGGGGTTCTGTGGGGCGGAGAAGACGTCGAACACGTCACCCTGCTCGATCACGCGACCGTTCTCCATGACTGCGACCTTGGTGGCGATGGTCTGGATGACGTCCATCTCGTGTGTGATGACTACGATGGTGACGCCCTGCTCCCGATTGACGCGTTTGAGGAGGTCCAGCACCTCGTGCGTCGTCTGCGGGTCGAGCGCGCTCGTCGCCTCGTCTGCGAGCAGGATCGCTGGGCGGGTGGCAAGAGCACGGGCGATGCCGACGCGTTGTTTCTGCCCGCCGGACAACTGCTCGGGGAAGGCCTTGGCCTTGTCGGCGAGCCCGACGAAGCCGAGGAGCTCAGTGACGCGAGCCTCGATGTCGGCCTTGGACCAGCCGGCGAGCTTGAGCGGATAGGCGACGTTGGCCCTGACGCTGCGCGAGGCGAACAGATTGAACTGCTGGAAGATCATGCCGATGCCGCCGCGAATCCGCCGCAGCTCTTTCTCTTTCAGCGACGTGATGTCTACGCCGTCGACGGAGATCGTCCCGCCTGTCGCCGGCTCGAGGGCGTTGATCAGGCGGACCAGCGTCGACTTGCCGGCACCGGAGTAACCGATGATGCCGAAGACGTCGCCTTTCTCGATCGACAGGGTTACGTCGTCGACGGCGATGATCTCGGGATCCCCCGGGGTGCGGGAGGGGTATGCCTTGGACACGTTGGTCAGGCTCACGATGGGCATTGTGCTGCTCCGGTGGGGTGTCGGGAGACGACGAATCGGGTGACGCGCGATGCGCCACCCGATTCTCGCATCAGTCGGCAGTGATCCTCCCGACAGGCCTATTTCTTGTCTGCGGCGTCCTTCTGAACCTTCGCGAGCGACTCGACCAGATCCGCCACCGGAACCTGGAGGGGAACCGCGACATCGCCCGATGACTCCTGAAGGCCCGCCTGCACGTCCTCGTTCGTCTGGAAGATCTCGACCAGCTTGAGGTACGTCTCGTTGTCGGCATCCTCGGCGCGGGCGGCGAAGATGTTCACGTACGGCAGCGCACTGGCATCCTCAGGGTCGTCCTGTGCGATCGCGTCATCGAACGACAGGCCTGCGTCCTCGACGAAGTCGTTGTTGATGATCGCCGCGGCCACGTCGGGCAGCGAGGTCGGGATCAACGCGGCCTCGAGCGCGGTGATCTTGACCTTCGACTTCTCGGTGTCGACCTGCGCCAGGTCGGAGTACGGGGTGCCGCCGTCCTTCAGCTCCACCAGACCGGCCTGCTGCAGCACGTTGAGCGCGCGCGCCTGATTGGACGCGTCGTCCGGAACGGCGACGGTCTCGCCCTTGGGGATGTCTTCGACATCGTCGTACTTCTGGGAGTACAGACCCAGCGGGTAGATCGCGGTGGAGCCGATCGGCGTCAGGTCAGAGCCCGAGGCGTTGTTGTACTCGGCGAGGTAGACGATGTGCTGGAACTGGTTGAGGTCGATCTCGCCTTCGGTGAGCGCGGGGTTCGGCTGCTCGTAGGAGCCGAAGTCGACGAGCTCGACCGTGATGCCCTCGTCAGCGGCCGCCTCGACGAAAGGAGCCCACTGGGCGTCACCCTTGCTGACGACTCCGACCTTGACGGTCTCGTTCTCGGAGTCGCCGCCGCCTGCGCCGGCGTCGGATGATGCGGTGGCGCAGCCTGCGAGTGCGACGAAGAGCGGGACCGCGGCGAGCGCGGCGATGACGGATGTGGTCCGACGGGATGCTGTGATGGACATGAGTGTTCGGGTTCCTCTCTTGGGGGACTCGAATACGTTAGGCAGGGCGACGCAGTGCGCGACAATCGAGCGTCACAGAGCGTCACAGCTCTCAGTCGTAGTCCTCGATGCCCTGCAGCCTGACCTGCTCCAGGTCGAGTCGCGCCGAGATGCGACGCACGACGAGGTCGTCGACGGTGCCGTCCCTGCGCAGTCCGAGCAGCACCTCGCGCTTGCGGTCGAGGAGGGCGAGCTTGAGACGCGTGTGCTCCTCATGGCGCAGCAGCGGCGAGCGCTGCATGACGTCGACGTCGACCGACGTCGCGAGCATCTGCAGTGTCCTCACCTCGCCCTCTGTGCCGTCGTCATCGTCGACGATGCGCGTCGCATCCGGCATCCGCACCGTCGTCGGCGCAGCATCCGCTCCTGCGTCCCCCGTCTCGGATATCGAGCCGCGGCCGAGGGGATCCGGCTCGTCGAGCATCACATCGAGCGCCTGCGCCTCGGCGTCGACGATGGCCTGTTCGCGGGCCAGGGCGCGCGCGTTCGAGAACTCGAGCATCTGATAGCCCTCGGCCCGCACCTTGTCGCGGATCTCCTGTCCGACGCCGTGCTCGACCGCGAGGTCATCGAGGGCTGCGAGTGCCGCGCCCGAAATGGTGCGCTCGGCCAGCTCGTACTCCTCGTCTTCGGCGTGGTCGACCGGGAATCGGGCCCAGCGCACGATGGCCGGAAGGAGCGGCCCCTGCACGAGCAGGCTCAGCAGGATCACCCCGGCGGTGACGAAGACGATCTCGTCACGCCCCGCGATCTCGCCTTCGGTCGCACTGGCGGCAGGCACGGACAGCGCGATCGCGAGCGAGACCGCACCTCGCATGCCTGCGACGGTCGACACCGCCATCGAACGCGCCCGCGCACCGCGCGACGGGCGAGCGGGGTTGCGTCGCTGGAACGGGGCGTTCATCACCTGGAAGAGGTAGCGCACCACGAGCAGCGTCATCCACACGGCCAGCGTGATCAGTACCAGACGGCCGATCGCCGCGGCCGAGATCTCGTGCGCGACGAACTGCACCTCGAGCCCGATGAGGACGAAGAGCGCGCCGTTGAGCAGGAAGACCCCGAAGGGCCAAGCCGCCGCGACCTGACGTCGAGACGAGGCGGTCGTCACCCGAGGCGACACATAGGCGACGATCAGGCCGGCGACCACGACGGCGAGGACGCCGGACGCATGCACGATCTCGGCCAGCAGGAACGCCGAGAACGGGATCAGCAGAAGTGTGACGTTGATGACGATCGTCGAGGAGGTGCGACGCAGCAGCAGGTATCCGAGCGCGGCGACCACGACACCGGCGGCGATGCCTCCGACGTACGAGGTGAGCACCGACATGGTCACCGACAGCGGCGTCACGTTGCCCCCGAGGGCCAGCGAGATGGCGATCGCGTAGAGCACCAGGGCGGTGCCGTCGTTCGTCAGGCTCTCCGCCTTGAGCTTCATGAACATGCGCGTCGGCAGCAGGCGTCCGAGGGCGGCGACGGCCGTGGCGTCCGGTGGGGCGACGGCAGCGCCGAGAATGAGGGCGGTCTCCCACGGCATCCCGAACAGCAGCCCGATGCCGGCGACGGCGAAGGCGGATGCCACGACGAGCAGCGTGCTCATCGGCAGGATGTAGCGGAAGTCGCGGCGGATCGACCGCAGCGAGGTGGTCAGGCTCTCCCAGAACAGCATCACCGGGAGGAACAGCAGCAGCACGGTCTCGGGCGGCAGCTGGATCTCGCGCAGCTGCGGCACGAAGCCGAGCAGCAGACCCAGGATGACGAGCACGAGCGGCAGTGCGAGCCGCACACGCGGCGCCAGCATCGTGCCAACGAGGATCGTCAGTCCGATCAGGACCGTGACCTCGAGTCCTTCCATCTGAACCTCCCGGGTACCGCAGGATCAAGCTGTGCGATCCCAGATGGCATCGAACCCCGCCCAGAGCACAGCGCATCGCACTGCCACCGTATTCCCGCTACGGCCGAATGGCGAGACCCCGAATCAGTCGAGTTCTTCGGTCAGCTCGAACCAGCGGAGTTCGAGCTGCTCGATCTCGGCCTGCTGATCGCTGATCGCCTTCATCTTGTCGCCGAGGCCCGCGAAGTCCGACTGGTCGTGTTCCGCGAGAGCGGACTTCGCCTTGTCGACCTGCTGGGTGAGCTTCTGGATGCGGCGCTCGAGCGAAGAGACCTCCTTCTGCGCCGAACGCAGGGCGGCGCCGTCGAGGCTGGAGGCCTTCTTCTCGGTGTTGACGGCAGTCTGAGACTTGCCGGGCGCCGAGGTCTGCAGCTGACGCAGCCGCAGGTATTCGTCGACGCCGCCGGGCAGATGCCGAAGGTGGCCGTCGAGGATCGCGAACTGCTGGTCGGTCACGCGCTCGAGGAAATACCGGTCATGGCTGACGACCAGCAGGGTTCCCGACCACGAGTCCAGAAGATCCTCGATGGCCGCGAGCATGTCGGTGTCGAGATCGTTGGTCGGCTCGTCGAGGATCAGCACGTTGGGCTGGTCGAGGAGCACGAGCAGCAGCTGCAGTCGACGCTGCTGGCCTCCCGAGAGATCCTTCACCGGGGTGGAGAGCTGGGCGGAGTCGAAGCCGAGCCGTTCGAGCAGCTGCCCGGGCGTGAGCTCCTGCGCCTTCGAGCCCGAGCCCATCGTGTACGAGGTGCGCAGCCGCGAGATCACTACTCGCACCGGCTCGCGCCGCACATCTTCGAGTTCGTCGAGGCGCTGGGTGAGCGTCTTGACCTTCACCGTCGATCCGCGCTTCACGCGGCCGACGGTCGGCTCGACGGTGCCGGCGATGAGACCCAGCAGCGTCGACTTGCCAGCGCCGTTGACGCCGAGGATGCCGGTGCGCTCCCCCGGCGCGATGCGCCATTCGACGTCACGCAGCACCTCTCGCGTGCCGCCGTCGACGGTCGGATAGGTGACTCCGACATCGAGCAGGTCGACGACGTCCTTGCCCAGGCGCGACACCGCGAGCGACTGCAGCGAGATCTTGTCGCGGATCTCGGGCACGTCGGCGATGAGCTCGTTGGCGGCGTCGATGCGGAACTTCGGCTTCGCGGTGCGAGCAGGGGCGCCTCGGCGCAGCCACGCGAGCTCCTTCTTCGCGAGGTTCTGTCGCTTGGCCTCGGTGGCGGCCGACATCCGGTCGCGTTCGACGCGCTGCAGAATGTATGCGGCGTACCCGCCCTCGAAGGGCTCGACGATGCGGTCGTGCACCTCCCAGGTCTCGGTCGAGATCTCGTCGAGGAACCATCGGTCGTGAGTCACGACCATGAGCGCTCCGGAGTTCGGGCTCCACCTCTTCTTGAGGTGCCCGGCCAACCAGGTGATGGCTTCGACGTCGAGATGGTTGGTGGGCTCGTCGAGCGCGATGACGTCCCAGTCGCCCGTCAGCAGCTTGGCGAGCGAGACGCGACGACGCTGACCACCGCTGAGAGAGCCGATCTCGGCATCCCACGGCAGATCCTTCAGCAGTCCCTCGATGACGTCACGGATGCGGGGGTCGCCCGCCCACTCGTATTCCGGGGTGTCGCCGACGACCGCGGCGCTGATCGTGAGGTCGTCGCTGAGGGTGTCGGCCTGGTCGAGGACGCCGATGGTAGTTCCGCCGCGCACCGTGACGCGGCCCGAGCTCGGCTCCTTGAGGCCTGCCAGCATCCCCAGGAGGCTCGACTTGCCGTCGCCGTTGCGGCCGACGATGCCGATGCGGTCACCTTCTTCGATGCCGAGGGTCACGGAGTCGAAGACGACCCTCGTCGGGTATTCGAGATGAAGGGCTTCTGCCCCGAGAAGATGTGCCATATCACTCCCCAGGGTAGTCGGGCACGCTGGGTGAGCCGGTCAGCTGAGCGCTGCGGTGACAGCGGGAGCATGGCGCGCCTCCATCTCGGCATCCCACACGCCCAGGAGCTGGAAGGTCGCGATGCGGAACGCGAGGGCGCGGATGATGTGCTGGCGCCCGTCTGCTCTGTCGTCTGCGAGCCTCAGCATGTCCGCCGGTGCGAGACGATGCCAGCACGCGGCATCGGCCAACACGATCGCGTCGGCGAAGCCGACCGGACGCCAGTAGGGAGCCCAGTCGATGATCACCGGGGGCTGCCCCCGTTCGAACATCACGTTGCCGAGAAGATCGCCGTGGATGATCTGGGCCGGGGCGGCGACGGGCCTGAAGGCGTCAGCGAGTCGCCGGAGTGTGTCGCCGGGCGGCAGGTCCTCTTCTTGCCAGGCGATCCTGTCCGACCGCGCCCAGGGGTCGCGCGCGGCATCGAGGAAGTCCGGACGATCGAGGTCGGCGACGGCTCGATGGAACGCGGCGGCGGCGGCGAGCACGTCGGCCACGCGGGTCTCATCCGTGTGACCGGGCAGCCACTCCCAGGCCTCCCAGCCGGCGACCGTCCACGCTCCGGATGCCGACGGGATCGGGCGCGGCGTGCGGAATGCCGAGGTGTGCGGCAGATGCGCGAGGACGTTCGCCTTCCACAGCGTCTCTCCGTCGCCGGCCGAGGGGCGCAGGACTGTGTCGGCCGCACGCCAGGTGAGACCGCGGCCTCCGTGGAGGTTCCGGAGTTCCTCGTGATCCGCGGCGGGGATCCCGAAGTCCGCGAGCACCGCGTTCGAGGGTGGCATCGCGGTCGTCATGATCCGAGGCTATGACAGCGCGTGCGGTGGCGGTGGGCCGAAGAGTTCGGGGAGGGACGCGGTGAATGCGTCGAAGTGGCTGTACCAGATGGCGTGCGCGGCCCCGGGGATGCTGCGGACATCAGCGCCGTTCGCCGCGAATCTGCGGGCGTCGTCGTCGCTGACCCATGCGCTCGGTTCTGCCCGCAGGACGATCGAGCCGGCCTCGGGGAACCAGGAGTGATCCGTGTCGCAGGAGATGGACGCTGTCGTCGCCGGGTCGAAAAGTGCGGCGGCGCGAGCCTCCACCTCGGCATCCTGCGCGGAGTAGAAGGGGCGGGATCTGAGCAGATCTTCCGGAGACAGGCGCGCTCTGCGGTCGCGCGCATACTGCGCCGTGAGAGCCGCGCGGTCGTGTCCCCCGGTCAGAGAGAGCGCCGCGTCGACATACACAGACAGGTCGGGCTGCAGCATCTCGGCCGCCGCGGCGAGGACCGTCGCTCCGTAGGAGTGGCCGATGGCTGCGAGCGGGCGCCCGGGGGCGAGGTGCCGGACCGTCTCGACCACCGAGGCCGCGGCACGCTCGATCGTGAGCTGCGGGTCGCGCTCCGACAGGCCGTGACCGGGCAGATCGAGAGCGATCACGCGGTGGCCGTTGGCTGTGAGCGGCGGGATCAGGCGCCACCAGCTCTCGGACGACCCCATCATTCCGTGCAGCAGGAGCACCGTGCCTGGGCCTGTTCCGGTGTCGATCGCGTGGAGGAGCATCCCGTCAGTGTTGCACGCTTCCGTTACTCTTCCGTGATCATATCCAGATCGGAATGTTTCGTATTAATCTTCGAATGTCGGTGGTCTCTGATCTACTTATGACATGACAGCACTGCTCGACGCGACGGACGCACAGATGGCGACACTCGCCGATCTCGTCGACGCGCTGCAGGTCGCGGAGGCGACCCTGAGCAGCATGAGCGCCGCACGCGACGGGCTGCTGGCGATCGCCGGGCGGCTGGCGATCGACATCGCCAAGCAGGGCGATCACCCCGACAGAGGCGACCACTCTCTTCGCACCGTGGCTGCCGAGATCGGTGCAGTGCAGCGCGTCAGCGATCGCACGATCGAGCGGCGGATGGCGGCCGCAGAGCTGCTGGTCGACCAGTTTCCGGCCGTGTGGGCGGCACAGGGGGCGGGACGGATCAGCCCGGCTCATTCCCGGGTGATCGTCGACGCGGGGTCGGGCATCGAGTCGCCCAGCGACCGTGAGAAGTACTCCGCGGTCATCCTCCCTATCGCCGAGGCGGAGTCGCCCAACCGTCTGCGTGCGTTGGCCCGGCGAGTCGCCGAGCGGTTCGCTCCGACGACCGTGTCGGAGAGACACCGTCGAGCGAGGTCGAAGCGGCGCGTCTGGGTGACGGACGGCGACGACGGAATGGCGGCTCTGCACACGCACGCGCCCGCCGCGCTCGTCCACGGCGTGTTCGACCGTCTCTCGCAGATGGCGCACGCACTGCGCAACGAGAACCTTCGCGCGAGGCGACAGGCAGCTCGCGACGGCAGCGAGTTCGAGCCGGACGATCGGACGGTCGATGAGATCCGTGCCGATCTGCTCGCCGATCTCGTGCTCAGCGGGCAGCCGACAGGTCACGACAGCGAAGACGGACTGCTCGGAGCCATCGACGCCCGGATCGAGATCACCGTTCCGGTGACGACGCTGATGGATGATGACGCGCACGCCGCGCCTGATGCCGATGCGGCACCGCCCGCCGAACTCGACGGACGGACCCCGATCGATGTCGACACGGCGCGCAAGATGGCGGGCCAGACGAAGGGGTGGGACCGGGTGCTGACGCATCCGATCAGCGGTCGAGTGCTCGCGGTCGACCGGTATCGACCGAGCCGTCACCTGCGCAGGCACCTGCGTGCGCGGGACCAGCGATGCCGCTTCCCCACCTGCGGGATCGTGGCTCGCAAGTGCGATCTCGACCACAATCATGCTGCCTCGACGGGTGGCGCGACCTGCGAGACGAACCTCGCGTCCTTCTGTCGCCGACATCATGTTCTGAAACACCACTGCCCCTGGCAAGTCGAGCAGAAGCCAGGCGGAGTCGTGGAGTGGACAAGTCCCACCGGCCGAATCTATGTCGACACTCCTCCTGCACCGAACACGGTGACCTTCACCGTGACGGAGGATGCTGTGCCCGCGCCGTTCTGAGGTGTGCGCTCATGCTGGTTCTGACCTGTGGAGAACTGCGACGCGGTTGAGCAAGATTTCACTACGGTGGCGCGGTGACCCCTCCTCGCTCATGGCCCTCGCCAACGCTCCCGACTCGACCGATATCAACAGCTGCCCCCGGGATGAGACGGCGATGACGACGCATCGGAGAAGTGCGGGTGTCGTGATCGTCGGGCTCACGCTGGGCCAGGTGCTCGGGTGCGCTCCGGCGTCTGCCCCTGCTCCCACGCCGACACCCGCCTTCGCCAGCGAAGAAGAGGCGTTCGCGGCGGCGGAAGAGGTGTACCGGGCGTACTTCGACGCCCTGAGCGCTCGGGTGCGTGGTGAATCAGAGCCAGACCCACAAGAGTTCCTCACATCCATCGCGCTCGAAAGTGACATCGACGCTCAAAGGTCACTGCGCGAGTGGGGGTTACGGGCTAGCGGAGAAGCAAAGATCTTGTCGTTCCGCGGCACCGAAACAGGCGGTGACGAGCCGACCACGACGGTTGAAGGGATCGTGTGCATAGACGTATCCAAGTTTCGAGTCGTTGACGCGGGCGGCATCGACGTAACGCCTCCTGACCGAGGCGACGTTGTTGCGCAGCGTGTGGAGTTCGCCGGCGACCGCAATCACCTACTGATCGCTCACGAGGATTCCGCGGACGAGGAAGCGTGTTGACCAGTGCAGTGACAGCGATGCTGACGCTCATGCTTATGCTGGCCGCACCAAGTGCCCCTGCCGAGCCCGCTTCGGCCTGCACCACGTCCTCGCAGATGATGGGCCTGTGCGGCTCCACGGATGGCTCGTCTCTTGCGATCTCGGGCACGCAACAGCAACCCAGCATCGATCCCGGTACGAGCTCGCGACAGAGCAACGGCGGGCCTGGCAGCCCCGGCAGCCCAGGCGGTCCATCCGGCCCCGGCACGCCCTCGGGGCCGAGCCAGGAGGCGATCGACCTCGCGGCGTGCATGGACGACTCGGGCACCACGCGATGCGCACCCCGCCCGAACCGGCCCGCAGCCCCGGCGACGGCCCCGCCGGCGACGGGCACTCCGACGATCACCATCTCCGACCTCGCGCGGTTCGCTCCGGCATCCGTCCTCGCCACCGCCGAACCCGGAAACGTCGGGATCGCTGGGATGCCGACCAACTTCACCGCCGCTGCGACACCGCAGATCCAAGGCGGCGAGCTGTTCGGCGTGCCACTGCGCGTGCGATTCGTCCCGGCTGCATACGACTACACCTACGGCGACGGAAGCTCGGCGACACTGACAACGCCGGGGCGGACGTGGGAGGCGCTCGGCCAAGCACAGTTCACACCGACCCCGACCAGCCACGTCTACCGCGAACCCGGCGCGTACCCGGCGCGGGTGGACATCCGATACGCCGCGCAGGTGGACCTCGGCGGCGGATGGATCGACGTTCCCGGGCAGCTCACCACCAGTGGCGCCACGCAGGAGATCCGCATCCTCGAAGCCCGCACCGCGCTCGTCGCCCACACCTGCGACGAGAACCCGGCCGGCGTCGGCTGTTGAAGGACGCACCACAGCAGCACGCCAATAAGAAAGACCCCATAGCCCCGAAGGTCCGAGCGGCCCTGTTCTGCCAGATGACTGATCGCTTTCTCGCACGACTCGACGATCTCGAGGAGGCTCGGCCTTCCGAGAGCGAATTCGCCTACGGCGCTCTGCTCCTCGAGAGGCAGCCGCCGACCGATCCCCTCCGGCCTAAACTAGACAGGTGCCATGGAGTCGCCGGGTGTTCTCGCTCTCACTAGGCGACCGCAAGGCAAAGCTGGTGCAGTCGAGAAGGCGACCCGGTCGCTTCGAGCTCAGCGTGGATGGAATTGCGCAGTCCGTCGTCTCGATCACCGAACCCACCTCCCTCGAGTACAGCTACACCCAACACATCGCCCGCGCAATGGATGCCGCCGCCGAGCCGGAAGCGCCGCTGTTCACCGTGCATCTGGGGGCCGGAGCACTCACGCTGGCACGCTACGTCCAGGCGGCGCGCGCCGGGTCACCTCAGCTGGTGGTGGAGTTCGAACCCGCGCTCTACGCCGCCGTCATCGACGCGCTGCCATTGCCTCCCGGGTCTGACATACGAGTCATCCTCGGTGACGCTCGGACGGTCGCGGACGCCGCTTTTCCGAATGAGAAGACATCGCCGGTGCAGTCATCTCCATCCCCCGGACTTGACGACGCAGTGAGTTATCGCACCGCGATCGACACCGACTGGGTGGAGGCGTGCTTCACCGTCGTCGATCTCTGGGATGCCGCCGTCATCCGGCATCGTGTGGCCAGCCAGGAGTTCTACCGCCGGGTCGCCGCGCGCTCCGCAGCAGCGGGCGTGGTCGCCGTGAACCTGCTCGACGGGCATCCGTTCGAATACTCACGACGACAGGCCGCGACCCTGAGCACCGTGTTCGATCACGTCGCTGTCGTGCTTGACACAGAGCCGGAAGATGCGGAAGGGCCACTCGGCAACGTCGTCATCTTCGCAAGCGATGAGCCGCTGGACAAGGTGACCGCCTCCGTTTTGCTCGACACACCGCGACCTCATCTCCTCCGCGATGGCCCTCTGACGTCGTGGATCGCTGAAGCGCGCATCATGACAGATGCCGACGGCACAGACTCTCCCGATCCCGACGACCCCCTCTGGGGCTAGCGCACCGTGTGCGGACGTCCTCCGACAGGACGTCCGCTTCCCGCCAGCGGCTCGCCCGCGCGAGGTGTGAAAAGTCGACCCGACATGGCGAAGAGCCGCCCGGACCCGAAGGTCCGGACGGCTCGTCGTTGTTCGAGCGGAATCGCTTACTGGTACGACTTCACGATCTCGAGGAGGCTCGGCACGTTGGCGTACGCCTCAGCGGCGTTCTCCTTCGTGACGATGATCGGGTCGAGCAGGTATGCCGGAACGATCTTCGCGCCGTTGTCGTACGACTCTTCGTCGTTGACATCGACGGTCTCGCCCGCCTGCAGCTGGCCGACCATCTTGATCGACTGCTCGACGAGCAGCGCGGTGTCCTTGTTGATCGTGGAGTACTGGATGCCCTCCATGATCGACTTCACCGACTCGACCTCGGAGTCCTGACCCGTGACGACCGGAACCGGCTTGCCGGCCTGCTGCACCGACGTGATGATGGCACGAGCAAGGGTGTCGTTCGGCGACAGCACACCGTCGACCACGGTGTCACCGCTGTACGACGAGGTCAGCAGCGTGTCCATGCGGTTCTGCGCGTTCTCCGGAAGCCAGCCCTCGGTCGCGGTCTGCGCGATCTCGGTCTGACCGGACACGACGACGAGGTTGCCGTTGTCGATCTCCGGCTGGAGCACGTCCATGGCGCCGTCGAAGAAGACCTTCGAGTTGGCGTCATCCGGCGAGCCCGAGAAGAGCTCGATGTTGTACGGAGCCTCGTGGCCCGCACGCTCGGCGAGTCCGTCGAGCAGAGCCTGGCCCTGCAACTGGCCGACCTTGAAGTTGTCGAACGCGACGTAGTAGTCGACGGCCTCGGTGTTCTCGATCAGACGGTCGTACGCGATCACGTACGCGCCGGCATCCTTGGCGGCCTGCACCTGGGTGGCGAGCTGCTTGCCATCCTTCGCGCCGATGATGATGACCTTGGCACCGTTGGTGACCATGGCCTGGATCTGGTTCTGCTGCTCGGCGACCGTGTTGCTCGCCGGAGCGTACTGCACGTCGGCCTTGAAGCCGGCCTCTTCGAGGCCGTCCGTGAAGAGCTGACCCGCGAGGACCCAGTTCTCACTGGTCTTGTCGGGAAGCGCGACACCGATCGGGGAGCCTGCTTCGAAGCCTGCTTCGGCCTCTTCGCCGGATCCCGTGTCGGTTCCGCCGCCGCGCTCACCGGAGCAGCCCGTGAGTGCGAAGGCAGCCGTCGCGACGAGCGCTGTCGCTGTGACGATGATCTTCTTCATGTGATCTCTTTCTGTGTGATGTGACGGATTCTGCGTGCGAGCACTGCGCGGAGATTCCGCTTACTCGGCCCTTGTCTTGTCGACGGGAGGGGCTTGGTAAGTCCTGTTGGGTTCGAACGTCTCGGTGGCCGGGTCCTGCTGGCGGCTCGAGCGACGCATCATGAAACCGATGAGAGACGGGCGGCCCTGCTGCTTGTTCCAGACGTCGATGCCGACCGCGAGCAGGAGCACGAGGCCCTTGATCATCGAGACGACGTCGGCACCCTGGCCGAGCAGAGCGAGACCGTTGTTGAGGAACGCCATGACAAGACCACCGATGATCGATCCGATCACGGTGCCGATGCCACCGGCGACGGCGGCGCCACCGATGAACACGGATGCGATGGCGTCGAGCTCCCAGCCGGTGCCGTCGTTCGGTCCGGACGCCTGCGAACGGGCGACGAAGATCATGCCGGCGAGGGCGGCCATCATCGACATGTTCATCATGACGAAGAAGTCGACCCAGCGGTCCTTCACACCCGAGAGGCGTGCGGCCTGACGGTTGCCACCCACTGCGTAGATGTGACGGCCGAACACGGTGTTGCGAGTGATGAACGAGTAGATGATGACCAGGGCGAGCAGGATCAGACCCGGAACCGGGAAGCTCGTGCCGGGGCGACCGGTCGCGAACATCCACGCCGCGGCGAGGACGACGACCGAGAGCAGCACGACCTTGACCACGCTGACCCACAGAGGCGCACTGTCGGAGCCCATCTTGTGCTGCTGGCGACGGGTGCGGATCTCCCAGAAGACCAGCCACGCCACGGCGACCAGGGCGAGGAGCATCGTCGGCACGTTGAAGTCGAGCGGAAGCCCGACCTCGGGCAGATAGCCGGTGCCGATCACCTGGAAGCCCTTGGGCACCGGAATCGTCTGAGCGTCACCGATCCACTGCTGCGCGCCGCGGAAGAAGAGCATGCCGGCGAGCGTCACGATGAACGCGGGCACCCCGACATATGCCACCCAGAATCCCTGCCAGGCACCCACGAGGGCACCCACACCGAGGCCCAGGAGGATCGCCGCCGGCCAAGGGAGGTTCCAGTCAGCCATCGACTTCGCGACGATGATGCCGGTGAACGCCGCCACCGAGCCGACCGACAGGTCGATGTGCCCCATGATGATGACCATCACCATGCCGATCGCGAGGATCAGGATGAACGAGTACTGGTTGATGACGTTGATCAGGTTGCCCGAGGTCAGCGTCGCGCCGTTCGGCCCGTTGCGGAGCAGCGTCAGGATCTCGAAGAGGGCGATGATGACGATGAGGCTGCCCAGGATGCCGAACTGGCGCAGCGACGAGGTGCCGTTGCTTCCGAACATCTTGCGGATGTCGCCGAAGTGGAAGCCGCGCTTCGTTGTCGTGAGGTCGGTGGTCATGCTGATGCTTTCTGAGTCGCGGAGGTCATGCTGCGCATGAGGGCCTCGGGTGTCGCCTGGTCGGCCGGGATGCAGTCGGTGACCCGACCTTCGAAGACTGTGTAGATGCGGTCGGAGATGCCGAGCAGTTCGGGCAGCTCGCTGGAGATGACGATGACTCCCTTGCCCTGCGAGGCGAGCTCGTTGATGATCGCGTAGATCTCGTACTTCGCACCCACGTCGATGCCGCGGGTGGGCTCGTCGAGGATCAGCAGGTCGGGGTCGGTGAACATCCACCGCGCCAGCACGACCTTCTGCTGGTTTCCTCCCGAGAGCTTGCCGACGCCCTCTTCGACGCTCGGCGTCTTGATGCGCAGCGCCTTGCGGTAGCGCTCGGCGACCGAGTACTCCTCGCGCTCGTCGACGACGCCGCGCTTCGAGATCTTCGACAGCTTGGCCGCCACGACCGACCGCTTGATGGTGTCGAGCAGGTTGAGGCCGAGCACCTTGCGGTCCTCGCTCACGTACGCCAGTCCGTGCTTGATGGCGGACGAGACGTCGGGGATCGAGATCTCCCGGCCGTCCTTGATGATCTGTCCGCCCTGGAAGTTGCCGTAGGAGCGGCCGAAGATGCTCATCATGAACTCGGTGCGGCCCGCGCCCATCAGCCCGGCGATGCCGACGACCTCGCCGCGGCGGACGTTGAGGTTCGATCCCTTGACGACCATGCGCTCGGAGACGGTCGGGTGCTGCACCCACCAGTCCTTGACCTCGAAGAACACCTCCCCGATCTCGGGGGTGCGGTCTGGGTATCGGCTCTCGAGCGAGCGTCCGACCATCCCGCGGATGATCCTGTCCTCGTTGATCTCACCGCGCGAGATGTCGAGCGTCTCGACCGTGCGACCGTCGCGGATGATCGTGATCTCGTCGGCGATCTGCTCGATCTCGTTGAGCTTGTGGCTGATCATGATCGACGCGATGCCCTTGGCCTTGAGGCCGAGGATCAGATCGAGCAGGTGCTGCGAGTCGTTCTCGTTCAGCGCCGCGGTGGGCTCATCGAGGATGAGGAGCTTGACGTCCTTGTTGAGGGCCTTGGCGATCTCGATCAGCTGCTGCTTGCCGACACCGAGCGTCTTGATGGCCACGTCGGGGTCTTCACGCAGGCCGACGCGAGCCAGCAGCTCGACCGTGCGCTGGCGCTGTGCGCGCCAGTCGATCTTGCCGAAGCTGCGGATCTCGTTGCCGAGGAAGATGTTCTCGGTGATCGAGAGCTCGGGGATCAGCGCGAGCTCCTGGTGGATGATCGCGATTCCGGCCTGCTCGCTCGCCGCGATGTCGCGGTAGCGCTGCTCCTCGCCGTAGAGCAGGATGTCCCCCTCGTACGTGCCGTAGGGGTACACGCCGGAGAGGACCTTCATCAAGGTCGACTTCCCGGCGCCGTTCTCCCCGCAGATCGCATGGATCTCGCCTGCGCGGACGGTGATGGACACGTCGGACAGCGCCTTGACACCCGGGAACTCCTTGGTGATGCTGCGCATCTCCAGGATGGGGCCTGACACGACCGGCAACGTTGCTGTGGTGCTCACAAGATCTTCCTCGCGACGGGCGGTCACCTTCGATGTGACCGTTCACATTGGATTACATAGTCTACGCTCGCCGAGACGCTGTCAAGACCACGAGCCAAATTGTGGCTCTATCGAGGTGCGGACGATTCCCTCGTGCGCAGGGTGGTCTGGAGCGGCCCGAACTCGGGCACCTGCTCACCCCGGATCTGCGCGAGCAGGATCCGCACCGCCCGACGCCCGAGCTCGGGGAAGTCCTGATGCACGGTGCTCAGAGTCGGCGCGACATGCGCGGCGACGGGGATGTCGTCGAAGCCGACGACGCTCACATCCTCGGGCACGCGGACGCCGGCATCCCGGAAGCCGTGCATCAGACCGATGGCCATCTGGTCGTTCGCGACGAACACGGCCGTGAAATCGCGGCGGCGCGACAGTTCCTTGCCCGCGAAGTAGCCGAAGTCGGCCGTCCAGTCGCCGCGGATGGGCGGGAAGGTCGGAAGATCGGCTTCGCGCAGCGCGTCCAGGTACCCGCGCATGCGCGACTCTGCCTCGATCCAGTCCTGGGGCCCTGCGATGTGGATGATGTCGCTGTGTCCGAGCCCGATCAGATGCTCGGTGGCGGCGCGGGCACCGGCGACCTGGTCTGCCGACAGTGTCACCCCGTCGGAGCCCGAGGCGGTCTGCAGCGACACGAACGGCATCTCGACCGCCATGCCCTTGAGCACATGGAAAGCCCGCACCTGCGGGGCGAGCACCACGATGCCGTCGACCTGCTCGCGCGCCAGCTGCCGCAGGGCGTTGCCGATCGCCTCCGGCGTCGTGGCCGAGAGGTTCAGCGTCGAGACCGAGTACCCCTCCTCGCGGGCGGCATCCTCGATCCCGACGATCGAGGACGTGGGCCCGAACTCCCCCACGGTCGCCGCGAGGATGCCCAGCATGTTGGACTTGCTGGTCACGAGCGCCCGCGCTGCGAGATTGGGCCGGTAGTCGAGCACCGCGATGGCGTCGAGCACCTTGGCCTTGGTCTCGGGGCGGATGCTGGCGTGATCGTTCAGCACCCTCGAGACCGTCTGGTGCGACACCCCCGCGAGTCGAGCGACGTCGCGGATGCTCGGCATCCGGGCACGCTCGGAGGCAGTCGACATCACAGACCTCCTTGTATGTGCACGGTCACATCGTCACTTCATTATGTACGCCAGGCGCGCCGAACGCACGTCGCCGACGTGAGGGGGCGGCGGGGCGGGTCAAGCGAGGATGCGCGCGCCCGGCACCGGGCCATGCACGTGCAGCGACTCGAGCCCGTGCTCGCGCAGCAGCGACTGCACTTCCTGCGCACCCTCGGGGCTCGCGCAGAGGAGTGCGACGGTGGGCCCTGAACCGGACACGATCCCCTGCAGCGCACCGGCATGGATGCCACGCAGGATCGTCGTCTCGAGTTCCGGCCGCTCGTGCAGGGCGGCTTCCTGCAGGTCGTTGTAGATGCTCTCGGACAGCAGATCCGGGTCTCCCGAGCGCAGCGCCTGCAGCACGGGCGCCGGAACCTCGAGCGACAGCGGCGGATCGTCGGCGAGCGCGCCCTCGGCATCACGCAGGGCATCGAGCCGCGCGTACACGACCGGCGTCGACAGGCCCTCGTCACTCGGGACGAGCACCCAGTCGAAGCGTCCCCTCGCCAATGCCGGGTTCAACTGGTCTCCCCGACCGGTGCCGACGGCGGTGCCGCCGTGCAGCGCGAAGGGCACATCGGCACCGAGGCGTGCTGCGAGCTCGTGCAGGCGCGCCGTCGAGAACCCGGTGCCCCACAGCGCATCGCAGGCCACGAGGGCGGCAGCGGCATCCGCTGACCCGCCTCCCATGCCTCCGGCGACCGGCACGCTCTTGCGGATCTCGAGCGCCACCCCGCCGCCGTACTCGGCTGCGGTCGCGAGCAGCTTCGCCGCCCGCATCGCGAGGTTGCGGTCGTCCAGCGGCACCGTGTCGGGATCGTCCACGCCCGACACCGTGATCGAGAAGTCGTCGGCGTGCCGGGCGATCACGTCCTCATAGAGCGACACCGCCTGGAACACGGTAGCCAGCGCGTGGTACCCGTCGTCGTGACGGCCGCCCACGCCCAGGTAGACGTTGATCTTGCCTGGCGCGCGCACGTGCACGGAATCGACGGGGGCGGCGAAGCTCATCTCGGTCTTCCCGTCACAGCTCCGTGGACGACGCCCACAGGTCGACGTCGATGGCGCCGGCCGCCTCATCGATGCGGCTGAGCTCGTCGGCCGTGAATGCCGGTCCGTTGACGGCGGCGATGTTCTCGTCGAGCTGCTCGGGGCGCGACGCCCCGACCAGTGCGGAGGCGACCACCGGGTTGCGCAGCGTCCACTGGATCGCCATCTGAGCCAGCGACTGCCCCCGCCCCTCGGCGATGGCGTTGAGCGACCGGAGCGTCTCCACAGCGGCATCCGACAGCGGAGCATCGGGCAGCGACCCGCGCTTCTGGGCCCGGGCTGCGGTGCCGTCACCGAGGTACTTGTCGGTGAGGAGCCCCTGCGCCAGCGGCGTGAAGGCGATCGCGCCGACGCCGGACTGCTCGAGCTTCTCGGTGAGCCCGTCTTCGACCCAGCGGTTGAGGATCGAATAGGCGGGCTGGTGGATGACGAGCGGGGTGCCGAGCTCGGTGGCGACGGCGACGGCCTCGGCCGTGCGCTCGGCGCTGTACGACGAGATGCCCACGTAGAGCGCCTTGCCCTGACGCACGAGTGTGTCGAGTGCTCCGATGGTCTCGGCGACCGGGGTCACCGGGTCTGCACGGTGCGAGTAGAAGATGTCGACGTGGTCGAGACCCATGCGCGTGAGCGACTGCTCGGCACTCGCGAGGATGTACTTGCGGCTCCCGAGGTCGCCGTACGGCCCCGGCCACATGTCCCAGCCCGCCTTCGACGAGATGATCAGCTCGTCGCGATAGGGGCGGAAGTCCTCGGCGAAGATGCGACCGAAGTTCTTCTCGGCGGAGCCGTAGGGCGGCCCGTAGTTGTTCGCGAGGTCGAAGTGGGTGATGCCCCGGTCGAACGCGTGACGCAGCAGTGCGCGCTGGTTGTCGAGCGGGATGTTGTCGCCGAAGTTCCACCACAGGCCCAGCGAGATCGGCGGCAGGTAGAGCCCCGAGGAGCCGACCTGGCGGTACTCGAACTGCTGGTAGCGGCTCTCGTCGGCAGCGTACGGCCGGTGGAGCTCAGGGACATTGGGACGGAAGCGGGGAGACTCGGTCACCGTGCCAGGTTAGCCGGTGATGACGGTGTCTTCGATCTGGGCGACGTGCCGCGCAATACGGTGATAGTCGTCGACCGTGAGATCCTCGCCGCGGGCGGTCGGCGCGACTCCTGCCGCGATCAGGATCTCGGATGCCGCGGCCGAGCTGCCGAAGAGCTCGGACAGCGCCTGACGCAGCATCTTGCGGCGCTGGTTGAAGGCGGCATCCACGATCTTGAAGGTGAGTCGGCGTTCATCCTCCGTGCCGCGCTCGCCCTCCGACCGGTCGAAGCCGACGAGGAGGCTGTCGACGTTGGGCACCGGCCAGAAGACCTGACGGGACACGGTGCCCGAGAGCCTCCATTCGCCGTACCAGGCCGCCTTGACGCTCGGGGTGCCGTAGATCTTCGACCCTGGCTTGGCCGCGATGCGCTCGGCGACCTCGGCCTGCACCATCACGACGCCGCGCTTCAGGTACGAGAAGTTCTCGAGGAAGTGCAGCAGCACGGGGACGGAGACGTTGTAGGGGAGATTCGCGACCAGCACGGTGGGTTCGCCGGGCAGCTCGGTGATGCGCAGCGCGTCGGCATCGACGACCGTGAGCCTCTCGGCGGGAACGCCGTGCTCGACCGCGGTCTGGGCGAGTCGGGCTGCGAGCCGGTGGTCGATCTCGACGGCGGTGACGGATGCCCCGGTCTCGAGGATCGCGAGGGTGAGCGAACCGAGCCCCGGCCCGACCTCGACGACCCGCTCCCCCGGCTGCACGCGGGCGGCGTGCACGATCTTGCGCACGGTGTTCGCATCGACGACGAAGTTCTGTCCGAGCTTCTTGGTCGGGGTGACGTCGAGCTCAGCGGCGAGGCGGCGGATCTCGGTGGCGCCGAGCAGGGTGACTGTCATTGCTCCATTGTCCCCCACCCCTCACCGGTGTCCGAACCCGCCAGTAGTCTTCTGTGGTGCCCTCCCTCGGTGAACTGATCGCGCCCCGTCGGATGGGCAGGGATTTCCGCTGGCTGCTCGCATCGTCGTGGACGAGCAACGTCGGAGACGGCGTCGCTCTGGCGGCCGCTCCCCTGCTCATCGCCTCGATGACGTCATCGCCGATCCTCGTCGCCGCCGGCGCGATCATGCAGTTCCTTCCGTGGCTGCTGTTCGGGCTGCACGCCGGTGCGATCGCCGACCGGTTCGACCGCCGACGCCTCGTGATGTTCGCCAACGCGGCGCGGGCCGTGGTGCTCGCAGGTCTCTGCGCGTTCCTGCTCACCGGCACGGCGAACATCTGGATCGTGCTCGCTGTGGCCTTCCTCTACGGCACGGCAGAGGTCTTCGTCGACACGGCGGGAAGCACGCTGCTGCCGATGCTCGTGAAGCCCGCCGATCTGGGCATCGGCAACGCGCGTCTGCAGGCCGGGTACCTCGTCGCGAACCAGTTCGCGGGTCCTCCGCTGGGAGCCTTCCTCTTCGCCGCGGGCACGGCGTGGCCCTTCCTGCTCGAGGTCCTCTGCGTGCTCCTCGCGGTCGTGCTGATCTCGCGCATGGCCCGCACGCCGGTTCCGCCCCGGGCGACGGGCGACGCCGAGAAGACGCACGTGCACACCGACATCGCCGAGGGCCTGCGGTGGCTCTGGCAGAACCCGCCGGTGCGGATGCTCGTGCTCATCATCCTGGTCTTCAACGTGACCTGGGCGGCCCCCTGGGGCGTGCTCGTGCTCTACGCCACCGAGCACCTGAACATGGGCGCCGTCGGCTATGGAGCGCTGACCACGGCGTCCGCCGCCGGTGGCATCCTCGCCACGCTGTGCTTCGGGTGGCTCGAACGACACGTGTCGTTCGCGACGCTCATGCGCGTCGTGCTTTCTCTCGAAGTGCTGATGCACCTCGCCTTCGCGCTCACCAGCACCGGGTGGGTCGCGCTCGTGATCATGTTCGTCTTCGGCGCCTACGCGTTCATCTGGGGCACGATCTCGACGACCGTCCGTCAGCGCCTCGTGCCGCCCGAGCTGCAGGGCCGGGTCGCCTCGGTCAATATGGTCGGCGTGTTCGGCGGCATGGTGATCGGACAGGCACTGGGCGGCGTGATCGCGCAGTTCTGGGGTCTCACCGCTCCGTGGTGGTTCGCGTTCGTCGGCGCTGCGCTCACACTGCTGTTCGTGTGGAAGCCGATCTCGCAGATCGTGTCGGCGAAGCCGGTCTCCGACACGCAGGCGATCGAGACTCAGTCGAACGAGCCGTAGACCCGCAGGGTGTTCGCGGCGAGCTGGGCAGAGAGCTCGTCGACCTCGATGCCGAGCTCGGCTGCCATGAAGCGCACCGTGATTGGCACGAGATACGGGGCGTTCGGCCGGCCGCGCAGCGGCGTCGGGGTGAGGAACGGCGCGTCGGTCTCGACCAGGATGCGATCCAGCGGTGTCACCTTCAGCGCGTCGCGCAGATTCTGCGCGTTCTTGAACGTGACGTTGCCCGCGAACGACAGGTGATATCCGGCATCCGCACAGATCCGGGCCATCTCGTCGTCACCCGAGAAGCAGTGGAACACGGTCCGGTCGGGGGCACCCACCCGCGTCAGCGTCTCGAGGACCGCGTCATGCGCGTCGCGGTCATGGATCTGCATCGCGATGCCATGCTTCTTGGCGAGCGCGATGTGCGCCTCGAAGGACTCGAACTGCGGTGCTCGGCGCTCGGGCTCGGTGCGGAAGAAGTCGAGCCCCGTCTCGCCGATCGCCCGCGTGCGGGGGTGCGCGGCGAGCTCGTCGATCACCGCGATGGCCTCATCGAGGCGCCCATCTTCGGCGTAGGCAGGCGCGTCGTTCGGGTGGATCGCGACAGCCGCGAGCACACGGGAGTCCGATTCCGCCGCCTCGACCGCCCACCGAGAAGACTCGATGTCACCCGACGCCTGCACCACCCCGGCGATGCCCACGGCCTGGGCCCGATTCAGCTGCTCGGTCAGCGACAGCGGCTCATCGCCGTCGAGGATCTCGAGATGCGCGTGGTTGTCGTACACGGGCACGGACAGCGGCTCGGGGGCCGCCGGATACCGCAGGTTCTTGCGTCCCTCGCCGTCTCGCTGCTGCACGTACGTCATGCTCAGGCGTTGGACTCCACACGCGGGAACAGCGGGCTGAGGCCGTTGACGCTGGTTCCGGGGCGCAGCGCTCCCCAGGCTCCGGCCTCACGGATCGGCTGATCCTGCAGACGTCCGAGGCTCTCGGCAGCGCCGAGGGCGACCCAGAGCTTCTCCGTCGACTGCGGCATCACCGGCGAGAGCAGCACCGCGAGCGCACGCAGGCCCTCGGCGCAGGTGTAGAGCACCGTGCCCAGACGGCCGCGCTGAGCCTCGTCTCCGCTGTTCGCCTGCTTGGCCAGCGCCCACGGCTCGTTCGCGGTGATGTAGCCGTTCAGCGCATCGACGATCGTCCAGATCGACGAGATGGCCTCGTCGATGCGGAACTGCTCGATCGCGGCATCCGCGTTCGACGCCGCATCCGCGACGATCCTCTGGATCTCGAGATCCTTCTCGGTGTAGTCGGCGGGGGGCGGCACGATGCCCTCGAAGTACTTCTCGATCATCGCCGTGGTGCGCGAGGCAAGGTTGCCGAAGCCGTTCGCGAGCTCGGCCTGGTAACGGGCCGAGAGGTCCTCCCACGAGAACGACCCGTCCTGACCGAACGCGATCGCGGAGAGGAAGTAATAGCGGTACGCGTCGGAGCCGAAGACATCGGTGATCTCGGTCGGTGCGATGCCGGTGAGCTTCGACTTCGACATCTTCTCGCCGCCGACCAGCAGCCAGCCGTGCGCGAACACGCCCTTGGGCACGTCGAGCCCGGCGGCCATCAGCAGCGCGGGCCAGATCACCGCGTGGAAGCGCAGGATGTCCTTTCCGACCACGTGATAGGCGGGCCAGCGGCGGTCGAACGTCTCCGGATCGGAGCCGTACCCGACGGCGGTGGCGTAGTTGAGCAGCGCGTCGACCCACACGTAGATGACGTGCGACTCGTCCCACGGCAGCGGGATGCCCCAGTCGAACGTCGAGCGCGAGATCGAGAGGTCCTTCAGCCCCTGGCTGACGAAGGAGACGACCTCGTTGCGCGCGGAGTCGGGGCGCACGAAGTCGGGCTGCGTCTTGTAGAGCTCGAGCAGGCGGTCCTGGAACTCGCTGAGCTTGAAGAAGTAGTTCTTCTCCTGCAGGAGTTCGAGGGGCTTCGAGTGGATCACGCACACCTTCAGACCCTCGAACGGACCTGTGCCGTCGACGATCTCGGACTCGGGCTTGAACTCCTCGCAGCCGACGCAGTACAGCGCCTCGTACTCGCCCGCGTAGATGTACCCGCGGTCGTACAGACGCTGGAAGAACGTCTGCACATTGGTCTCGTGGCGCTCCTGCGTGGTGCGGATGAAGTCGTCGTTCGCGACATCGAGGGTCTTCAGCAGCGGGAACCACGCCTCGGTGACGAGCTTGTCGACCCACTCCTGCGGGGTGACGTTGTTCGCCGCCGCCGCGCGGAGCATCTTCTGGCCGTGCTCGTCGGTGCCCGTGAGCATCCACGTGTCATCGCCGCCCTGACGGTGCCAGCGCGCGAGCGCGTCGACCGCCACCGAGGTGTACCCGTGACCGATGTGAGGCACATCGGAGGGGTAGTAGATGGGCGTGGTGATGTAGAACGATTCGCCTGCGGGCATGGGGACAATTCTAGGTGGGATGCAGGGGGTCGTTACGCTCAGGCGACCGAGACCTCGATGCGATGCCACCCCTGAGCGCCGTCGGGCACGACGTCGGCCGGATCCGAGGTCTGCGTCTCGCCGTCGGCGCTGATCGCCCGGCACTCGATCGTGTGCGCTCCGCTCTCGGCCGACCAGTCGAGGCGCCACTGCACCCAGGTGTCGTCGGAGATCGCGGTGGCGAGCTCGGCCCGACGCCATGCGCCCTCGTCGATCCGCACCTCGACGCCCTCGACTCCCACATGCTGCTGCCATGCCATGCCGGCGATCACGGCGTCACCCGCCTCGATCCGAGTCCCGCGACGGGGCACGTCGATGCGCGACTGCAGGTTGATCGGTCCGCGCTCCGACCACCCGCGGTCGGTCCAGTACGCGGTCGCCCGGTCGAACCGCGTGACCTCGAGGTCGGTCACCCACTTGGTCGCAGAGACATAGCCGTAGAGCCCCGGCACCACCATGCGCACCGGAAAACCGTGCTCGATGGGCAGCGGATCACCGTTCATGCCGACCGCGAGCAGGGCGTCGCGGTCGTCGGTGAGAGCCTCGAGGGGTGTCGAGGCCGTGAATCCGTCGGACGAGGTCGACAGCACCATGTCGGCGTCCGGGTCGACGCCCGCCCGCGCGAGGAGCTCGCGCACCGGATGCCCGAGCCACAGGGCGTTGCCGATCAGGTCTCCGCCCACCTCGTTCGACACGCACGCGAGCGTCACATGCGACTCCTGCATCGGCAGGGCGAGCAGTTCGTCCCACGTGACCACGATCTCTCGGTCGACCATCCCATGGATGCGGATCGACCAATCGGCCGGGTCGATGCGCGGCACGATCAGAGCGGTGTCGATGCGGTAGAACTGCGCATTCGGGGTGACGACGGGCGCAAGCCCCTGGATGTCGAGTTCTGCGGCGACCGGCACTGCCGGCGCCGGCGTGGCGGCCTTCGGCAGGCGCAGTGTGGACCGCACCGCCTCGATGGACCGGGTCACGCCGCGGGCCGCGTTGCCGATGGCGAGCGCCACGATGCCGGTGGCTGCGACGCCGACGGTCCACAGGAGGAACTGTCGGCGCTCCTCATGCTCGGCGCGGAGATACGGCACCGGGTGCACCTTGCGCATGAGCAGCCGCAGCGCGACGACCGCCGTCACTCCCGCGACGAGGCCGGGGAGCCAGGCGAACGGTCCCGCACCAGGACGGATCATCGCGGCCACCAGAGCGAGCACGCCGAGAGCAGCGAGGATCGTCGACCCCACTCCCGCCCGGCGGGATTCCAGGATGCCGGCGAGCGCCGCCAGTCCTGCCAGCACGATGGCGATCCCGGTGAGGAGCGCGACCTTGTCGCCGGTGCCGAACAGCGCGATCGCGGTGTCCTTCGCCCAGCTGGGCGCGAGGTCGATGAGCCCGCTGCCGATCACGGCGAACGGACTCGCGCTCGGTTCGACGATGGCGGCCACCAGCTCCGCCAGGCCGACCGCGACGACCGCCGCACTCAGCCCGGCGGCCGCCGATCGGAGCCTGTCACYGCGCGTCGTACGGGTTGCATGGCTCATGATCCGAGGGTAACCCCGGGGCAGAGCCCCGGGGTCGTCCGGCTCAGAGCCCGTTACGACGCGCGACCTCGCCGAGCCAGGCGAGCGACGGCTTCGGCGAGCGCTCGAACGTCTCGTGGTCGAAGCCGATCAGGCCGAAGGTCGGACGGAATCCGCTCGCCCACTCGTAGTTGTCGAGTGCACTCCAGTGCTGGTACGCCTTCACCTCGATGCCGTCGGAGATCGCCCGGTGCAGACCCTCGAGCGCGCCCTGCGTGTAGGCGATGCGACGAGTGTCGTCGGCGGTCGCGATGCCGTTCTCGGTCACGAGCACCGGCACTCCACCGCTGCGCTCCCAGGCGCTGCGCACGCCCATCTCGAGCGCCTCGGGGAAGAACTCCCACCCGGTGAGCGTCGTCTCGACATCGTCGGCGACCGGCCGCGGCCCCTCGGGTCCGATGAAGGTGCGCGTGTAGGCCTGCACGCCGACGAAGTCGTCGCCCGCCGACTGGTCGAGGTACCAGTGATCACGCGGGTCGCCGTACTCGGCGAGCATCTCGTCTGCGCCGGGCTCGCCGGTGGAGTGGAAGGCCTGCGTGGCGATCGTCCATCCGGCCTGCACGCCCGAGACGGAGTGCAGGATCTCGGTCGCACGGTGGTGCGCGTCGAGCAGCGTGTCGGCGACAGCGAGGTCGGGGTTCGGCAGTCCGAACGCGACGAGGTTGGCCGCATCCTCTCCCCCGGCGAGCATCGCCGCGATGTTCGGCTCGTTGATCGTGCAGACGTAGGTCACGCCCTCGAGGATCGGCAGCACCGTCTCGACGTAGCGCGAGAACAGGTCGACCGCGTCGTCCGCACGCCAGAAGCCGTCCTTCTGGAACCACTGCGGCACGGTGAAGTGCATCAGGGTCACCGTGGGGTCGAGCCCGTTCTCGCGAGCCGTGTCGATCATGCGGCGATAGTGATCGAGCATCGCCCGCGAGACGAACCCGCGCTCGGGCTCGATGCGGGCCCACTCCATAGAGAAGCGGTACGAGTTCAGACCGGCATCCGCCAGCAGCCGCATGTCCTCCGGGTACCGGTGGAAGTGATCGGCGGCGTCGCCCGAGGGCTCCACCATGGGCGAGCCGGGAGCATGCTCCATGGCCCACCAGTTGCTGGTCGTGTTGTTCCCCTCCACCTGATGGGCTGCGGTCGCAGCACCCCAGAGAAAGCCGTCAGGGAATGTGAGCACGAGTGCTCCTTTCGTCTTGCGATGGTCTTCGGTCAGCGTTCGGCCCGCGCCGGGTTCGGCACCGCATCCAGCAGCTGGACCGTGTACGGGTCCTCCGGATGCTGAAGCACCTGAGATGTCTCGCCGCGTTCGACGACGCGGCCGCTGTTGAGCACGAGGATGTTCTCGGTGACGAGACGCGCGCTGAGCAGGTCGTGCGTGATGTAGAGCATGCTGATGCCCCACCGTTCGCGCAGATCCTCGAGCAGCGCGAGCACACCGGCTCGGAGCGACACGTCGAGCATCGACACGGGCTCGTCGGCGATCAGCACCTGCGGATCACTGGCCAGCGCCCGGGCGATGACGACACGCTGACGCTGGCCGCCCGAGAGCTGGTGCGGCAGCTTCGCCGCGAACTGCTCGACCGGCGTCAGCCCCACCGTCTCGAGCAGCTCGAGCACGCGAGCCCTCGCCTCCTGCCCTCGCAGCGGCGTGTAGTTGCGGATCGGCCGGCTGAGCGCGTACTCGACCGTGTGCAGCGGATTCAGCGCGGCATACGGATCCTGGAACACCATCTGCACGTCCTTGCGCAGATCGCGGAGGCCCTTGCGGCCCAGCGTCGCGACGTCGACGTCACCGAAGCGCACGGTGCCCTCGGTCTGCTTCTCGACCCCGGTGATGAGCTTCGCGATCGTCGACTTGCCCGACCCCGACGCACCCACGAGCGCCAGCGCCTCACCGGGCTCGAGACGGAACGACACGTCGTCGACCGCCGTCACGGGCTTCTCCCCCCGACGGGGGGCCGGGTAGCGCTTGGAGACGCCCTCGACCACGATCGCGGCATCGGCTCGTCGGGTGTCGCGCTGCGACACCGTGGGCAGGGTCTCGGTCAGATCGGTGCGCGAGTGCCCCTCGCGACGCCGGGTGCCGAGGTCGACGAAACCGGGGATCGAGATCGACTCGGCCCGAGGGTCGGCGTAGTGGCTCAGCAGCATCCGCGTGTACTCGTCCTGCGGCCGGTGCAGGATGTCGAGGCTCGGCGCGTCTTCGACGATCCGCCCCTCGTGCATGACCATCACGCGGTCAGTGGCCTCGAGCACGATGCCGAGGTCGTGACTGATGAGGATCGCGGTGAAGTGCTCGGAGCGCTGCAGGTCGCGGATCGTGTCCATGACCGCGTGCTGCACGAGCACGTCGAGCGCGGTGGTCGGCTCGTCGAACACCATGAGCTGCGGCTCGAGCGAGAGAGCCAGGGCGATCGACGCGCGCTGGCGCATTCCGCCCGACAGCTCTCCCGGGTACCGCGACAGCACGAGAGGGTCGAGACCCACCTTGCCGACCAGTTCCTTCGCCCTCGCATCCCGGGCGTCTCGGGCCACATGCCCGTGCGCGGCGAAGATGTCGCGGAAGTGGTTGCCGATCGTGCGGACGGGGTTCAGCGCGTTCATGCCCGACTGCAGCACCATCGCGAACCCGCCCTGACGCTGTCGACGCAGCTCCTCGGCGTCGAGGTCGCGGATGTCGCGGCCGTCGAACAGGATCCGCCCGTCACTGATGCGAGCCGGCGGCTTCTGCAGCCGTGTCAGCGCGAAACCGAGCGTGGACTTGCCCGAGCCCGACTCGCCGACGAGGCCGACGAACTCGCCCCGACGCAGCGTGAACGACACGTTCTCGACGGCGGTGACCGGCGTCGCACCCGGGGAGGCGTACTCGACGGACAGGCCCTGGACATCGAGCAGGACGTCGTTCGTGGTCGCGGGGGTGTTCGCTTCCATGGCGCTCATCGTCCCTTCCCCTCTCGCAGGCGCGGATTGGAGATGCCGTCCACGCCGAAGTTGATCAGTGTCAGGCTCAGAGCGAGCAGGGCGATGCAGAGACCGGGGGCGAACAGCAGCAGCCACTGTCCGGTGAGCAGGGAGTTGGAGTTCTGCGCCCAGTAGAGCATCGTCCCCCAGCTGACGATGCTGGAGTCGCCGAGCCCGAGGAACTCGAGTCCGGCCTCGGCGAGGATCGCCGCAGTCGCTGCTCCGAAGAGCGTGCCGGCGATGATCGACGTCATGTTCGGCAGGATCTCGCGGAACACGATGCGCGCCCGGCTGTCACCCGAGAACTGCGCCGAGGTGACGAAGTCGTTGCCTCGCAGCGACTGGGTCTGGCTGCGCAGCACGCGCGCGCCCCACGCCCACCCGGTGACGACGATGACCGCGATGATCATCAGGATGCCGCCGTTCTGCAGGTACGCGGCGATCACGATCATGAGCGGGAGACCGGGGATCACGAGGAAGAGGTTGACGATGAAGCCGACCACCTCCCCCAGGAAACCGCGCATGTAGCCCCAGCTGAGACCGATCAGCACGGCGACGATCGTCGAGAGGATGCCGGCGGCCATGCCGACCAGCAGACTGACCTGCGAACCGTAGATCAGCTGGCTCAGCACGTCCTCGCCTGCAGCGGTGGTGCCGAGCCAGTGCGCGGCCGATGCATCGGCGTTGCGCTCGAACGTGTTGACCTTGGGGCCGTACGGGGCGAGCAGCGGTGCGAACACCGCGACCACGACGAACAGCCCGAGGATGATGAGGCCCAGTCGGGCCTTGCCGTTGGACCAGAGGGTGCCCACCATCCGGGCGAACGAGCGCCACGGGCTGGGAGCCGCGATCCGGTCGGAGGGAACCTTGACATTCATGGTGGAGGTCATCGGCGGGTCCTTGGATCCAGCACGCCGTACAGGATGTCGACGAGGAAGTTGGCGATGAGCACGCTGACGGTGATCATCAGGAAGAGCGCCTGCATGAGCGGGTAGTCCTGCCCGATCACGGCGTTGAAGAGCAGATAGCCGATGCCCGGGTATCCGAACACCTGCTCCACGAGGATCGATCCGCCGACCACACCGCCGAGCGTGAGCCCGAAGCCGGTGAGGTTCGGCAGGATCGCGTTGCGCGCGGCGTAGCGGAGGGCGATCGTGCGACCGTGCAGACCGTTCGCCTCGGCGAAGGTCACGTAGTCCTCACCCAGCGTGTTGATCATCGCGTTGCGCATGCCGATGATCCACCCGCCGAGCGAGGTCAGCAGGATGGTCAGCGCGGGGAGAACCGCATGCTGCGCGAGGTCGACGATGAAGTCCCAGGTGAACCCGGGCGTGGTCGTCGCCGCATACGCTCCCGTCGTCGGGAACCAGTGCAGCACGTAGCCGAAGAAGAACAGCAGCAGCAGCGCCGTCCAGAAGTACGGGAAGGTGCTGAGGAACGACCCCGTCAGAGTCGGCAGGCTGTCGAGCCATGTGCCGCGGCGCCAGGCCGCGGCGGTGCCGATCAGGGTGCCGATCACGAACGCGAGGATCGTGACGATGCCGACGAGGCCGATCGTGTAGGGCAGTGCGGTCGAGACCATGCTCGAGACGCTCTGCGGATAGAACGTGTACGAGACACCGAAGTCGAGTCGTGCGACCTGACCGAGGTACGCCACGTACTGATCCCAGATCGATCCGGTCGGCACGCCGAGCTGGGCCTCGATCGCGGCCCGCGTCGCATCCGACACCGGACCGTTCTGCGAGAGCTTCGCGATCGCGGCGTCTGCCGGCGAACCGGGCATGAGGCGCGGAAGGAAGAAGTTCAGCGTGATCGCTGCCCACAGCGTGAGCACGAACAGGCCGACCTTCTGGAGGACGTACTTCATCGGTCATCCTCCTTGACGCGCTCGAGCCGGGTGAAGATGCCCAGCGGCGCCGAGTCGTAGTTCTGCGGAATCATGTACGGGTCGTCCTCTGTGGGCCAGCCGGTGAACTTGGAGTCGTTGAAGAGGCCCCAGATCCCGCCGTAGTAGAGGCCGATGACGGGCAGGTCGTCGTAGACGATGCCCTGCAGCTCCTCGACGATCTCGGTCTGGCGGGCGGGGTCGACGGTCTCGCGGTACTCCTTGAGCAGGGCGTCGGCCTCGTCCGAGCGGTACCGCTCGAAGTTGTTCGCGGTCGCCTCGCCGGACGGCACGTAGAACTCGCTCGAGAGCAGGTTGTTGAACGCCTGGTAGACGTTGCCGTTGCCCATGCCGCCGATGGCCATCTCGAAGTCGCCGTTGCTGATGGCGCTCTGATATCCCGCCGGCTGCGGGAGCTTGAGAGTCACCTTGACGCCGACGTCTGCGAGCTGGCTCTGCACGGTCTGCGCCGCGCGGGTCCAGTCCGAGAAGCCGTTGGCGGTCGTCAGCGCGAACTCGAGCTGCGTGCCGTCGGCGCCCACGAGCCGGTCACCGTCGAGGGTGTACCCCGCCTCGGCGAACGCGGCGAGTGCGGCATCCGTGTCCTGGGTGATCATGCCCTGGTCGGGGATGCTCGGATCGAGGTACTCCTCCTGGTTGGGGAGGATGAGCCCGGTCTGCCCGGCGGGTTCCATGTACCCCTCGGATGCGGTCTCGGCGATCTCCTCGCGATCGAGCGAGAGGGCGATGCCGCGGCGCACGTTCACGTCGTCGAACGGAGCGACCTCGAGGTTCGGCATGAGCGCGATGACTCCACCCGGCGGGAACCACCAGGCGTTGTGCTCGCTGGCCGCACCCCAGGTGCCCTCGACGTCGGAGATGAACGAGTAGGCCCAGTCGTAGCCGCGGGTGACGGTGTCGAGCTGCGAGTTCGTGGACGGCAGGATGATGTGCTCGATCTCGATCTTGTCGGCCTGCCAGTAGTCGGGGTTCTTGTCGACCGAGTACTGCTGGTCGTTGTAGTTGCCGAGCACGAACGGTCCGGTGCCGACCGGGTTCTCGTTGCGGTAGGTACCCGGATCCTTCACGTCGGCCCAGAGGTGCTCGGGCACGATCATGGTCTGACCGAGGATCGGCAGCGACGGGGCGTCGTCTGTCTGAAGGTGCATGATGACGTCGTCGCCGTCGACCTCGACGGTCTCGAGGTGCTGCCAGGCGCCCTTGATGTCGAGCGAGGGATTGTCCTTCAGCAACTGGAAGGTGAACGCCACGTCATCGGGCGTCAGCTTCTCGCCGTCGCTCCATTCGACGTCGTCGCGGATCGTCATCACGACCGTGCGGGCGTCGGGCTGCGACCATTCGCTCGCGAGCCACGGGTTCTCGGTTCCGTCGAGCGGGTTCACCAGGATCAGAGGCTCGTAGATCCACCTCGACGCCGTGCGCGTGTTGGTGAGGTACGGATTGAAGTTCCGCGTGAAGAACGGGTTCCCCTTGTCCGCATTGATGAGCATCGTGTCGTCGCCGATCGATGGATCGGGCTGCGAACTGATCTGGATGCTGCAACCGCTGAGCACGACGGCTGCTGCCGCCAGTCCCACGATCGCGGCTCTCCGCCAGCGCCGGAGCATGTGCGTCTTCGCCACACTGCCACCTCATGTCGTCTGTGTCATGAAGGGGGTCCCGGGGGTCGGGGCGCCCCGCGGCCGAAGCCGCATGAGTGATTGTAAGCGCATACATTTTGCGAGCGCAAGCCCTCGACCACCGCACAACGAGGGCGACTTCCCCGCCGTGACGAGGATTGGAGCGGTGCCAAACCTGTCTTTATCGCGGTGAATCGCGCAGCGAGCGCACCATGCTCCGCAGCGCCCGGAGCGCAGCCGCCTGCTCGTCGTCGGTCATGCCCGCGAGCATCCGCACCTCGACGGATCGCACCGCGGCCGTGGCCTGCGCCAGACTGCTCCTCCCCCGCGGCGTGAGCGTCGTCGGCAGCGCCTTGCCCACCGGAGCCTCGGGCGGTCTCGTGACGAATCCATCCCGCTCGAGCGCCTGCAGCAGCACGTTCATGGACTGCCGCGTCACGAACGCTCCGCGGGCCAGCTCGGAGTTCGAGAGGCCGGGCCGCTGGGCGAGCAGTTCGAGACACGAGTAGTGCGTGATGGTCATGCCGAGCGGACGCAGCACCTCCTCCATCGCCGAACGCAGCGCACTGGAGGCCTCCTTCAGGAGGTATCCGAGCGATGTGTCGAGGTCGATGCCGCCGCCGTCTTGACTCATGTCAGTATTCTGACATACATTGATCCGTGTCAGATAACTGACATCACAGGAAAGAGCACATCATGCCCGTCACCGGACCCGACTTCATCTCCCTCCAGACTCGCGACCTCGCCGCGTCGCAGGCGTTCTACGAGCAGTACCTCGGCCTCGTCCGCTCGCCGACGGGGCCGCCGCATGCCGTCGTCTTCGAGACCGCACCGATCGCGTTCGCACTGCGCGATATCGCCCCCGGCACAGACCTCGACGGCGTCGACCAGCCGGGGATCGGCGCCGCGATCTGGCTGCATGCCAGCGACGTGCAGGCGATCCACGACGCTCTCGCCGCCGCAGGGCACACGATCGTCGCGGATCCGATCGACGGCCCGTTCGGCCGCACCTTCACGTTCGCCGACCCCGACGGCTACCGCATCACGCTGCACGATCGCGCCTGAGCGGGTCGTCGGACCGCTCAGGCGGGGCGCTGCGAGCTCTCGCGGACGAGGATCTGCAGCGGCAGGCGCACCGTCATCGGCTCGGCATCCGGCTGCTCCAGTCGTCTGGCGAGCAGCTGCACGGCGGCGCGGCCGAGGTCGATCATCGGCTGACGCACCGTGGTCAGTGTCGGCCGCGAGAGCGCGGCAGCCTCGATGCCGTCGAATCCGGTGACCCGCACGTCGTCGGGAACCCGGATGCCGGCCGAGCGGAACGCATCGATCGCCCCGAGAGCCATCTGGTCGTTCGCCGCGACCAACGCGGCCGGTGCGCCGCGGGCGATCAGCTCCTCGGCGGCGCGGCGTCCCGATGCGCGCGTGAAGTCACCGCGCAGCACCGTCACATCATCCGCCGCGATGCCCGCCTCGGCTATGGCGGCAGCGAAGCCCTCCCAGCGCTGAGCACCGTCGGGCGAGTCCTCGGGGCCTGCGAGGAAGGCGAGGCCTCCCGGGTCGGCCTGCGCGAGCACCAGACGCGTGAGCTCCGACATCGCCTCGGCGTTGCTGACGGTCACGTGGTCGTAGCTGTCGCCCCGCGCCGGCCCCGAGAGCACGACCACCGGGATCCGCTGGGCGAGCCGAGCGAGCACGTCGTCCGGCACGCTCTGCGCCAGCACCATCAGCCCGTCGACCCGGCCGGCGATGTCGCGCACCGTCTCGCGGGCGGGGTCTCCCCGCCCGACGCCGATCATCAGCACGAACCCCTGCTTCCAGGCCTCCAGCTCGGCACCGCGCAGCACCTCGTCGAGGAAGAGCATGGTCGGATGCGGCGCCCCCGCGTCGGCAGAGGCCTGCTCGACCGTGAAAGGCGGCACCTCGGCCTGATCCCCGGCGAGCACATCGAGCACGGGAGCGTCCTCCGAGGCATCGAAGCCCGGGAAGTACAGCCCCAGCACGCCGGTGCGGCGTTCGGCCAGGCCGCGCGCGCTGCCGCTGGGCACATAGCCGAGGGCAGCCACCGAGTCGAGCACCCGCTCGCGGGTGACCGGACGCACCGCATCAGGCTGCCGCAGCACACGGGAGACCGTCGCGATCGACACGCCCGCGCGCTCTGCGACGTCGTAGACGGTCGCCTTCTTGGTCACGCTCGGTCCTCCTCCGGTTGCGTGTGCACCAGGGTACCCGGGGCGAGACTCACCGTCGGCGCGCGACGAGCGAGCCGTGGGGCCTGGCGCTGATCTCGGCCTGCTCCCGGCCGCGGGTCTCACTCGACACGACCGCGAAGCCTGCATCGGCGAGAAGCTCCGCGAGCGCGTCGGCAGACCAGAAGAATGCCGGAGCGACGGCGTGCGCGAACGACTCGCGCGGCTCGCCGTCGAAGAATCCGATGAGGATGCTGCCGCCGGGGGCCAGCACGCGACGGAACTCGGCGAGGATCTCGGGCAGGTCCGCCGGAGGCGTGTGGATCAGCGAGTACCAGGCGAGGATGCCGCCGACGGAACCGCCGTCGAGCGGCAGGTCGCGGAACGTCCCGAGATCGAAGGGGACATCGGGGTGCCGTGTCCGCGCGGTCGCGATGAACTCCGCCGACAGGTCGACTCCCCGCGCCTCGCGCCCGCCCGTGCCGAGGAACCCGGTCCAGTGCCCGGGCCCGCATCCGGCATCGAGCAGCCGTCCAGGGGTCGCGTCACGCCAGGCAGCGATGACCGCCGCATCACGTGGATCCATCTGCTCGATCGCGCCGGCCAGCTCGACGTACTCCGCGGCCCTCGCGTCGTAGGCGGAGCCGACCGCGGCGTCAGTGCCCTGCACCATCAGCTGCGGGCGGCGAGCGCTGCCTGATACAGGTCGCGCGACGACAGACCGGTGGCGGCGGCGACCTCGGCGCACGCCTCTTTCAGGCGCACCCCGGATGCGACGAGGCTCTGCACCTGCGCGAGCGCGTCTTCCGCAGACGCCTCACGATGCGGCGCCCCCTCGACGACGACGACGATCTCACCCTTGACCCCCGCCGTGGCCCACTCGACGAGCTCGGCCGAGGTGCCTCGACGTACCTCCTCGTAGAACTTGGTCAGTTCACGGCACACGGCGATGCGGCGGTCGGCACCGAACGCAGCGCCCATGTCGGCGAGCGACGACGCCAGCCTGGCGGGCGACTCGAAGAAGACCATGGTGCGGGGCTCTGCGGTGAGCGCCCGCAGGGTCGACCGCCGCTCCCCCGGCTTGCGGGGCAGGAACCCCTCGAAGGTGAAGCGATCGGTCGGGAGCCCGGAGATCGAGAGGGCCATCAGCACCGCACTGGGTCCGGGGATGGCCGTGACCGTCACGCCCTGCGCGACGGCTTCGGCCACGAGACCGTAGCCGGGATCGCTGATGGCCGGCATCCCCGCGTCGCTCACCACGACGACGTCGGTCTCGATGGCGAGGGTCGCGAGCTCTGCCGCCTTCTGCTTCTCGTTGTGATCGTGCAGCGCGATCAGCCGCGGACGGTTCGCGATCTGCAGAGCCTGCATCAGCTTCTGCGTGGTGCGGGTGTCCTCGGCGACGATGACCTCCGCGTTCTCCAGCACTTCGACGAGGCGACGCGAGACATCCCCCAGGTTTCCGATCGGTGTTGCGGCGAGGATGATCACCCGCCCAGCTTAGGCGGGCCCCATCGGCGGAGTGTCTAGGCTGGTGCGGTGACCGCGCCCCTGCCCCTGCTGCCTCCCCCCGAGCAGCGACCGACGCGCTACGAGCGACTGCGCGACCGCGTGCTGCAGGACCCCGACTGGGGGCGCATGATGCGCTGGTTCGCACCTCTCGTGGTGACCGCCCTGGCTGCGGTGCTGCGCCTGGTCAACCTCGGGCACCCGCACCAGCTCGCGTTCGACGAGACCTACTACGTCAAGGACGCCTGGTCGCTCTGGACTCTGGGATACGAGGGCACCTGGGGCAAGGACGCGAACGAGGCGTTCATCACGCTGCAGCAGCTGCCGCTGTCGGATGCCGGGGCGTTCATCGTGCATCCGCCTCTCGGCAAGTGGCTCATCGCCCTGGGGATGGCTGTCGGCGGCCCCGACAACACGGTGGGCTGGCGCATCGCGACGGCTCTTCTCGGCGCGGCCACCGTGCTGCTGACCTACCTGGTCGCCCGCAGACTGACCGGCTCGATCGTCGTGGCCACCGTCGCCGGCTCTCTGCTCGCCATCGACGGCCTCAGCATCGTGATGAGCCGCACCGCGCTGCTCGACGGCCCGCTGACGTTCTTCCTGATGCTCGGCGCGCTGTTCATCCTGATCGACCGCGACCGGTCGATACCTCTGCTCGAACGCAGCGCCCCCGACTCCCCCGAGCCGATGTGGGGCCCCGTGCTCTGGCGGCGTCCCTGGCTGATCGCCGCGGGTGTCGCGCTCGGCGCGGCCTGCGCCGTGAAGTGGTCGGGGCTCTACGCTCTGGCGGCGTTCGGCCTGTACACGGTGGTGACGGATGCTCTGGCGAGACGCCGCGCCGGAATCGTCCTCTGGCCGACCGCGGCGGCGTTCCGTCAGGGGCCGGTCTCCTTCGTGCTGCTGGTCCTGCCGGCGCTCGCCACCTACCTCGTGAGCTGGACGGGGTGGCTCGTCACAGCCGGCGGCTATGCCCGTCAGAGTGACCCGAACCCGCTGATCGCGCTGTGGAACTACCACGAGGCGATCCTGAACTTCCACGTCGGCCTCAGCAAGGGGCACCCCTACGCGAGTCCTGCGTGGGAGTGGCCGCTCCTGCTGCGGCCCACGGCGGTCTGGGTGGGCAGCGATCCGGGGCCCTGCGGTGTCGACCACTGCATCGCGGTGATCTCGACGATCCCCAACCCGATCATCTGGTACGCCGGTGTCGCCGCCGCCCTCTACCTGATCTACCGGCTCGTGCGCGGGTGGATCGAACGCACGCCGGTCGGCCCCGCGTTCACGTTCCCGCTGGTCGGGCTCGCGGCGACCTACGTACCCTGGCTGCTGTTCCCCGAGCGCACGATCTTCCAGTTCTACACGGTCGCCATGGCGCCGTTCCTCGTGATCGCGCTCGCCGTCGCGCTGCGTCAGATCGCGGGGCGACGAGACGATCCGCTGCATCGCCGCCAGTCAGGCGAGCGCACGGTGCTGATCTTCCTCGCCGTGGTGCTGCTCGTCTCGGTGTTCTTCTACCCGGTGTGGACCGGCATGAGCGTGCCCTACGACTTCTGGCTGCTCCACAACTGGCTGCCCGGCTGGATCTGACCTGTCAGCCGGCGTCGCCGGCGACGTGCTCGACCAGCGGCAGCACGCGCCCTGACAGGTGGGTGCGCATCGCGATCGATGACGCCGTGCGCGAGACCCCCGGCACGAGAGCCACCCGGTCGAGCACCTCCTGCAGCTGGGTCGCATCGCGAGCGACGAGTCGCAGCTGCATGTCGCTCGCACCGGTCACGGTGTGCATGTCGACGATCTCGGGCACCGCATCGGCGAGCGCCGTGGCGACATCGTCGTGACCCACCTTCTGGTCGATCTCGACGAGGCAGAACGCGACGACCCCGTAGCCGAAGCCCGCGGGGTCGATGCGTGGCACGATCGCCTCGATCACCCCGCCCTCATGCAGGCGCGCGAGACGGCTGGTCGCGGTGCCCCTGGCGACCCCCAGACGTCGCGCGCACTCGAGGATCGGCAGCTGCGGCGACTCGGTGAGCATGCGGATGAGCTCGGCGTCGAGGCGGTCGATGTGCACGGTCAGTCCACCACCGCGCTGTCGCGCTCGCTGGTGACACCGGGGCGGGAGGCGTTCCGTGTGAGTCGCGCGACGATCAGGAGCACGACGGTCAGGCCGATGGTGAGCAGCAGCTGCACGCGCGCGGCGCCGTCGATCATCGTGAGCGCGATGACACCGGCGAGGAGCGCCAGGCACAGCCACGACAACCAGGGGAAGCCCCACATCCGCATCGGCATGTCCTCCCCGGCCCGATCGGCACGGCGGCGAAGGATGATCTGCGACACGGCGGTCGCCGTCCAGATGACCAACAGCGTGGATCCTACGACGTTGAGGAGCGCGGGGAGCACCACGTCGGGGAACGCCCAGTTCAGTCCCACGGTGACGAAGCCGAACGCGACGGAGGCGAGCACGGCGACCACCGGCACGCCCTTCGACGTCGTGCGGGTCGCAGCGAGCGGAGCCAGACCGCGCTCCCCGAGCGAGTAGGCCATGCGAGATGCGCCGTAGATGTTCGCGTTCATCGCCGAGAGCAGCGCGATCACCACGATGAGGTCCATCACGAGCCCGACGCCGGGCAGCTGCAGGGTATCGAGCACGGCAGAGAACGGCCCGTCCTTGACGGCGGGGTCGTTCCACGGCAGCACCGACACGATGACGAAGATCGAGCCGACGTAGAAGATCAGGATGCGCACGAGCACCTCGCGCACGATCCGACGGATGTTGCGCGCGGGGTCGTCGGACTCGGCAGCCGCGATCGCGACGACCTCGGTGCCGCCGAACGCGAAGACCACGATCAGCAGCGCGGCGGCGATGCCGGTCAGTCCGTTCGGTGCGAAGCCGCCGTTGTCGACGAGGTTGGCGATGCCCGTCGCGGGAACACCGGGGATGAAGCCGACGATGGCGCACACGCCGACGACGAGGAACACGATGATCGCGGCGACCTTGATCGCGGCGAACCAGAACTCGAACGTGCCGTAGTTGCGCACCCCGAAGAGGTTCACCGCGGTCAGTGCCACCACGAAGACGAGCACCCACACCCAGGCCGGGATGCCGGGGATCCAGGCAGAGATGATCCCTCCGGCTCCGGTCGCCTCCGCCGCGATCACCACGACGAGCTGGATCCAGTAGAGCCAGCCGACGGCGCTGCCGGCGCTGCGTCCCATGGCCTTCTGCGCATACGAGCTGAAGGCACCGGAGCTCGGCCGGGCGGCGACCATCTCGGCGAGCATCGCCATGATCAGCACCACGATGCCACCCGCGACGAGGTACGAGATCAGCACAGCGGGGCCGGCGATGCTGATCGCCTGGCCCGAACCGACGAACAGCCCGGCGCCGATCGCGCCGCCGAGTCCCATCATCGAGATCTGCCGGCGGGTCAGCCCGGGGTGCAGACCTTTCGTCGTGGTCGTCGTGGTCGGAACCTCGGTCATGCGCGTGCCTCCTGCAGTGCGGTCTCAGCCTGGAGCGCTGACTGCACCCGGTCTATGTCCTCCATTGAACCCGATGAGATGCGGATCCCCTCACCGGCGAAGACCCGCGTGATCACCCCGCCCTCGTTCAGCAGGGACTCGAGTTCGTCGGTGCGGTCGCCCGCGGGGACCCAGACGAAGTTCGCCTGCGAGGTGACGGCGGGCCAGCCGGCGTCGACGAGCAGCGCGCACAGGCGATCGCGGTGCGCGACGACCTCGTCGATGCGCACCGCGAGCTCGTCCTCCGCATCAAGGGATGCGAGCGCTCCGACCTGGGCGAGGTCGGTCACCCCGAACGGCACGGCGACCTTGCGCTGACTGTCGGCCACCGCGAGCGGCGAGAGTGCGTAGCCGATGCGCAGACCGGCGAGGCCGTACGCCTTCGAGAAGGTGTGCAGCACCGCGACGTGCGGATACCGGTGGAAGAGCTCGACGCCCGCCCCGTGCGACCCCGTGCGGTCGAAGTGCACGTAGGCCTCGTCGATCACGACGAGCACGTCGCGGGGCACCGCCGCGACGAATGCCTCCAGCTCTGCCGCTCCGACGACCGTTCCGGTCGGGTTGTTCGGGTTGCACACGAAGATCAGCCTCGTGCGCGGGGTGATCGCGGCGAGCATGGCATCGAGATCGTGGGCATGCTCGGCGTTCAGCGGCACCGCGACAGGAGTCGCTCCGGCGATGCGCACGAGTGACGGGTAGGCCTCGAACGACCGCCACGCGAACATGACCTCGTCTCCCCCACCGGCCACCGCGTGGATGAGCTGAGAGGCGATCTCGACGGACCCGGCACCCACGGTGACGGCCGCCGGCTCGACGCCGTAGCGCTCCGCCAGGCGCTCGCGCAGAGCGGCGGCGCTCATGTCGGGATAGCGATGGATGGTCGCGAGGCGCTGCTGCACCGCCTCGACGACGGACGGGAGCGGCGGGTGCGGAGACTCGTTGGAGGAGAGCTTCGAGGCACCGGCCGGGGCGGAACGCCCCTGGCGGTAGGCAGGCACGGCGTCGAGTCCGGCACGGGTGGGAAGAGTCATCGTCTGAGCGTCCTTGCTGAGATGCGGTGGCGTCCGGGCGGCGCCTGCTGTCGCGCAACACTAGACCGGATGATGAGAGGTGGGCAATCGGTGCAGCATCCGGTGCGCAACGCGCGCAACTGGCGGGGTGGAATCGCGGAACCGGCGAGCAGACTGCACAGTCATACGCGGGGCGGCGGGCACCGCGCGGGAACACCCGCGCAACGCTCGCTGAGTGCTCACCGCGCGAGAGGAAGCTCGGCGGGATCGCTCACGGGGAGCCGGCACACGAACGATCGGCAGTCGAACGCCTGCTCGCCCGCACTCCCCTTGCCCTCGAACAGCTCGAAGCCGGCGTCCGCGAATGCCCCCGCCTGCTCCGGGGTGACGATCGCGACGACATCGGCGTCTGCCCGACGAGCGGCGGACGCGAGGGCACCCTGCGGCGCCTCGGTGACGACGACGACCTGCCTGGGGGCATCGACGAGCCCCGCGGCGACCCGCAGCAGACTGCCGTGCGCGAACGGCTGACCGATCGCCGAGCCGGCGTGCTCGCGCACTCGCGCTGCCGCGGCTTCGCGATAGCGGTCCCCTGCACCGAGCCGCCAGGCCGTGAGCGATGCGGCGGCGACCGCGGCCGCATCCGAAGGCAGGTCTCCGTCGGTCTGATCGGGCGCGGCCGCGATGCCGTGCTCAGCGAGCAGCGGATCGCCCTGGAGGCCGGAGAGGACCACATCGAGCAGGTCGCGACCCTCGACGGCCCACCGAGGATCGCCGGTCGCGGCGGCGAGCGAGAACAGCCCGTCGGCGAGCAGCGCGACATCAGCGGAGGTCGCGACGGCCTGCGACGCGACGCCGTCGAGAGACGCGCGCACCAGAGCGCCCGCCGTGTCGCGGTTCACCCGCAGCACGTATGCCGCGGCATCCTCCGCCTCGGCGACCCAGGTGGGCTCGCCGAGCCTCGACCCGGCGCGCGCCAGCGCCCCGATGGCGAGCCCGTTCCAGCCCGTGATGACCTTGCCGTCGACAGCCGGGGGCTCGAGTCCCGCCCGTTCGGTCACCGGTCGCAGGTAGTACCCGCCCTCGCTGCGCTGACCGTCGATCAACGACTCCGAATCCTGAGCGGCACCGAAACCGCCGCCCTCGCGGCGCAGAGTGCCCACGAGGAAGTCCGCGATACCGCGCGCGGTCGACTCGTCCCCCGCATCCAGTGCCACGAGCAGCAGCTGGGCGTTGTCGGTCAGCATCCGCTCGTAATGCGGCACGGTCCAGTCGCGCTGCGTCGCGTAGCGGAAGAAACCGCCGTCGGCATCGCGCAGATCGGATGCCGACATCGCGGCGAGCGCCCGATCGGCCGCGGCCGCGGCATCCGGAGCCTCCCGCCGCACCAGCGGCGTCTGCAGCAGGCCCAGGGTCGTCGCGACGGGGAACTTCGGGGCGCCGCCGAACCCGCCGAACTGCCGATCCTCGCGTGCAGCGATGGCCTCGGCCGCCCCGGCGAGCGCCGCGGCGTCAGGCAGATCCGAGGGCACGGCGGCCCCCGCTCTGGCGAGCGCATCGGTCACGGCATCCGCCGACTCCTCGGCCTGCACCCGGCGCAGGGTCCAGGCCTCGTTCACGGCCGCGAGGACATCGCGGAACGCGGGCAGCGGCTGTCGCGCCTCGGGCGGCCAGTAGGTGCCTGCATAGAACGTGCGGCCCCGCGGAGTCGTGAACACCGTCAGCGGCCACCCCAGGTTCTGCGTGAACGCCGACGCTGCGGCCATGTAGGCACCGTCGACGTCGGGGTGCTCCTCGCGGTCGACCTTGATCGCCACGAAGTCGCGGTTGATCAGGGCGGCCGTGTGCGGGTCGGCGAACGACTCCCTCGCCATCACGTGGCACCAATGGCATGTCGAATAGCCGATGGAGATCAGCAGCGGCACGTCGCGCCGCTGCGCTTCGGCGAAGGCCTCCGGCCCCCAGGGATACCACTCGACGGGGTTGTCCGCGTGCGCACGGAGGTAGGGGCTGAGCGTGTCGGCGAGCCGGTTCGTCATACGCCCACGCTACGCCGGTCGGGCCTCGACGAGACGGTCAGGAGACGAGCAGCTCCACGGGCCGGGAAGCGGCGTAGCCGACGAGAGGCAGCGCGCGGTCTGCGGCGAGCTCGATCCGTGCGCGGAGCACGTCGGATGCGATCACATAGCCGTCGAAGTCGGTGTCGCTGGCGTAGACGCCGAGCGGCAGCGTCAGCGCCTGGAAGAAGGCGAACAGCGGCCGCAGCTGGTGCTCGATGATCAGCGCGTGGCGCTCTCCTCCTCCGGTCGCCGCGAGCAGCACCGGCTTGCCGACGAGCTCGTACTGGCCGACGAAGTCGAACAGATGCTTGAACAGGCCGGTGAAGGACGCGCGGTAGACGGGGCTGCCCACGATCAGCAGGTCTGACGCCTCGATGGCCACGAGCTTCTCCTCGACGCTCGCCGGCAGCTGGTCGCGACGAAGCGCCCCCGCGAGCGACGGACCGATGTCGGTGAGCTCGATGACCTCGATCTCGACCTCGGCGCGCTCGGCGATCGCCCCCGCGATCGCACGGATGAGGGCCGTGGTCTTGCTGGGCTCGTGCAGAGAACCGGAGACGGCGACGACGCGGTAGGGAGCAGTCATGCCGTTGACGCTACTCACGACGACGCCCCGTGTCGCGCGAAGCGACACGGGGCGTCATCTGTCGAAACGGGACGCCTCAGTTGACGTCGTCGGGGTGCGAGCCGACACGGCCCGAGCCGTCGAGCGGGTCGAGCGCGTCGATCTTCGCGATCTCGGCGTCGGTCAGCTCGAAGCCGAAGACGTCGAGGTTCTCGCGCAGACGCTCTGCCCGCACCGACTTCGGGAAGACGATGAAGCCCTTCTGCAGGTGCCAGCGCAGAACGGCCTGGGCGGGGGTGACGCCGTGCGCCGCTGCAGCCTCGGCGATCGCCGGCGTGCCGAACAGGTCGTACTTGCCCTGGCCGAGCGGCCCCCACGATTCGATGCGGATGCCGTGCTCGGTCGCCCAGTCCACGACGTCGCGCTGCTGGTAGGCGGGGTGCAGTTCGATCTGGTTGACCGCCGGGGTGACGCCGGTCTCGGCCACGACGCGCTCGAGGTGCGGCACCAGGAAGTTCGAGACGCCGATGCTGCGCGTGAGGCCGGCGTCGCGCAGCTCGATGAGCTTGGCGAACGCGTGCACGTAGTCGTCCTTGGCCGGGGTCGGCCAATGCACGAGGTAGAGGTCGACCGCATCCAGGCCGAGCTTCTCGAGGCTCTCGCCGATCGCCGCACGCGGCTCCTCGCCGTGGTGCCGGTCGTTCCAGAGCTTGGTGGTGATGAACAGCTCGTCGCGGGCGATGCCGGATGCGGCGATGGCCGCGCCGACGCCCTCTTCGTTGCCGTAGATGGCGGCCGTGTCGATGTGGCGGTAGCCGATCTCGAGCGCCTCGCTCACGGCGCGCTCGGTCTCGTCGGCCGGAACCTTGAACACCCCGTAGCCGAGCTGCGGGATGGAATGGCCGTCGTTCAGTTCGAGTGCAGGAATCGTCATGGTCCCACCCTACGACCTGTGATGACAGGTGGCCCAGGGGGAACCGCGGCCATCCTCGTCGCAGCCCAGCCGACGAGTCGTTCGAGCGGCCCTCGTCCGAACAGGATCGACCACAGCGTCGTGGCGAGAAGGAGCACGATCGCTGTGGCGGCCCAGAACGCGTTGCTCGAGAAGAAGCCGCCGGGTCCTGCGATCAGCGCGACCGACGCGACGTGCACGCTGTAAGCCGACAGCGGCATCGATCCCAACGCCCCCAGCGGAAGCAGCACCGCGCGCAGCGGTCCGCTGAGCAGCACGCACAGCGCGATGACCGACAGGGCGAACCCGCCGGACCCCAGGATCTCGGCCGTTCCGCCGGAGTGCGGATCCACGGCGAAGATCGCCCGGACGACGGCCCCAGCCGGGTCCGCCGCGGCCAGCGCATCGGGGTAGGTGCTCCATCCTGCGGCGCCCTCTCCGCCTGTCATCCACGAGGAGGATCTGATGCCGCTGACACCTCCGACGAGGCCGAGCCCGTAGCCGACGAGCATGAGCCCCACGCCGACGCCGAACGTGATCGCCGCGGTCTCGAGCTTCTCGACGTGCAGGCGCCCGAGAGCCATGCCTGCGAAGACGAACGCGAGCCACGCCGTGATCGGATACGAGCCGTAGAGCACGAGGCTGATGCCCGCTCCGGCGGGGTACAGCGTGAGGGCGGCCAGCAGCGCGAGCACGGCCGGCGCCGCGAGCGCCAGGATGCCGGCGGCGATCAGCAGCTTCCAGGGCTGCCACCGGAGGAACGGGATGACGGCCACGTAGAGAAGGCCGTAGAGGGCGAGGATCACCGCGATCGGCGTGTTCAGCATCTCGAGCGCCAGACCGATCAGGAAGATCACCGCTCCGCGACCGACGAGCTGCAGGCGGATGCTCGGCATCCGCTCGGGGTCCGGAAGAGCGCTGCGCCCGGTCATCAAGGCGATCGAGATTCCGGCGAGCACCGCGAACAGGATCGACGAGCGCCCGTGCACCAGGTCGGTCCACGTCGACAGGTCGAACGGATCGAACGCCTCGGTCTCGCCGATGTGCGCGCCGGCCATGCCGAGGATCGCGAGGCCTCGGGCGACGTCGAGGCCGAGGATGCGCGGGGGCCGCCCGAACTCACGAAACCACCGCGTTGCAGGAAGGGGCTTCGACACAGTGCTCACGGATGAATCGTACGATGGGAGTTCTATGCCTTCCCCCGTGATCTTCTATCCTCCCGAGCTGCCCGTCAGCGCTGCGCGGGACGAGATCGCCGACGCCATCCGCGACAACCAGGTGGTCATCGTCGCCGGAGCCACCGGGTCGGGCAAGACGACTCAGCTTCCGAAGATCTGCCTCGACCTCGGGCGCGAGCGCATCGCGCACACGCAGCCCCGTCGACTGGCCGCCCGCACGATCGCCGAACGCGTCGCTGAGGAGCTGCAGGTCGAGCTCGGCACCCTCGTCGGTTACAAGGTGCGCTTCACCGACAAGGTGTCGGACGAGACGCGCATCGCGCTGATGACCGACGGCATCCTGCTCAACGAGATCCACCGCGACAGGCTGCTGCGTCGCTACGACACGATCATCATCGACGAGGCGCACGAGCGCTCGCTCAACGTCGACTTCCTGCTCGGCTACCTCGTGCGAATCCTCCCCGAGCGCCCCGATCTCAAGGTGATCATCACCTCGGCGACGATCGACCCCGAGAGCTTCGCCCGGCACTTCGCCTCGCCCGACGGCGTGCCTGCGCCGGTCATCGAGGTGTCGGGACGCACCTTCCCCGTCGAGATCCGCTATCGGGCCCAGACGGACGAGACGGAGAACGCCGAGGAGGCCGACGAGGTCACCGCTATCGTCGCCGCGCTGCGCGAGCTCGACCGCGAGGAACCGGGCGACGTGCTCGTGTTCCTGCCAGGCGAGGCCGAGATCAGGGACGCGGCGGATGCCGTGCGCGGCGCCTATTCGAAGGATCGCTCCCCCACCGAGGTGCTGCCGCTGTACGGCCGGTTGTCGGCCGCCGAGCAGCACCGGGTGTTCGAGAAGAGCCGCGTCGCCGGGGTGCGGCGCCGCGTCGTGCTCGCCACGAACGTCGCCGAGACCAGCCTCACGGTTCCCGGCATCCGCTATGTGATCGACACCGGCACCGCGCGCATCTCGCGCTACAGCAACCGGTCGAAGGTCCAGCGGCTGCCGATCGAGGCGATCTCGCAGGCATCCGCGAACCAGCGCTCCGGCCGTGCCGGGCGCACGAGCGACGGCATCGCGATCCGCCTGTACAGCGAAGAGGACTTCGAGAGTCGGGCGGAGTTCACGGAGCCCGAGATCCTGCGCACGTCGCTCGCCTCGGTCATCCTGCAGATGCTGTCGCTCGGGTTCGGCGACATCACGGCATTCCCGTTCCTCACTCCGCCGGACTCCCGCGGCGTGAAGGCCGCCGTCGATCTGCTCACCGAACTCGGCGCCGTGACCGGGAGCGGCGACACCCCTCGCCTCACCCGCATCGGCCGGGACATCTCGCGCATCCCGATCGACCCCCGCTTCGCCCGCATGCTCATCGAGGCCGGCCGGCCCGGCGGGGCGGATGTCACGCGCGACGTTCTCGCGATCGTCGCCGGCATGTCGATCCAGGACGTGCGCGAGCGTCCGTCGCAGGAGGCTCCCCAGAGCGTGCGCGACGAGGCCGACCGGATGCACGCGCGATTCGCCGACCCGACGAGCGACTTCCTCTCGATCCTGAACCTCTGGAACCACCTCAGAGAGCAGCAGCGCGAACTCGGCTCGAGCGCCTTCCGTCGACTCTGCCGGTCGGAGCACCTCAACTACGTCCGCGTACGCGAGTGGTTCGACGTGCATCGCCAGTTGCGGTCGCTGGTGAAGGACAAGGACTCAGGGCGCTCGGGCAGCGCGGATCCGGAGGCGATCCACCGCGCCCTGCTCGCGGGTCTGCTGTCGCAGATCGGCATCCTCGACGAGCGCAACACCGGCAAGGGCATCGATCCCAAGAAGAAGAGGATGGCGGAGTACCGCGGCGCCCGCGGCATCCGCTTCTCGATCTTCCCCGGCTCCGCGCTGCGCAAGAAGGCCCCGCAGGCGGTCATGGCCGCCGAGATCGTCGAGACCTCACGCACCTACGCCCGCACGGTCGCCGCGATCGATCCCGCCTGGGCCGAGGCGCTCGCGGGCGACCTCGCGAAGCGCCAGATCACCGAGCCGCACTGGTCGAAGGATGCGGGGGCCGCTGTCGCCTACGAGAAGGTGACGCTGTTCGGGGTCGAGATCATCCCCCGCCGTCGCGTGCAGTTCGCCCGCATCGACCGCGCAGCCTCGCGCGAGATGTTCGTGCGGCATGCGCTCGTCGAGGGCGAGTGGGACCCGACCCGCATCGACAAGCGGGTCAGCGCGTTCTGGCGCAGCAACGCCGAGCTGCGCAAGCGCCTCGAGAAGCTCGAGGAGCGCGAACGCCGCCGCGACATCCTCGCCGGCGACGAGGCGGTCTTCCGCTTCTACGACGAGCGCATCCCGGCCGACGTCTTCGACGTGCGCTCGTTCGAGAAGTGGTGGCGCGAGACCCTGGCCGCCACACCGAAGCTGCTCGTGATGCGCGAGGCGGACCTGCTCGACGACGAGAGCAGAGCGGATCAGAGCGAGTTCCCCACCCGATGGACCCAGGGCGATCAGGTGCTCGGACTCGCCTACCGCTTCGAACCGGGAGCCGCGGACGACGGCGTCAGCGTCGTGATCCCGCTCCCCCTTCTCGCGCAGATCGAGGATCGCGGGTTCGACTGGCAGGTACCCGGCCTGCGAGCGGAACTCGTCACCGGACTGCTCCGCGCGCTGCCGAAGGCGATCCGCCGCCATGTGGTGCCCGCGGCCGACTGGGCCGACAAGTTCGGGGTCGAGCTCGCCGGAGACGGGCCGGAGTCGCACGGCGGCCTCCCGAACCGCACGCTGAAAGAGGCGCTCGCACGCCTCATCCAGCCCCTCGCGAATCAGCTCGTGTCCGCGGCGGACTTCGAGGACGACCGGGTACCGGCGCACCTGCGCATGAACTTCCGTGCCGTCGACGAGCGCGGACGCGTCGCAGGATCGAACCGCGACCTCAGCACCCTGCAGGCGGAGCTCGCCGATCGGGCCCGCAGCAGCGTTGCCCGGTCGATCGCAGCCCCGCCCCGCCGACCGGGGCCCTCTAAGGGTCCGCAGCCGGCAGCGGCGGCCGCCGCTTCCATCGAGCAGGAAGGCCTCACCGCCTGGACGTTCGGCGAGCTCCCCGAGGTGCTCGACACCCGCGTCGCCGGCGGTGTCGTCCGCGGCTATCCGGCGATCGTCGATCAGGGCAAGACCGTCTCGGTGCGCGTGGAATCGACAGCCGACGCTGCGATCACGGCCACTCGCGCGGGCGTGCAGCGACTGGTGCTGCTCGGCGTGCCCTCGCCCTCGTCGTATGTGCAGCAGCACCTCACCAGCCAGGAGAAGCTCGCACTCGCCGCGTCGCCGTATCAGTCCGCGGCAGCCCTCATCGAAGACTGCCGTGCCGCCGTGGTGCAGAAGCTGATCGACCGCGAGGCTCCCGGCGGGATCGTGCGCACCCAGGTCGAGTTCGAGCGCGTGCGCGACGCCGTCTCGGCATCCCTCGTCGACGAGCTGTTCGCCTGCGTCTCGCTCGTCGCCCGCATCCTCACGAAGGCGCGTGACGTCGAGCGCGGCATCAGGTCGCAGAACTCGCTCGCTCTGCTCGGGCCGCTCAACGACATCCGCACGCAGCTCTCCGGCCTCCTGCACCCGGGCTTCGTCTCTGCCGCGGGCGTCGATCGCCTCGCGCACTTCCCCCGGTACCTCGACGGGATGCTCGACCGGCTGAAGACCCTGGCGAACGAACCGGGCAAGGACCGCACCCGCATGAGCGAGTTCGAGCGCATGGCGAAGGTGTTCGAGGATGCCGGTGGGACGATCCCGCTCGAGCCCGGAGCCCCCGCTGCGCTCGTCGAGACCCGCTGGCTGCTCGAGGAGTATCGCGTGAGCGTGTTCGCGCAGCGGCTCGGCACCGCCCAGCCCGTCTCGCCGCAGCGCATCATGAAGGTGCTGGCATCCCGGGGGTAGCCTGAGGGCATGGCTCGCGCGATCGTCTACACAGAGTTCGGTTCCCCTGATGTGCTGCACCTGATCGAGGTCCCCGATCCGATCGCGCTCGACGGCGAGGCCGTGGTGCGCATCGAAGCGGCAGGGGCCAACCCGATCGACGCCAAGCTGCGCAGCGCGAAGCGGCCATCGCCGCCGATCACCGAGCCCCGCGCCGTCGGCTTCGACGGCGCCGGGGTGATCGAGTCGCTCGGCGACGACGTCGACGGCTTCGCCGTGGGCGACCGCGTGGCCATCCGCGACACCCTCGGCACCTACGCGAGCCTGCTCGCCGTGCCGGTCGAGAAGATGGTGGCGCTGCCCGATGCGGTCACCGCGGCCGAGGGCGCCGGCATCGGCATCCCGGCCGGCACCGCCTATCAGGCCCTCCGCTCGCTCGGGCTCGCGGAAGGCGACGTGCTGCTCGTGCACGGCGGCTCCGGCTCGGTCGGCCAGGCGGCCGTGCAGTTCGCCGTCGCCTGGGGCGCCACCGTGATCGCCACCGCCAGCCCTGCTCGACACGATCAGCTGCGCGAACTCGGCGCCACACCCGTCGCCTACGGGGACGGGCTGCTCGAACGAGTGCGCGAGGCCGCTCCGGACGGCGTGACCGTCGTCCTCGACTGCGCAGGCACCGACGAGGCGATCGACGTCTCGCTCGAGCTCGTCGCAGACCGCGACCGCATCGCGACGATCGTGCGCGGCCCGGATGCCGCGTCGTTCGGCATCCGCGCCTTCTCCGGCGGCTCCCCCACCCCGCTCTCCGAGCAGGAGCTCGCGTGGCGGGCCGAGGCGCTGGGCGCGACCGTCGAGCTGCTGGCGGCCGGCGACTTCGTCATCGAGCTCGGACCCGAGCTGCCGCTCGCCGAGGCGGCGCAGGCCCATGAGCTCATGGAGTCCGGCACCGCCTCGGGCAAGATCGTGCTGATTCCGTAAAGCCTCAGGACCAGGCGCCGGCCGCAGTGGATGCTGTGGCCAGCGAAATCGAGTTCGCGGTGATCAGTCGGCGCGTGGCTTCGGCGGGCTGGTTCTGAGTCCTCGCCTGGTTCAGGCGGCAGCGACCGGGCGGCCGAGCGAGAGCATCAGTCGGTTCGCCCAGTTGAAGAACGCTGCCCCGTGGATGACGTCGGCGATCTCGAGATCGTCGAGGCCCGCCGCGCGCAGACGGGCGATCTCGTCGGCGCCGAACGCATTCGGGGTGTCGGTCAGCGCGACGGACGCCGCCACCACGGCGTTCCACCGCTCGCCGAGGTCGGCATCCACGCCCTCGTCGAGCAGGCGATCGACGTCGTCGACGCGCTTGCTGTGGTGCGCCGCGAAGCGCGAGTGCACCGAGGCGCAGAACACGCAGCCGTTGCGTCGGGATGCGGCCGTCGCCGAGAGCTCGCGCTCGGCGCGAGGCAGCCCTTCAGCGGCGTTGTAGAAGATGTCCTTGTCGACGAGCGTGCGCGCCTTGAGCACCTCGGGGTCGCGCGCGAGCAGACGGAAGTAGTCGTTCTTCGCGCGCGAGGCGTCGACGAGTCCGTCGTAGTGGCGCTCGGTCAGCTCCTCCTCGGCGAGTGGCGGGAGGTGAGGAGTCCAGCCGACCTCGGCCCGTGTGAACGCCTCGGGGTGCGGTGCGATGTCATGCAGCAGAGCGGTCATGCGGCGATTCCCTTCTGAAGTGCGGTCAGTCCTGTGACCACGCGCTGCTGGAACGCGAGGAACGACACCAGCTGCGACAGCGTCACGATGCCGTCGGCCGACCACCCCGCATCCACCAGCCGCTGGATGTCGTCCGCCGACGACTCCCGCGGACGGAACACGAGCAGGTGCGTGTGCGCGAGGGCCGCGGCGAGACGGTCGCCCAGCACTTCTGCGACCTCGGCCGACGGGGCGTAGCGCTCACCGTCGGTGTTCTCGGCCTGCAGCCCCGCCTCGGTGTAGGAGCCGAACGGCCCGGCGACCGCGGCATCCGTTGCCTCGGCGATCACGACCGCCGCGCGCTGCGGGTCCGCCGTCAGCGCCCGGTCTGCGTAGAACCTCCCTGTGGCGTCGTCGTCTCCGGCGAGGCGCGTGGCGAACGCGGCGATCAGCTCGCGCTCGGCCTGCGACACCTCCGTCGTCGAAACCGGCGCGAAGAGCGCATCGAAGCTCGCCTGCAGCTGCTCCCTGGTGACGGGGCGACGGCGCCGCAGCGCATCGAGCTCGGGCGTCACCCCCGCGATCTGATCGACGATGTCAGTGGTCATGCCTTCTCCTTGATGGTGTCGGTGCGGGTGTAGTCGAGAGCAGGGGCCACCTGCTCTGCGAACAGCTCGATCGAGCGCAGCACGTGCTCGTGCGGCGCGTCGACCGAGTGGACCTGGAATGCCACCTCGGTGGCTCTCGCGAGGGTCGAGTCGGAGGCGAGCGACTCGGCGACCTGCTCGGGGGTGCCGAGGTGGGTGTCGAGCGCGAGGATCAGCTCGTCGAGGTCGTCGCCGGGGATCGTCTGCCCCTGACGACGGAAGCCCTCGGCGGCACGGCGCAGGCCGACCTCCGCGAAGCGCAGGGCCTCGGCGCGGTCGTCTGCCACGAACACAGTGCGCGAGGCGGTGATGCGCGGAGCGGTGCCGTCGGGCAGAGCTTCGAGATACGCGTCGATGATCGGATCCTGCAGCGCCGAGAGCGGGGCGTTCAGCGCGTCCGTCGACCGCGGCTGGGTACGCGACAGCAGCAGGCCGTGTCCGTGGGTGCCGGCGCGGTGACCGCCTGGCGACGAGAACGTGGCCTGCCAGATGCGGTCGGCGAGGCTGCCGGCATCCGGATAGAGAGTGTTGTCCGCGCCGATGTCGCGCCCCGAGAGCGCGTCGAGGAGAAGTCGGAGCTTGCGGTCGTAGGTCGGCGCCTTGTCGCGCACGTCCTCGCCGAACGGGATGAACGACGCCGGCGTCCCTCCGCTTCCCAGCCCCAGATCGATGCGGCCGCCCGAGAGCAGATCGGCGACGACGGCATCCTCGGCGACGCGCACCGCATCTTCGAGCGGAAGCGTGACGACGCCGGTGCCCAGGCGGATGCGCGACGTCTGCGCGGCGACGTTCGCCAGGAACACGAGCGGTGAAGGGAGCCCGCCCTCCGCCGCACGGAAGTGATGCTGCGCCACCCAGGCACGTCCGACGCCGTGACGCTCGGCGTGCTGGATCTGCTCGGTGGCGAGCGCGTATCGCTCGGCAGGAGACGCGTCATCGAGCAGACGTGTGAAGAAGGCGATCGTGGGTCCGGTCATGCGGGCTGCTCCGTTCGTCCGGGGACGGCTGCGAGCAGCTCCCTGGTGTACTCGTGCTGAGGGTCGTGGAAGAGGTCCTCGGTGTTGCCCTCCTCGACGATGCGCCCGCGGCGCATGACCGAGACCGTGTGGCTGATCCGGCGCACGACGGCGAGATCGTGCGAGATGAACAGGTAGGTCAGGCCGAGTTCCGACTGCAGCGAGGTGAGCAGTTCGAGGATGCGCGCCTGCACCGTCACGTCGAGGGCCGAGACCGCCTCGTCGAGCACGACGATCTCGGGGTCGATGGCGAGAGCCCTCGCGATCGCCACCCGCTGCCGCTGACCGCCCGAGAGCTCGCCCGGCGTGCGTCGGGCGACGTCGCTCGGCAGCGACACCCTGTCGAGCAGCGCCAGCGAGCGCTCCCTGCGTTCGGCGCGCGAGCCGACGCCGAAGTTCTGCAGCGGCTCGGCGACGATGTCGACGATCTGCTGCCGCGGGTCCAACGACGCGAACGGGTTCTGGTAGACGAGCTGGATGCGGCGACGCAGGGCGCGCAGGCGCTGCCCCGACAGCCCGGTCACATCCTGTCCGTCGATCTCGATCGCACCGGCATCCGGCTGATGGAACCGCGTGACCAGTCGCGCGGTCGTGGTCTTGCCCGACCCCGACTCCCCGACCAGGGCGTGCGTCGTTCCCCTGCGCACCCGGAACGACACGTCGTCGACCGCGCGGAAGCGCTCACGCCCGGCGACCGCGAACTCCTTCACGAGTCCGGTCGCGGTGATCGCGAACGGGTTCTCCGCGGCCACCGCCGCAGCATCCCTCAGGAATGGCGGTGCCTCCGGCCGACGGAAACCGGTGGTGAATGCCGGAGCGTCGGCGAGCAGCTGCTTCGTGTACCCGTCTGAGGGTGCTGCGAGCACCTGCGCGCTCGCGCCCTGCTCGACGATGCGCCCGTCCTTGAGCACCACCAGTCGCTGCGCGCGGTCGGCGGCGACTCCGAGATCGTGGGTGACGAGCAGGATGCTCGTGCCCTCCTCGCGGCGCAGCTCGTCGAGCAGATCGAGCACCTTGCGCTGCACGGTGGCATCCAGTGCGCTGGTCGGCTCGTCGGCGATCAGCAGGCGGGGGCGCAGGGCGATCGCGGATGCGATGAGCACGCGCTGGCGCATGCCCCCGGAGAGCTCGTGCGGGTACTGGCGCACGCGCAGATCAGGGTCGTCGATGCCGACCCGCTCAAGCAGCTCGATCGCCCGCGCCCGGCGCGACCGACGGTCGCGGTGGCCGTGCAGCCGCAGCACCTCCTCGACCTGTGCGCCGATCGTGCGCACGGGATCGAGCGAGGTCACCGGGTCCTGCGGGACGAGACCGATCTCAGGACCGCGGATGCTGCGCAGCGCGCGATCCGACCAGCCCGAGATGTCGAGATCGCCGAGGCGCACCGCACCACCCTCGACCCTGCCGCCGGCCGGCAGCAGGCCGAGCAGGGCATGCGCGGTGGTGGACTTGCCCGACCCTGACTCGCCCACCAGCGCGAGCGCCTCCCCCTCGGCGATCTCGAACGAGACGCCGTGCACGACCTCACGCCGACCCTCCCTGGTGGCGTACGAGACCCTGAGGTCGTCGACGGCGAGAACGGTCATCGTGATCTCCTTCCGATGCGGTGCGAGATGCGGTTGGCGCTGAGCACGACCGCGACCACGACCAGACCGGGCAGCGCGGTCAGCCACCAGGCGGTGGCGGTGTAGTTGCGACCCTCGGCGATGAGCAGACCCCATTCGGGGGTGGGCGGCGGAGCCCCGTAGCCGAGGAAGCCGAGTGTCGAGATCGCCAGGATCGCGGTGCCGAACTGCAATGCGGCGAGCGCCACGATCGGGGTGAGCGAGTTCGGCAGCACATGCCGGCGGAGCACCGTGAGGAACGTGCCACCGCTGCCGTACGCCGCCTCGACGTACTCGCTGCGACGCACCCGCGCGACCTCCGACCGCATCAGACGGGCGAACGCCGCGACGCTGCCGAGACCGACGGCGATGGCCGCGTTCACCGTGCCGAAGCCGAGCAGGATGATCACCGAGAGCGACAGCAGCAGGCCGGGGATCGCCAGCAGCACGTCGACCACGCGCATCAGGATGTCGTCGACGACGCCGCCGACGGCTCCGGCGATCGCGCCGAGGATGGTGCCCAGCGCGAGGCCGAGAGTGACGGCGATGAGGGCGCCGGAGAGCGAGTGCACGGCGCCGTGCACGACGCGCCCGAACAGGTCGCGCCCCAGGGTGTCGGTGCCGAACCAGTGCGCCGCGCTCGGCGGCAGCAGCTTGTCTGCAGGGGTGCCGGTGAGCGGGTCACCCGGGGCGAACGCCCCGGGGATCACCGCCCAGAGCACTGCGAGAGCGATCACGGCGACAGCGAGGTACAGATCCCACTGTCGTGCCCCGAGTCGCCGAGGTCGGCTGCTCGGGACGGATGCCGTGGCACCCTGCTGCGGAGGCTCGACGGCGGGGTCGGCGGATGCGGCGATGGCTGCGACGGTCATGCCGAGACTCCTGTCTTCGAGAGGGCGCGCTGGCGGGGATCGATCAGCGGGGTGACGAGGTCGACGGCGAAGCTGATGAGAACGAAGCCGAGCGCCGACAGCAGCACGACGCCCTGCAGCACGGGGATGTCCTGGTTGGACACCGCCTGCTCGGTGAGCCTGCCGATGCCGGTGCGGCCGAACACGGTCTCGGTGACGACCGCTCCCCCGACCAGTTCGCCGAAGAGCACGCCGGCGATCGTGAGCGTCGGCAGCGCCGCGTTGCGCGCCACCGAACGGGTGAGGACCCACGATGGCGGTGCGCCCTTGGCGCGCACCACGGTGATGAAGGGCTGCGCCTGCACCTGGTCGATCGCTCGCACCAGCACCTGTGCGAGTGGCGCCGAGATCGGCACGGCGAGCGTGAGCACGGGCAGGATCAGCCCCGCGACCGGGTCGGCGCCGACGACCGGCACCCAGCCCAGGCCGAACGAGAAGACCTGGATGAGCAGGATGCCGAGCCAGAAGACCGGCACGGCGACGAACAGACCCGGCACCTGGCGGATGCCGTCGCGCAGCCAGCTGAACGGTGCGAGCGAGGAGAGTCCTGCGACGAGCACCGCGATCAGCAGCGCCACCACGAGTCCGAGCGACGCGAGCAGCAGGGTCGACGGCAGCGCCTCGGCGAGCATCGTCAGCACCGGGGTACCGAACTGCGTCGAGAAGCCGAAGTCGCCGCCGAGGAACCCGAGCCCCGCATGCAGGTACTGCTGCCACCACGGCAGGTCGGTGCCGTACGTGGCGCGGATCCCGTCGAGCTGCTCCGGCGACAGCCCGAGGCTGGGGTCGGAGAACTTGATCAGGATCGCGTCGCCCGGCAGCAGCTGCAGCAGGAAGAAGGTGGCCGTGAAGGCCGCGATCAGGACGATCGCGGCCTGCCCGGCCCGTCGGAGGACGAAGTTCATCGATGCACCGTGTCGCTCGGGCTCAGTGCTCGGAGAGCCAGACGCCCGAGAAGGTGGGGCGACCGACCGACTCGAAGTCCACGCCGTGCACATAGGTCGCGGTGCCGTAGACCTGCGGCTCCTCGAACAGCGGGATGACGTACGCCTGCTCGGCGATGTAGTCCTGCACGGCCTGCGAGGCCTCGGCGCGCTTCGCGGTGTCCGGCTCCGAGGCGACCGCCTCCAGCAGAGCGTCGAGCTCGGCGTCGTTCGAGATCAGCACGTCGCGGTTCTTCGTGTGGTACTGGCTCTTGATCACGTCGAAGTCCGCGCGTCCGACCATCGAGTGGTAGAACCCCGTCTTCAGCGGGTCACGCGTGTCCTCGGCATACGAACCCGCATCCGCCGGCTTCACCGTGAGCTCCACACCGACCTTCGCGAGCTGCTGGGCGACGAGTTCGAGCGTCTGCTTCGAGAGCGGCTGCGGAGCGGCCTCGTAGACGGTGATCGACAGACGCTCTCCGTCCTTCTCGCGGATGCCGTCGGATCCCTCCGTCCATCCGGCCTCGTCGAGCAGCTCCTCGGCCTTCTCCGGGGCGTAGGCGTAGTGCTCGGACTCGTCCTTGTAGCCGAGTGCCTCCTGCGACAGCACCGAAGTCGCGACCGGGTAGTTCTCGGTGAACAGGGTGTCGACGACCTCCTGAGCGTCGACGGCGGCGACAAGGGCCTGACGCACCTTGATGTCGGCCAGAAGCGGGTTCTCGGGGCGCAGCGCGATGGAGTTGTTCACTCCGCGGGTCTGCGGCGCGTAGAGCGTGAAGCCCGCGCTCTCGACACGATCCTCGTCGAAGGCCTGCACGTAGCGCACGTAGTCCGCCTGACCGGCGAGCAGTGAGCCGATGCGCACCGAGTCCTCGGGCGTCACGAGGACATGCACGGCGTCGACGTAGGGGCGCCCCTGGTTCTCGGCACTCTCGGGTGCCCACGCGTAGTCCTCGCGAGCGGTCAGAGTGAACTCGGTGCCCAGCTTCTCGTCGGTAACCGTGAAGGGCCCTGCGCCGACGATGGCCTCGGCGTTGCCCGCACCGAAGTCCTCGATCGTGCCGTCGAGCGTGTCGGAGGAGAGGAGTCCGGAGTTGATGGTGGAGGTCGCCTGCAGGAACCCCGGGGCCGGGGCCGAGAAGCGGAACGTGACGGTGTCGTCGTCGACGACCTCGCTCGACGCGTAGTTGTYGATCGCCTCCGAGACGGTGAGTCCGCGCTCCGGATCGCCCAGGCCGTAGGTGTCGAAGTTCTTCGCCACGGCTGCGGCATCCACCGGGGTGCCGTCCGAGAACGTCACATCCGGCTTCAGGTTGAACGTGTACTCGGTGGCGTCGGCGTTCACGGTCCAGTCCGACGCGATCCACGGCTCGATCTCGAGCGAGTCCGGGTTCTGCCAGGTGAGGCGGGCGGTGATGTTGTTGACCACGCCGCCATTCGGATAGAACCCCGCCTGCGGCGGATACAGGTTCGTGAACGTCTGGTGCTCGAGGTACGTGAGCGTGCCCCCGGTGATGGGGTCGCCGCCGGCGTCCGACTCGCCGGAGGGAGCCGGAGACGAGGCGCACGCCGCGAGGCTCGCGGCGAGGACGAGCGGAAGCGCGACTGCTGCTGCGCGGATGAGACGGCGGGTCATGCGGTCCTCCTGGGAAGGGATGCTGTGGTTCCTGGTGTGCGGGTGATGGTCACGCTAGGGACTCCCCGAGCCCCGCCGCGAATGGAGTCGTCACGCGCGGACGTGACCTGTCATGAGGCGTCATGACAGGTCACCGGGCGCAATCCGGCGTAATGATCCAGGGGGTCACCGGGTGGCGAGCGCGGACGAGGCTGCGTCTCGTCGGCCGACACCGAGACGGTCGCGCAAGGTGCCGGTGCTGCCCTCGTCCGCGCGCCTGAGCAGGCCACGGCGACGCAGCTCTGGCCCCGCAAGGCGCGTGAACGCCTCGAACTGCGCGGGCTGGAAGGCCGACAGCACGTTGAAGCCGTCCGCCGCACCCTCGTCGCGCCAGGTCTCGAAGTGATCGGCGATCGTGGAGGCATCGCCGACCACGAAGGCTGCGGGCACGGCGTGCGCCGCCACCAGATGGCGCCAGGTGAGCGCGTGCGAGCTGCCCTGCCCCTCGACGTGCAGTCCCGCGATGCGGGCGAGTCGGTCGATCAGCGCGGCGCCGGCGTCGCCCAGTCGCCGCGCATCATCCGCTGATACCTCGTCGTCGAAACCGGCCGCGCGCAGCCGGTCGTCCGGTGCCACCCCGAGCGCGTCGGCCAGTGCCGCGACCGATCGGTTCGTCGGGAAGGCCGCGCGCGACGGCTGATGCCCTTCGGCGAGGGGCACGAGGGCGAGCAACCGTTCGACGATGCGGTGCGCCTCGGCATCCGAGTCGGCGACGACGGGAAGCACGGGAGCGATCACCGCGAGCGCCTCGGGCGAGCGCCCGGCGGCGGCTGCGATGTCGCGCAGGTCACGCCGGGTGGCGATCGCATCCGCGAGGTTCGGGGCCGCGATCAGTGCCAGGTCTGCCTCGGTGGCCGCGAGCACACGCGACCGAGCAGACGTCCCCGCGTGCACGATCGGGATCTGCCCCTGCGGCGGCCTGGCCACGTTCAACGGACCGGAGACCCGCAGATGCTCCCCGTCCAGGTCGGCGCCACGGAGGCCGTCCGGGTCGATCAGCACGCCGCGCTCGGCATCCGCGATCCAGGCGTCGTCACTCCACGAGTCCCACAGGCGTCGCAGCGCCGCGACGAACTCCTCGGCGCGGTCGTATCGGGTCTCGTTGTCGGCGTGCGCGTCTCGGCCGTGGTTGCCCGCGGCGCGAGGCTCGGCGCCGGTGACGAGGTTGATGCCGGCGCGTCCACGGGTCAGCACGTCGAGGGAGGCGAGCGAGCGAGCGGTCGCGTAGGGGTCGGCGTAGGTCGTGTTCACGGTGGCGATGAGGCCGATGCGCGACGTGACGCCGGCGAGGAACAGCACCGCACTCACCGGGTCTATGCGCGCCAGCAGATACGGGTCGCGGAACTCGAGGTCGGGCCCGGTGGCCAGCCAGTCGCCGAAGAACAGGTAGTCGAGCCCGGCGTCCTCACCCTCGCGCGCGATGTGACGGAGGATGTCGGCATCCGACGAGGGGTCCCGGTGCGCTCCTGGCTGACGCCAACCCGACGGATAGGCGCCGAGAGTGCGCACCATGGCGCCGATGATGAGGGGTTCGGTCATGCTCCCGAAAATACGAGCGCCGTGGGCGGCCGCCAATCGCCGGGGAAGCTCGGAGACACGCAGCGCAATACGCCGACACATCCTCGCGGCGATCCAGCTGTCGGTGCGACCCTCTACGCTGAGACCATGACTGGTCTTCGTTGGGGAATCCTCGCGACCGGCGGCATCGCCGGCGCGTTCGCATCCGATCTGCGCACGGCAGGGCTCGACCTCGTCGCTGTCGGCTCGCGCTCGCAGGAGTCGGCCGACGCGTTCGCGGCCCGCTTCGACATCCCCCGCGCGCACCCCACGTACGAGGCCCTCGTCGCCGACCCGGACGTCGACATCATCTACGTCTCCACGCCGCACCCGCTGCACCACGAGAACGCCCGCCTCGCGCTCGAGGCCGGCAAGCACGTGCTGGTCGAGAAGGCCTTCACCCTCAACCGGGGCGAGGCCGAAGACCTGCAGCGCCTCGCCGCCGAACGCGGGCTGCTGGCGATGGAGGCCATGTGGACCCGGTATCTGCCGCACATGGTGCGCATCCGCGAGATCATCGCCGACGGAACGCTCGGAGAGATCCGCGCCGTCACCGCCGACCACACCCAGCTTCTGCCGGACGACCCCACCCACCGCCTGAACGCTCTCGAGCTCGGCGGCGGTGCACTGCTCGACCTCGGGATCTACCCGATCTCGTTCGTGTGGGACGTCCTGGGCGCCCCGACCGCCGTCCATGCCGTGGCCCGGCTCATCGAGACCGGAGCGGATGCCGAGGTCGCCACCGTCATGACCCACGAGGGCGGCGCGATCTCGACCACTCTCTCCTCGTCGCGAGCCGCCGGCCCGAACGCCGCGAGCATCGTCGGCACGAAGGCCCGCATCGACATCGATCGCGTCTGGTACACCCCGACGACCTTCCGCGTCGTGCTCCCCGACGGCACAGTCGTCGAGGAGTACGTGTCCGAGGTGGCCGGCCGCGGCATGCAGTATCAGGCGCATGCGGCCGAGCGCCTCGTCGCCGAGGGCGTGCTCGAGGGCGACATCCTGCCGATCGCCGAGAGTGTCGCGATCATGGGCACGCTCGACGACATCCGCGCCCAGATCGGGGTGCGCTACCCGCGCGAAGGAGTCAACCATGGCTGAAGCCAACGACGCCCGTGTCGCCGTCTATCTCGACTTCGACAACATCGTCATCTCCTGGTACGACCGCGTGCACGGACGCAACGCCTACGGCAAAGACCGTCAGCGGATCACCGAGAACCCGACCGATCCCGAGGTCACCGAGCGGCTCTCCCGCGCCATGATCGAGGTCGGGGCGATCATCGACTACGCGGCGTCCTTCGGCACACTCGTGCTCACGCGTGCCTACGCCGACTGGTCGTCGCCGGTGAACGCCGTGTACCGCTCGCAGCTCGTGGCCCGCGCCGTCGATCTCGTGCAGCTCTTCCCGGCCGCCGCCTATGCGAAGAACGGCGCTGACATCCGCCTCGCCGTCGACGCCGTCGAGGACATGTTCCGTCTGCCCGACCTCACGCACGTCGTGATCGTCGCCGGCGACAGCGACTACGTCCCCCTCGCGCAGCGCTGCAAGCGCCTCGGCCGCTACGTCATCGGCGTCGGCGTCGCGGGGTCCACGGCCAAGTCGCTCGCCGCGGCGTGCGATGAGTTCGAGGCATACGACTCGCTGCCCGGTGTGGTGCGCCCGAGCAAGACCGCTCCGGCCACCGTCGTCGCGGTGCCGGAAGCCACAGTCGAACCCGCCGTCGAGCCGGCCGCAGAGCCTGCCGCGAAGACGAGGACGAGGCAGCCTGCCAAGACCGCCAAGGCCAAGGCAGCCGCCGCCACGGCTGCGAGCGCGACTCCGGCCAAGGTCGACGAGCACGCAGAGGGCACTGAGCAGGGTGAGGCGACAGAGCTGCTGCATCGCGCGCTGCGCCTCGGGCATGACAAGGCCGACGCCGACGAATGGCTGCACAGCTCGGCCGTGAAGACGCACATGCGCCGCATGGACCCCTCCTTCAGCGAGAAGGCCCTCGGCTACCGGTCGTTCTCGGACTTCCTCAAGTCGCGCGAGAGCATCGCAGAGCTCGAGGAGACCGGGCACGAGCGTCTCGTGAAGCTGCGCGACTCGGCCTGACCCCGCACGACTCGACCGGCCTGTCACGCCACCGGACGGTCACTCCTCGAAGTCGTATTCCTGGAAGGCGGCGACCTCGGGCACCCAGCGCTCCGACACGAACGCGGTGTGCGCAGGGTGCGCGTCGTAGGCGCGGTACGCCGCTCGGTCCTGGAACACCATCGAGAACTGGTGCTCCAGGTCGCTCTTCGGGCTCACCTGGCGACGGATCGTGAAGTCCTCGACCCCGGGGATCGACGTGAGCACGGCTCTGGCGGTGGCGAGGAACTCGCGCTCCTCGGGGCTGCCCGCCTCGTGCACGAGGCGGAAGACGACGGTGTGCTGGATGGTCATGCGGTGTCTCCGGTCGTCTGGTTGCTGAAGGCGGCGTCGAAGGACGCGGTGGGCACGGGCCACAGCAGCGACCGCACGTAGGCGAGCGCCTGCGGGGCCCCGTGCAGGCGGTCCATTCCGGCATCCTCCCACTCGATCGAGATGGGGCCCGCATACCCGATCGCGTCCAGCGCGCGGAACGAGTCCTCCCATGGCACGTCGCCGTGACCGGTCGAGACGAAGTCCCACCCGCGCCGGGGATCCCCCCATGGCAGGTGCGAGCCGAGCACTCCCGCACGCCCGTTGTGCGGCCGCATCCGGGTGTCCTTGCAGTCGACGTGATAGATCCGGTCGGCGAAGTCGACGATGAACCCGACCGGGTCGATGTTCTGCCACATCATGTGCGACGGGTCCCAGTTGAACCCGAACGCCTCGCGGTGGTCGATCGCATCCAACGCCCGCACCGACGACCAGTAGTCATAGGCGATCTCGCCCGGATGCACCTCGTGCGCGAAGCGCACGCCCTCGCCGTCGAACACATCGAGGATCGGGTTCCAGCGGGCGGCGAAGTCGTCGAAACCGGCCTCGATGACGGATGCCGGCACCGGCGGGAACATCGCCAGATACGGCCAGATCGACGAGCCGGTGAACCCCACGACGGTGTCGACGCCGAGCTTGCGCGCCACTCGAGCCGCGCGTCTCATGTCCTCCGCCGCGCGGACGCGCACGCCCTCCCCCTCCCCGTCTCCCCACACGTAGTCGCGCAGGATCGCCCGGTGACGGAAGTCGATCGGCGCATCGCACACCGCCTGCCCCGCGAGATGATTCGAGATCGCGAAGATCTGCAGTCCGTGTCGGTCGAGGATCTCGAGGCGCGAGGCGACGTACGCGTCATCCTCGTCGGCCCGCCGCAGGTCGAGGTGATCGCCGGAGGCGGCGACCTCGAGGCCGTCGTACCCCCACTCCGCCGCGAGGCGCGCGACCTCCTCGAAGGGCAGATCTGCCCATTGGCCGGTGAACAGGGTGACCGGGTGCGTGGTCATGGACACTCCTTCGTATCGCGTGACGGTTCAGGCGCCGAGCACTCTCAGCGCCTGGATGCTGCGTGCGGCGAGTTCGTCCTGACTCTCCGCGAGTGGTCGCCACACGGACGCGGCGACCGCGATCGTCGCGTTCTCACCCGTGAAGCTCTCGAGCCCGAGCGGACCCCGATACCCCGCGTCGTCGAGGGCTCGCAGGATCTCCGGCCAATCGGTGTGATCGTCGCCGACCGCTCCCCGATCGCTGCCGCACACCTGCACGTGGGCGATCGCCGACCCCGCCGCGCGGATGGCCTGCGTCGGCTTCTTCTCCTCGATGTTCAGGTGATAGGTGTCGAGAGCGAGCCCCACGCCCGCACCGAGCAGCGGCGCGAGCGCGTCGAGGCTCTGCTCGACGGTGTTGAGCACGCTGGTCTCATAGCGGTTGAGCGGCTCGATGGCGAGGGTGACCCCGGCATCGGCGGCATCCGACGCCAGCGGTTCGAGGTTCTCGCGCAGCTCCCGCACCATCTGGGCGCGTTCATCCGCCGACATCCGCCAGGTCGCGCCCGTGGGGGCGTAGAAGGGGCCGGCGACCACGGCGGAGCCGAGCGTCGCCGCTGCGGCGATGCACGCTCGCAGGTAGTCCTGGGTCGCGCCGACGTCGCCCGCCTGCGCGAGCAGCGAGCGCCCCGGCCCCATGGCTCCGATGACGATGGCGCCGAGGCCGAGATCGTCGAGCACGTCGCGGGATCGCGCCGGATCCCAGTCCCCGATGCTCTCGAGCGGCAGTTCGAGCGCCTGATACCCCATGTCGGCGGCCTTGCGCGCGAGCGGTCCGAGCGTCGCGTCGGTGAGCGGAGACGTCCACACCCACGTGTTGACGGCGATCGTGCGAGGCATCCTGCTCCTTCGGGGATGACGCGAGTGCTCCCACCCTCCCATCCGCGGGACGCGGAGGGAAGGGCGGGAGCATCACAGAGGGTTACGGGATCTGACGTTCCTGCCACACCGTCGGGTAGCCGGGGAGGTTCTCCCCGCCGAACTTCGCGTAGTGCCCGTCAGGCATGCCCTCGTTGGCGGCGAGGTAGTCGTCGAGCTCTCCCTCGGTGATCGGCTTCTGCGGCAGCACCCACTCCTTCGGCACCTCTTCACCCGCGAAGATCATCTGCGCGGCGAGCAGGGGCGTGCGCCACTGGAAGTTCGAGTAGACCGGAGCGAGACCGGTGAGACCCGTGTCCTTCCACTTGCGGAGGAAGCTCATCTCGTCTTCACCGGTCATCACCGGGTAATCGGCGCCGGCGTCCTCGAAGGCCTCGATCGCGGCGACAGCGCCGTCACCGGCATCCATCCAGACGCCCTGGACATCGCCCTTGGCGAGCTCGTCGCTGATGATGCTCTTGATCTCTGCCGGGTCCGCACCTGTGAAGTAGTCCACCGCCTCGATACCCGCCTCGTCGAAGAGCTTCTCCGCCGCGGCCCACCGGTGCTCGAGCACGTCGACGCCGGGGAGGATGCGGAGCGCCACGACCTTGTCGCCCTCTTCGAGGTTGTCGATGAGGAACTCGGCGGTGTCGATGCCCCACGCGAATCCGCCGATCGGGTGGATGAACGTGACGGGGCAGTCGGTGTCGACGCCGCGGTCGAACACGATCACCGGCTTGCCGGTCTCGCATGCCCGCTCGACGGCCGGGGTCATCGCCGCGGTGCTGTTGGGCGAGATGAGGAAGACGTCGCAGTCGCCCTCCGAGATGAAGTAGTCGATGTCGGCGATCTGCGTGTCATCGGAGTCCTGCGCGTCGCGGGTCTCCATCTCGCTGATCGCGCCGGCCTCCTGCAGAGACTTCAGCTGCTCGTTCATCGTGATCCAGCCCGTCTGCCGCCACGGGTTCGAGATCGAGGCGTTCGCGAAGCACGCCTTCTTGGCCCCTTCGCTCGCGAACTCCGAGGTGTCGACCATCTCGGCGTTGATGTGCTGGAGGTACGGCTCGTCCGCCGGGCCCTGGGGCTCGACGCCCCGCTCCTCCATCTGCTTGTCGAAGAGCTCCTGGTCGAACCACTCGGTGGTCTCCGCCGACTCCTCCGGGTTCTCCGACTCCGCCGGCGCCACGGACGGGTCTGTCGTACACCCGGCGAGCGCGATGAGGCCGAAGAGAGCCACCCCTGCGGTGGCGATCTTCATTGATCGTCGCATTGCTAATCTCCTCTGGTTTCTGTGTGGATGGTGCTGGTTGTTGCGGGTTCTGCGGTCTGTGCGGGTTCTGCGGTCGGGAGATCGAGAGAGGTCTGCGGGCCTCGCTTGCGCCGTGCGCGGAAGGCCACGGCGGAGTATGCGACGGCGGCGATGATGATGATGCCCTGCACGGCGTCTCGCAGCGTCGACGGGACACCGGCGATGTTCAGCAGCATGAAGAGGGCCTCGAGAGCGAAGGCACCGGCAGCCGCCGCGACGATCCAGCCTCGACCGCCGCCCAGAACGACGCCACCGAGGACGACGGCCGTGATCGCGACGAATTCGTAGCCGCGGCCGACCGAGGGGTGCACCCCGGCGTATCCCACGAGCAGCACGGCCGAGAGCGTCGCCGACAGTGACGAGATCACGAAGGCGCGGGTGGTGACCCAGGCGCTGCGCGCACCGGCGAAGTCGACCGCCGTGGCGTTGTCGCCCACCGCGATGAGCAGCTTGCCGAGCGGGCGCTTGGTGATCCAGATGCCGAGGGCGAGCCAGCCGATGAGGATGAACACCGCCCACGGGATGAACTCGAGCAGCGGCACATCGCGGATGCCGCCGCGGCCGATCTCGCGGAAGCTGTCTGCCGGGTTTCCCGTGGCCGCTCCGCCCGTCCACCACATGACGCCGCCGAGAAGGGCGAGCATCATGCCGAGGGTGACGATGAAGGAGGGCACCTTGAGGAGCGTCGTGATGACCCCGTTGACGAGTCCGACGACCACTCCGAAGACGATCATGAGCAGCAGCACGGGAATCGTGCGCGAGTCGTCCTGCCCGACGAGGTTGCCGGCGATGATCACCTGGGCCGTGATCAGCGAGCCCTGCGACAGGTCGAACTCGCCCGCGATGATGACGAAGTACTGACCGATGGCGACGATCGCGATCGGGGCGACGCGCTGGATGAACCTCATGACCTGGCCCGGCTCGGCGAAGCTCGGGTTGAGGATCATGACCGCCACGAGCAGGATCACGAGCAGCAGGAACACCGCGCCCCGAGGGCTCACGAGTGTGCGCAGCGCGTTCATGCGCGTCCTCCTTCCGCCACGGGGTTCGTATCGGCGAGCTCCGATGCGGCGGCCGCCATCTCGGACTCGGCCGCCTTCGCGGCGTCGTCTCCCCCGGTTCTCGTGCCGCCTGCTCCGAAGCGCGGGCGGCGGCTGACGATCGAGCGCCGGCTGTAGACCGCCACCGCGGCGACGATCACGACGCCGCGGACGACGTCCTTCAGGAACGGGTTGACCTGCATGACGCTCATGACGTTGTCGACGACCGCGAGGATCGCGACGCCGCCGATCGCACCCCAGATCGAGCCGCGTCCGCCCAGCAGCAGCGTGCCGCCGAGCACGACCGCGGCGATCGACAGCAGCGCGTAGCCGCCCTGCTGGCCGACGGTGGGGCTGCCGACGCCGAGACGGCTGGCGAGCAGCAGACCGGCGAGCCCTGCGAACACCGAGCACAGCACGTGCGCGGCGATCAGCGGCGGCTTGGTGCGCACCCCGGACAGGCGGGCGATCTCCGGGTCGCCGCCGACCGCGTAGAGGTGGGCGCCGGTGCGGGTGCGGTTGAGCAGGAACCAGACGAGCACGGCGAGCGCGATCATGATGATCGTCGAGACGGGAACGGGCCCGACGCCGGTGGCGCCGATGAGCTGGAACTCCCAGGGCACGCTGCCTGCCGAGCCCTCGAAGTTGGTGTTGAGGATGCCCTGCAGAATGAGCCCCACGCCGAGGGTGGCGATGAAGCCGTTGACCTTGAGCACGGTGACGATCAGGCCGTTGACCAGGCCGATGCCTGCGCAGACGAGCAGGGTGAGGGCGACGGCCGCCGGCACGTTCGAGGGGTTCCCGTTCATGATCGTCGCAGCCAGCAGGCTCGAGAGACTCACGACGTAGGTCACCGACAGATCGAGCGATGCTCCGAGCACCACCAGGGTCTGGCCGATCGCGACGAGTCCGAGCACGCTCATGCCGGTGAGGATGTCGCGGATGTTCCCGGGGCTGAAGAAGTTGCGCCCCACGGTGCCGACGAGGATGGCGCCGACGATGAGGGTCAGGATCAGGATGCCGAGGACGATGACCGTCGAGTCGATCCGAAGCCGCTTCATCGTGCACCTCCGTCGATGGTGGCGCCCGTGGCCGCGCCGAGGATCTCATGCTCGGCCGACCCTGCGGGCAGCTCGGCGACGAGCTCGCCGTCATGCATCACGAGGATCCGATCGCTCATGCCGATCACCTCGGGCAGCTCGCTCGACACCATCAGCACCGCCTTGCCCTGAGCCGCCAGCTCGCGCATGAGCTGGTACACCGCGTACTTCGCACCGACGTCGATGCCGCGGGTCGGCTCGTCGAAGAGCACGATCTGCGGCTGGGTGAGCAGCCACTTGGCGAGGACGACCTTCTGCTGGTTGCCGCCGGAGAGGAACCGCACCTCCTGGTCGACGCCCCTCGAGCTGATCTCCAGGGAGCTGAGCACTCCGGGCACCTCCCGCCTGGACGAGGCGGTGCGAGCAGCGAAGACGCTGCGGGTCACGAGCAGGGCGTTGTCGAGCACCGACTGCCCCAGCGCGAGCCCCTGGGCCTTGCGGTCCTCCGAGACGAGCGCGAACCCGGCGCGCACTGCCGCCCTGGCGCTCGTGATGCGCGCCGGTGAGCCGTCGACCCGCATCGAGCCCCGCACGAACGGGTCGATCCCGAAGACGCCTTCGACCAGTTCGGTGCGCCCGGAGCCCTGGAGTCCCGCGAGTCCGACGATCTCCCCCGCGCGCAGGGTCAGCGACACCCCGTCGACGAAGGCGTTGCCGCAGCCGTCGAGCTCGAGACGCGGCTCCCCCACGACCGTGCCCGCCACGGCATCCGGGTAGTACGACTGGATCGAGCGGCCGACCATGCGGCGCACGAGCTCCTCGGTCGTCAGCGCGCCCGTGTCGTCGGTCGACACGAGAGCGCCGTCCTTGAGGATCGTGATGCGGTCGCACAGGTCGAAGATCTCCTTCAGCCGGTGCGAGACGTAGATCACCGCCACCCCGCGCGAGGTGAGCCGACGGATGATTGCGTAGAGCAGCTCGACCTCGCGATCGCTGAGTGCGGCGGTCGGCTCATCCATCGAGATGACCTGCGCCTCGAACGAGAGCGCCTTGACGATCTCGACGATCTGTTGCTCCGCGACCGTCAGCGACCCGACCCGCGCCTGGGGGTCGATGAACGAGACACCGAGATCGGCGAGCAGCTCGCCGGTGCCGCGGACCATCGCCTTCTGATCCACGAACCCGGCACGGCGCGGCTCGCGTCCGAGGTAGACGTTCTGCGCGACCGTGCGCTCGGGCAGCAGGGTGAACTCCTGGAAGACGGTCACGATGCCGTCGTCCATCGCCTGTCGAGGGTGCGCGTACCGCACCTCTCCGCCGCGGTACCGCACGACGCCGTCGTCGGCGGGTTGCACCCCGGCGATGATCTTCATGAGAGTCGACTTGCCTGCACCGTTCTCGCCGACGAGGCCGTGCACCTCGCCCGGACGCACGTCGAAGTCGATGCCCTTCAGCACCTCGACGCCGAAGAACGACTTGCGGATGCCCGACACCTCGAGCACCGGCTGGGTGATCGTCGCGGTCATGCCGCCACCTCCGTCCATCGTCCGTCAGCGGCCGCGGAGGCGAGGACCGCCTCGGTCAGCACGGCCGAGCGGAACCCGTCTTCGAACGTCGGCAGTCCCTCGGGGTTCGCACCGCCGATCGCCGCGTACACGTCGGCGATGAAGCCGTTGAAGGCATCCTGGTAGCCCATCGCGTGCCCCGAGGGCACCCGCTGCAGGCGGGCCGATTCGGGCGCGGCCGTGGCGGGATCGCGCAGCAGCAGTCGTGACTCGTCGCGCATGCCGATCCACAGCTCCTCCGGCCGCTCCTGCTCGAAGCGGAGTGTCTGCCTGGATCCGTGCAGCTCGAGCGTCAGAGCGTTCTTGCGTCCGGCCGCCATCTGCGAGATGAGCAGCGTGCCGAGGGCACCGGACTCCGTCTCGACGAGGATCGCGACGATGTCCTCGGTGTCGACCGCCTGGCCCGCTCGCTCGTCGAACACCCTGCGGGTGCGCGCGCTCAGCGCGCTGATGCGCTGGCCGATCACGAACTCGATGAGGTCGCACAGATGCGAACCGATGTCGGCGAACGCCCGGGACGACCCGCCGGATGCCGAGCGCACCCGCCAGTCGTCGTCGGTGGGATGCAGCATCCAGTCCTGCAGATACGAGCAGTCGAGCGTGAGAAGCTCGCCGATGTCTCCCCTGGCGACGCGGGCACGCGCCTCGCGCACCATCGGGTGGTAGCGGTAGACGAAGGGAACCGCGCCGACCCGCCCTCGCGACGCCGCGGTCTCGGCGAGCCTGCGGGCGTCTGCGGCGTTCGTGGCCAGGGGCTTCTCGCAGATGACGTGCTTGCCGGACTCGAGCGCTCGGAGTGCCAGTGCGGCGTGTGTGGCGTTGGGGGTGCAGATGTGCACGACGTCGATGTCGTCGGCGTCGAGGAGCGCGGCGGCATCGACCTCGGCGCGCGCGGCACCCAGTTCGTCTGCGGCCAGTCGTCCGCCCGAGGCGGAGCGGGTGGCGACGGCGCGGAGCTCGCCGCCCGCGTCCCTGGCCGCGGTGCGATGCACGCGTGCCATGAATCCCCCGCCGAGGATGCCGGCTCGGATCGTCCCGAGACCGGTGTCAGTGACATCCGTTGTCATGCGGGTGAGTCTGACACAGGCGCTCCGACTTTTGCTAGACCTCCGTCAAAAGTTCTTTGTAACGAATCGGAAGTCGATCGAGCCCTGTTCCAAGTCTGTGGTTTACTGACGCAATGGTCGACGCACTCCGCACCGCCGCGGCAGCGAACCCCGGCGCCGGCGAGATCTTCCAGATCCTTCGCGACGGCACCGCTCGCACCAAGGCCGAGCTCGCAGCCATCACCGGCCTCGCCCGTTCGACCGTCGCGCTGCGCGTCGACGCCCTGCTCGCCGCGGACCTCCTTCGCCCTGCGGGCGAGGCCGTCTCGACCGGCGGGCGTCCGCCGGCGCGGCTGGCCTTCAATTCCCGCGCCGGAGTCGTGCTCGCCGTCGACCTCGGCGCCACCCATGCCACGATCGCCGTCGCGGATCTCGCCGGCGTGATCCTCGATTCGCGCACACGCACGATCGACATCGCCGACGGACCGGACAATCTGCTCGACGTGATCCTCGCCGACGGGGCGACCCTGCTCGAGACTCCGGCGGCCGTAGGCATCCCGCTGCTCGGCATCGGGATCGGCGTGCCCGGGCCCGTCGAGCACTCGACGGGTCGGCCGACCAACCCTCCGATCATGCCCGGCTGGGACCGCTTCGACGTCCCCGGCTACGTGCAGCGCACGTTCGACGTGCCGGTGCTGGTCGACAACGACGTGAACATCCTCGCCCTCGGCGAGCACGCGACGATGTGGCCGCACGTCGACGACCTGATCTTCGTGAAGGTCTCGACCGGCATCGGAGCCGGCATCATCGCCGGCGGGCAGCTGCAACGGGGGGCGCAGGGCTCAGCCGGCGACATGGGGCATGTCCAGGTGCCGAGAGTGGCCGGGTCCACCAGGGAACCCGGCGACGAGCGCGACCTCGAGGCGCTCGCGAGCGGGTCGGCCCTCGCGACGGCGCTGCGCGGCGCGGGGCACGAGGCGCACAGCCCGGCCGATGTGATCGAGCTGGTGCGCTCCGGCAATGCCGCAGCCATCGAGGCGACACGGCAGGCGGGACGCGATGTGGGCGAGGTCCTGGCGACGGTGGTCAATCTGCTCAATCCGTCGATCATCGTGCTCGGCGGCAGCATCGCCAGGGCCGGCGAGCACCTGCTCGCCGGGGTGCGCGAGGTCGTCTACAGACGGTCCATCCCGCTGGCGACCCAGCATCTGGCCATCGTGCAGTCGCAGGCGGGCGACAGGGCCGCCGTGCTCGGGGCCGCGATCATGGTCGCCCGCGAGGTGCTCTCACCCGCGAGCGTCGACCGCTATGTGGTGACGAAGGCGCGCTGACCGCGCCCTCGTCACCACATCGGCCGATCTCAGAGCGTCGCCTCGAACGGGTCGAAGTCGGCGTCGAGTGAGCCGACCTCGTCGATCGTGCTCGCGACCTGCACGAAGCTGCGCGATTCGGCGGCCTCTTCGATCGACAGCAGGGTGTCGAGCACGTGGTAGCCGAACTCACCGGTCGCGACATGCGGGCGGTCGGCGGCGATCGAACGCGCCATGTCGAGCAGACCGACGCCGCGACCCGAGAGCACGCCTTCCTGGACCACGTCGACGACCTCCTGCGTCATGGGCGCCGGCGGCACGAAGGCCTGCGTCAGCGGCCGGGTGATGGTGATCTCGCCTCCGAAGGTGTTCGGGTCGGGGATCACGATCGTCCCCTCGGTGCCGGTGATCTCGACGATGCCCGTGCGCAGCAGCGGCGAGTCGGTGCTGTACAGGCTCTGCGCCTGTCCACCCTGCTCGAAGTCCATCAGCACGCTCAGCGTCGACGGGATCTCGACGGGGAACTCCTGACCGGCGAGCTCGCCGACCTGCACGGTGCGGGTCGGGCTGCCCTGGAGACCGAGCGCGGCGACGGCGGCGACCGGTCCGAACACGTGCACGAGAGCCGAGACGTAGTACGGCCCCATGTCGAGCAGCGGCCCCGCGCCCTTGGCGTACAGGAACGCGGGGTTCGGGTGGAAGATCTCCGGCCCCTGCCATTGGAACGTGGTCTGGGCGAACAGCGGACGACCGATGTCACCCCGGGCGATGGCGCGCTTCGCCGTCTGCACACCCGGCCCAAGCACCGTGTCGGGCGCGACGCCGACGCGCAGCCCCGCGGCATCCGCCTTCTGCAGCAGGCGCAGCGACTCGTCGCGGCTGACGCCGATCGGCTTCTCGGTCCACACGTGCTTGCCTGCGGCGAGGATCGCCTCGGACACCTCGACATGCACCGCGGGGATCGTCAGGTTCACCACGATGTCGATCTCGGGGTCGTTCAGCACGAGCTCGACGCCGCCCGCCCGCGGGACGCCGTACTTCTCGGCCTGCGCCCTCGCGCGCTCCTCGAGCAGGTCGCCGATGGCGAGCACCCGCACGTCGGGGAACGTGGTCAGGTTCGACAGGTACTGGTCGCTGATGTTGCCCGCGCCGATGATGCCGACGCCGACGGGCCCGTTGCCGATCGCCATCAGCCGGCCACCTTCTCGTCGAGGTAGACGCGGCTGCGCTCGATGGCGTCCCAGAGGTCACCGTCGAAGTGGTCGAACTCCACGATCGCGAGCTCGAGTGCCGGGGCCGCGGCGATGGCCTCGACCAGCGGGACCACGCCTTCTCCTGCCGCGACCTGGTCGGCGGGCGGGTAGGCGCTCAGCAGCGAGGGATCGAGCGTGCCGTCCTTGGCGTGCACGGCGATGACCCGGTCGCCCAGACGCTGCAGAAGTGCGACCGGGTCGACGCCGCCGCGGGCGACCCAGTACAGGTCGACCTCGAGCACGACGCGCTCGTCGAGCAGGCCCGCGAGCACCTCGAGTCCGGTGACGCCGTCGAAGACGGCCTCGAGCTCGTGGGCGTGGTTGTGATAGCCGACGCGCACGTCGACGGTGGCACCCACGGCGGCCGCCTCGTTGAGCAGACGTGCGGTCTCCTCGATCTGCTCGACCGTCTCCCAGCGCGCGGGCTCGGTGTACGGGTCGATGACCGTGTCCATGCCGAGCACCTTCGCGGCGGCGAACACCTCAGCGGGCGAGGGCACGGGAAGCGTGGTGCCGCTGCCGTCCGGGTTCACGAACGACTCGGAGGCGAGGAACGCGTGACCCGAGGGCGCGGTGAGACCCGCGTCGGCCAGCGCATCGGCGAGCGGCTGCGCACGGCGCACGAAGTCATAGGGCTCGACGGCCGTGAAGCCTCGCGCGGCGACCTCTTTCAGTGAGCCCTCGAGGTCGGTCTCGAGCTGATCCTTGATCGTGAACAGCTGGATGGAAGTCTGAATCGCCACGGGGTCTCCTTCGGTCGTCGGTGACGTGCGGGCCGTCTTCGCCCGTCTGTCCGAGCACGCTATCACCAAATACCTCCGCGCGGAAGTTTTCATGTCGTTACACTCTCACCATGACCGACGATCAGGATCGCCCACGGCAACGCGGTGCGTATGCGAAGGGCATCGCCCGTCGCCACGAGATCCTCGATCGCGCCATCGAGGTCTTCGCCGAGCGCGGGGCCGACCGCACGAGCCTGCGCTCCATCGCGAGCGCCGTCGGCGTCACCCACTCAGCCCTCACGCACTACTTCGGGTCGCTCGAAGAGCTGCTCGTCGCGGTCTACCAGGAGAGCACGGCACCAGAGCGCCAGCATCCCGACGCTTTTCAGCCGGATGCGACCCCCGTCGAGCGGATGATCGAGTCCGCGCGCACCAACCGCGAGGTCCCCGGTCTCGTGCAGCTGTATTCGATGCTGGTCGCCGCCGCTCTCGAAGAAGGGCACCCGGCCGCCCGCGAGTTCGCGACGACCCGATTCGCGCGGTTGCGAGCGGACATGGCCGCGGTCGTGCGGGAGCAGCAGAGCACCGGACGCATGCGGGAGGACGTGGATGCCGAGGCCGTCGCCGCCCTGGTGGTTGCCGCCTCCGACGGCCTGCAGACGCAGTGGCTGCTCGATGACACCGCCCCGCAGCACGAGGCGCTCGCGCTGCTCGACCGGCTGCTGCGGCCGACCGCTCGATAGGGTGAAGGCGTGACAGCACCAGGCACGGATCGACGTTCGCCCTACGAGCGCGCGCTCGGCGACCGCATCTCGGAACTCCACCCGAAGACCGCCTGGTACTTCCGCACGATCCCCGAAGGCCACGTAGGTGTCGGCACCGGGGTCTTCACGACCGCGGGATCCCGTCACCGCTGGCTCTGGCCCGTGTTCCGCATCGCGGAGTCTCTCGGAGTCGCGTTCGCCGGGTGGGAGCACGACGTGCCGTTCCGCATCGAGAACCGCACGGTCGCGGGCGAGGCCCTGGCGGTGAGGCACTTCGACCTTCCGGGGCGCACGTGGGTCATGCCCGACATCGTCTCGCTCGGCGCGAACCGCATCCTGCGCAACGAGATCGGCCCTCATCGCACGGTCGTCACGACCTTCGACATCGACGTGCGCGACGGCGCGGTCGTGCTGACCATCCGCCGCGTCGGGATGCGTTTCGGGCGGCTGCGCATCGCGGCCCCGCGTTTCCTTCGTCCGCGCATCGGCCTCGTCGAGCGCTGGGACGAGCAGCGTGAACGGCACCACGTGAACATGACCATCGATGCCCCTCTGCTCGGTCGCGTCTACGAGTACACCGGCTTCTTCGAGTACGCGATCGAGAGCGAGACTCCGTGACAGATCCGACACCCCTCGCGTCAGGCCCCGTCGTGATCGGCGGCTCGACCGGTTTCATGGGGCAGTACCTGATCCCGCACCTGCAGTCAGCCGGGCGGGAGGTCATCACGATCTCGCGCTCGGGCGCCGACATCTCCTGGGGCGACCAGGCGGCGATCGATCGAGCCGTCGACGGCGCATCGCTCGTGATCGGCCTTGCGGGCAAGAGCGTGAACTGCCGCTACACGCCCGAGAACCGCGCGGCGATCTTCCGTTCGCGTCTCGACACCACCTCGTCGCTGAGCTCCGCGATCGCAAGAGCCGCGAGTCCTCCCCCGCTGTGGATCAACTCGTCGACGGCGACGATCTACCGCCATGCGGAGGAGCGACCGATGACCGAGTCGTCGGGCGAGATCGGATCAGGGTTCTCCGTCGAGGTCGCGAAGGCATGGGAGCGCGCCCTGTTCGCCGACGATCTGCCGCACACGCGTCGGGTGGCCCTGCGCAGCGCGATCGTACTGGGCCACGGAGGCGTGCTCGGCCCGCTGAAGAACCTGGCACGACTCGGCCTCGGCGGGGCGCAGCACGACGGCCGGTGGCCGATCAGTCGCGCGCGCCGGGCCGCCGGCACCGCGCACCGCCCGGGAGCGCGCCGCGGTCGGCAGCGGTTCAGCTGGGTGCACGTCGAGGACATCGCCCGCATCATCGACTTCCTCGAGGTCACGCCGACGCTCGATGGCCCTGTGAACGCCGCCTCCCCGAATCCGACCGACAACGCCGACTTCATGGCGACCGTCCGGCGGGTGCTCGGAGTGCGCATCGGACCGCCGATGCCCCGGTGGATGCTCGAGCTCGGCGCCATCGCCATCCGCACCGAGACCGAGCTGATCCTCAAGAGCCGATGGGTGATCCCCGAGAAGCTCACGGTCGCCGGCTTCGAGTTCGCGTACCCGGACCTCGAAGACGCCCTGCGGGAGTCGTTCGATCTCGAGCGCGTCCGCTAGCGAGGCGCGTCAGTCGTCCCGCTCGACGAGTCACCGCCGCCCTCGCGCCTGCGCTTCTCGATCTCCTGACGCAGCCGCCACTCCTCGATCTCGCGATCGAGATCGGCGATCTGCTGCTCGGTGCTGCGGGCGTCGACGGGCGGTGTCGGGCGCGGTTCAGGTCGAGCAGCCGCAGGTCGAGCAGCCGGCCGCATGCGGGGGATCCGCGGGATCCGAAGACCGGCCTCGGAGTACTCCCTGCCGATCGCGAACCACAGCAGACTGCCAATGAGGGGCAGCAGGATCACGATGATGACCCACGCCATCTTCGGCAGGTACCTCACCTGCGCGTCGTCTCTCCGGATGATGTCGACCATCGCGCCGACCATCAGCGCGATGACGAGGAGCGAGAACAGGAACGGCATGCGTTCAGGGTAGACGACCGGGCCGCGTCTTGCCGCTGCTAGGGCAGCAGGTGACCGGCCGCGCGGAACAGCTCGTACCACTCGGCCCGGGTGAGCTCGATGTCGGCACCCGCTGCGGCATCCTGCACGCGCTGCGGAGTCGTGGTCCCGAGCACGACCTGCATCTTGGCGGGGTGACGCGTGATCCACGCCGTCGCGATCGCGATCGGTGCGACTCCGTACGACGCCGCCAGACGATCGATCACCCCGTTGAGCTCCGCGTACTCGGGGTTTCCGAGGAAGACGCCCGTGAAGAATCCGCCCTGGAACGGCGACCAGGCCTGGATCGTGATGCCGTTGATGCGGCAGTACTCGACGATGCCGCCACCGTCGCGGACGATGCTCTGGTCTTCGCCGGCCATGTTCGCGGCGACCGGCTGCGCGAGGATCGGCGCGTGCGTGATCGAGAGCTGCAGCTGGTTGGCGACCAGGGGCTGGGTGACGGCGGTGCGGAGCAGATCGATCTGTCGAGGGGTGTGGTTCGAGACGCCGAACGCGCGGACCTTGCCCGCGGCCTCGAGCTCGTCGAACGCCCTGGCCACCTCTTCGGGTTCGACCAGCGCATCCGGGCGATGCAGAAGCAGCACGTCGATGTGCTCGGTGCGCAGCGCCGCGAGCGACCCCTCGACCTGGCGGACGATGTGATCGTACGAGAAGTCGAACGTGCCCTCAGCGGGGTTGATGCCGCACTTGGTCTGCAGCACGATCTCGTCGCGCTCGGCGGCGCTCAGCCCCAGCGCCTCGGCGAAGCGGCCCTCACAGAAGTGCATGCTTCCGCCGTAGATGTCGGCGTGGTCGAAGAAGTCGATGCCCGCGCCGCGGGCCGTGTCGTAGAGTTCGCGGATCTGCGCGTCATCCTTGTCATCGATGCGCATCATTCCGGCGACGACGGCGGGGGCAGTGGCGGATCCGAACGGGATGGTCTTCATACCCCCACGCTAGTGCGGACGAGGGGTGAGCTGTGCGACTGCGATGCCGAGCGCCTGCGCGATCTCGGCCAGATCGGTGACGGTGAAGTCGACCTCGCCCGCGAGCTTCTGGCGCAGCTCGGTGCCGGTGATGCCCACGCGCGCCGAGAGCCACTGGCTGCTGCGCCCAGCCCGCAGCAGTTCCTCTTCGACCGCGTCAGCCACCACACGTCGCACATCTGTCGTCATTCATAGACAGTATCGCCGCAGGCGTAGCACATCAAGCATCGATGGCGCCAGTATGACGGCATCCTGGCTTCATCTCGGTGCTATCGTGACTCACGTGAAGACACCGGGTGAGCAGTTCAACGCGGCAGTCGGCCGCCAGCTCCGTGCCGAGATCGGCGCCGCAGGCAGCAGCATCGCCGCGATGGCACGCGAGATCGGCATCGCCAGGAGCGCGCTCGACAATTACGTCACGGGCAAGCGTTCCATCCCGGTCCCCATCGTGTACGCGGTCAGCGCGTCGCTCGACATCGCTCCCCACATCATGATCACCCGTGCAGAAGAGCGGCTTCGCTCCGAGGTCGAGCGCGGCGGCGCCACCATCACCCCGCTCCACCCCCGCACCGATGTCCGTGGTCGACGCGAGGATCGATCCGAAGTCGCGTTCGAGTCTCCCCTCGCCCACGCCGACGACACCGACGATCTCTACGACTGACGACCTGCGACGAGGAGGACCATGGAGGCCCTCCTCCGCCTGCTCGAACAGAACGGGCTGCACCTCGTCGAACGCCGAGGTCGGTGCCACGGCGGCTACGAACCGCAGACGGCGACCATCCGCGTCTCCCCCGGACTCAGCCGGAGAGCGACCTGCAGCGTGATCGCCCACGAGCTGGCGCACGCCGTGCTCGGCCACACTGCCACGGCAGACCCGTCGATCCGTGCGCGACAGGAGCGACGCGCCGACGAGTGGGCTGCGCGCCTGCTGGTCAGCGCCGACGCCTATGCCGAGGCCGAGAAGGCGCGAGGCACCCACCCGGCCAGCCTCGCGTTCGAGCTGGGGGTGACGATCGAGATCGTGACCGCCTACCAGCGGCTGCTCCGCCGCGTCGGCGACGCCACGTACGTCGGCGCGAAGATGGGCCGAGGCCAGTGGGAGCACCGCACCCTGATCGCGGGATCCGCCACCGGGCGCCGCGCTGATTGAATGGCTGCATGACCTTCCGCACCACTCCGGCCCCGATCACGCTCACCGGACGCCTCGTCGAGCTCCGCCCGCTGGAGACCTCGCATCACGACGGACTCCTCGACGCGCTGCGCGAGGGCGATCTGTGGAAGCAGGCCTGGTACACCTCCGTGCCCTCTCCCGACGGACTCGCCGCCGAGATCGACCGTCGCATCGGTCTGATCGAGAGCGGTGGCATGATCCCCTTCACGGCGTTCGACGCCTCGGGGCGCATCCTCGGCCTCACCTCGTACTACGACCTCGAGGGTGACGTCCCACGGCTGCACATCGGGTACACCTGGAACCGCCCGTCGGCGCACGGAACGGGCACCAACGCCGAGTCGAAGCTGCTGCTGCTCCGGCACGCATTCGAAGAGCTCGGCGTCTTCCGGGTGGGCCTGACCACTCAGTGGGTCAACTTCCAGTCGCGCGCCGCGATCGAACGCCTGGGAGCGAAGCAGGACGGCGTCATGCGCGCGATGAGCCGGTACCGCAACGGCGCACTGCGCGACAGTGTCGAGTTCTCGATCATCGAACCGGAATGGCCCGCAGTGCGGGCCAACCTCGAGGCGAGGCTGGCCAGACGACGCTGATCACTCGGTGGCGTTGCCCGACCAGTTGTCCTTGCGACGAGTGGCCGAACCACCTGCACGCATCATGAATGCGAGCGACAGGCTGGTGATGAGAAGTCCACCGACGAAGACGATCGCCTGGAAGTCCTCGAGCGACTGCGCGAGCCCCATGAGCCAGATGCCTCCGAGGAAGAGGATCATGAAGAAGATGAAGCTGAGGATCACGGGATCTCCTGTCGTAGCGGCCGTCATCCAGGATACCGTCTAGCGCACACCTGCCAGCGACGGAACCCCCTGGGCTATCGGCGTCGACGATGATTTCGTGCAGGGATGACCGCACAACTGACTGCCCTCGCCATCTCCTGCACTCTCAAGCCGTCCCCCGCGGAATCGAGCACCGACCTTCTCGGTTCGCAGATCCTCTCAGCGCTCGCCGAGCACGGAGTGACCGGCGAGCTCGTGCGCGCCGTAGACCACGTCATCAGCCCCGGCGTCGAGGCCGACATGGGCGGAGACGACCAGTGGCCCACGTTGCGCGAGAAGGTTCATGCCGCCGACATCCTGGTTCTCCTGACGCCCACCTGGATGGGACAGCAGTCGAGTGTCGCCCAGCGGGTGCTCGAACGCCTCGACGCGGAGCTGAGCGAGACGGACGACGCAGGACGACCGATCCTCTTCGACAAGGTCGCGATCGCCGGCATCGTCGGCAACGAGGACGGCGCACACCACATCGCCGCGATCCTGTTCCAGTCTCTGAACGACGTCGGATACTCCGTGCCTGCCCAGGCATCCGTCTACTGGAACGGGGAGGCGATGCAGACCGTCGACTACAAGGATCTCGACGAGACCCCCGAGAAGGTCGCGCAGGCGACGGCGACAGCCGCGCGCAACGCGGCGCGCCTGGCAGGCCTGCTCAAGGCGGACGGCTACCCGGCCGACTAGGTCAGGACTTCGCCTTGCTCCCGTCGGCGATCTTCGCCTGCACGTAGTCGTCGATCACGAGTTCCCCGGTCGCGTTGAGCGCGTGCATGATCTCCTCGACGCGGGGCTTCTGGATGGCCTGGGGTTCCGCTGACGTGAAGAGGAACTGCAGGGGGATCGCCGGGTGGATCCATACCGTGACGCGCCCAGGATCGCCGCCCTCGGAAGGAAGCCAGGTCATCATGAAGCTCTCCTGGCGGCGGAGTTTCGTGCCGACGACGACCTTCAGATGAGCCAGTGTCTCGTCGTCGATGAGGATCGGCTCCGATGTGCCGTCATATCGCAGTCTTCCCATGAAGGAAACCGTACCCCGGGGTACGCGTCATCGTGTACACGCAGGCGTGATCAGACGCGACGGAACGTCACGACCTCATCACGGCGAGACCGTTCGACGCGCATTCCCGCGAGTTCGAGCCGGCGGAAGACCCGGCGCGGCAGCGCGGGCAGCTCGCCGGTGCGGCCCGGCGACGGTGCGGCGAGCCCGGCGATCAGCGAGAGGTCGACGCCCGCACCCCGCACCTCGATGCGGGCGTAGTCCGAGCGGGTTCGCCAGACGAGGTGCTGCAGGTGACGGAACGGGATGCGGTGCGTCGCTGTCCCCGCACGGATGCGCAGCTCGTCAGTGCCGAATGCGACGCCGCACGAGAGCGTACGACGGCGCAGCACTCCTCTGAGCAGCAGATAGATCGGCAGGCCGACGACGACGCCCATCAGGATGATCGCGAGACGGGCCCCGACCCGCATCACCGCGTCGTCGAAGGCGATGAGCAGAGCCGTTCCCGCGAGGCCGACGGCCAGGACCACGCCCACGATGGCGAGCGTCAGCGTCCGCATCCGCAGGTCGAGGGCCGTGAACTCGACGCCGGAGCCGTCGCGGCCCTCCTCCCGCTCCCACTCGGGTGCGGCGGGAGGCGGTCGTCGCTTCGCATCGCGTCGCCTGATGAGATCGGTGAGGCGCGAGAGGAGCCCGAGCCAGATCCACCCGGCTGCGGGGCCGGCGGCGATCTGCAGCACGACGACGACCGCGCGCACCGGGTCGGGCAGCCCTACCAGCAGCGCGTCGTCGGACTCGATCACGAGGATCATCGCGGCAGTCAGGCCGACCGCGACACCGAGATGCACCGCGACGCCGGTGCGCACCGGGCGCATCTCCATCGTCGCGTTGACGAACGAGAACGCGACGCTCCAGCCACCGAGCAGCATGAGCAGGAACGGGAAGAAGCTCAGGTCGTCGCCCGCGATGGTCCAGACCATCGCGGCGATCAGGAACAGCAGTCCCCATGCCAACGGAGCACGCACGAACCGGCGACCGATCTCGCGCCTCAGCCGCCTCTCCGAGGTCGTCTCGGGCGCGGTGTCGGTCATCGCAGCAATCCTAGGACGAGACCCGACGTCATCGCGGGCGCATCGGGTCGCGTGCGGCAGTACCGTGGATCCATGACCGCTCCTGTTGATCCGACACACACTCCCGCCTGGTCCGAGCTCGCCGCACTGCGCGAGTCGATCACCGCCGATCTGCGGGGCTGGTTCGCCGCCGATCCGGACCGCGCTGAACGTCTCTCGTTCCCGCTCGCGGACCTCCATGTCGATCTGTCGAAGAACCTCGTCACCGATGAGGTTCTGGCCGCGCTGCTGCGCCTCGCCGAGCAGACGGGTGTCGCCGAGCGCTACGCCGCGATGCTCGAGGGGAGCCATCTCAACACGTCCGAAGACCGGGCTGTGCTGCACACCGCACTGCGCCGACCGGCCGGGGCCTCCCCCGCGYTCGTCGTCGACGGACAGGACGTGGATGCCGATGTGCATGCCGTGCTCGACTCGCTCAGCGCGTTCGCCGCCCGGGTTCGCGCCGGCGAGTGGCTCGGCATCACCGGCAAGCGCGTCACCCACGTCGTCAACATCGGYATCGGCGGCTCCGACCTCGGGCCGGTCATGGTGTACGAGGCTTTGAAGCCCTACGCGGATGCCGGCATCGAGGCCCGGTTCGTGTCGAACATCGATCCGACAGACCTCGCGCAGAAGACCTCGGACCTCGACCCCGAGACGACGCTCTTCATCGTCGCGTCGAAGACCTTCACCACGCTCGAGACGCTCACCAACGCCCGTCTGGCGCGCGATTGGCTGTGGGCCGGGCTCCAGGCCTCCGGCGCCATCTCCGACGACGACGACGACGCCCGCACCGACGCCGTCGCACACCACTTCGTGGCGGTGTCCACCGCGCTCGACAAGGTCGCCGCGTTCGGCATCGATCCGACGAACGCGTTCGGGTTCTGGGACTGGGTGGGCGGTCGCTACTCGGTCGACTCCGCGATCGGGCTGTCGCTCGCCATCGCGCTCGGTCCTGATGCGTTCCGTGAGCTGCTGGCCGGTTTCCACGCCGTCGACGAGCATGTGCGCACGACCCCGCTCGAGCGCAACGTCCCCGTGCTGATGGGCCTGCTCAACGTCTGGTACGTCAACTTCCACGGTGCTCAGTCGCACGCAGTGCTGCCCTACGCGCAGCAGCTGAGTCGGTTCCCGGCCTACCTGCAGCAGTTGACGATGGAGTCCAACGGCAAGTCCGTCCGGTGGGACGGCACCCCCGTCACCACCGACACCGGCGAGGTGTTCTGGGGAGAACCGGGCACCAACGGCCAGCACGCGTTCTATCAGCTCATCCATCAGGGCACGCGGCTGATCCCGGCGGATTTCATCGCCTTCGTCAACCCGGCGTACCCGCTGACCGACGACGGTCAGGACGTGCACGAGCTGTTCCTGGCCAACTTCCTCGCACAGACCAAGGCCCTGGCCTTCGGCAAGACCGCCGAAGAAGTCGAGGCCGAGGGAACCACGGGAGCACTCGTGGCCGCGCGCACCTTCCCCGGCAACCGCCCGACCACCTCGATCTTCGCGCCCGCTCTCACGCCGCGGGTCCTCGGCCAGCTCATCGCCCTCTACGAGCACATCACGTTCACCCAGGGCACGATCTGGGGCATCAACTCGTTCGACCAGTGGGGCGTCGAGCTCGGCAAGCAGCTCGCCATGCAGATCGCACCGGCGATCGGCGGCGACGAGTCGGCGATCGAGGCGCAGGATGCGTCCACGAAGGCGCTGCTCGCGTACTACCGCGCGAATCGGAAGTAGGTGGAGGCGGACGAGACGCGGATGCCGTCGCCCGCGGGTCGCGATTCGCCCGTGCGTGCACGTCGACGAGGTCTGCTCGTCGGCGCCGCACTCGTGGTCGCGGCGGGACTCGTCACGCACTTCGTCGGCAGCGGCCCGATAGCGGASCTGGCCGGCGATGCGCTCTATGCGGTGATGATCTACCTGTTCATCGCCATCGTGTTCCCTCGCGCCGCCTGCTGGGTCGTCGGCGTGACCGCGCTGACCCTGTGCACGCTCGTCGAGTGCTTCCAGCTCACCGGCCTGCCGGGGCTGTGGGCGGAGAGCTTCTGGCCGGTGCGGCTGGTCCTGGGCATCGGCTTCGACGCGCGCGACCTCGCCGCATACGCGGTGGGCGCCGGCGTCGCGACCCTCGTAGACGTCGCGGTCAGCCGTCGTCGCAGGGCACGCACCTGACGGACAGCGAAAGACCCCCCGGGCGGTGCTCGGGGGGTCTTGCTGTCTGTGGACCTAAGGGGACTCCGCCATCCTCGCTGCGCTGCGGTGGCTCCCCGAATCACTCAGCCGTATAGACAGACGAGAGCCCCCCGTGCTTCGCTCGGGGGGCTCTCGTCTGTCTGTGGACCTAAGGGGATTCGAACCCCTGACCTCCTCGATGCGAACGAGGCGCGCTACCAACTGCGCCATAGGCCCTGACGTCTTCTACGCTATCACGCTCGAAGACCCGCTCGCGCCGCGAAGATCAGCCGGCTGCGCGCTTCGCAAGGAGGTCGCGGACGTGCGCCTCGATCTCGGCATCGTCGACATATCCCATCTTCGCGAAGGGAGAAGATGCCGCCGTCGCGGCGGCGGGGATCTGCACCGGCGTCGCGGGCGCCAGACGCTCGGCGCGCTCGCGCAGCTCGGCGAGGCGAGCCGCGGTCCGGCGCTCCTCCTGCGCATCGAGCTCTGCTCGCGCGACCTGCGCACGAGAGCCTGCGACGGTCACCAGCGGCTCGGGCAGTGGACGCGGAGTCCATGTCGCTCGACCCTGGTCGTGCAGTTCGGGCGCCACTCTCTGCACGGGCTGCTCGGCCTCCCGAACGGAGCGTCGGGCTGCACGAGCGGCGACCGACGACATGCGCTGCAGGGCGTAGCCGGCCACGACGATCATCGCTCCGCCGATCCACAGCAGCAGCTGGGCCTGACCGGCGATCAGCTGCCACACGCCCAGCCCGGCGATGACGAGACCGAGAAGCAGAGTCGAGGTGGCGACGATGCGCACGCGGCGACGAGCGCGTGCCTGGCGCATGACAGGATCAGCCCTCGTGGCCGCGAGCTCTTCACGGAGGAGCATGAGCTCGGCGGCCTCCTTCTCGGACTGCAGGCGCTTCGCGAGCTTCTGCTGCGCGAGGGCCGTCCGCGCATTGAGCTCGAGGCGCACCTCGCCGGGAGTCTCGCTGGTCTCGGCGAGCACCCGCAGGGCCTGGTTCAGCCTGACGGCGTTGCGCTCGGCGGCGTCGTACTGGAAGCGTCCGCGCCATGACGGCAGCAGATAGAGCATCCACAGGAGCACAGCGACGAGGACTATCACTCCCCCGCTCAGCACTGGCCCGTCCATGTCGACAACGGTACGGGAACATCGATGGTCACGACGCTCAGTGGCAGCGTGTGTCGCGACGAGTTCTGAACTCAGCGGCGTGTCAGAGCGCGAAACGGTCGGAAGGAGGGATCGTCGCGGCGTCCGGGGGCACTTCGCCGTTCAACCAGCGGGCCAGCACGCCCTGCGGCACATCCTCACGTGTCAGGGCGAATGCGTAGTGATCGCGCCAGTCCCCATCGATGTGGATGTACCGGCGACGCAGCCCCTCATAGCGGAAACCGAGCTTCTGCACGACCCTCAGGCTCGCGACGTTCTCGGGGCGGATGCAGATCTCCATGCGATGCAGTGCGTACTCGGTGAAGCACGCGTCGGTCGCGAGCGCGACGGCCGTCGGCGTGATGCCCTTGCCGGCGAACCGCTCGCTCACCCAGTAGCCGATGGTCGCCGAGCACAGCGACCCCCTGGCGACTCCCCAGACGTTGAGCTGCCCGGCAATCTCGCCGTCGTACTCCATGACGAACGGGTAGCCAGCGCCGTCTCGGTACTGCTGAAGCAATCGACGGATGCTGAGCCGCATGTCGAACGAGACCGAGCCGTAGGGGACGGTGGCCTCCCACGGCTGCAGCCACGAGCGGTTGCTCAACAGCTCATGCTGCAGAGCCCTCGCGTCGCGTGAGCGCACGAGGCGCAGCTCGATGAGACCGTGCCGCATCCCCGTCGCCTGATCCATCCGTGCGCCCCGCGATGACGCCTAGAGGCGTTCCGCGAACTCCTTCAGCCACGGGCGCAGCTCGGGGCCGAGGTCGTCGCGATCTGAGGCCAGCTGCACGATCGCCTTGATGTAGTCGACGCGGTCACCGGTGTCATAGCGGCGGCCGCGGAAGATCACGCCGACCACGCCGGGGCCCTCGGGCCTGGTCGCCAGCACCTGCAGCGCGTCGGTCAGCTGGATCTCTCCGCCCTTGCCGGGTTCGGTGTGCTCGAGCACCTCGAAGATCGACGCGGGAAGAACGTAGCGACCGATGATCGCGAGGTTCGACGGAGCGTCTTCGGCGGCCGGCTTCTCGACGAGGTCGGTCACGCGCACGGCATCCGATCCTTCGATGTCCTCCACGGCTGCGGCGCCGTACATGTGGATGTTCGCGGGGTCGACCTCCATGAGGGCGATCACGGCGGCGCCGGAGCGCTCGTGCTCGGCGATCATCTCGGTCAGCAGCTGGTCGCGCTCGTCGATGAGGTCGTCGCCCAGGAGCACGGCGAAAGAGCTGTCGCCGACGTGCGTGCGGGCACGCAGCACCGCGTGACCGAGGCCCTTCGGCTCGCCCTGACGGACGAAGTGGATGTCAGCGAGATCACTCGAGTGGATGACCCGAGCCAGACGACCCGTGTCGCCCTTCTCCATCAGCTTCACCTCGAGCTCGGGAACCGAGTCGAAGTGGTTGGAGATCGCGTTCTTGTTGCGGCCGATGATGACGAGGATGTCGTCGATCCCGGCTGAGGCGGCCTCTTCGACGACGTACTGGATGGCCGGCTTGTCGACGACCGGCAGCATCTCCTTCGGCATCGCCTTCGTCGCAGGCAGGAACCGTGTTCCCAGTCCTGCGGCGGGAATGACAGCCTTCATCTTCCTAATACCCATCCACACAGCCTAGTGGGGATGCCGCCGTAGACTCGGAGGCATGCCTCACGACGTCGAGCACGAGAAGCGCGCGCTTCGCGCCGAGCTCCGCGAACGCCGCCAGCTGCTGAGCGACGCGCAGCGGGAGATCGCGGCATCCGCCATCACGCAGCGACTCGACGAGCTCGTCGCATCGCTCGGCGCCCGGTCGATCTCGTGCTTCCTCTCGACCACGACCGAGCCGGGCACGAGGGAGTTCGTCACCGGGGCTGTGCGCCGCGGCATCCGGGTCCTGCTTCCGGTGACCCGCGCAGACGGTCTGCTCGACTGGGCGGTGGCGACCGATGACGACGACGTCGCCGAGGGGCTGTTCGGACTGCCCGAGCCGACAGGCGAGGTCCTCGGGCCGATCGCCGTGAACGACGTCGACCTGATGATCATCCCTGCCGCCGCGGTCGACCGCACCGGGATGCGCATGGGCTGGGGGCGCGGATACTTCGACAAGACCATCGGATCGATGGAGAAGTGCCCGCCTGTCTACGCAGTCATCTATGATTCCGAGGTACTCGACTTCCTGCCGAGGGAGGTGCACGATCAGCCGGTGTCCGGCGTCGTCACTCCCACGCAGACCCTCCACCTGTCGCCGACGCGACGCTGACCCGCGAGGATCGCCATGCCCACCTATGCCTACGCCTGCCGTTCGTGCGGCCACGCCTTCGACGCCGTGCAGAGCTTCTCGGACGACGCTCTCACCGTCTGCCCCGAGTGCGGCGGCGAGCTGCGCAAGCAGTACGGATCGATCGGCGTGACGTTCAACGGATCGGGCTTCTACCGCAACGACTCGCGCGCGGGTTCTGGCGCATCGACGTCCGCACCGGCATCATCGAAGTTGGAGCCGGCGAAGAGCACCACTCCGGCGCCCGCGTCGACCAGCACCTCATCCTGACCACATCGACTCTTCGGAGGCACTCACCATGCTCAAAGGCTTCAAGGACTTCATCCTCCGCGGCAACGTGATCGACCTGGCCGTCGCCGTGGTCATCGGCACCGCGTTCACGGCGATCGTCACCGCCGTGGTCAACAGCATCATCACCCCGCTCGTCTCCCTGTTTTTCAAGGCAGACGCGACCGGAAACTTCGGGCCGCAGCTGCAGAGCATCTACGGCGACACGGTCACGTTCCCCATCGGCGACCTGATCTCGGCGGTCATCAGCTTCCTGTCGGTCGCCCTGGTGGTCTACTTCGTCTTCGTCCTGCCGATGAACACGTTCAAGGCGCACGTCGAGGCTCGCAAGGGCACGCCCGCCGAGCAGCCGGAGGAGGAGCCGGCCGCCGCGACCGAAGCCGAGCTGCTCGTCGAGATCCGCGACCTGCTCGCCAGGAACAGCTCGCGCAGCTGACGCGGCATCGTCCTACGACGAAGCGCACGGCCCTGATCGGACCGTGCGCTTCGTCGTATCCCCTGCAGAAGGCGCAGGGGCAGGTGTTCAGTAGTGCGGCGGCACGTCCTGCATCAGCTGATCGTCGTTCGGACCCTTCGGGCCCTTCGGCCGCTGGGGGTCCTTCACGACCCGTTCCGGGTCGGTGTCGGTTCCCGGCACGGGTGTCAGCCGGGCACGTCTCGACCCGGCGATGCGCACGACCTTCTGCCGGGGTGCGTCAGGGTCGCGCTGGTCAGTCATTCTGCGGATCGGTGAGATCGATCGGCTGCGTGTCGTTGTCGGCGCGAGCCGCGGATGCCGAGATGCCCAGGACACCGGCGATGCGCGAGGCCGCGGTGACCGGGTCGCTGTAGAGATCGAACGCATGCACGCGCACGTAGTGCCAACCGAGGCGACGCAGCACATGCGGGCGCAGTCGGAGCGTCTCGCGCAGCGACTCGCCACGAGACTCCGGGTCGGACTCGATCACGACCGCCTTGCCGTTGTGCTGGGCGACGAGCGGCAGCAGGCCGCGATAGTCCACGTCGACGGAGGCGCCGAGGCGGCGCAGCTCGCGTGCGAGTGCGAGCGTCAGCGGATCGGCGAGGTCTTCGAGGCGCGCATCGCGTGCGCGGGTGGCGAGGCCGCCCAGGATCGACATCAGCGTGGCCGCGCCGAACTCGAGTCGACCGTCGTCGAACGAGGAGGGGCGGATCGACGAGACGATGACCATGGACCGCCGGGCGCGGGTCATTCCCACGGTGAGCAGCCGCTCGCCGTCCGGCGTCGAGAGGTCACCGAAGTCGCTGAGCACCCGGCCGTGCTTGGTGAGGCCGTAGCCGAGCGAGAAGATCACGCGGTCGCGACTCTCGGCGACGGACTCCTCGAGCGTGAGCACCGCGAAGGGCTCGGCGGTGTCGCGACCGACGAAGTCGGCGACATCCGATCGTCCGGCGAAGGCGGAGGTGACCGCCGCGCGCACGCGCTCGGCGTGACGCCTGCTCGCCGTGACGACCATCAACGACTCGTCCGGGCGATGCACGGCGTGCTCGACGACCAGAGTGACGACGCGGGCGACCTCGGCCTCGGGGCTCTCCACCGCACCCGATACGGGGTCGGGCGCTCCCGTGCCGCCTTCGACGTAGTCGACGGTGAGGCTGCCGCGTCCCAGATACGACCCCGCCCAGGGCAGGGAGACGATCTCGCCGCCGTAGAACGCGTCGTTGATGAGTTCGGCGAGGTCTTCGCCGCCGGCGCGGTAGCTGCGCGTGAGGGTCATCACCGGCAGCAGCTCGGACAGCCGCTCGAACACCGACACGGAGTCGAAGGGAACCTCGTGCTCCCACTCGGAACCCGGGTCGACCGCGACGTGGAACGCGGTCGGCAGCTGCGTGACCGGGTCTCCGAACGCCACGACCTGGCGCGCACGGCGGATCGCCGGGGCGGCTTCCGCCAGGTTGATGGCGGCCGCGTCGACGAGGAGAACCGTGTCGAACTCGACCGAGTCGGGTATCTGCGGCACGAGGTAGGGCGACGAGATCCAGACCGGCGCGAGCACGTCGACGAGCGTCGGCGCGGAGCTCACGATCTCGGCCGTCGTCGTCGCGGGCTGCTTCAGTGCGCGCCTCAGATTCTGGGATTCCTGCGGCTCGTCGACGATCGCGATCTTCCACTGGTTCGCGAGCTGCCATGCGAGAAGCGGACCTGCCATCGCGGCATGCGCCTCGTCGACGAGACGGAAGTCCCGCTCGAGCCGATCGACCACCGCCGTGTTCGCGCCGAGCAGCGCCCGGTCCTCCTGCAGAGCGCGCTCGAGCAGCGTCTGCCACCAGGCGAACTCCAGCTCGTCCCCCACGCGCGACTCGGCCACGTGCCGAACGGACAACTCCGCCAGCAGCGGCTCGAGACCGAGTTCGGCCAGTCGATCGCGCAGCTGCGCGCGCTCGACGAGGTTGTCGAAGACATCGGACTTGGCCGCGAGGCCCGCGAGAGTGCGCACGAGACGCGCCACGGGAAGCGTCGAGAGCGGCTCCCTGCGTCCGAGCGCGACGTCCAGCTCTGCGAGCTCGGCCGTGACGCGCTGCCAGGAGGCGTAGACGTCGGCGAGGCCGAGCGGCACCTCGGGTGCGACACCGGCTTCCACGAATCGCTGCCACTGGGTGCGCTGCGCCTGGATGCGGAGCAGCGACTCATGCATCTCGGTGACGTGCACTCCGGGGCGGACGTATTCCTTCGCGAGTCGACGCAGACGGCGCCGGTTGGCTCCGGACATGGCCGGCGCATCGCGGCGTGAACCGTGGGCCTGGATGAGCTCCCCCAGCGGGCGCTCGAACACGGTGGGGCTGAACCGGTCGAGGGAATCACGGATGCCCTGCAGGAGCCGCAGGTACTCGCCGAGCTCGTCGATGGTCGAGAACGGACGCATGTGCGTCTGGGCGATCAGCGCATAACCCCGCTCGAGCAGGGCAGGCACGCTCTCGGAGTGCAGGCGCGCCGCCAGCTGATGCGCGGACTTCGCAGCCTCGGTGCTCGAGAAGGTCACGCCGTACCAGGGTGAGTCGTTCGGGCCGAAGCGGAACTCGCCCAAGCGCGCCGCGTGCGCGAGCGCTGCGGCAGCCGATGAGCGATCGTCGGCGAGACGGCGGAGGGTCTCGGCGCTGAGCCGCGCGGTGGTCGACGGCGGAGTGGGCAGGGAGGCGAGCCTCGTGAGGTGACGCGTGGCGTCGAGCACCGACGAGTTCGTTCCCGCGACCGGAGCGGTGAGCGCGTGCCGGTAGTCCCGCAGCACGGCGCGCAGACGGACCAGCGCGTCATCGACGTCGCTGACCTTCGGAGCGGTCGCCTTCTCGTTCCGGCCGATCGCGCGCACGAGGTCGCGGCGCACGCTGGCGGGTGAGACCGCCAGGCTGTCGAGACCGATGCCCGCGAGGCGGTGCCTCACCCCGTCGAGGGTCGAGCGCCGAGCCGAGACGACGAGCACGCGCTTGCCGGCGCGCACGAGCTCGCCGAGCGCATTGATCACGGTCTGCGTGCCGCCGGTGCCGGGGAGAGTCGCGACGGTCAGCGAATGGCCGGCCGCGATCTTCGCGAGAAGGGCCTCCTGCTCGGCATCCGCGTCGAGCAGCAGGTTGTCGGATGCCGGTGCGCGGTCATCCGGTCCGGTGTGGTGCGGGTCGGGTCTGCGGGCGGAGACCTGTTCGCGGTCGCCGACGTGTCCGGCGAGAGCGTTGAGCACGACGTGGTCGAGGCTGCCCCCGTCGCGGGACATCGCGCCGCCGACGTCGGCGAAGGTCGAGACCACGAGCCTCGGCAGCACGGTGAAGGTGTCGATCGATCGCGTCGTGGCACGCAGGCTGTCGATCACGGGTTGGGGCTTGAAGATCCCGCCGTCGTAGGCGAGGGCGGCGAGCGCTGCGGCGTCGATCGTGATGCCGAAGTGCTCGCGCGCGATCCGCACGAGCTCCGGGTTCACCTCGAAGGCACCCTGCAGCTTGAGCTCGAAATCGGAATGGTGCCGTCGGATCGCCAGCGGGCGAAGGAGCACGGGTGCCGAGAACTCAGCCCCGCCGATGCGCCATCCGGCGACCCCGACCGCGAGGTGCACGGCTTCGATGCCGCGGACGGTGCGCAGCTCGGTGTTCTTCGCGGTGATCCGCTCGGCGGCGAGCCTCGCGGTCCGCAGACCGACCTCGTCGCGGTAGAGGTTCGACAGCAGGGTGGACTTGCCGGTGATGAACTGGGGAAGGCTGCCGGGGTGGGCCTTCGAGATGTCGATGCCGGACTCGACCGTGTCGCGGAAGTTGACGAGCGGCGATGAGCCGCCGAGGTCCGCGGCTTCCGCACGCAGCCGGGTGCGCTCCGCTTCGGCGGCATGCGCGATGCCGATACCGGAGACCGGCTCGTGCAATTCGCCGAGGGTCACTGCGGCATCGGTCGCCGCGTCATCCGCAGCCTTGCCTTCACGTCGCCACACACCTCACACACTAAGCGCGCCTCGCCCCGCAGCCGGTATCCCTGGCGGGTTTCACCGGATTTCCGCCCATCAGGGGGCTGGATCAGGTGCATGCGGACTGCTTCTGCACGCCAGCCGTGAATCAGCGGCGTCTCCCCCGGTCGCGCCCGTGATGATGCCCGCGCTCGATCGCTGCGGTCAGTATGGAGGCATGACCTTCCGCTACGACTTCGCACCGACCCCCTTCGGAGACGCACTCGCCGTGTTCTCCGACGAGGGGCTCGTCCGATTCGACCTCTCGGAATCGGACGATCCCTCGGTCCCCTGGGTTCTCGAGAACGTCTCGGGCCAGCTCGGCGCCGTCCCCGATCCCGACCCCGGAGCAGCCGACGACGTGACCGAGCTCCTCGACGCCTACTTCGACGGCGCGCCGGTGCGATTCGAGGATCATCTGGAGTTCGATTGGCGCCTCGTCAACGGGTTCGCTCGCACCGCTCTGCAGACGATCAGCACGATCGAGTGGGGAGAGACGATGAGTTACGGCGAGATCGCGGTGCTGGCCGGTCGTCCCGGCGCCGCGCGCGCCGTCGGCACCGCGTGCCGCCTCTCCCCCTTCTCGATCGTCGTCCCGGTTCACCGCGTGGTGCGGTCCGACGGARCGGCGGGGCAGTACGGCGCGCATCCGGAGCGCAAGAGGTTCCTTCTGGATCTCGAGTCGCACAGCTGACCGCACACGACGTGGACCCCGACGAGTAGGCCGTCGGGGTCCACGATCGCTTCATCGCCGGATCAGTGATCCACGGCTTTCTCTGCTCCGAACCCGGTGAGCGACCGCACCTCCATCTCGGCGGCCAGGAGCGGCGACTCCTTGGTGCGGCTCGTGACGGTTCCGAGCCAGCCGAGGAAGAAGCCGAGCGGGATCGATACGATGCCCGGATTGTTCATCGGCCAGAGGACGATGTCGATTCCGGGGATCATCGACGTCGGCGAACCGGAGAACACCGGCGACAGGACGATGAGGATGATCGCCGCCGCAAGACCGCCGTACATGCTCCAGACCGCGCCACGGGTGTTGAATCGCTTCCAGAACAGCGAATACAGGATCGTCGGCAGATTCGCCGAGGCGGCGACCGCGAAGGCGAGCGCCACGAGGAAGGCGATGTTCTGCCCCTGCGCGCCGATGCCGCCGATGATGGCGAGGATGCCGATCACGACCACCGTTCGTCGCGCGACGCGCACCTCGCCGTCGGGGTCGGGCTCGACCGGGTTGCCCGCGGAGTCCTTCTTGCCCTTCTGGATCACGTTCGCATAGATGTCATGCGCGAACGAGGCGGCTGCCGTGATCGTGAGTCCGGCCACCACGGCGAGGATGGTCGCGAAGGCGACCGCCGAGATGAAGCCGAGCAGCACCGGTCCGCCCAGATAGAGCGCGAGCAGCGGGGCGGCCGAGTTCGGTCCGCCGGGTGCTGCCGCGATCACATCCGCGCCGACGAGCGCGCCCGCTCCATATCCGAGCACCAGCGTGAGCAGATAGAAGCCGCCGATGAGCCAGATGGCCCACACCACTGAACGACGAGCCTCCTTGGCGGTGGGCACCGTGTAGAAGCGCATCAGCACATGCGGGAGCCCGGCGGTTCCGAGCACGAGGGCCATGCCGAGAGACACGAAGTCCCAGGGGTTAGCCCCGTACTGCAGCCCCGGTCCGAGGATGGCATCGCCCTTGTCGGAATTCGCCACCGCTCCCTCGAGCAGCGTGTTGAGACTGAACCCGTTGATCGCCAGCACCCAGATCGTCATCGCGATGGCACCGCCGATGAGCAGGAACGCCTTGACGATCTGCACCCAGGTCGTGCCCTTCATGCCGCCGATGAGGACGTAGACGATCATCAGCAGACCGACCACGGCGATCACGATCGACTGCCCGATCCGGCCGTCGATTCCGAGCAGCAGCGAGACCAGGCCGCCGGCACCCGCCATCTGCGCCAACAGGTAGAAGAAGCACACGGCGAGCGTCGTGATCGCGGCCGCCATGCGCACCGGGCGCTGCTTCAGACGGAAGGACAGCACGTCGGCCATCGTGAACTTGCCGGTGTTGCGCATGAGCTCCGCGACGAGAAGCAGTGCGACGAGCCAGGCGACCAGGAATCCGATCGAATACAGGAATCCGTCATAACCGTTGATCGCGATCGCTCCGCAGATTCCGAGGAACGACGCCGCCGACAGATAATCGCCGGCGATCGCGAAACCGTTCTGCGGCCCCGTGAACGAGCGGCCGGCGGCATAGTAGTCAGCCGCCGTCTTGTTGTTCTTGCTCGCCCGAATCACGATGAAAAGCGTCACCGCGACGAAAGCCAGGAAGATCGAGATGTTGAGGACGTGATTGCTCTCGGCCGTGACCGGCTGGGTGGCTGCGTGAATGATGTTCATGCTTCTCCCTGCGCCTTCTCGAGCTCTTCACGGATCTCCGTGGCGATCGGATCGAGCCGCCGGTTGGCGAACGCGACGTAGCCCATCGTGATCGCGAAAGTGGTGACGAATTGCCCGAGCCCCATGAGCAGTCCGACGGTGATATCGCCCCACACCCTCTGCGACATGAAGTCGATCGCGAATGCGGCGAGCAGGACGTAGACGAAATACCAGATGAGGAAGAACGCCGCGAGCGGGAAGATGAACGATCGCTGCGTCTTCTTCAACTCGCGGAATCGTGGTGATTGCTCGACAGCGATGTAGTCGATCGCTCCCGGCGAATCAGCCGTCTGATGGTCGGTCATGGGGCCTCCTTGCCTCATGTGCTGCGGCTCGCCCCGGTTTCCCAGGCGAATGATAGGGTCGACGCTACGAAACGGGGAACAGCGCCGTCACCCCCGAAAGTAGGTAGTCGTGACCACATCGACCCGGATGGAATCAGAGACCGAGCTCGTCGCCAGAGCAGTGCGCGAGCTCGCTCAGCGCACCCGGTTCCCGGTCGCCTTCGGTGGGCTCATCGACGAGGGTGTCGTCAGCGTGACCAGCATCGTCGGAAACCGCACCCGCAGTCTCGACGGGCTGCGAGTGAGACCCGAGCGCGGCCTCGGAGGGCGGGCGATGATGGAACTGCGCCCCCGCATGACCAGCGACTACGGATCCTCCCAGCAGATCACCCATGACTACGACGTGTTCGTGCTCGGCGAAGGACTGCGGACCCTGCTCGCTCTGCCCATCGTCGTGAGCGGTCGCCCTCGAGGCATCCTCTATGCGGGAGCCTGGGACAGGACACCCGTCGGAGGCGTGACGACCGCTCCGGCGATGCAGGTCGCGCAGTCCGTGGCTGAGGAGCTCCGCGTCCGCGACGAGGTGGAGCGACGACTTCGTTCGGTGGCACCGGCATCCGATTCCGTCGCGCCGCGTCATCGCGAAGAGCTGCGCGAGAGCTTCGCCGAGCTTCGCAGCATCGCGGCGTCCGTCGATGACGCCGAACTGCGCGCGCGAATCGCGCAGGTGGAACAGCGTCTCGTGATGCTCGCCGAGGATGCTGTCCCGCCGGGGACCGGACCGATCTCGACCGTTCATCTCTCCCGTCGGGAGACCGATGTGCTCGCGTGCGCGGCCCTCGGGGCGACGAATGCGGAGATCGCCGGTCAGTTGGGCCTCCGCGAGGGCACGGTCAAGGCCTACCTCGGCACGGCCATGTCGAAGCTCGACGCGTCGACCCGCCACGCTGCTGTGGCCAAGGCGCGCCGCGCCGGGCTGCTCCCCTGAGCCGCCGGCACGCGCGGCATCAGGGCTGCACAGGCGCTGCCCAGCGCTGACGGCTATCGTGGACACCGGTCGGTGAACCCCGGCCCCGGACGAGGCAGACCAGTACCCGGTGAGCGAAAAGACTGGTCCGAAAGGACCGTCATGTCGTGGATCGTGCTGATCGTCTCCGGTGTTCTCGAGGCCGTGTGGGCGACTGCCCTGGGCAAATCCGAGGGACTCACCAAGCTCTGGCCGAGCATCATCTTCGCGGGTGGTCTGATCCTCTCGATGATCGGACTCGCATTCGCGATGCGTGATATCGCGACCGGAACCGCATATGCCGTATGGGTCGGAATCGGTGTGACACTCACCGTCGTCTGGGCGATGGTCACGGGTGACAGCGAGGTCTCCTGGGTGCGCATCCTGTTGCTTCTCGGACTCGTCGGATGCATCGTCGGATTGAAATTGATCGACCCCGGTCACGAGTAATATCCTCAGGCTCGTCAATTCGGAGTATTGTCATTTCCATGGCAAGAAGAATTGTGCACCAGCTGGTAGACGACATCGACGGAAGCGTTCTGGATGTCGGTGAAGGCGAGACCGTGCATTTCTCGCTGAATGGAACCTCGTACGAAATCGATCTGAATACCGCTCACGCAGAAGAATTGCGCGCGGCACTCGAGCCGTATATCTCGGCAGGGCGTCGGGCCGGCTCCGCCGTGTCGGCGCGATCGGCGGCACCTCGCAAGCGTGCCGGCCGCAATCCGGAGGTCGCCGCGATCAGGGCGTGGGCCAACGACAACGGCTACACGCTCTCAGAGCGGGGACGAATTCCTGCTCCGGTCGTCGAGGCGTACAACGCCGCGCACTGACTCACTCGGAGGTCGCGACTCCGGGTTGGGCCCACGGCTCATCCCGGAGCGTGATCTCCTTCGCCATGTCCGACAGGAATCGGATGACGACGTCACGCTCGTCCGCCGTCAACCGCGCCGCTGAGTAGAAGCGCTTGGCCTGCTGACGACCCACCGTCTCCATCGCCGCCTGTCGCGTCTCCGGAGTGATGGTGATCGCCAGAGCACGCCGGTCGGTCGGATGCGGTGCGCGCCGGATGTGGCCGCCCTTCTCCAGGCGGTCGAGCAGCTTGGTCGTCGACGCCGTCGAGATGCCGAGGTGGGTGGCGATGCCCCCAGGAGTGGCCGTCGCACCGCGGTTCGCGCAGACGATCAGATAATGCAGCGCTCGCATGTCCGTGTCGTTGAGGCGCATGTAGCGGCGCGAGGCGAGCGACAGCTTCTGCTCAGCGTCCCTGAGCTCGCCGAGTGCTCCCATCACCAGCGCGATCTGGCGCAGGTCCTCCGGTGCGACTCCCGACCGGTCGATCAGGGTGCTCCGCGGATCCGCGGACTCGACGTCGTAGATCGCCGCGTGCGCGACGCCGTCCGGCGAGCCCGCCTCCTGTCGAGAGAGGACGTCGGACGCGCCGCTTCCGCGGGGGGTGGCGTCGGGTCCGTCGTGCATGACATCATGCTACACACGAATGTTTCATGTTATGTTGATTATTAGCTAAGCTAGCGAAAATCGAGGAGGTTCCCCCGTTGGATGAGGTCACCCTCCTTTCTGCAGACGGAGTCGCGATCGGCACCAGTGCGAAAGACACGGTCCACACGACCGATACCCCTCTTCACCTGGCCTTCTCCTGCCACGTCTTCGATCGTGAGGGGCGTCTTCTGGTGACGCGACGAGCGCTCGCGAAGCGCACATGGCCCGGCGTCTGGACCAACAGCTTCTGCGGTCACCCACGCCCCGGCGAAGACATGACCGACGCCGTGCATCGACGCGCACAGGACGAACTCGGGCTCCGCCTCACCGACGTCTCCCTGGTGCTGCCCGACTACCGCTACCGGGCCGTCGACGCGAGCGGAATCGTCGAGAACGAGATCTGCCCCGTCCATGTGGCCATCGCAGACGGCCCCCTCTCCCCTGACCCCGACGAGGTCGCCGAGTGGGCATGGGTCGACCCGGCGGAGTTCGCCGACTCCGTGATCGGCGCTCCCTTCGCCTTCAGCCCCTGGCTCGTCGAGCAGCTCCCCCAGCTCCGCGACCTCGGGGTGGTGTGACCATGACCGTGACCGTGACGCAGGCCGCGCCGCGAGAGGACCTGAGCCCTCGAGTCGAAGAGATGCTCCGCCAGCGCTTCGCCCTGCACTGCGAGAACGCAGAGGCGTATGGAACCGAGTTCGCTGCGCTCTGGCGCGCGACCGCAGACCATGCACTCGGCGGCAAGCTCGTTCGCCCGAGGCTGCTGCTCGACATCCATCGCGCACTCGTCCCGTCCGCCGACGACAGCGCGACGGTGGCCGCCGTCGACATCGCGACGCACATCGAGCTGCTGCACTACGCCTTCCTGCTGCACGACGATGTCATCGACGGAGACCTGACCCGCCGCAAGCGACCGAACCTGATCGGAGAGCTCGCGGCGAGCACGCCGGCCACCTCCGAGGAGGACTCGCTGCACTGGGCAAGATCCAGCGCGATCCTGATGGGCGATCTGATGCTCTCGGCCACGATCATGGGTTTCGCCCGGGCAGAGGTCTCGGCGCACGCACGACGACGCCTGCTCGATCTCGTCGAGCAGACCATCCTCGAGACGGTGGCCGGCGAGCACACCGACGTGGCGCTGAGCCACGGGATCATCGCGTCGGACGTCGACACCGTCCTCACCATGAGCGTCTACAAGACGGCGACCTACTCGTTCTCACTGCCTCTGAGAGCAGCGGCGCTCCTCGCCGACTCCTCCGATTCGGCCGAAGCGACGCTGCAGTCCGTGGGCCGCCACCTGGGTCTCGCATATCAGCTGCAGGACGACCTGCTCTGTGTCTTCGGAGACCACCGCACACATGGCAAGGATGCGTTCTCCGATCTGCGGGAGGGCAAGGAGACGGCCCTCATCGCCTTCGCCCGATCGACGGGCACCTGGGAGCGCATCGCGCCCCGATTCGGTTCCGCGGATCTGAGCCTCCAGGACGCCACCGCGATGCGCGACCTGCTGCGCGAATGCGGAGCCGAGCGATTCGTCGTCGGCCTCATCGGAGATCAGCTCGACGCGGTCTACGCGCTGTTGTCAGAGGCGGAGCTCGCCGGCGAGATCAGCTCGGATGCCGCGCGGTCGATTCTGGTCTCCGCGTCTCGCCTCGAAGGACGACAGGCATGAACCCGACCCCTCACGACGCGTCGGGTGCGAGTCTGGGACGGTTCAACCGCGCCGCCGACACAGCATCCACCGAGGTCATCCGCACATACTCGACGTCGTTCGGGCTGGCGACCCGACTGCTCGGGGAGAGACATCGCCAGCATGTGCGCAACATCTACGCCATGGTTCGCATCGCCGACGAGATCGTCGACGGCGTCGCCGCGCAGGCAGGACTCGACGAGTCCGCGCAGACCGGCGCGCTCGCGTCTTATGTGGCCGAGACCCACCGGGCGATGGATGTCGGATACAGCACGGACCTCGTGCTGCACGCCTTCGCGCGCACGGCGAGGGAGTGCGGGATCGGCGAGGATCTCACGCAGCCGTTCTTCGACTCGATGGCCGCAGACATCGCGGGCGACACCGGCTTCACCGCCTACGACGCGGCGGCGCACGAGCGCTATGTCTACGGCTCGGCCGAGGTGGTCGGACTGATGTGCCTGCGGGTGTTCCTGCGAGAAGACACGCGCACCACCGGCGAACTCGAGACCCTGACCCACGGAGCACGACAGCTCGGCGCCGCGTTCCAGAACGTCAACTTCCTCCGTGACCTCGYCGACGACACCGAGCGCCTCCAGCGCGGCTATCTCGGCGACGGCGGCCGCCTCACCGATGCCGACCGCGACGACTGGGTTCGCACCATCACGGCGCAGCTCGACGATGCGGCACGCTCGATCCCCTTGCTGCCCAAAGACGCTCGCGCCGCCGTGCGCAGCGCCCACGCGCTGTTCGCCGCCCTGACGAGACGCGTCGCGAAGACTCCGGCCTCGAGCCTCTACGAGCGCCGGGTGCGCGTGCCGGATCCGATCAAGGCGCTGCTGGCCACGCGGTCCGTGCTCGTGACGGCGCTGGAGCGGAACCGATGAGCCGGGTCGCGGTGATCGGCGCGGGAGTCGCCGGTCTCGCTGTCGCAGGACTGCTCGCCCGCGACGGTCACGACGTGACCGTCTATGAGAAGAACAGCCGCGTCGGTGGTCGCGCGGGCACCATAGAGCGCGACGGCTTCCGGTTCGACTCCGGGCCGTCGTGGTACCTCATGCCCGAGGTGTTCGACCACTTCTTCGAGATGATGGGCACCTCGACGCAGGATCAGCTCGACCTGACGCTCCTCGATCCCGGGTACCGCGTCTTCCAGGCACCGGAATCGGACGGGCACCCATCGCCCTCCGTCACCGTGCCCTTCGGGCGCGCGGCGGTATCTCGTCTGTTCGAGTCCCGCGAGCCCGGCTCGGCGCAGGCGCTCGACGCGTATCTCGACTCGGCGCACGACGCGCGCGTCATGGCCGAACGCTACTTCCTCTACAACCCGTTCACGCGGCTGCGCACGCTGATGACGCCGGAGGTGCTGCGAGCCCTTCCTCGTCTCTTCACCCTTCTGGGCACGCGCCTGCAGTCGTTCGCCGCTCGGCGCTTCCGAGACCCGGTGATCCGTCAACTGCTCGGATACCCCGCGGTGTTCCTCGGCACCGATCCCCGCACCGCCCCGGCGATGTACCACCTCATGAGCGCTCTCGATCTCGACGAGGGCGTCAGCTATCCGCAGGGCGGGTTCTGGCGCGTCGTCGAGCGCATCGCGGAGCTGGCCGAGGCGGCGGGCGCCAGGATCGTGCTGGATGCCGACGTCACGGCGATCAGCACCGGCATCCGGTCGGGCGCACCCACTGTGACGGGTGTCGAGTGGCGCGACTCCGACGGAGTCGCGCACACGGCAGACGCCGACATCGTCGTCTCCGGCGCCGATCTGCATCACACCGAGACGGCGCTGCTCCCACCGCACCTTCGCACGTACCCCGATTCGTGGTGGCAGCGGCGCACCAGCGGACCAGGTGCCGTGCTCGTGATGCTCGGCGTCCGCGGCTCTCTGCCCGAGCTGCCGCACCACTCGCTGTTCTTCACCGAAGACTGGGATGCCAACTTCGACGCCATCTTCGGCGATGCGCCCGAGATCCCCTCCCCCGCCTCGACGTACGTCTGCCGTCCGAGCGCCACCGACAGCACCGTCGCCCCCGAAGGGCACGAGAACCTCTTCGTGCTGGTGCCGATCCCTGCCGACACCGCATTGGGCGCGGGCGGCTCCGACGGCGGCGGATCTGCGGCGATAGAGCGGGCAGCGGATGCCGCGATCGACCAGATCTCGCGCTGGGCCGGCATCGACGACCTGCGCGAGCGCATCGTGGTGCGTGAGACGAAAGGTCCCGCAGACTTCCTCGAGGACTACAACTCGTGGCGCGGCGGGATGCTGGGACCGGCGCACATCCTCTCCCAGAGCGCGATGTTCCGCGCTCAGAACGAGTCGCGCCAGGTGACGGGGCTGTACTACTCGGGCGCCACGACCGCACCGGGGGTCGGCGTGCCGATGTGCCTGATCAGCGCCGAGATCGTTCTCAAGCGGATCCGCGGCGACCACTCCAGTGGACCTCTCGACGTCTCGGCCACCGCTGAGTCTGCGAGCGGAACCGCGTGATGGGCTTCGTATATCCGGTGGTCCTGCTCGCCACCCTCGGATGCATGCTGCTGCTCGATCGGAGATTCCGGCTCTTCTTCTGGCGCGACGCCGTCTCCGCGTCCGTCGTCACGGCCGTCGGGCTCGCGTTCTTCCTCGTCTGGGACGTCGCGGGCATCGCCGGAGGGATCTTCTTCCGTGGCGAGTCGGCCATCGCGACAGGGATCGTCCTCGCCCCCGAGCTCCCGATCGAGGAGCCGGTCTTCCTTCTCTTCCTGGTCGTGTGCACGATGATCGTCTACACCGGCGCCGTGCGCATCCTGACGAGACTGACCCGACGCCCGAGCGAGGTCGCACAGTGACCTACCTCGAGCTCTCCGCGTGGTTCGTCGGCGCCGCGGTGGTGGCGGCCATCGTGCTGTCCGTCGTCTCGGGCCGGCATCGCGCCCACCTCGGCGCCGTGGCCGTGACCGTCGTCGTGCTCTTCATCCTCACCGCCGTGTTCGACACGGTGATGATCGCGACGGGCCTGTTCCACTACTCCGCCGATCATCTGCTCGGCGTGCACATCGGTCTCGCGCCTCTCGAGGACTTCGCCTATCCGCTCGCCGGGGCGGTGCTGCTGCCGACTCTGTGGGCGGCGCTGCGCGCCCGTCGACGCGCTCGTGACGACGTCAGAACCGCCGACGAGGATCCCTCATGACCTCGTCGGCCCGCGGATCCGTCGGTCGCGACATCGCGCAGATCGTCCTGTCATCCCGTCCGATCAGCTGGATCAACACGGCATTCCCCTTCGCGGCCGCATACCTTCTCAGCACCCGCGAGATCGACCTCACGCTGATCATCGGCACGCTGTACTTCCTGGTGCCCTACAACCTGGCGATGTACGGCATCAACGACGTGTTCGACTACGCGTCCGACCTCGCCAACCCGCGCAAGGGCGGGATCGAAGGCGCGCTGCTCTCCCCCCGCATCCACCGGGCCACACTGTGGGCGGCGGTCGTGACGAACATCCCGTTCCTCGTCTACCTCGTGGTGGTCGGAAACCCCGCGTCCTGGTTCTGGCTGGCGATCAGCGTGTTCGCCGTGATCGCCTACTCCGCGCCGGGGCTCCGGTTCAAGGAGCGGGCATTCCTCGATTCGACGACCTCGAGCCTGCACTTCGTGACCCCGGCGATCGTGGGTCTCGCCCTGGCCGAGGCATCGGCCACGCCCACGGCGGTCATCGTGCTCATCGCGTTCTTCCTGTGGGGCATGGCGGCACACGCCTTCGGCGCGGTGCAGGACATCGCACCCGACCGCGAAGGCGGGATCGGCTCGATCGCGACCGTGATCGGAGCCCGTGCGACGGTGCGGCTGTCGATCGCGCTCTGGGCGCTGGCCGGCGTCGCGATGCTGTTCACCTCGTGGCCGGGTCCGCTGGGCGCTGCGCTCGCGCTGCCGTACATCGTGAACGCCGCGCCCTGGTGGAACGTCACCGACGAGACCTCCGCGGGCACCAACCGCGCCTGGCGGCGTTTCATCTTCCTCAACTACTTCGCCGGGTTCCTCGCGACGATGATCCTCATCCTCGCCTGGGTCTCCTGACGCCCCATCCCTGTTCCCCGCCCTGCACCTTCCGAGAGGAACCCGATGTCCCGCCCTGAGAACGCGCCCAACCCGCCGACCCGAGTGCGCACGCGGCGACACTCCTGGGCGCGCATCCTCATCCCCGTCGCCCTGATCCTGGTGTGGCTGGTCGGGGCGGGGCTCGGCGGCCCGCTGTTCGGCAAGGTCGATGAGGTCTCGTCGAACGATCAGACGAGCTATCTGCCCGAATCCGCTGATGCCACCCAGGTGCAGAAGCTCCTCGGCGAATTCAACGACAGCGACGCCATTCCTGCGATCGCCGTCTTCGTGTCCGATGACGAGCTCTCGGAGTCGGATCTGCAGACCATCTCGGATGCCGTCGCCGACGCCCCCTCGGTGGAGGGTGTGAGCGAGGATGTCTCCCCCGCTCTGACGTCCGAAGACGGCAAGGCGGTGCAGGCGTTCATCCCCATCGAGGGCGACGCGGAGCTCGCCGATGCGATCGACGCGCTCGGCGCTCAGCTGCGGGAAGCCGCTCCTGGCGGCGTCACCGTCTACATCACGGGTCCCGCGGGCTTCAGCGCAGACCTCGTCGCCGGGTTCGCCGGCATCGACGGACTGCTGCTGGGCGTCGCCCTTCTCGCGGTGCTCGTCATCCTGGTGCTGGTCTACCGCTCGTTCCTGCTGCCGATCGTCGTGCTCTCGACCAGCCTGTTCGCGCTCTGCGTGGCATTGCTCGTCGTCTGGTGGCTGGCCAAGTTCGAGGTGCTGCTGCTCAGCGGACAGACCCAGGGCATCCTGTTCATCCTGGTGATCGGAGCGGCGACCGACTACGCCCTGCTCTTCGTGGCGCGGTTCCGTGAAGAGCTCCGCGTCGTTCAGGACAAGGGAACAGCCGTGCTGGCTGCGTGGAAGGGCTCTTTCGAGCCGATCGTCGCCTCCGGCGGCACCGTGATCGCCGGCCTTCTGTGCCTGCTGCTCAGCGACCTCAAGTCCAACAGCACTCTCGGGCCGGTGGCCGCGATCGGCATCGTGTTCGCGATGCTCGCAGCGCTCACTCTGCTTCCTGCGCTGCTGCTGCTGTTCGGCCGCGCGGTGTTCTGGCCCCGGCGTCCGAAGTTCGAGCCCGAGGTCGTCGCCGAAGAGCACGGCATGCGCAAGACCGGGCTGTGGGCGCGCCTGGCCGGCATGATCACCAAGAGCCCCCGCGCGATCTGGATCGTCACGACTCTCGTGCTGCTCGCCGGCGCCTCCGGCGTGCTGCAGCTCAACGCCGTCGGCGTGCCGGCATCCGACCTCGTGCTCGGCGCCTCGGAGGCCCGCGACGGACAGGTGGCCCTCGGCGAGCACTTCCCCGGCGGCTCCGGCAGCCCGGTCTACGTGGTCGTCGCAGAGGACAGGCTGCAGGATGCCGCCGACGTGCTGCTCGCCGACGACGGCATCGACGGCGTCTCGGTGACGGCGGCCGATTCGCCGAGCGGTGCGGCGACGGTCAACGAAGACGGACTCGTCGCGGTCGGCCCTCCAGGTACCCCCGTGCCCGAGCCGACGGTGGTGGATGGCGAGGTGCTGCTGCAGGGCACCTTGACCGACGCGGCGGACTCCGATGCTGCTGCTGCCACGGTGCGCGAGCTCCGCGTCGAGTTGCACGAGCTCGACGCACTCGTGGGCGGTGTGACGGCGACGGCGATCGACACGAACGACGCGTCGATCCATGACCGCAACCTGATCATCCCCGTGGTCCTCGTCGTCATCATGCTCATCCTCATGCTGCTGCTGCGCTCGATCCTCGCCCCGGTGCTGCTGATCATCACCACCGTGCTGTCGTTCGGCACAGCCATGGGCGTCTCGGCGCTGATGTTCAACGGCGTCTTCGGCTTCCCCGGCGCCGACCCTGCCGTGCCGCTGTACGGGTTCGTGTTCCTGGTCGCACTGGGGATCGACTACAACATCTTCCTGATGACCAGAGTGCGCGAGGAGTCTCTCGAGCACGGCACTCGCGAGGGAGTCCTCCGCGGGCTCTCGATCACGGGAGGCGTGATCACCTCCGCCGGTCTCGTGCTCGCTGCGACCTTCGCCGCACTCTCGGTGATCCCGATCCTGTTCCTGGCACAGCTCGCGTTCATCGTGGCGTTCGGCGTGCTGCTCGACACGTTCGTGGTGCGCTCGCTGCTCGTACCTGCGCTCGCCTACGACCTGGGTCGAGTGATCTGGTGGCCGTCGAAGCTGTGGCGGAGCGGTCGCGACTGAGGGGTGCCCTCGACTGGATTCGAACCAGCGACCTGCCCTTTAGGAGAGGGCTGCTCTATCCTGCTGAGCTACGAGGGCGAGGATTCCATTCTAGAGGAACCCTCGCCCCCGCCTCCCGCTCACGCCGCGAGGGCGAGGTACGGCTCCCACCTCGGGTCGCTCCGCTCGGTGCCACGCACCGTCCACGCGGTTCCGTGAGGAGGACGCGGCGCGAAGCGCAGCTCCCAGCGCATCTCCTGCGGAGTGCGGTCGCTCTTGGTGTTGTTGCAGCGCAGGCAGCAGGCGACGAGGTTCTCCCATGAGTCGGCTCCGCCCCGCGAGCGCGGCATGACGTGGTCGATGGTCGACGCCGCCTTGCCGCAGTAGCCGCAGCGGTGATTGTCGCGGCGCAGGACGCCCCGCCTCGTCACCGGCACCCGTCTGCTGGCGGGAATGCGCACGTAACGCGAGAGGACGATGACGGCGGGGCGGTCGTAGACGCCATGGCTGCCCCAGACGGGGTCGTCTTCCACGCGTTCGATCACGGTGGCCTTGTCATTCATGACCAGGACCAGGGCTCTCTTGAACGACACGATCGCGAGCGGTTCGTATCCTGCGTTCAGTACAAGTGTGCGCATCGTCATCCTCTCGATCCGCCGGGACGGCTTCCCGGCACTCTCGACTCACACGAAGCCGCACGGAGCGGAGGCGTTCGCAGGGATGAAAAAAGGCGCTGTCTACAGACAGCGCCTCATTCGCACGGCAACGCCGTGGTGTCCCTGCGGACGATGCAGAAGGACGTGACGACCGAGGTCATCCATGGTTCGGATGCTCGATATTCGCTCCATCAGCTTCTCCCGCCTATGCGACAACGGGTTCAGGCTAACCCATCAGGAGAGCACGAGGGCGAAACTGCGGGTGAACTCCCGGAGGCGTGTCCGCGAGCAGGAGAGGTGAGTGGCTCGATCAGCCCGCGTTGGCGCCGAGCCAGGCGATGGGCTCCATGAGCCCGCCGTTGACCCAGACCTCGAAGTGCAGGTGGTTGGCCGTCGAACGCCCGGTGCTGCCGACGAAGCCGATCAGCTGACCGGCGGCGACGGTCTGTCCGGCCTGGACCTGGCGCGAGCCGTAGATCATGTGGCCGTACGTGGTCTGCACACGCTGGCCGCCCACGACGCTGTCGAGCATGACGGCGACGCCGTATCCGCCGATGCTCTCCGCCGAGGCGCGCACGACGCCGGCAGCGGCGGCGTAGATCGGCGTTCCGGCCGGAGCCAGCATGTCGGCACCCTGGTGCGCACCGCCGACTGTGCGGCTGACGTTGTACGAACCCTGCGGAAGCGGATAGCGGACCTCGCCGGAACCCGGCGAGACCAGCGCGTAGTTGCCGATGTCGAAGCTCGACGAGGACGAGGCGGTGACGGCCTTGGCGGCGGCCGCAGCACGGGCCGCGGCGGCTTCCTCCGCCTTCTTCTTCTCGATCTCACCCGGAGTCGTGGCGGTGAAGGTGCCGCGACTGAGTGGTGCGGCCGTGGCGTCGGAGGCGACGACCAGAGACTGGGCGTCGACGGCAGCCATCTGCTGCACCGTCGTCGCCGCCTCGGCGGGCTTCGTGGCAGCGTAAGCGGGAAGAGCGACAGCAGCGACGAGAGCACCGACGGCCCCGAAGATGGCGATCGAACGCAAGGGCTTGACGACCTTGCGGGCGTCGACGCGGCTGCGGGAGCTGCGAGCGACTGCTCGATCTTCAGTTGTCTTCATGGGCGATTCGATGTCTTTGGCCAAAACTTGATCCTCCAGCGCCTGCGCGCTCGGGTAGCGCTGGCTCGTCGGCACTCTGCTCTCGTGGCACGAATGTAGCTCGGGTACGTTGTGCGGTCTGACCGGGAGGTCGACGAGCCTGGAAGGCGAGTCCTCTCGGGTGTCATCAGCGGGCTTCTTCGACGACCTGTCCGAGGTTACCGGAAGATAACGATTCTGTCACCCCACGAACCTGGCAATCCTCGGAGAGGCGGAATCACGCGGATCTGAGGGCCGATCGGCCTCGTGGATCAGGCAGGTTCGCCGACCAGGAAGATGTGGGAGGCGAGCTCGACGGGGAGCTCAAGACCGTCTTCCTGGCCCTCCATCTGGATGAGGACGTATCCCTCGTTGAAGCGATAGTCCCCCTTCGCGCCGGGCACGACGCCCGCGTCGCGGAGCTGCTCGAGCAGCTCAGGATCGACCTGCGCGGGCTCGGCGAGACGACGCACGGTTCCGTCGATCGGAGCGCCCGCGGCGTTGAGCTTCTGCACGAGTCCGATGACACCCTCGTCGAAGGTGCGTGCCGGGGTGTCGCCCAGCTGGTCGAGCCCGGGGATCGGGTTGCCGTACGGCGATTCGGTCGGGTGACCCAGCAGCTCGACGAGTCGACGCTCGACCTGCTCGCTCATGACGTGCTCCCAGCGGCAGGCCTCTTCATGCACGTACGCCCAGTCGAGACCGATGACGTCCGAGAGCAGACGCTCGGCCAGGCGGTGCTTGCGCATGACGTTGACGGCCTTGCGACGGCCAGCGTCGGTCAGTTCGAGGGTGCGGTCCTCGGAGACGACGACGAGACCGTCGCGCTCCATGCGCCCCACCGTCTGGGAGACCGTCGGACCCGAGTGTCCGAGACGCTCGGAGATTCGCGCACGCAGCGGCACGATGTTCTCCTCCTCGAGTTCGAGGATGGTGCGGAGATACATCTCCGTGGTGTCGATCAAGTCCGTCATGTGGCCCTCCGGGTCTTCTTAGGCAAGCCTACATTCCCACGCGGACATCAGGGCGTCATGCGGTGAGGGCACTCGGGGCTCACGCCGTAGAATCGACGCATGGCGATCGAGATTCCCCGTGACCTCCTGCCCGCTGACGGCCGCTTCGGCTGCGGTCCCTCGAAGGTGCGCACTGCGCAGCTCGACGCGCTGCTCGCCGCGGCCCCCACCCTGCTGGGCACCTCGCACCGCCAGGCGCCGGTCAAGAACCTGGTCGGCAGCGTCCGTGAGCAGCTGGCGGCTCTGTTCCGGCTCCCCGAGGGATACGAGATCATCGTCGGCAACGGCGGTTCGACGGCGTTCTGGGATGCTGCGGCCTTCGGCCTGATCGAACGACGCAGCCAGAACCTCGTGTTCGGCGAGTTCGGCGGCAAGTTCGCCGCCGCCGCCGCCGCTCCGTGGCTCGAGGCGCCCGATGTGCGCAAGTCCGAGCCGGGTTCGCGCACGGCCGCAGAGGTCGTCGAGGGCATCGACGTCTACGCCTGGCCGCACAACGAGACGTCCACCGGTGTCGCGGCCCCCATCGAGCGCGTGATCGCCGACGGCGCTCTGACCGTCATCGACGCGACCAGCGCTGCCGGCGGCATCGACTTCGACGCCGCCCAGGCGGATGTCTACTACTTCGCGCCGCAGAAGAACCTCGGCTCCGACGGGGGCCTCTGGTTCGCCGCGGTGTCGCCTGCCGCGGTCGACCGGATCGAGCGCATCGCCGCCTCCGACCGGTACATCCCGGAGTTCCTCAGCCTGAAGAACGCCGTCGACAACTCGCGACTCAACCAGACGCTGAACACGCCGGCGCTGACGACCCTGCACCTGCTCGACAGCCAGCTCGGCTGGATCCTCTCGAACGGCGGCCTGTCGTGGGCCGGCGCCCGCACGGCGGAGTCCTCGGCGGTCCTCTACGACTGGGCCTCGGCATCATCCGTGGCGACCCCGTTCGTCACGGATGCGGCACACCGCTCACCCGTCGTCGTGACCATCGACTTCGCCGACACCGTCGACGCCGCAGCCGTAGCCAAGACCCTGAGGGCCAACGGCATCGTCGACACCGAGCCCTACCGCAAGCTCGGCCGCAACCAGCTGCGGGTCGCGACCTTCGTGTCGATCGAACCCGACGACGTCCGACAGCTCACTCGCTCTCTCGACTACGTGCTCGAGCAGCAGGGCGCCTGACGCCAGGGAGTCGACGAGAAAAGGGGCCGCGTTCACACGCGGCCCCTTTTCACGTTCGACTCAGTGGACGGTCATTCCTCGTCGTCGGAGTCTTCGTCGTCGTCATCGTCCTCGTCGTCGGAGTCGTCCTCGTCGTCGGAGTCCTCGTCGTCATCGTCGTCGTCCGAGTCGTCGTCGTCCGCGTCATCGTCTTCGTCCGCACCAGCCGAGTCGTCGAGTTCGTCGACGTCGACTCCGTCGAGGTCTCCCGCATGCAGCACACGCGGCTCGGCGGCGAGCTCGTCTTCGTCGATGTCGTCGTCGTCGTCCTCGTCGATGTCGTCGTCCTCGTCGATGTCATCGAGATCGTCGTCGGATTCGTCGTCGTCGACCGAGCTCGCGTCCTCGCCTTCCGCAGCGGCCGCGGCCGCCTGCGCCGCGAGCTCCACCTGGTGGGCGCGGTAATCGGCGAGACGCTCGGCCCACGGCACCCATTCGGGTGCGAGGAGCGCTCCGTCGCCCGGCAGCAGCTCGAGCTCGAGCACCGTGGGCTCCTCATCATCGACGCGCGCGACCGTGACCGTCCAGAACCAGCCCGGATACCCGGGAAGTCGGTTCTCGAAGCGCAGCGACACAGAGCCGCCCTCTTCGGGGATGTAATCGGCTGCGGGTCCGACGGTCGACGGCGGAGTGATCTCGTGCAGTGCGGCGAGCGCGAGATCATGAGCGTCGATCAGACGCTGGTCCACCTCAGGCTTCGAGGTCATCGGCTACCTTGCGCAGAACTGCCGCGATCTTGCGGCCTTGGGCCGACGAGGGGTACCGGCCGCGTCGCAGATCGCCGCCCATCCCGTCGAGGAGCTTGACGAGGTCCTCGACGATGATCGCCATGTCGTCTGCCGGCTTGCGCTTCGCCTTCGCGAGGCTCGGCGGGGCTTCGAGCACCCGCACGGACAGCGCCTGGAGGCCGCGCTTGCCATCGGCGACACCGAACTCCACCCGTGAGCCCGCCTTGACCGCCGCGCCCGTGGGCATGGCTGAAGCGTGCAGGAAGACGTCTTGGCCGTCATCGCTGGCGATGAAGCCGAAACCCTTGTCTTCGTCGTAGAACCTGACCTTGCCGGTGGGCATGGGAGAAACCTCGCTGAGTCGGTGTGGAGCTGGATCGGACGCACGCGTGCGACCACCTCCAGCCTACCGGTCGCGGGGCGGGGAATCCGTAGGTCACGATGCGGAACCGTGAGCCCCTGCAACGACTAGGCTGAGACGGATGAGCACCAAGAGTCCCGAACCTGAGGTTCCCGTTCGCCGCATCGATCGCATCCTGGCGTTCACGGCACTCGGACTCGCCGCGGCATCCATCATCTGCTTCTTCGCGATCATCATCGGCACTGCCGTCGGCATGGAGCAGCAGGACTTCGGCACCGGTGCCTGGCCGTTCATCGCCGCGATCCCCTACTGGGGGCTTCCGGCCGCGTTCGTCATGATCATCGTGCTCCTCATCATGAGCTTCATCCGCAAGGGGCGCGCGGCATCGCGGCCCTGAGGAATCCGTCATGAGCACGCACGCCCGACCGCTGGCCGAATGGCTCTCCGAGGCGAGCGATGAGCAGCTCACCACTCTGTTCTCGGTCCGGCGCGTGCGCGCGGATGCCGGCTGGCAGGACTTCTTCGATGCCGCCGAGGCCCTCCTCGATCCCACGTCGATCGCGCGGATCCTGCCCCTCCTCACGCACGGCGAGGCCGTTTCTCTTCTCGCGGCCGCGGCCACCCCTGTCACAGAGCACTCCCCCCAGCGGGCGACGCTCGAGAGTCTCGCACTGCTGCGCCCCGACGGCGCACCCTTCCCGCCGGTCGTCGCCGCCATCGCCGATCGACCGGAGCCGGCTCCGCTCAGCCTCTCGGCGCCGACGCCCGCGACCGATGCCGAGAGCGCCCATGCGGCCGAGCGGGCGTTCACGACGGTCTCCGCCCTCGCCGATCTGCTGCTGCTCGCGCGAGAGAAGCCCTTCGCACTTCTCGCCGGCGGCAACGTCAGCGCCGGAGAGAAGCGGCAGCTCAGCGAAGCGGGCGTCGCCGCTGAATCGATCGACGGGCTGATCGAGATCGCGATCGACTCGGGCCTCGTCGCACCCGATGCTCGCCGGCTGCGCACCACGCCGCGGACCGAGGAATGGCTGCGATCGCCCGTGGCCGATCGGTGGAGCGCGCTCGTGGAGGGCTTCCGCGATGCTCTCCCCCGAGGGGTGCGGGCGTCGGACGGCGGCTGGTCGTCCACGACGGCCTGGGCGCAAGCGCACCCGTGGGACCCCGCGTGGGCCGACCGCAGTGACGCGCTGCTCGAGTGCGCTCGTCTGCTCGGGCTCATCACCGACGGCGGCAGTGAACCCGCATGGGCGGCTTCGATCCGCCGAGGCGAGAACGTCGACGCCGCTGCGCTCGTCGCGCTGCTTCCGAACGAGGTCGATCGCATCTTCCTCCAGAACGACCTGAGCGCGATCTCGCCCGGCCCTCTCGCTCCCGGGCTCGACGTGCGGCTGCGCACGATCGCCGCGCGAGAGTCCGCAGCCCAGGCCTCCACCTACCGCTTCACCCCCGAGTCGATCGCGCACGCGCTCGTCGCCGGCGAGACCGAGCAGTCGATCCTCGAGTTCCTCGAATCGCTCTCGCTCACCGGCATCCCTCAGCCGCTCCGCTATCTCGTCACCCAGACGGCGCAACGACACGGCCTGGTTCGCGTGTCGATCGACCCCGAGACCGGTCGGACGCGCATCGAGAGCAGCGACCAGCACCTGATCGAGGCGATGGCCGTCGACCAGGGGCTGCGACCGCTCGCCCTGACGAAGCACGTCGCCTCTCTGACGACGCGCGTCGGGCGCGACACCGTCTATTGGGCACTGACTGACGCTCGGTACCCGGCGACGCTCGTCGACGACGACGGACGCGCGATCGCCCGCGAGCGGAATCCGATCACCGAGGCGACGCCCGACCCCGCGCCCGACTATTCCGCGCTCATCGCCGCGATGCGCTCGCATCAGGGGCCGGACGCGGACGCCGCCTGGCTCGACCGCGAGCTCGAGGCCGCTGTCCGAGCGAAGGCCGTGCTGCGAGTGAGCGTCGGAATGCCCGACGGCTCGACGAGAGAACTGATCCTCGAAGCCACCGGGCTCGGCGGAGGACGCCTCCGCGGCCGAGATCGCGCGGCAGATGTCGAACGCACGCTGCCGGTGTCGAGCATCCGCGCCGCCGTCGTGATCGCGCAGTAAACTGGACAGCTATGTCTGATGGACCCCTGATCGTCCAGAGCGATCGCACAGTGCTGCTCGAAGTCGCCCACTCCGACGCTGAGAGCGCCCGCCACGAGCTGGCGATCTTCGCCGAGCTCGAGCGCGCGCCAGAGCACATCCACACCTACCGCATCACGCGGCTCGGACTGTGGAACGCGCGTGCCGCCGGGCACACCGCCGAAGACATGCTCGAGACGCTCGACCGCTGGTCCCGCTTCCCCGTGCCGCCGTCGGTCGCCGTCGACCTCCGCGAGACCGTGAACCGGTATGGCCGCCTCGTGATCGAGCGAGACGACGAAGGCACCCTGATCCTGCGCTCGACCGACCCGGCCGTTCTCGCCCAGGTCGCGAACAACAAGCGCATCCAGCCGCTGCTGATCGGGCACCCGGCTCCGGACACCTTCGTGGTCGACGCGTGGGCGCGCGGGCAGATCAAACAGGAGCTGCTGAAGATCGGCTGGCCGGCCGAGGACCTCGCCGGGTACACCCCCGGCACACCGCACGAGATCGAGCTCGCCGAGGACGGCTGGCAGATCCGCCCCTACCAGCAGGATGCCGTCGACGCGTTCGCGAAGGACGGCTCGGGCGTCGTGGTGCTGCCCTGTGGCGCGGGCAAGACCATCGTCGGTGCCGCGGCCATGGCGGCGACCAAGACGACGACCCTGATCCTCGTGACGAACACCGTCTCGGCACGGCAGTGGCGCGACGAGCTGCTCAAGCGCACGAGCCTCACACCCGAGGAGATCGGCGAGTACTCCGGACAGGCCAAGGAGGTCAAGCCGGTCACCATCGCGACCTACCAGATCCTCACGGCGAAGCGGAAAGGCGAGTACGCCCACCTCGCCCTGCTGGATGCCCTCGACTGGGGTCTCATCGTCTACGACGAGGTGCACCTGCTCCCCGCGCCCGTGTTCAAGCTGACCGCCGATCTCCAGGCTCGGCGCCGGATCGGCCTCACCGCCACGCTCGTCCGCGAGGACGGTCGCGAGGGCGACGTGTTCAGCCTGATCGGCCCCAAGCGCTTCGATGCTCCGTGGAAGCAGATCGAGGCCCAGGGGTTCATCTCCCCCGCCGTCTGCTACGAGGTGCGCGTCGACCTGCCGCCGGACGACCGGCTCGAGTACGCCGCCGCGACGGACGACGAACGCTACCGTCTCGCCGCTTCCGCACCGGCGAAGATCGCGGCCGTGCGAGAGCTCATCGAGAAGCACAAGGACGAGCGGATCCTCGTGATCGGTCAGTACCTCGACCAGCTCGACTCGCTCTCGCAGTCGCTGAACGCACCGCAGATCACCGGCGCCACGCCCATCGACGAGCGCGAGGAGCTCTATCGCGCCTTCCGCGAAGGTGAGATCTCACTGCTCGTGGTGTCGAAGGTCGCGAACTTCTCGATCGACCTCCCCGAGGCATCCGTCGCCATCCAGGTGTCGGGTTCGTTCGGCTCGCGACAGGAGGAGGCCCAGCGCCTGGGCAGGCTCCTGCGTCCCAAGCAGTCCGGCCGCACGGCGAGCTTCTACACGCTGGTCGCCCGTGACACGATCGACCAGGACTACGCCCAGAACCGCCAGCGGTTCCTCGCCGAACAGGGCTACAGCTACACGATCATGGACGCCGACGCCCTCGCCGCCTGACCGCCTGCGGGCCCTCCCCGCAGCATCGCTACGCGGAGGGCGAAAGCGCCGCTCCGACGGATAATCAGCATCCGCATGGCCGAAGTCACCATAATGGGGACATGACTGATGCGCGCATCCTGGTCGTCGACGACGAACCCAACATCCGCGACCTGCTCTCGACAGGTCTCAGCTTCGCCGGGTTCCAGGTGAAGACGGTGGCCAACGGCGCCGCCACCATCTCGGCGGTGCTCGAGGAAGAGCCGGACCTCATCATCCTCGACGTCATGCTCCCGGACATGAACGGGTTCAGCGTGACCAAGCGCCTTCGCGGCGCCGGTTTCACCGCTCCGATCCTGTTCCTCACCGCGAAGGACGGCACCGACGACAAGATCGAGGGGCTCAACGCCGGCGGCGACGACTACGTCACCAAGCCGTTCAGCCTCGACGAGATCGTCGCCCGCGCCCAGGCGATCCTGCGCCGCACCATGCAGGCCGACGAGGAGTCGATCATCCGTGCCGGCGAGCTGTCGATGGACCAGGACACCCACGACGTGCATGTCGGCAAGGAATCGATCGAGCTGAGCCCGACCGAGTTCAAGCTGCTGCGCTACCTGATGCTGAACCCCAACCGCGTCCTGTCGAAGGCGCAGATCCTCGACCACGTCTGGGAGTACGACTTCAACGGGGATGCCGGCATCGTGGAGAGCTACATCTCCTACCTCCGTCGCAAGATCGATCCGCACACCGAGGAGTCGGTGATCCAGACGAAGCGCGGCTTCGGATACATGCTCAAGGTCGGCAAGTAGTCCGGCTCGCCGCCGCACGCTGACGCCGCACAGCATCCGTCTCCAGGGAGGTCCGCATGGCGCACAAGCCTGACGCGATCACCAAGTGGTGGCGGTCGATCAGCCTGCGCGCCAAGGTGACGGGCGTCACGGTCGCCGTGCTCGCGTTGGGCCTGCTCGCGGCGGGCCTCGGCACCGTGCCGATCCTGCGCAACTCGCTGGTCAGCAACATCGACGCTCAGCTCCCTGCTCTGGTGTCTGCCGATCTCGCGAACCGGTACTTCGAGGTGACGGTCGAAGACGGCAAGACCGTCTACACCCCCACGGACTCGCCCCGTGACTTCTTCGTCGCGATCTACGACGCTGAGGGCGTGCTGCAGACGACCACAGGCAACTCCGACAACGGGGCACCGCTCTTCCCCTCGTCGTACTCGCCCCTCGACGTGCAGGCCAACGAGGACACCCGGTTCACGATCGAGGGCACCAAGGGATCGAGCTTCCGGGCGGCTGTGGCACGGGTGCCAGGAGAGGGCGACGGATCGCTGCGGATCCAGATCGTCGCGATGCCGCTCGAGTACGCGGATCGCATCATCAGCCAGTACTTCGGCATCTACATCACCGTCGCGTTCGTCACCATTTTCCTTGCCGCGCTGCTGACCCGAGGGCTCGTGACACTGACGTTCCGACGGCTCGGTCAGGTCGAGTCCACGGCCATGTCGATCGCCGCGGGCGACTTCACACAGCGCCTCACCGATCTCGAGCCGACGACCGAGGTCGGCCGCCTGAACAGCGCGATCAACACGATGCTCGATCGAGTCGACGGTTCGCTCGCGCAGCGGGACCGCACCGTGCAGCACATGCGTCGCTTCATCGGCGACGCCAGCCACGAGCTGCGCACGCCTCTGGTGAGCGTGCGCGGGTATGCGGAGCTCTACCGGATGGGTGCGATCAAGGGCGAGGAGGACACCGCCCGTGCCATGGAGCGCATCGAGAAGGAGGCGATCCGCATGGGCGTGCTCGTCGAGGATCTGCTTGCGCTCGCGCGTCTCGACGRAGAGCGCGAACCCGAGATCGAGGCACTCGACCTCCGTCCCATCGCCCGCGACGCCGCCCTCGATCTGCGTGCTGCGGCTCCGGCACGCACCGTGACCGTCGTCGACCGCACGGTCGAGGCCCCGCTGATCGACCTCACGACTCGGTCGACGCCTGTCGTCCCCGCCGCACCCGAGACTCCCGCTCCGCGTGGGCTCTCCCGCGGCACGCTCGCCCGTCTGCGGCGTCGCTCGCGAAGCTCCGCGGCGAACGTGCCAGCGATCGACTTCACCGAAGCCGCGGACATCCCCGTGCGCACCCCGCCGATCGTGCTCGGCGAGGAGAACAAGGTGCGTCAGGTGGTCACGAATCTGCTCGGCAACGCGCGTCGCTTCTCGCCTGAGGAGAGTCCGATCGAGATCGTCGTCGACGCGGACCGCGTGCGGGGCACGGCGAGCATCGCGATCGTCGACCACGGCGAGGGAATCCCTCCCCAGATCCGCGAGCAGATCTTCGAGCGCTTCTGGCGCGCCGACACCTCACGAGCACGCGAGACCGGTGGGTCCGGGCTCGGGCTCGCGATCGTGTCATCCATCGTGAAAGCGCTGCACGGAAGCGTCGCGGTGTCCGAGACGCCGGGTGGCGGAGCGACCTTCACCGTCACGCTGCCGCTCGCCCCCTCACGCGCCACGCCCGCCCACCTCCTCGAAGACACTCAGCCCCTCGAGCGGCTGGATCTCTGACCGCACCTCGCTTCTCGCGCGGGTGCTCCTGCTCGGCGCTCCTGATCGGCGGTCCTGCACGGCGCCGCGCCCATGCGGGTTCTCCACAGCGGGCGTCGGGACGTGCGCGCGCACCCGCATCCGGGGATCTCCTCTCCCCTATCGTCGGAGCACCAATCGAGAGGAGTTCCCATGTCCGTCATCACCGTCGACACCGAAGCCGTAGGTGCCGCCCAAGGCGCGGCGCTGGCCACGATGGAGCGTCTGCAGACGGAGTCCGCGACGCTCATGTCGCAGCTCACGCAGCTGCAGGCGACGTGGGTCGGCACCGCGTCGGCCGCGTTCCAGTCATGTGCTGAGGAGTGGCGTGGAGCGCAGCTGCACGTCGAGCAGGTGCTCGAATCGATCGGGCATTCGCTGGGCAGCGCGGCGACGCAGTATGCAGACGCCGATCAGTACTCGGCGAGCCTGTTCCGCTGATTCACGGTTCGAACACCCGCGAACGCAGAAACGCCCCGACCGAGGTCGGGGCGTTTCTGTCAGTGCTGATGGATCAGAAGTCCATGCCACCCGACGGGTCACCCATCGGAGCAGCAGCCTTCTCAGGCTTGTCAGCGACGACGACCTCGGTGGTGAGGAAGAGAGCCGCGATCGACGCTGCGTTCTGCAGAGCCGAGCGGGTCACCTTCGCCGGGTCGATGATGCCCGCGGCGAACATGTCGACGTACTCGCCCGTTGCCGCGTTGAGGCCCTGGCCCGAGGGGAGCTCGGAGACCTTGTTCGCGACGACGCCGGGCTCGAGGCCTGCGTTGAGGGCGATCTGCTTCAGCGGAGCCTCGATCGCGACGCGAACGATGTTCGCACCGGTCGCCTCGTCGCCCGTGAGCGAGAGAGCGTCGAGAGCCTTGGTGCCCGACTGGATCAGCGCGACGCCACCACCGGGGACGATGCCCTCTTCGACGGCTGCCTTCGCGTTGCGAACGGCGTCCTCGATGCGGTGCTTGCGCTCCTTGAGCTCGACCTCGGTTGCCGCGCCCGCCTTGATGACGGCGACGCCACCTGCAAGCTTGGCGAGGCGCTCCTGCAGCTTCTCGCGGTCGTAGTCGCTGTCCGTGTTCTCGATCTCGCGACGGATCTGCGTGACACGACCCTCGATCTGGTCTGCCTCACCGGCACCCTCGACGATCGTGGTCTCGTCCTTGGTGACGATGACCTTGCGAGCACGACCCAGCAGGTCGAGCGTGGCGTTCTCGAGCTTCAGGCCGACCTCTTCGGTGATGACCTGACCACCGGTGAGGATCGCGATGTCCTGCAGCTGCGCCTTGCGACGGTCGCCGAAGCCGGGAGCCTTGACGGCGACCGACTTGAAGATGCCCTTGAGCTTGTTGAGCACGAGAGTCGCGAGAGCCTCGCCCTCGACGTCCTCGGCGATGATGACGAGCTCCTTGCCGTCCTGGATCACCTTGTCGACGATGGGCAGAAGGTCCTTGATGTTCGAGATCTTCTGGTTCGCGATGAGGATGTAGGCGTCTTCGAAGACAGCCTCCTGACGCTCCGGGTCCGTCACGAAGTACGGGTTCAGGTAGCCCTTGTCGAAGCGCATGCCCTCGGTGAGCTCGAGCTCGGTGCCGAAGGTCTGCGACTCCTCGACGGTGACGACGCCCTCCTTGCCGACCTTGTCGATCGCCTCGGCGATGAGCTCGCCGATGGCGGGGTCAGCAGCGGAGATCGACGCGGTGGCGGCGATCTGCTCCTTGGAGTCGATCTCCTTCGCGCTGGCGAGGAGCTCCTCGGTGATGGCCGCGACGGCCTTCTCGATGCCGCGCTTCAGCGAGATCGGGTCTGCGCCGGCTGCGACGTTGCGCAGGCCCTCGCGGACCAGAGCCTGAGCGAGCACCGTGGCGGTGGTGGTTCCGTCGCCGGCGACGTCGTCGGTCTTCTTGGCGACCTCCTTGACGAGCTCAGCGCCGATCTTCTCGTACGGGTCGTCGAGCTCGATCTCCTTGGCGATGGAGACACCGTCGTTCGTGATCGTGGGGGCGCCCCACTTCTTCTCCAGCACGACGTTACGACCGCGCGGGCCGAGGGTCACCTTGACAGCGTCGGCGAGGATGTTGAGGCCGCGCTCGAGGCCGCGTCGGGCCTCCTCATCGAAAGCAATGATCTTTGCCATGAGTTTTTTCGTCCCTCCTGGACGTAGACGTTGGGTTTAGCACTCAGAGTGAGAGAGTGCTAACGCCATTCTGGCACTCGACCCCATCGAGTGCAAGCTGCGCGGACGGACCGCGCGGCGGTCTACGGGGCAGGAGTGTCTGCGGGCGTCTCCGGCGCGGTCGTCGCACGATCGAGTCCGATGACGACCGTGAGCTGCTTCGCACCCGTGTCGTTCAGATCGGAGTAGAAGTCGCTCTGCTCGACCGCGGCACCGCCGATCAGGTTCGCGAGGCCGAGGGCGGCGAGCTCATCCTCCTCGGCGACGTAGTAGACGGTCGTCGTCGAGAAGTCCTGGCTCGCGCTGTCGCTCGCGAAAACGACGTCGGCGGCCCAGCCGTTGTTGATGAGCAGGTCGCGCATCTGCTCGTCCAGCCCCTCGTCGGGTGAGGCGTTGAGGATCATCACCGAATAGGTGACGTCGACGACACCGGTCTCGACGGGCGTCGGGCTCGACGAGGGGACGGCCTCCGGGAAGAGGGTGATGCGTCCCATCACCACGAGCGAGCCGAAGATGCCGCCGATGATGAGCACCAGAGCGGCCACGAACGACCACAGGAGCACCACCCAGCCGTTCATCCCCGGGGCTTCGGCGCGGTGCGCTCCGACGCGTCCGGACGATCGGGGGACGTCGTCGAATCGATCTCGGCTGAGCTTTGACACTCCTCGATGCTAATGGCACCGGCCCGTGAATCCGCTTCCGACGACGCCGCTGCGTGGCGCGAGCCTCGTCAGCCCACGAAGCCCGGAGTGCGTGCGGCGCGCTGGAACGATCTGGCGTCACGGATGCGGCGCAGCCGTCGCACCAGCATCGGGTCGTACTCCAGGGCTTCCTCCGACTCGATCAGACGGCCGAGGAGCTGGTAGTAGCGGGCGGCGCTCATGCCCAGTTGGGCGCGGATGACCTCTTCCTTCGCGCCGCCGTGCCGCGGCCAGGCGGTCTCGAGCGCGAGGATCGTGCGATCCCGCTCGCTCAGATCTCCCAGCATGTGACCAGATTAGGTCGAGGAAGCGGCGATTCCGGTGCGCCACTCCCACCATCTGCCGAGCGGATCGGCTGCCGCGCGCACGTCGCCGTCGAGCGCCACGACGAACCCGGTCCACTCCTCGGCGACCACGGCCGGCTGCCAGACGTCGCCCAGCACTGCCGGAGGATCGATCGTCACCCAGCGGGCATCGAGACCCCTGATGCGCTCGACGAGTGCTGTGCGTGCCTCTCGCGGAATGTGCACGAGCACGCCCGGCGTCGTGATCACGAGAGTGGCACCCGGTGGCGCCTCGGCTGCGAGCGCGTCGATCCTCTCGAGCGCGTCGCCGGCGATGAGGCGGGGCGGATCCGCTGCGGCGATGTCGAGCGCCGCTCTCACCCGCTGTTCCCGCCCTTCCTCCCCCGGCCAGACGAGCCCCTGCAGCCAGCGACGGTCTCGGTCGTCTCGGGCGTCGAGAGGCGCGAGGTCGATGCCGGCGCGCCAGACGATGTCCGGCATCCTCATGGCGGGGAGGCGCCCGTCGACTCTGCTCTGCAGCACGACCGGGCTCGGCCCGTCGTGCGGGTCGAGTGCCGCGCGCACCTGACCGTCGGAGCCGACGAAGCGGTACGAGTAGCGATCGGGGTACAGGCACAGGCCCGCGGAGGCGCCGACCTCGAGCAGGGCGATCGGTCCATCGATCTCGGACAGCACAGGAAGCAGCGGTGCGAGTCGGAGCGGCTCGTTGGTCTGCAGACGCCGGCCGCTGCATTCGCCCACGATCTCGTCGGCACGGGAGAGCACGAACGCGCGCCACGCGTCGTAGCGGACGAGGCCGACGCCCAGCATCCGCGTCACGGCGAACACGAGCGGGGGCTGCCTGCGGTTCTCAGGGATCCGAGCGAGCACCCGCTGCACCTCGGGGTCACCGGCCACGCCGGAAGCCCAGTCGACATAGAGATCGCTGCGCCCCGGCGCCTCCTCATCGGCGAAGCGGCGATAGCGCAGCCGCACGGCATCCGTCATCCATCCATTGTCTCGTGACGCCGAGCCCCTCTGAACGCGAGAGAATGGAGCAGACCCCAGGAGGACCTATGTCGTACAGCGTGGACAAGACCGAAGAAGAGTGGCGCGAAGAGCTCGGCGAGGAGCAGTATGCGGTGCTTCGCGAAGCCGCGACCGAGCGCGCCTGGACGGGCGAGCTGCTCGACGAGGGCCGCGCCGGCCTCTACACCTGCGGCGCGTGCAACGCCGAGCTGTTCAAGAGCGGCACCAAGTTCGACTCCGGATGCGGGTGGCCGAGCTTCTACGAGTCGATCCGCCCCGACGCAGTGCAGCTCATCGAGGACACGACCCTGGGCATGGTGCGCACCGAGGTGCGCTGCGCGAACTGCGGATCGCACCTCGGGCACGTCTTCCCCGACGGCTTCGGCACGCCCACCGGCGACCGCTACTGCATGAACTCCATCGCCCTGAACTTCACACCTGAAGAGTCGTGAGCGCCCTCGAGGCCGTTCGCGCACGGCAGTCCTCCTCGAAGGTCACCGACGAAGCGCCGTCGCGGGACGAACTGCTGAAGCTCGTCGCAGCTGCCGGACGCGTCGCCGACCACTCTTCGCTGCGCCCGTGGCGCCTGATCGAGCTGCGCGGATCCGACCGAGAGCTGCTGGGGGCCGCGATCGCCAAGGCCGAGGGCGACAAGTCCCCCTCCACGAAGCCGCTGCGCGCTCCGCTGCTGATCGCGGTCGTCGCCAGCTACCGCAAGAGCGAGAAGGTCCCCCGCTGGGAGCAGGAGGCCGTCGCCTCGGGTGTGGCCCACATGCTCAGTCTGCTGCTCGACGAGGCCGGCTTCGGCGTGCTGTGGCGCACGGGTCACTACACGCGATCGAAGGCCGTCGCGAAGGCCCATGGCCTCGGCAAGGACGAGGAGCTGCTCGGATGGCTGTACGTCGGCGGCAAGCCCTCGGGCCGCAGGCCCGGTCGCCGCAAGCCCGTCGATGCGCGGGGCCTCGTGACGCGGATGCCCAAGCCCAAGCCCCAGCCGACGCCCGAGCCGAAAGCCAAGAAGAAGGCGAAGAAGCAGAAGAAGCAGTAGGTCAGTTCCGTCTGCTGCGGGGCAGCGCGACGGCGACGGATGCCACGGCGACGACCACCATCCCGATGATCTGCCAGGGTGCGGGGCCCGCCGCGGCCGGCCAGATCAGGTCGATGATCACCGAGGTCGCGAGCTGGCCCAGCACCGACCCGAGCCCCATCAGCAGCACCCCTGTCTGCGCGACGATGAAAGCGCCGAGCAGGATGTACGCGGCGCCGAGGAATCCACCGAGGTACAGCCACGGCTCGGTCGGCGGCGCGTCTGGTGCGCCCCGCACCGCGATGCTGATGCCGGCGGCGACCAGCAGCGCGATGGTGCCGGCGATGAAGCTCATGAACGTCGCCGCGAGGGGCGAGCGCACGCGCTGCGACAGACGGCCGTTGGTCGCAGCCTGCCAGGCGATGCCGACGCCTGCCGCGAACGGCAGGAGGAGCATCCAGAGCGGTGCCGTGGCCAGGACATCGCCGCTCAGCGAGATGCCGACCGCGGCGAGCGCGAGCGCTCCGCCCAGCACGCGCCCCGGCGTGATCGCGACGACCCCGGCGGGACCGAACCCGATGCGGTCGAGCACGAGCCCGTGCAGGGTCTGTCCTGCGACGACTCCGACCGTGAACAGCGAGACGCCGAGCACCCCGGCCGTGATGCCCTGAGTGGAGACGGTGAGTGCACCGCAGGCACCGCCGAGCAGCATCCAGAACGGGATCGTCCGATCGCGGATGCCGCCGAGCAGACGTCCGACGCCTCGACGCGCGGAGGGAATGCAGACGATCACCACCGCAAGGGCCGCGAGTCCTACGGAGAAGGAGATGAGGCCGGCCACGATGCCGTTGCCGACCTCGACGCCCAGCACGCCGTTGATGCGCGCCTGGATGGCCGTCATGACGCCGATCGCCACTGCTCCGCCGAGCGCGAGGGGCGGAGACAGTCGACGGGCCTGGGTCACCTGTCGACCCTAACCGAGAGATGATCGCCATCTCGCCGTGCGCACGATGTCGGCGGCCGGGCGTACCCTGACGGCATGTGCGCGAGTTACGGACTTGACCCCCGGTTCACCGACACCGAGCTCCTGGCCGCCGCCGACGAGGCGGTGCTCGAGGGGCTGCGTGGCTGGGCTGAGCAGAACGCGCGTGAGACCGTGCGCCCCACAGGCAAGAATCTGCGCAACCTCAACCCGATCGTGGTGCACCCCGAGGCCGAGCCCGTGCTCGAACCCGCCTGGTGGGGGTTCCTGATCGGCGGGGAACCCTCGAAGTTCCCGTCGATCAACACCCGATCCGAGCGCCTGCAGGAGCGCCCCGGCGGATTGAAGACCCGTGCTCTCGTGCCGGCGACGAGCTGGTACGAGATGAAGAAGCCCGAGCGCGTCTGGCACGAGTTCGTCGTCGACGACGGTGCGCTCTTCGGAATGGCCGCCGTCACCCAGCGGGGGCGCACCGCCGATGGCGAGTCCTTCACCTGCTACTCGATCGTGATGCGCCCGGCTCCCCCTCACCTCGCCGGCATCCACGATCGGATGCCGCTGCTGATCCCCGCGGCGTTGAGCGACGACTGGCTGACCGCCGAGCCCACGAAGGAGATCATCGACGAGGCCCTGCTCGCCGCGGCGGCGATCGACGAGCGCGTTCAGGCCGCGCCCCGCGCCGACGACAAGGGCGCCGATCGGCTGTTCTGAGCATGGACTCGACCCAGTTGGGCGCCGCCGCCGCTGCGCGCGCCGAAGAGCTTCCCGGTGCGGAGCGCGACAACCCGTTCGGCCCCGAGTGGGACGTCTACAAGGTGCGAGGGCGTGTCTTCCTGCTGATCCCTCTCGACGGCACCGGGCGCGTGACGCTCAAGTCCCACCCCGAGGACTCCGTCGCGTTGCGAGAGACGTTCGCCGACATCGTGCCCGGCTACCACATGAACAAGAAGCACTGGATCACCCTGATGCCAGGGGCATCGCTCGACGAGGAGCTGGTGACCGAACTCGTCACCGAGTCGTACCGACTGGTGGTCGAGAAGCTCCCCCGAGCGCAGCGGCCGATCGACCCTGACCTGTTCGGGCGCCCTGCCGACTGAGGCGCCCGGACCACGGCATCCGCCGAGAGGATGACTCCGAGTATCCGTGGAACGGTACCCAGGGAGGACGCGGGGGCGATGGCGTGGTCGATAGCGTCGTAGACATGATCACAGCAGAAGGCCTCACGAAGAGATTCGGAGACAAGACAGCCGTCCAGGACGTGTCGTTCACGGTGCAGCCGGGCACGGTCACGGGGTTTCTCGGGCCCAACGGCGCGGGCAAGTCCACGACGATGCGCATGATCGTCGGCCTCGACCGGCCGACCTCGGGCATCGCCACCGTCGGCGGACGGGAATACCGCAAGCTCCGCGCCCCGCTCACCGAGGTGGGAGTGCTGCTCGATGCCAAGGCCGTGCACACCGGCCGCACCGCGCGCAATCACCTGCGTGCGATGGCGGCGACCCACGGCATCCCGGCATCCCGCGTCGACGAGGTCATCGACCTCGCGGGCATCGGCCCCGTGGCCCGCAAGCGCGCGGGCAAGTTCTCGCTCGGCATGGGGCAGCGGCTCGGAATCGCCTCCGCCCTGCTCGGCGACCCGCACACTCTGATCCTCGACGAGCCGGTCAACGGCCTCGACCCCGAGGGCGTGCGGTGGGTGCGCCAGTTCGTGCGTCACGCGGCGTCCGAGGGACGCACCGTGCTGCTCTCGAGCCACCTGATGAGCGAGATGGCGCAGACCGCCGATCACGTGATCGTGATGGGCCGGGGAAAGGTGCTCGCCGACGCCCCGCTCGAGGAGCTCGTGCGGGCCTGGACGACCAACACCGTGCGTGTTCGCACGCCTCGAGCCGCCGACCTCGCTGCCGCAGTGGGCGGCCCGTCCGTCGAGATCGTGAGCTCCGCCCCCGATCTGATCGACATCGTCGGCCTCCCCGCGTCGCGCATCGGCGACCTCGCCGCAGAGCGCGGCATCCCCCTGCACGAACTCACCCCGACCACCGGATCGCTCGAAGACGCCTACCTCGCCCTCACCGGCGACTCGGTCGAGTACCGCACGAAGGAGATCTCATGACCGTCCAGGCTCCTCCCCTCCGCCGTCAGCATGTCGACACCGATCGCCGGCTCACGTTCATCCGCGCCGTGCGCGGCGAGTGGATCAAGCTGGCCACGCTCCGTTCGACCTGGTGGTCGATCGGCATCGCGGCGATCCTCACGATCGGCATCGCCGTGCTCATCGCGCAGGCGATCGACATGCCGGGCTTCGAGCCCATCCAGGCCGTCGTCATGCCGATCCAGTTCACGATGCTGCTCGCCGGCATCCTCGGCGCGATCTCCGTGACGGGCGAGTACTCGACCGGGATGATCCGTTCGACGCTCGCGGCCAACCCGAAGCGCGGATCGGTGCTGGGCGCCAAGGCGGTCGTGGTCGGCCTGTTCATGTTCGTGTCGTCGCTGGTCATCTTCCTGGCGGCGGCCGTGGCGGTCTCCGCGGTCGTCGCCTCGCGGGATCAGGGCATCGACTGGGGCGACCCCGCAGCATCGTTCCTGCCCATCGTGGTCTCGTCGCTCGCCATGGCGGTGTTCGCCCTGATCGGGGTGGCGTTCGGGTTCATCCTGCGCTCGGGCGCCGGAGCGATCGCCGCGACGGTCGGCCTGCTGTTCGTGCTGCCGATCGTCGCGAGCTTCTTCGCCGTCGCCGGCGAGGCCTGGGCCTGGGTCATGGACGCCGCGGGCTACCTCCCGGTGGCCGCAGCCCAGAGCGCGATCCTCCCCGAGGGCGCTGCGCTCGAGGCTCCGGTCGCCTACCTCACGCTGGCAGCCTGGGTCGCCGCGGGCATGCTCGGCGCCTGGGCCGTGCTCCGCACGCGCGATGCGTGACCGCGAGATCGCGAGATCGATGAACCCGCGTAGAGTCGCCCGGTGACCCGCACGCGCAGCCGCAGCACCTCAGTCCGCGAGGACGAGGGGCTGCGGCTGCCGCGTCCCCCGGGCGTTCTGCGCCGTTTCTGGGCGCGGCATCCGGTGTTCGCCGATGTCCTGATCACCCTCGTGTGCCTGTTGCTCTCGCTCGTGCCGGCCGGTGTCATCACCCGCGACCTTCCGATGCCCCTCGCCATCGGCGTCGCGATCCTGGTGCCCGCGTCCGTCGTCGCAGCCTGCGCCACGCTTCTGTGGAGGCGTCGACGGCCGCTCGTGCCGTTCGTCGCGTCCTTCGCACTCGAGGCCGGGTTCCTCTTCGCACTGCAGCCGATCGGCTCGCCGCTGCTGCTGGTCACCTGTTACTCGCTCGCGGTCTACCGATCCTCGCGGGCCGCATGGACGGGATTCGGCATCGCCCTCGGGTCGCTCGCCGCGCTCGGCGGACTGCTCACGCTCACCGGCGTCATCACTCTGCAGATCGCCGCGAACGCCGTCGTGATGTCGCTCGTCCTCGGGCTGATCGGCACTCTCGTCGGCGTGAACGTGGGTGGACGCAAGCGCTACCTCGCTGCCGTGATCGACCGCTCCCGTCAGCTGCTCGTCGAACGCGATCAGCAGGCGCAGCTGGCCGCGGCCGGCGAGCGCGCCCGCATCGCCCGTGAGATGCACGACATCGTCTCCCACTCGCTCACCGTGATCGTCGCACTGTCCGAGGGAGCGGCTGCCACCCCGGATCCGGGCCAGGCACGATCGGCGGCGTCCTCGGCCGCAGAGACGGCTCGCAGCGCACTCACCGAGATGCGTGCGATGCTCGGCGTCCTCCGGGCCGACGATTCGCCGCTGCCCCTCGCTCCGCTCGAGCCGACGCCCCCGCAGGAGACGGTCGCTGCGGCACAGCGAGCCGGCTTTCCGGTGTCGCTCTCGGTCACCGGGGCCGCCTCGCTCTCCCCCGCTCAGGCACACGCCGTCGGGCGCATCGTGCAGGAGGGCGTGACGAACGCCATGAGGCACGCACCCGCGGCGACGTCGATCGAGGTCCGACTCGTGCACGCCCCGGATGCGGTGACCATCGAGATCGTGAACGACGGTGTCACCGGCCCTGTCGGCTCATCGGGGTTCGGCCTGCGCGGGCTCGCCGAGCGCGCAGCGCACTCGGGCGGAACCATCGTCTCCGAACCCGTCGACGGCGGGCGGTGGATGCTGCGCGCAGAGCTCCCCATGACGCCACCTGACCTGCCAGACCACGACCCGAAGGACGGACCATGACCGAGCCGATCAGGCTGCTGCTCGTCGACGACCAGGCCCTCATCCGCGTCGGATTCCGGATGGTGCTCGACGCCGAGGACGACATGGTCGTGGTCGGCGAGGCCGCGGACGGGCACGACGCGATCGCCCAGGCGACCGAGCTGCGCCCCGACATGGTGCTGATGGACATCCGGATGCCGGGGCTCGACGGGATCGCCGCGACCGCGGCCATCGTCCGCGAGCACCCGCAGACCCGCGTCCTGGTGCTGACGACGTTCGATCTCGACGAGTACGCCTTCGGTGCGATCCGCGCCGGAGCGAGCGGATTCCTCCTGAAGGACGCACAGCGGCACGAGATGATCGCGGCGATCCGTGCGATTCACAGGGGCGATGCCGCGCTCTCGCCTCGGATCACGCGGATGCTGTTGGAGCACGTGACGCCGACGCTCGGTGCGACGCCCGCACCACAGGTCCATGCGATCGACGATCTCACGGCGCAGCTCACCGACCGTGAGCGCGACGTCTTCGTCGAGATCGCGCGCGGGCTCACGAACGCGGAGATCGCCCAGGCGCTGTTCGTCAGCGAGTCCACCGTCAAGACCCATGTGGGCAGGATCCTCTCGAAACTCGGATCCCGCGACCGCATCCACCTGGTGATTCTGGCGCACCGACTCGGTCTCGTCGACGACGACGCTCTGCCCCCCGGCCCCTAGGTCGGGGTGGAGGGCAGAGCGAGCGGTGTCAGGCCTTCGCCGGGGTCCACTCCGAGACGCGGTTCAGAGCGTCGACCTCGTCAGGGGTCAGCTCGAGACGCGCGCCGGCGAGGAGATCGGGAACCTGCTCGACCGTGCGGGCGCTCGCGATGGGGGCGGCGACCGTCGGCTGGGCACGCAGCCAGGCCAGCGAGGTCGCAGCGATCGAGGCTCCGTGCGCGTCACCGATCTCCTCGAGGGTGTCGATGATCCGCAGCCCCGCCTCGGTCGCGTACTTCGCCGCGCCGGAGGCACGCGGAGACGTCTGCCCTTCGACGTCGACCGAGCGGTACTTGCCGGTGAGGAAGCCGCTCGCCAGCGAGTAGTAGGGCACGAGGCTGAGGCCGAACTCCTGGGCGACCGGGATGATCGTCTCCTCGACGTCGTTCCGGTGCACGAGGTTGTAGTGCGGCTGCACGGCGACCGGCAGCGCGACTCCTGTGCGGCGGGCGATCTCGACCCACTCGCGGATGCGCTCTGCCGTGTAGTTCGACACCGCGACGTGGCGCACGAGACCGTCGGAGACGAGCTCGCCGAAGGCCGCGACCGTCTCCTCCAGCGGAACCGTCTCATCGTCGAAGTGCGCGTAGTAGAGGTCGATCGTGTCGACACCCAGGCGAGCGAGCGATGCTTCGGCGGCCCGGCGGACGTTCGACGCCGAGAGGCCCTTGTAGTCCGGGTGCTGGCTCACCTTGGTCGCGACGACGACGCCCTTCGGCTGGCGAGACGCGAGCCACTCGCCGATGATCGTCTCGCTCTCGCCGCCTGAGTTGCCGGGCACCCAGGCGCTGTAGCCGTCTGCCGTGTCGATGAAGTCGCCACCCCCGTCGACGAACGCGTCGAGCACCGCGAACGATGCCTCGCGATCGGCCGTCCAGCCGAATACGTTGCCGCCGAGCGAGAGCGGGAAGACGTCAAGGTCACTGTTTCCGATACGAGTCATACTCGGGACAACCCGTCACCCCCGCGCACTATTTCGTGTGTGACGTCGCGTGTCACTCGCCCCGGAGCACTCCTTCACCGGCTCCGCCTCGCAGCGCGTCCTCGGCGTGCACCCGCCGCTCGCCGGTGAGGCGCGGTAACTTGGTGACTTCACGCGGGGTCAGCTCGCTGCAACCTGCGGATGCTGCGCATGCCGCACAGCTGGACGCCTGCGACGGGAAAGGAACCGCCGGTGACTCGTTCTGTTCCGCCGCCTTCCGGACTCGTTCGAAGGCGACGGGGTGTGCGATGGCTGATCGCGCTCACTGCGACCGCCGTGGTCGTCATCGGGGCCCTCGTCGCCGTGATCGCCATAGGCCAGAGGCCGTGGCTCACCACCGACGTGACGATCTCCTTGAGCTATGTCGGCGACGACGGGCGAACCTACTCCTGCACATACGACTACAGCACGTCGGAACGCGTGCGGATGCCTGCCGACATCGCCGAGAGCATGAACGAACGTGACTGGTCCGACACAGGTCAGCTCATCTACGAATGGGCGAAGGACCATCCGGCGGAGCACTGGACGACAGAGGATGAACTGCCCGCCGACGACCCCGAATCGACGCGAGCGGACGCGTCGTGGGGCCTGGCCATGGACCGGTACGTCGAGTTCCCTCCATGGTTGATCGACACGGACGACGGTGGCGAGTACGCGCTGTGGTCGAGAGCACGACCGGGGAGCGATTGCGAAGACGGCCTGCGGTGAGCCTCTCGCCGCGAGGCGGAGGCATGGGCAAAGCTCCTCGCCCAGACACGAAGAAGGCCCGCGTCCCCGGTGCTGTCAAGGGGACGCGGGCCTTCGCGTCTGGTGCCGACTACAGGACTCGAACCTGCAACCCCCGTATTACAAGTACGGTGCGCTACCAATTGCGCCAAGTCGGCGGACGCCTCCCAGCTTAGCGATGGGCGGCGGGGGCCGACGAACTACGACGCGGGAGTCTCCGAGGGAGCGGGCTCCGTGGTCTCGGTGGGCGTCGGGGCCGGCGTCGGGGTCTCCGTGGCGTAGTAGGCGTCGCTGGCGACGGTGAGAACGAACTGCGAGAACTCGCTCGGGTCGTCGAGCGCGCCCACATAGGCCTCGCCGTTCACGACGATCATGGGAGCGGCGGTGAGCACGAGATCGTCCGAGCCGACGAGCGGGCCCTCGAGAGCGCGCGAGGTGGCTTCCTTCGCCCACGTGACGTAGTCCTGGTCCTCGATGCACGATCGGACGCTCTTCACGTTGTCCGAGCCGACTGCGCCGGCGATGTCGGCCAGCTGCGCATCCGAGAAGCCGTCGGTGTTCACCTCTGGCTGATCGTCGAGCAGGTCGTGGTTGAACGCGTAGAACTGCGCGGGCGAGTGCGTGGCGACGCAGGCCGCGGCTGCCGCGGAACGCAGCGAGTACTTGGTGCCGTTCGAGCTCGCGGTGAGCAGGGCGACCGGGTGGTAGGTGACGGTGGCCGCTCCCTCGGAGATCCAGTTGACGAGCTGACGCGCGTTCGCGCGCTCGAACTCGCCGGCATCCGGCGACAGGTAATCGACGTAGATGTGGATGTCGACCGTGCTCGAGGTGGTGGGCTCCGGGGTCGGCGTGGCCTCGCCACCCGCTTCCGTCTCTCCCGGGCTCGGGGGTGCGACGGTCGAATCCGACATCGCGGACGCACTGATGTCCGAGACGAGGATGCCGTCGTCGTCCATGCCGCCCGGCGTGAGCTGGGGCTTCGACACCTGCGCCGAGACGGCGAGGGTGATGGCGGTGCCGATGGCGCCCACGGCGACGATGGCGATCGCGCCGAGGATGATCCGTCGCATCACGCGCGCCCTCGACTGCTGGGCGTGCACCTTCTGGGCCTTCTCCCGCACGGCCTCACGCGTGTTGCGAGGGCTGGGGACGTTCGGCGTCTCGTCGCTCGACATCGTTCCTCTAGACAGTCTCAGGGGGGCAGGGTGGCCCCGGACGCCACTCGGGCGGCGAACGCCGCGAAAGGCGGCCGAGATCGATGTTAACCAGCCAGGCTGAGAAATACCCAGATGGACGAGCTTCTGCCATACTGATTCCGACCCGATGAGGGGTCACGGTGGATCGCTCCGCCGCTCTATCACTACGGATCGTCCGGCACGTACCTGCCGGTGAAGGAGAAACACAATGGCATCTGTGACTTTCGACGAGGCCACCCGCCTCTACCCCGGCGGAACCCGCCCGGCTGTCGACAAGCTCAACCTCGAGGTCGCCGACGGCGAGTTCCTCGTCCTCGTCGGCCCGTCCGGCTGCGGAAAGTCCACCTCGCTTCGCATGCTCGCCGGCCTCGAAGAGGTCAACGCAGGGCGCATCCTGATCGGTGACCGCGACGTCACCGACGTGCCGCCGAAGGACCGCGACATCGCGATGGTGTTCCAGAACTACGCGCTGTACCCGCACATGACCGTCGCCGAGAACATGGGCTTCGCGCTCAAGATCGCCGGCGTCGGCAAGGAAGAGCGTGCGACCCGCGTTCTGGAGGCCGCGAAGCTGCTCGACCTCGAGGAGTACCTGACCCGCAAGCCGAAGGCCCTCTCGGGTGGTCAGCGTCAGCGTGTCGCCATGGGCCGTGCGATCGTCCGTCAGCCCCAGGTCTTCCTCATGGACGAGCCGCTGTCGAACCTCGACGCCAAGCTCCGCGTCCAGACCCGTACGCAGATCGCGTCGCTGCAGCGTCGTCTCGGCGTCACCACGGTCTACGTCACGCACGACCAGACCGAGGCGCTCACCATGGGCGACCGCATCGCCGTGCTCAAGGACGGCCTGCTCCAGCAGGTCGGAACGCCGCGCGACCTGTACGAGAAGCCCGAGAACGTGTTCGTCGCCGGCTTCATCGGCTCGCCTGCCATGAACCTGTTCAGCGCAGACCTGGCTGAGGGCGGTGTGCGCTTCGGCACCGAGKTCGTCCCGCTCGACCGCGACACGGTCGGCCGCGCCAACGGCTCGCAGGTCACCGTGGGTGTGCGCCCCGAGGACATCACCGTCGGCCCGGCCGACGGCAAGGGCCTCTCGGTCGTCGTCGACCTCGTCGAGGAGCTCGGCGCCGACGGCTACCTCTACGGTCACACCGAGATCAACGGCAAGCGCGCCGACCTGGTCGCTCGTGTCGACGGCCGCAGCCACCCCAACGCCGGCGAGACCGTCACCCTCGCGGCGAACGCGGGCCACGTGCACGCGTTCGACATCGAGTCGGGCGTGCGCCTGAACGACAAGCCGATCGTCTCCGCCTGATCGGATCCACGGACGCGGSGCGGGCTGACTTCGGTCGCCCGCGCCGCTTCTTCTTTTCCCCCACCGACTGGAGAGACATGCAGGATGCGCTGCGGATCACCGCGAGCTCGATCGATCCGGGACTGCTCGCGCTGCCCTGGTCGACACCGCTCGCCAAGTGGCCGTCCGAGTTGATCGTGTCGCTCCCGAAGGGGCTCTCGCGCCATCTCGTGCGGTTCGCCGATCTGTCGGGCAAGGTCGTCGCCGTCAAGGAGACGACCGATGAGATGGCGAGGCGCGAGTACGAGATGCTCGGCAACCTCGCCAGGCTCGACGTGCCCTGCGTCGACCGCGTCGCAGTGATCGCCGGGCGCTCGGATGCCGACGGCGAACCGCTCGCTGCCGCCCTCGTCACATCGCACCTGCGGTTCTCCATGCCCTACCGTGCGCTCTTCACCCGCGTGCTGCGCCCCGACACCGCCACGCGTCTCGTCGACGCCCTGGCCGTGCTGCTCGTGCGCCTGCACAACGTCGGCTTCTACTGGGGCGACGTGTCGCTGTCGAACACGCTCTTTCGCCGCGACGCCGGTGCGTACGCGGCCTACCTCGTCGATGCCGAGACCGGCGAGCTGCACGAGGAGGGACTGACCGACGGCCAGCGCGCCTACGATCTCGACCTCGCCCGCACCAACATCGCCGGCGAGATCATGGACCTCGCCGCCGGCGGGCGCCTGGAGCACGGCGTCGATGCGGTCGCGATCGCCGACGGCATCGTCTCGTCATATCGCTCGCTGTGGGCCGAGTTGACCGCGCAGGAGTCTTTCGCCTCTGCCGAGACCTGGCGCATCACCGAACGTGTCGAGCGTCTCAACGCCCTCGGGTTCGACATCGATGAGATGTCGATGTCGACGACCTCCGACGGCACCGTCGTCGAGATCCAACCCAAGGTCGTCGACGCGGGACACCACCAGCGGCGCCTGATCCGTCTGACCGGCCTCGACGTCGAAGAGAACCAGGCTCGACGCCTGCTCAACGACCTCGATGAGTTCCGCGCGCGCTCGACCAAGCAGTGGGCCGACGAGGAGATGTACGCGCACGAGTGGCTGACCCGCGTCTTCGAACCGGTCGTCCGTGCGATCCCCTGGGAGCTGCGGGCCAAGCTCGAACCCGCCGAGGTGTTCCACCAGGTCCTCGAGCACCGGTGGTACCTGTCACAGGCCCAGGGACGCTCTGTTCCGCTCGCCGAGGTGCTGACGAGCTACATCAACGAGGTGCTGCGGCACCGCCGCGACGAGGCGACCATCATGGGCCCGCCCACCGAGACGATGAGCCTGCCCGTCGTCACCGGCACGAATCCGGTCGCCGATGACGACGACGAGGTCGACTGGCGCGACCTGGTCTGACCGTGCAGCCTCAGTAACCGACCGTGAAGCGCTCGCGGTGGTGGTTGCCCTGCTCGATCTCGTCGACCACGGCGACGGCGAAGTCGCCACCGGAGATGAACGACTTGCCGTCGGCGTCGCGCACGATGACGTCGCCGCCATCGCGGTAGTGACCGGTGCGCTCGCCCTCCACCCAGGGTCCGAAGACCTCGGCGGGGTGGATGAAGAACCAGTCGAGCGAGTCGTCGGTCTGCTCCAGCAGCGCGAGCGAGTCGATGCCGACCTGCGCCTCGTGCTTGTACTCCTCGGGGAAGCCCTGGTCGAAGAGTCGGGGCCCTCCGGGGGCGATCAGGCTTCCGCCCGCGCCGCCGACCACGCCGAGGCGCGTCTCGGTGCCGCTCAGCTTCTCGACGAGGCCGCCGAGCGCATCGAGCACCGAGTTCTCCATGTCGCCGCGAGGAGACAATGCCGACACGACGGCGTCAGCACCGTCGAAGACGTCGCCCAGGCTCGCGAGGTCGAGCACGGACCCCTGGACGTTCTGCGCACCCTCGACCGGGTTCGACGGTGCGGAGCGAGAGACCGAGACGACCTCGTGCCCGCGGCTCACCGCCTCCGAGACGATGTGGCGGCCGGCATAGCCGGTCCCCCCGAGCACGACGATGCGAGCCATGAGCTTCTCCCCTACTTCTTCGCGTTGCGGATGGTCGACACCTGGTACAGCGCGACCGAGGTCGCGATACCGGCGTTGAGCGACTCGGTCACAGCAGAGATCGGGATCGACACGATCTGGTCGCAGGTCTCGGCCACGAGGCGCGACAGGCCCTTGCCCTCGGAACCGGTGACGATCACGACAGGACGGTCTGCGAGCTGCAGCTCGGGCAGCAGCACGTCGCCGTCGCCGTCGAGGCCGAGCACGAACACCCCCTGCTTCTTGAACTCCTTGAGCTGCGTCGTGAGGTTCGTCGCGAGAGCGACCGGCACACGCGCTGCCGCGCCGGCGCTGGTCTTCCAGGCCGCGGAGTTCACACCGGCCGAGCGACGCTGCGGCAGGATGATGCCGTGGCCGCCGAAAGCACCGGTCGAGCGGATGATCGCGCCGAGGTTGCGCGGGTCGGTGATGCCGTCGAGGGCGACGAACAGCGGAACCTCGCCCTTGTCGATCACTGCCTCGAGCAGATCCTGCGGGTGGGCGTACTCGTAGGGCGGAACCTTGACGGCGACGCCCTGGTGCACTCCGTCGTACCCGGCCATGCGGTCGAGCTCCTGACGCGTGACCTCGAGCACCGGGATGCCGCGGTTGGTCGCGAGCGACAGCATCTCCTTCACGCGGTCGTCCATCTCGACGCGCTGCGCGATGTAGAACGCCGACGCGGGGATCTTCGCACGCAAAGCCTCGAGCACCGAGTTGCGGCCGGTGACGACCTCGACCTCGGTGGTGTTGTCCTTCGCACGTGCCGAGCGGTTGGGGTTGCCGCCGGCGGTCTGACGCTGCCCCGGCTTGCCCTTTCCGCCGGACGCCGCGTAGCGCTCGGCCGCGGCCTTGCGCTTGCCGGCAGGGTGCCATGCGCGGTCCTCGGCCTTGGGGGTCGGTCCGCGGCCCTCGAGCGCCTTGCGCCCGAGTCCGCCTGTGCCCTTGCTCGGGCCCTTCTTCTTGCCCTTGCCCGCTGAGGGGTTGCCTGGCTTAGCCATCGATACTCCAATGAGTTCCGGCCGGAGAGTCCTCCAGCGTGATTCCTGCGGCGGCGATCGCATCACGAATGCGATCGGCCGCCGCCCAGTCCTTGTCAGCGCGCGCCTGCGCACGCTGCGTGATCATCGTCTGCACGAGCGCGTCGAGAGCGGACGCCTGCGCGTCGCCGCCTCCCGACGCCTCACCGACACGATCGAATCCGAGCACGTCGAGCATCGCGATGACCTCGTGCCTCGCCGAGGCCGCACCGTCGATGTCGCCCGCGTCGAGCGCCGCGTTGCCTGCGCGCACCGTGTCGTGCAGGACCCCGAGCGCCTGGGGAATGCCGAGGTCGTCATCCATCGCGGTCGCGAAGGCGTCGGGCATCGGGGTGGACTCCGCCCATCCGATCGTCCGGGGGAGCATGCGCTCCGCGCGTTCGACGAACGTGCGGATCCGCCCCAGCGCCGCCTCGGCCTCGGTCCACGACGACTCCGAGAGGTCGAGGCTCGACCGGTAGTGCGCGGCGGCGAGCGCGTAGCGCACGACCTGCGGGTCTCGCTCGGCGAGCACATCGCGAGCGAGCGTGAAGTTGCCGAGGGACTTCGACATCTTCTGCCCGCCCACCGTCACGAGGCCGTTGTGCACCCAGTACCTCGCGAAGCGGTCTCCGGCAGCGGTCGACTGCGCGAGCTCGTTCTCGTGGTGCGGGAAGCGCAGATCGAGGCCGCCGCCGTGGATGTCGAACTCGGGGCCGAGGTAGCGCTTCGACATCGCCGAGCACTCGATGTGCCAGCCGGGGCGGCCCGCACCCCAGGGAGACTGCCACGTGGCATCCGCCTGCTCATCGGCCTTCGCGCCCTTCCAGAGCGCGAAGTCCTGAGGGGTGCGCTTGCCTCGGGGGTCGGCGTCCTCCGCTGCCTCCATGGCGTCGATCGACTGATTCGTCAGTGAGCCGTAGTCCGACCACGAGCGCACGTCGAAATAGACATCTCCCGAGCCGTCCGGCGCGGGGTACGCGTGACCGCGCTCGATGAGGGTCGCGATGATCTCCTGCATCTGGGGCACGGAGGCGGTCGCGCGGGGCTCGTAGGTCGGCGGAAGGATGCCGACTCCGGCATACGCCGCGGTGAACTCCTGCTCCATCCGGTACGCCAGCGCCCACCAGGGCTCGGTGTCGGTCGCGTTCGCGAGCACCTTGTCGTCGATGTCCGTGACGTTGCGCACGAACGTGACCCGGCCGTACCGGTGCGTCAGCCAGCGTCGCAGCAGATCGAAGCTCAGAGCTGCGCGGACGTGCCCGATGTGGGGGCCTGACTGCACGGTGGGTCCGCAGACATACATCGTGACGTTCTCGGGATCGAGAGGCACGAAGTCGCGCAGCTGCTGTGCGCGGGTGTCGTAGAGGCGGAGAGTCACCGCACAAGCTTACCGGGCCGCCGATCCCGTTGACTGGGTGTGACCCCGGGCCCTCGAACTGCCTCGCCGACCCTCAGTCGACCGGGAACACCTGCCCGGTCTGCACTCCGAGCACGCTCTTCGCGTACGCCTGTCCGACGCGGTGCGACGACACGGGCACGAAGCCGGGGAACGACGAGTGATACGACGGCGCATCCTCGAGCACCGACGGGCTCACGGCGTTGATGCGGATGCCGCGGGGCAGTTCGGTGGCCGCCGCGAGCACGAAGGACTCGACGGCCCCGTTCGCGAACGACGCGGCAGCGCCCGCCGCGATGGGCTCACGCGCGAGGATGCCGGAGGTCAGGGTGAACGACCCGCGGTCGCGCACGAAGGACGTGCCGATGCGCACGACGTCGAGCTGCGACAGTACCTTGCCGCGGAAAGCGGATTCGTAGTCTCCACGGGTCAGCCCGTCGAGGGGCCGGAACGGCACCTCCCCCACCGCGACGATCACAGCATCGACCTGGCCGACTGTCGCGAACAGGCGTTCGACGGAAGCCGGATCCGTGACGTCCACGGAGGGCTCGCTGCTGCGCGACGCGGCGATGATCTCATGACCGTCCAGGGCGTGGACGGCGGTTCGTCCGACCTGACCGCCGGCTCCGATGACGAGAATCCTCATGACGCCTCCTTCTCCGCATGCGACTGCCGCACGACGATGTCCGACAACGACGGCGGATGCCGACGCATTCCCCGATGCCGTCCGCAGCGTCAGGTCGGGTGGACCATGGCGACCGCGGTCACCGCGATGCCCTCACCGCGCCCGGGGAACCCCAAGCCGTCGGTGGTGGTGGCCGTGACCGAGACCGGCGCGCCGCCGAGTGCCGCCGAGAGCACCCGCTCAGCCTCGGCACGGCGGCCGCTGAAGCGCGGTCGATTGCCCTGGAACTGCACCGACACGTTGCCGATCGCATAGCCCGCTTCGTGGAGGAGCTCGCGGGTGCGGGCGAGGAAGACCTCTGCATGAGCACCGGCGTACTCGGGGTGCGCGGTGCCGAAGTGCTCGCCGATGTCGCCGAGCCCCGCGGCGCCCAGCAGGGCATCGACCATCGCGTGGGCCACGGCGTCGCCGTCGGAGTGACCCGAGAGCGCTCGCTCACCCGGCCACTCGATGCCGGCCAGCCACAGGTTGCCGTCTCCGCCGAACGCGTGCACATCCGTGCCGAGCCCGACCCGGGGTCCGGTCCATGTGGAGTCCGGTGCGGAGTCCGGCGCGGACGTCGGCGTCTGCACGTCCGCCAGCAGATGACGGGCGCGCTCGAGGTCGGCCGGCGCGGTGATCTTGAATCCGCGAGGCGACCCGGCGATCTGTCGCACGAGATGCCCGGCCGCCGCGAACAGCGCCGCATCGTCGGTGTACTCGATGCCCGACGCGGCCGCCGCTTCGTATGCGGCCTCGAGCAGAGCCCGTGGGAACCCCTGAGGAGTCTGCGCCGCGGCGAGCTCGGAGCGATCGACCGGCGCGATGACGGCATCCCCCTCGACCCGCTTCAGCGTGTCGACGACCGGGAGCGTCGGGATCACCCCGCTCTCGCCGTCGATGGCCGCCGCCACCGCATCGATGATCTCGGGGGGCGTCAGAGCGCGCGCCGCGTCATGGACGAGCACTCGCGTGACATCTCCCCACAGCGCTCCGAGACCGGCGGAGACGGACTCCTGCCGCGTAGCCCCGCCCGTCACGACCCTGCCGAGATCGATGCGGTCGCCGGCGGCTGCGCGGACCTCGGTCTCGGCGTCGCCCTCGAACCCGGCAGGCGCGACGACGATGACCTGGGCGGGGGCGGCGGCGAAGACGCCGTCGAGCGCGTGGCGGAGGATCGAATGCGTGTCGATGCCGACGAACGCCTTGGGCGCTCCGGCATCCAGTCGGGTGCCGGAACCGGCGGCGACGACGATGATCGCGGTGTCAGGAACGGGAAGCATGCTCACCAGGTTCACGTTACCGGCGCGCACGAAAAAAGGCGGATGCCGAAGCACCCGCCTTCTCTCAGTCCACTCAGGACGCGAGGACCTCGTCGAGCAGTGCGCTCGCCTTGTCCTCGTCGGTCTTCTCAGCGAGCGCGAGCTCGGAGATGAGGATCTGACGCGCCTTGGCCAGCATCCGCTTCTCACCCGCAGACAGCCCGCGGTCCTGGTCACGACGCCACAGGTCGCGCACGACCTCGCTCACCTTGATGACATCGCCGGAGGCGAGCTTCTCGAGGTTCGCCTTGTAACGACGCGACCAGTTGGTCGGCTCTTCGGTGAACGGCGCACGAAGCACCTCGAACACAGCGTCGAGGCCCTCTCGGCCGATGACATCGCGGACCCCGACGAGATCGACGTTCTCAGCGGGCACCTCGATGATGAGGTCCCCCTGGGTGACGTTGAGCTTCAGGTATTTCTTCGCCTCACCCTTGATGATGCGCTCCTTGACCTCGATGATGGTCGCAGCGCCATGGTGCGGATAGACGACAGTTTCGCCAACCTCAAAAAGCATAAAAACTTGTCCTTTCGGCAACCTCAAGGATACCACAGGGGGAATGCGCTAAGGTTCGCGCCTCCACGTCCTCAGGGGGCACCCCGCATGCGCATAGAATGGATGCGGATATCCCGTCGGACCTCAGGAGGACCCGTGAAATCGCGCCTTGTTGCGTCTGCCGCCATCAGCGCCCTCGTTCTTCTCGGCGCGACCGGCTGCACGTTCATTACGCCGCAGTCGACGGAGGTCCAGTACTCGGCCTCGGACGGCGTCAACGTCTCGGACTCGGACGGCCCGATCGACGTGCGCAACGCGTTCATCGTCGCGAACGAAGACGGCTCCGTCGGCAACTTCGTCGCCGCCGTCGTGAACCCGACCACCGAGAAGGCCACGCTCACGATGACGATCGACGGGCTCGACCCGTTCACCGTGTCGGTGCCCGCAGGCAAGACCGTCAGTTTCGGTGCCGACGAGGAGCCGCTGCGCATCGAAGACCTCGACACGATGCCCGGTGCGACGATCGAGATCCACTTCCAGTCGGGTGACGGCGCCGGCACCAAGACCGAGGTCCCGGTTCTCGACGGCGCGCTGCCGTACTACGCCGACCTGGTGCCCAGCGCCACGAAGTCGACCCCCACGCCCGAGCCGGTCCCGTCCGACACGGCCGCCCCCGCTCCCTCGGAGTGATCCGGCGCACACGCTGAAGAAGAGGCCGTCACCCCCGGGGTGACGGCCTCTTCTGTACGGCACTGGGGCTCAGCCCTCGCTCAGCCCTCGAAGCGGTAGCCGAGGCCCCGGACGGTGACGAGCATGACCGGCTCGCCCGGGTTCTCCTCGATCCGCGAGCGGATGCGCTTGATGTGCACGTCGAGGGTCTTGGTATCGCCGAAGTAGTCGCTGCCCCACACCCGGTCGATCAGCTGGCCGCGCGTGAGCACGCGACCCGAGTTGCGCATGAGCACCTCGAGAAGTTCGAACTCCTTCAGCGGCATGTTGATCTGCTGACCGGCGACCGTCACCGTGTGGCGGTCGATGTCGAGTGAGACGCGGCCGCCGTCGAGCACGCGCTCGTCGAGCTCGCTGTCGGCCTGGACCACGCGGCGCAGCACAGCACGCATCCGAGCCAGCAGCTCACGCGACGAGTACGGCTTGGTGACGTAGTCGTCGGCGCCGAGCTCGAGCCCGACGACGATGTCCACCTCCGAGTCCTTGGCCGTGACCATGATGATCGGCACGGCAGAGGTCGAGCGGATCTGCCGGCACACCTCGGTGCCCGGCATGCCGGGCAGCATCAGGTCGAGGAGCACCACATCGGCGCCGCGCTCGCGGAACGCGGTCAGCGCCCCCGGGCCGTCCTCGGCGATCTCGACCTCGTACCCCTCTCGGCGCAGCAGGTAGGCGAGCGGGTCGGCGAGGTCGGGCTCGTCTTCGACGAGAAGGATGCGGGTCATGCGTTCTCTCCGTTTCGGACGCGAGCTGCGGCCTTCGCCGCCTTGCGCTCGCGCTTCTTCTTGTTCTTCTTGTCCCTGTCGATGCTCGGGGGAGCATCGATCGTGGGAAGCCTGATGGTGAAGGTCGAGCCTCGTCCGGGGCGCGACCAGAGGCGCACCTCGCCACCGTGGCGCTGTGTGGCGTGCTTGACGATCGAGAGTCCGAGTCCGGTTCCGCCGGTGCGGCGCGACCTCGCCTCGTCTGCACGGTAGAAGCGCTCGAAGATCCGCTCTCGATCCGCCTCCGCGATGCCGATGCCCTGGTCGGACACCGCGATCTCGACGACACCGTCGTCGGCCTTCACTCCGATGCCGACGCGGGACCCTCTCGGGGAGTACACGATCGCGTTGGCGATCAGGTTGCCGAACGCCTCGATCAGGATCTGCGAGTCACCGCGCACCCAGACTCCCCGGTCGCCGCCGCGAGCGAGCTCGACCCCGGCCGAGTCGGCCTGCACGACATGCGCCTCGAGGGCGGTCGCCAGCACCTCGTCGATCGAGACGGGGCGCACGTCCGACAGCGCGTCGTCGGTCTGGAGCCTCGACAGACTCATGATGCGGCCGGTCAGCTGACCGAGACGAGCGGCCTCGGCCGAGATCCGGGTGGCGAAATGGCGCACCTGCGCAGGATCGTCCGCCGCGGACTCGATGGCCTCGGCCAGCAGGGTCACCGCCCCGACCGGGGTCTTGAGCTCGTGGCTGGTGTTGGCGACGAAATCGCGGCGCATCTGATCCAGGCGCTCCTGCTCGGTGACATCGCGGATGATCAGCAGGGTCATGCGGGGGCTGATCACACTCGCGCGTGCCGAGACGAGTCGGGGATCGAGGCTGAGCCCGCCCCGTGTGATGCGCAGAGATTCGGTCGCCGAGCCGCCGTCGTTGCGGCCGCCGCGCACGAGCTGACGCAGCTCGGGATTCTCCAGCGGTGCTCCCACCTCTATGCCGAATCGCGTGGCTGCTTTGGAGACGGCGAGCACGAGCCCCGAGGAATCGACCACGCAGGCTGCGTCGTCCATGCTGCCCAGCACCGCGGTGACGCCCGCCGGAACGGCGAGTGACGTCTCGTCGGCGACCCGTGCCCTGGCGCGGTACGCCCAGGCGATGAGAAGCGAAAGGCCGATGCCGATCACGAGGCCGACGGCCAACGCGAGCAGCGCGATCTGCGGCAAGGTCATAACCACAGCGTAGAGTGCGTTCACCGCCGGATCGGCGGGTTCTCCCGTGCTGGCAACAACGCGAGAAGTACTATTCACGTGCTGGGCACCGTTCGTTAACCTTCGAAGCAGACAATCGCTTTCGGGCCTGTGCGGGAGCGCGGACCTCTCCTCCCGCGCGGACGACCCAGCCGTCTCGCGCTGTCACCACAGTCGAGACCCGAATGAAAGGTTGCGCCCACATGCGCGAAGTCTTCCACCAGTCCCTCGAGGACCTGCAGTCCCGTCTCGTGGAGATCGCCGACCTCGTCACGGTCTCGATCGACAAGGCGACGCGTGCGTTCGCCACCAGCGACGTCGAGCTCGCCGAAGAGGTCATCGCCGACGACGCGAAGATCGACGAGCTGGCGGTCAAGCTCGACGAGCAGGCCATCGAGATCCTCGCCCGTCAGCAGCCCGTCGCCCGCGACCTGCGCATCGTGGTGATCGCGCTGCGTGTCAGCGCCTCGCTCGAGCGCATGGGCGACATGTCAGAGCACATCGCCCAGCTCGCTCGCCTCCGCTTCCCGGAGCGCGCGATCCCGAAGGGTCTCAAGGGCACCTTCACCAAGATGGGCGAGCTCGACGTCGAGATCTCGCGCACTCTCTCGGAGCTGCTGCGCACCCAGGACCTGCGCCTGGCCGACACCATCCGCAACACCGACGATGACATCGACGAGCTGCACGCCAGCGTGTTCGAGAAGGTGCTCAGCGACAACTGGAAGGGCGAGGCGACCGCGACGGTCGACGCCACGCTCGCCAGCCGCTACCACGAGCGCTTCGCCGACCACGCCGTCGCCGTCGCCAAGAAGGTCGTGTACCTCGCGACCGGTGACTGGCGCGTCGAAGAGGAGGACATCCCCCTCGCAGCCGAGCAGCAGCGCGAGTTCGGTCACGCCTGAGGCGTCACGACAGAGAAGAAGGGGGCGGATGCTGACAGCATCCGCCCCCTTCGTCGTCCGGTGCTACTTCTTGCCCTGCGCAGCCACGGCGGCGGCGCCTGCGGCAGCGGCCTCGGGGTCGAGGTAACGACCGGGGCCGGTCGGGACGTTGTTCTCGTCGAGCTCGTAGACCAGCGGAATGCCGGTGGGGATGTTGAGTTCGGCGATGTCGTCGTCGCTGATGCCCTCGAGGTGCTTCACCAGGCCGCGCAGCGAGTTGCCGTGGGCGGTGACGAGAACCGTCTTGCCGGCCTCGAGGTCGGGGACGATCGCGTCGTTCCAGTACGGCAGCAGGCGGTCGATCACGAGCTTCAGCGACTCGGTGCGGGGCACCTCGCCGTCGATGTCGGCGTATCGCACATCGCCGACCTGGCTGAACTCGCTCTCATCGTCGAGCAGGGGCGGCGGCACGTCGAACGAGCGACGCCACAGCTGGAACTGCTCGGGGCCGAACTCCTCGAGGGTCTGCGCCTTGTCCTTGCCCTGCAGGGCGCCGTAGTGACGCTCGTTGAGGCGCCACGAGCGCGTCACGGGAATCCACAGGCGGTCGGCTGCGTCGAGCGCGATGTTCGCGGTCTGGATCGCACGGCTGAGCAGAGAGGTGTGCAGCACGTCGGGCAGGATGCCGGCCTCGGCCAGCAGCTCGCCGCCGCGCTGAGCCTCCTTCTTGCCCTGCTCGTTGAGGCGGACGTCCACCCAGCCGGTGAACAGGTTCAGTTCGTTCCACTCGCTCCGGCCGTGACGGAGCAGGATCAGGGTGCGCTTCGAAGTCATGACGTCAGTTTATCGGCGCAGCTCGACGCGTCCACGCCCGTGCCCTGCGAGGATTGACGCATGGCGTCATCTCCTCTCGGTCGGCCGACCCGCGGCACAACCGGGACGAACCGGCTGCGCCGCAACGATCGATGGATCGCGGCGAGCCCCGCGTTCCGCCGAGCCGAAGACCCGCTGGTGATCGACCTCGGCTACGGCGCCAGCGGTGTGACGGCGTTCGAGCTCGCGACCCGTCTGCAGCGCGTCCGCGCGGATGCCGAGGTGCGTGGCCTCGAGATCGATCCGGAGCGAGTGGCCACCGCGAACCGCCAGCTCGCCGAGGTGCAGGCTGCGCGCACGCCCTTCTCCCCCGACCTCCGAGTCTCGTTCGCCCGTGGAGGGTTCGAGGTGCCGCTGCCGGCCGGACGCCGACCCGCGGTCATCCGGGCCATGAACGTGCTGCGGCAGTACGACGAGGGCGACGTCGCGAGCGCCTGGCGCACCATGTCGACTCGGCTGTCTCGTGACGGGCTTCTCGTCGAGGGCACCTGCGATGAGATCGGGCGCGTGTCGAGCTGGGTCGACGTGGGCCCGACGGGAGCGCCGCTGCGATTCACGATCTCGCTCCGACTCGCCGACCTCGAACATCCGAGCATCGTCGCAGAGCGCCTGCCGAAGGCTCTCATCCACCGCAACGTGCCTGGCGAGCGGATCCACTCCCTGCTCGTCGACCTCGACCGCGAATGGGACCGTGCAGCACCGCTGTCGACTTTCGGCGCGACGCAGCGGTTCCTGGCCGCGGTCGCGGCGCTCCGGGATCAGGGGTGGCCGGTGCTGGGCGGCAAGACCAGGTGGCGACTGGGCGAGCTCACGCTCCCCTGGGATGCGGTGGCTCCGCTCCCCTGACGGGTGCTCCCCTGACGGGTGGGCCCTGCACGCCTCGCTCAGCCCGCCTGACGGGGATCCGGGGCGCTGGGGCGACGGGACAGCCGGGTGAGGCGCGGGATGTCGGCCATGGCACCCGCATCCGCCGGCACGATGACCTGCTGGGTCGCGGCGATGTCTGCGCCCTCGGCTCGGACGACGAGATCGCCCACCGGCGTGCGACGAGACAGGATCGCGAGCGCGATCGGGCCGTCTTCATGGTGTCTGGCGACGGAGGTGATGTGCCCCACCTCGTCGTCACCGGCGAAGACCGCATCGCCGACTGCCGGCAGCACCGCCTCGCTGCCGTCGAGGTGCAGCGCCGCGAGCCTGCGAGGCGGGTGTCCGAGGTTGTGCACCTTGGCCACCGTCTCCTGGCCGCGGTAGCACCCCTTGTTCAGGTGCACCGCGGTGCGGATCCAGTCCGATTCGTGGGGCAGCGAGCGCTCGTCGACCTCGGCCGACCACCGCGGACGCCAGGCGGCGACGCGCAGTGCCTCGGCGGCGAGGAGCCCTGCCACCTCTTCGGACGACAGGGTCGCGGCGAGCGCGTCGGCGGCGTCGGTCGTCGCGATCGCCACTCTCCACGCGAGCTCTGCGCCCGGGTGATCGGTGACCTCGGCGTACTGATGACCACCCGCGCTCACGCGCTGCCAGGGGTCGGCCCAGATCAGCGGAGCGCCGGACGGAGCGGATGCGGCAGCAGTCGCCCGCTCAGCCGCAGCGCCACCGTCGACGAAGCCGAGCAACGCCAGATCAGGGCGCACAGCCACGGTCGCCTGGGTGCGGAACTTCATGCGCGTCAGCCAGGTCGCGAGCGCCTCCGCGTCGTCGGCGTCGGCGATCAGCCAGGTCGACGAGCCGTCGTCGACGACCCCTGCCGCGTGCTCCACGCGCCCCTGAGGGTCGAGCACCAGCAGCTCCGTGCTCTCGCCGGGAGCGAGTCGCCCCACGGACTGAGAGGTGATCGAGTCCAGCCACCCCAGCCGTTCGGGACCGGCGACTTCGATGACCGTCCGGTCGCCGAGCGGAACCAGGGCCGCGCCGTCTGCGAGACGGCGCTGCTCGCGGAAGGCGTCGCCGAAGTGCGCGATCCCGTGCTCGGCGATCACAGCTCCCGGGAAGTCGGTGAATCCGGTCATGTCAGACCTTCGCGAGTCGAGCGGAGGCGTGAGACCGCATCGGCGTGCCGAGGGCCGCGATGTCCCAGGCCCAGAGAAGGTGGTTGTCGACCAGGCCGTACATCCGCGTGGCTGCGCCGTACTCCTTGGCCCCGGCTCCGCGCACGATGGCGTCGGAGGCGATGTCGATACGCGGACCGTTGATCTCGCCGAGGTAGAGCTCGAGCGTCCCGTCGGCGTGGGCGATCGAGACCTCGATCGGGAAGCCGCCTAAGGGAGCGCGCAGTTCCTCCACGTCGTCGACGCTGCGCACGACCTGCTCGGCGCGCGGCGGCAGCAGTGCGGGGCCGGCGTCGGAGTCAGAGGCCGGCCGGGAGAGACGCCAGTAGCCGCTCTCGGCGACGAGCGGGATCGAGTCAGCACCGTCTTCGCCCGCCAGGATCGCCGTCGCGGAGTAGTTCAGGAAGGGGCCGCCGTCATGGCTGAAGCTCACCCGGTGGGTGAACTCGCCCTGCAGACGGTCATCGCCGACCGGATAGTCGATGACCCCGGTGCCCTCCCAGACGCCGATCAGCCACGAGAGCGGCGCGAGGTCGGCCGGGAGATCGGTGGGCAGCTCGAGCACGATGCTCAGCGCTGGCCGCGGAAGAGGTTCCGCAGCACGACGACCGAGACGAAGGCGATCGCGAGGCTCGCCAGGCCCAGAAGACCGATGAAGAAGAGTTCGAGCGCCATGAGGTCCATGGCCTCCACTTTACCCTCCGGCAGGCCGGGTGTCTCGTCCGCAGATCAGGTGACGAGAGCGGCGAGGCCGAAGCCGACCGAGATCACGCCCATCAGCAGCAGTGCGCCGATGGTGCTGGCGCCCACGCGGAAGATGAAGCCCTGCGTGCGCCCGTACTGCAGCTGCACGGCGAAGGAGAGGAGCACGATCGCGCCGAAGACCACGAGCAGCCACGGCACTCGCCACTCCTCGGCGACGAAGATGCCCACGCCGATCGAGGCGACGAAGGCGACCGCCCAGACGATGAGCACGCCGACGAAAGCATTACGCGGTGCGAGCGCTGGATCCGTCATGACTCCATTGTGACCCATCGGCGCCCGGTATCATTGCGGCACGGCGTACCCCGCCGTCCGGAAGGAGTGCGTGTGGCCCAGGTCCTGGTGTTGACCAATGCTCCGGTCTCGGAGCAGGTCCTGCCCGCACTCGAGCTCCTCAGCCATCGAGTGCGCCAGATCCCGGCCGAGCCCGCCCAACTCGTGAGCGCCCCCGAATACGACATCGTGATCGTCGACGGGCGTCTCGACCTCGTCGGCGCGAAGTCGCTCTGCCGCCTGCTGCGAGCCACCGGTCAGGATGCGCCGCTGCTGCTCGTCGTGACGGAGGGCGGGATGAGCGCGCTGTCCGGAGACTGGGGCATCGACGACGTGCTCCTCGCCACCGCCGGCCCGGCCGAGACCGATGCCCGCGTGCGGCTCGCCCTCGCCCGCCGGGACGAGGTCGCAGAGCCGACGCGCGTGCAGGCCTCCGGCGTCACGATCGACGAGCAGTCGTATTCGGCGAAGCTCAGAGGGCGCCCGCTGGACCTCACGTACAAGGAGTTCCAGCTCCTGCACTTCCTCGCCACGCACCCGTCGCGGGTGTTCACGCGCGAGCAGCTGCTCAGCGAGGTGTGGGGCTACGACTACTTCGGCGGCACCAGAACCGTCGATGTGCACGTGCGACGCCTGCGGGCGAAGCTGGGCGACCAGGAGCAGATCATCGGCACGGTCCGCAATGTCGGGTACCGATTCAACGTCTACGACGAGGAGACGGTCGCCGCATCGCGGTGACGCACGCACCGTCAGTTCACACGCGCGTCACCTCACGGTGCTTAGATGTACCCCATGATCGATCCCGCACTCGCCGACGCAGGTCTCGGTGACGCTGAAGATGACGACTTCGATGCCGTCGAGTCCCCCGACTCGCTCCTCCCCGACCACCGCTACCACGATCGCGAGCTGAGCTGGCTCGCTTTCAACCAGCGCGTGCTCGAACTCGCGGAGGATCCGTCGCTCCCCGAACTCGAGCGTGCGAACTTCCTCGCCATCTTCGCGAGCAACCTCGACGAGTTCTTCATGGTGCGCGTCGCCGGACTCAAGCGCCGCATCCTGACCGGTCTGGCGGTGCCCACCAACATCGGCCGCTCCCCCGCCGACGCCCTCGCCGACATCGCCCGTGAGGCGCACGCACTGCAGCTGCGTCACGCCGACGCCTGGAAGTCGCTCGTGCGTCCGGCGCTGGCCGAGTCCGGCATCGAGATCACCGAATGGGCCGAGCTCACCGACGAGGAGCGAGCCAAGCTCTCCGAGTACTTCGGCGCCCAGGTGTTCCCCGTGCTGATGCCGCTCGCGGTCGACCCGGCGCACCCGTTCCCGTACATCTCCGGGCTGTCGCTGAACCTCGCCATCCGCATCCGCAACGCCCGCACCGGGCGTCAGGAGTTCGCGCGCCTCAAGGTGCCGCCCATGCTTCCCCGATTCGTCGAGGTTCCGGGCTCCGGCGAGATCAAGCGCTTCCTCACGCTCGAAGAGCTCATCGCGAACCACCTCGGCGATCTCTTCCCGGGCATGGAGGTCCTCGACCACCACGCCTTCCGCCTCACCCGCAACGAGGATGTGGAGATCGAGGAGGACGAGAGCGAGAACCTCATCCAGGCGCTCGAGGCCGAGCTGCTCCGCCGCCGCTTCGGTCCGCCGATCCGCCTCGAGATCACCGACGACATGGACGAGGTCACGATGGACCTCCTGGTGCGCGAGCTCGAGATCACCGACCAGGAGATCTACCGACTCCCCGGACCGCTCGACCTCCGAGGTCTCTTCGACCTGTCGCGCATCGATCGCCCGGATCTCCGCTACCCGCCGCATCTTCCGACCACGGCGGTCGCCTTCCAGCCGACCGGGAGCAACACCCGAGCCGACATCTTCAAGGCGATCCGCAAGTCGGACGTGCTCGTGCACCACCCGTACGAGTCGTTCACCACGAGCGTCGTCTCGTTCCTCGAGCAGGCGGCGCGCGACCCGCACGTGCTCGCGATCAAGCAGACTCTCTACCGCACCTCGGGCGACAGCCCGATCGTCGAGGCGCTGATCGACGCCGCCGAAGCGGGAAAGCAGGTGCTGGCGCTGGTCGAGGTCAAGGCCCGCTTCGACGAGGCGAACAACATCGTCTGGGCGCGCAAGCTCGAGAAGGCGGGCGTGCACGTCGTCTACGGCCTCGTCGGACTCAAGACCCACTGCAAGCTCGCGCTCGTCATCCGTGAGGAAGACGGGGTGCTGCGTCACTACTCGCACATCGGCACGGGCAACTACAACCCGAAGACCAGCCGCATCTACGAGGACTTCGGGCTGTTCACCACCGACGCCCAGGTCGGCAAGGATCTCACTCGCCTGTTCAACGAGCTCAGCGGATACGCGATCGAGAAGAAGTTCAAGCGCTTGCTCGTCGCGCCGCTCCACCTGCGCAAGGGCCTCGTGCGCCAGATCGACCACGAGCGCCGCAATGCCGAGAACGGCAAGCCGGCGAGCATCCGCATCAAGGTGAACTCGATGGTCGACGAAGAGGTCATCGACGCCCTGTACCGCGCGAGCGCTGCCGGCGTGAAGGTCGACGTGTGGGTGCGAGGCATCTGCAGTCTGCGCACCGACCTCGAGGGGATCAGCGACAACATCACCGTCCGCAGCATCCTCGGTCGTTACCTCGAGCACTCGCGCATCTTCGCGTTCCACAACGACGGCGACGCGCAGGTGTACATCGGCAGCGCCGACATGATGCACCGCAACCTCGACCGCCGCGTCGAGGCGCTGGTGCGCGTCACCGACCCCGGTCACATGAAGGACCTGCTCGACTTCTTCGACCTCGCCATGGACCCGGGAACCACCTCGTGGCACCTCGGCGCCGACGGCGTCTGGACCCGGCACGCCACGGATGCCGCAGGCAAGCCGCTCATCGACCTGCAGGACAAGACCATGGGGTTGGTCCAGCGACGCCGTCGCGCACGGGCGGTTCGATGAACGACGATTCGAGCACCAGAGCAGCACGGTCGAAGTGGACGGACAAGGCCGTGTACGCGGCCGGCGCGGTCGTCTGGCGACTCATCGACGGCAAGCTGCGGATCCTTCTGATCCATCGCACCAAGTACCGCGACGTTACGCTTCCCAAGGGCAAGGTCGACCCCGGTGAGATGCTCGCCGAGACGGCTGTGCGGGAGGTGCACGAAGAGACCGGCATCCGCGTCTCGCTCGGAGTCCCCGTCGGCGTGAGCCGTTACCATCTGCCCTCCAGCAAGCAGAAGGTCGTGCACTACTGGGCGGCCGAGGCCACGTCCGACGCGATCCGCGCCTCGACGTTCGTGCCGAATCGCGAGATCGCCGCGCTCGAATGGGTCAGCGTCAAGAAGGCGCGCGACCGGCTGAGCTACCCGGTCGACATCGAGATCCTCGACTTCTTCGCTCAGCTCGTCGATGACGGCGTGCTGCGCACGTTCCCGATCATCGCCCTGCGCCACGCGAAGGCGCTCTCGCGCGGCGACTGGGACGGCCCGGATGCCGAACGTCCTCTGACCGATCGAGGCCTGCATCAGGCGAAGTCGATCGTCGGCCCCCTGCGGGCCTTCGGCGTGCGCAAGATCATCACGAGTGATGCCGTGCGCTGCATGCAGACCGTGACCCCGCTCGCGAGGGCCCTCGATCGGAAGACCGTCACCACACCGAAGATCAGTCAGGACGCGTGGGAGGACGGCGAAGACGATCTGCGTTCGATCGTCGGTCGCCGCGTGCGGTCGGGCAAGCCGGCAGTGCTGTGCAGCCATGGCCCTGTGCTCCCGGGAATCCTGACCGAGATCGCCCTGGCCACCGGAACGGTCCGCGGCTCCTATGTCAGCAGCGCGGCCGACCTCGAACCGGCCGCCTTCTCGGTCGCGCACCTCTCGGCCTCCAACCCGGGGTCGGGGATCATCGCGATCGAGACGCACATCCCCAAGGTCTAGCGCGCTGCGAAAGACGACGAAAGGCCGCATCCGTCAACGGATGCGGCCTTTCGCATGCCCCAGAGAGACGCGCGCCGTTCACCTGCCGTTCACCTGCGCGGGAGAGTCTCGTTAACCGCCGCACATAGCGTCACTGTGTGCCCTGCACCGGGCCCCACCACATCAAAGATCGAAGGATCCACAGTGAAGATCTCCCGAATCGCACGTATCGGCGCCGTCGGCGCCGTGGCCGCTCTCGCCCTCGCCGGCTGTGCCGCGAACGAAGGCGGAACCGGCGGAACCACCGACGCGCCGAGCGAATCCACTCTCTCCGGCACCATCGAGGCCACCGGAGCCTCCTCGCAGGAAGCAGCCCAGCAGTCCTGGGTCGCCGCATTCCAGACCGCCAACCCCGACACCACGGTGAACTACACCGCGACGGGTTCGGGCACCGGCCGCGAGAACTTCATCGCCGGTTCGTCGAACTTCATCGGCTCCGACCGCGCGTTCAACGCCGACGAGCTCGCCGCGGGCGGCTTCGGCTCGTGCGCCTCCGACGAGATCGTCGAGATCCCCGTCTACATCTCCCCCGTCGCCGTCGCGTTCAACCTCGAGGGCGTCGACGAGCTGAACCTCGACGGCGAGACCATCGCCAAGATCTTCGCGGGCACCATCACGAAGTGGAACGACGACGCGATCGCCTCGCAGAACGAGGGCGTCGAACTGCCCGACCAGGCCATCGTGACCGTGCACCGCTCCGACCCCTCGGGCACGCAGGAGACGTTCACCAAGTACCTCAGCGCCGTCGCCCCCGACGTGTGGACCTACGAGCCCAGCGACGAGTGGCCCCTGCAGACCGGCGAGGCCGGCGACGGCACCTCGGGCGTCGTCGACGCGATCACCAACGGCTCCGGCTACATCGGCYTCGCCGACGCGTCGCGCACCTCCGAGCTCGGACAGGTCGCCGTCGAGGTCGAGGGCGAGTACGTCCCCTACTCGGCAGACGCCGCAGCCGCGCTCGTCGAGGCGTCGCCGCTCGAGGAGGGCCGCTCGGACCACGACCTCGCGTTCGCCGTCGACCCGGCCGCAGCACCCGCCGGCTCGTACCCGATCGCACTCGTGTCCTACCTCATCGGCTGCGTCGAGTACGACGACGCCGAGACCGCCGGCCTCGTGAAGGCGTACTTCCAGTACGTCGCATCGGCCGAGGGTCAGGATGCCGCAGCCGAGGCCGCGGGCAGCGCGCCGATCTCGGACAGCCTGCGCGACCAGATCAGCACCGCGATCGACGCGATCGTCACGGAGTGACCGAAGGCTCAGCCCACCGCTGAGCCCCGGTCCGACGCCCCCGGGTGTCGGTCGAGAGGACTCGACCGACACCCGGGGGCACCCGCATGAAAACCCCCGAAAGTCCCTCAGAGCCTGGAGTCGCTCCGATGTCCACAACCACAACGGGTCCCGATACCACCCGTTCAGCCGGGACACCCCCCAAGCTGCGTCGACGGGGAGACCTCGTCTTCTCGGGCACCGCGCTGGCCGCGGGAATCATCATCCTCGTCACGCTCGCCGCCGTGGCCCTGTTCCTCATCGTGCAGTCGATCCCCGCGCTCTCGGGAGACACGAGCGGCAACCACATCCTCGAGGGTCAGTCGTTCCTGTCCTGGGTCTGGCCGTTCGTCTTCGGAACGCTGTGGTCGAGCTTCATCGCCCTCGTGATCGCCGCTCCCATCGCGATCGGCATCGCGCTGTTCATCTCGCACTACGCGCCGCGGCGCCTCGCCGGGTTCCTCGGCTACATCATCGACCTGCTCGCGGCGGTCCCGTCGGTCGTCTTCGGCCTCTGGGGAGCCCTCACCTTCGCCCCGATGCTCGTGCCCTTCTACAAGTGGCTCAACGAGAACCTCGGCTGGATCCCGATCTTCAGCGGCACGCCCTCGGGCACGGGAAAGACGATCCTCACCGCATCCCTCGTGCTCGCCGTCATGATCCTGCCGATCATGACCGCGATCTGCCGCGAGGTGTTCCTGCAGACGCCGAAGCTCCACGAGGAGGCGGCGCTCGCGCTCGGGGCCACCCGCTGGGAGATGGTCCGCATGGCCGTCCTGCCCTTCGCACGCAGCGGAATGGTGTCGGGCGCCATGCTCGGCCTCGGACGCGCGCTCGGCGAGACCATGGCCGTGACCCTCGTGCTCTCGCCTCTCGGCATCGTCACGTTCAACCTGATCAACCCGGAGAACCCCACGACGATCCCCGCGATCATCGCGCTGCGGTTCCCCGAGGCCCACGACGAGGGCGTCAACACGCTCATCGCGGCGGGTCTGATCCTCTTCATCGTCACCTTCGCGGTCAACTTCGTGGCCCGCTGGATCGTCTCGCGCCGTGCTGAGTTCTCGGGAGCCAACTGACATGACCGCCACCCTCACGCCCTCGCCGTCATCCGTCGCCGCTCCGGTGCACAGCACGTCGGCAGGTCATCTTCCCCGGTGGGCGCCCTGGGCGCTGCTGCTGGCCGCCTTCGTGGTGTCGGCCACGATCTTCGCCTTCGTCAACGCGGGCAACGACCCCGCCGACTTCAACATCGCACTCACCCTCGTCGTCGGCCTCATCTTCTACATGGTTCTGATCTTCGTGATCTCCACCGTGGTCGAGAGCCGTCGCCACGCGATCGACCGCCTCATGACGGCGCTGGTGTCCGGCGCCTTCGTCGTCGCGCTCCTCCCGCTCATCTCGCTGCTGTACACCGTGGTCGTCAACGGCCTCATGCGGTTCGACGGCGAGTTCTTCAGCTTCTCGATGCGCAACATCGTCGGCGAAGGCGGCGGCGCGGTGCACGCCATCTGGGGCACGCTCCTCATCACCCTGGGCGCCACGATCATCTCGGTGCCGATCGGTCTGATGACCTCGATCTACCTCGTCGAGTACGGAGAGGGACGCAAGCTCGCCCGCGGCATCACGTTCCTCGTCGACGTCATGACAGGCATCCCGTCGATCGTCGCCGGTCTGTTCATCTACTCCGTGTTCTCGCTGATCGTCGGTCCCGGCACCCGCATGGGCATCATGGGCTCGCTCGCCCTCTCGGTGCTGATGATCCCCGTGGTCGTGCGCGGTTCCGAGGAACTCCTGCGGATCGTCCCGAACGAGCTCCGGGAGGCCGCCTACGCGCTCGGTGTGCCGAAGTGGCTGACGATCATCAAGGTCGTCCTGCCGACCGCCATCGCCGGAATCCTGACCAGCATCATGCTCGCCATCTCACGCGTGATCGGTGAGACCGCGCCGCTGCTGCTCACGGTCGGCATCGTGCAGGGCATGAACCTGAACATGTTCAGCGGGCAGATGGCGACGCTGCCCGTGTTCTCGTACATGCAGGCCAAGTACCCCGGCATCCCCGTCGATGCCTATCTCGACAGGGCCTGGGCCGCCGCCCTCACCCTGATCGTCATCGTGATGGTGCTGAACCTGCTGGCCAGGATCATCGCCAAGGTGTTCGCCCCCAAGATCAACGGCCGCTGAGCCGTCTTTCCCGACTGAAGAAGAAGGATCACACGTGTCCAAGAGCATCGAAGTCAACGACCTCAACGTCTACTACAGCGACTTCCTCGCCGTCGAAGGCGTCAGCATCGAGATCAAGCCCAACACCGTCACGGCGTTCATCGGCCCGTCCGGCTGCGGCAAGTCCACGTTCCTGCGCACCCTCAACCGCATGCACGAGGTCATCCCCGGCGCTCGTGTCGAGGGAGAAGTGCTGATCGACGGCAAGAACCTCTACGGCGCCGGCGTCGACCCCGTGCTGGTGCGCCGTCAGGTCGGCATGGTCTTCCAGCGTCCCAACCCGTTCCCCACCATGTCGATCAAGGAGAACGTGCTCGCGGGCGTCAAGCTCAACAACACGCGCATGGCGAAGAGCGATCAGGATGCTCTCGTCGAGAAGTCCCTGCGTGGCGCGAACCTCTGGAACGAGGTCAAGGACCGCCTCGACCGCCCCGGTTCGGGTCTCTCGGGCGGCCAGCAGCAGCGTCTGTGCATCGCGCGTGCCATCGCCGTCTCCCCCGACGTGATCCTGATGGACGAGCCCTGCTCGGCGCTCGACCCGATCTCGACCTTCGCGATCGAGGAGCTCATCGCCGAGATCAAGTCGGAGTACACCGTCGTCATCGTGACGCACAACATGCAGCAGGCGAGCCGCGTGTCCGACCGGACCGCCTTCTTCAACATCGCCGGCACCGGCAAGCCCGGAAAGCTCATCGAGTACGACGACACCCGCACGATGTTCACCACCCCGTCGGTGCAGGCGACCGAGGACTACGTCTCGGGACGCTTCGGATAAGCATCCGGTCTCAGACCGAGAGAGGGCCCGGCGCTTCGGCGTCGGGCCCTCTCTCGTTCCTGCGACCGGGCGCGCCTCAGTCTCGGGGCGAGAGGAGGTACTCGTTGAGCTCGGCCGTGAGCGCGCGATCGACGGGCAACTCGACTCCGTCTACGGCGGTGATCGGGGCGGCGAGGCGGACGCTGGAGACGAGCCAGGCGGCGTCAGCACGCGACAGATCGGATGCCGGCACCTGCGCATACTCGGCGACGAATCCGCGCGCGGTGAGGTGCTCGTAGACGCTGAGCTGCGTCGTACCGTGCAGGATGCCGCCGTTGGGCGCCGGCGTCACGAAACGCTCGCCGAAGCGCAGGATCAGCGACGCGGTCGGTGCCTCGAGCACGAAGCCGTCACGCGAGAGGAAGATCGCGTCGTCAGCTCCACGTCGGTGCGCTTCGCGAAGCGCCGCCATGTTCACCGCATACGAGAGGGTCTTGGCCCCGAGCAGCAGCCACGGTGCCTTCTCAGCCACGTCGAGGTCGTACCCGCGGTCGAGGGTGACCACGCGGATCCCCTGCTCGCGCACCGCCGAGAAGTCGGATGCCGGTGCGGCCGTGACCCAGGCGGTCGGTGTGGGGCCGTGCTCGACGCCACGGCTGAGGATGAGCTTGATGACGTACTCGCCCTGTTCGCAGTGGGCGGCCGCTCGCTCGATGGCCTGGTGCCACTGCGCCTGATTGGGGAGCGGCAGGTCGCACAGCTGCGCCGAGTGCGCGAGCCTCTCGAGGTGCGGCACGACCTCCTGCGCATGCCCGTCGATCACGCCGATCGACTCGAACACTCCGTCGCCGCGCTGCGTGCTCAGCTCCCCCACGCTCAGCGCCGGTGCGGCCGCATCGACGAGGGTGAACGTGTCTGCGAAGTCGGAGCGGGCGACGTCGGCCGCCGCAGGATCGATCATCAGAGCAAAGCGCCGTGTCATGATCCGAGCCTAGGGCCCCGGGAATACCTTCAGCGCGAACTTGTTACACTGGAGTGGCCGGGCCGCATAACCCCGGGCTCCAATTTTTGCCGCTGCGAGCGGCCTTCCGCCGAGAGGCGTTTTTGCGGCCCGGTCTTTTCATGCCCGGGCACGGACCCGGACCCGGACCAGAACCCGGCCGCCGCGTCGATTCAGGCCAATGCGCCCGAGCGCCACAGCACGGCAGCGGCAGACAGGTCCTGCGCATAGCTGCTCAGGCGCAGGGCGCGAGTGGTGAGCTCGCTCGCGCGCGACGGTTCGGTCGGCTCGTAGTCGTCCGCCGCGTGGGTCGCGCCAGAGGCCTGGACCCGGCAGAACGCCGCGGCCCGATCGAGGGCGACCGCGAAGTCCCCGCGGAACGCCCCGCGGAGGATCGTGTCGATCAGGGCGACGAGCTCGTCGGGGTTCGCCGGTACCGGCGCTCCGGCGATCACGGCATCCACGGATGCGAGCTCCACTCTGCCCCGCTCGTACAGCAGGGCCGCGGTGTGCGGATCGCCGTGGATGGCCAGCTGCAGGAGGTACAGCCGCCACAGCGCGCCCGGCAGAGTGCGAGACGGAGCCTTCGACCAGAGCTCGGCGATCTCGTCGATGCCGTGCTCGTCGGTGAAGGCGACGAGCCGGTCGGCGCTCACGCCGCTCTCATCGGCGCGCACGCGGGTCAGCAGAGCGGATGCGGTCGCATGCGCGACGCGCGTCTCCTCGGCGGGATCGTGACTGCCCACGATGTTGTCGAAGGCACTGGTGGGCCGGCGCACCGGACGGGAGAACTGCTCAGGCATCAGTCCAGGGTACGCGCGATCCGAGACATCAGGCCGTCGGGATCACGACGACGGGATCGGATGTCGGCAGGCCCGAGGGCGAGCCTCCGTCCTGCTCCACCGTGACGGCGATCACATCACCCGCGTGCATCTCGCCCGCGAGCACCGCTGTCGCTTCGCCGTCGTCGGCCGCGAACACGCCTGCCGACACCGGAGTGTCACCGCGCACATACCAGAGCTCGTAGGTCTTGCCCTCGGCGAGCGACGGGATGCCGTCGGTCACGAGCACGGACTTGCCGAGCGACGCCGACCAGTGCGCGGTCGCAGTGCCGCCGCTCTCGAGCGACACGCTGGCCTGCTGAGCGTCACCGGCCGCCTGGATGTCCTCGAGTGCGACGACACTCGCCGGTCGGTTGATGTAGGTGTTGATCGCGACGGCGCCTGCCCCCACACCGACGAGCAGCGCGAGGCATGCCGCGAGCGCGAAGAGGAAGCGGAGGCGGTGTGCCGGAGCCTTCGGGGCGTCGTCGCCATCGCGTGCGGCGGTCGCTGAGTCCGCCACGGGCGCGGCATCTGCCGTCTCGCCGGGCGCCGGGTCGGGCATCGAGTCGGGCGCCGAGTCCGAGAGAACGACATCGCCGCTCTGCGGCGTGACGGCGATACGTGCGAGCAGAGCGGCACGAATGTCGGGCGAAGGAACGGCCTGCGCCACTCCGTCGGCGAGGAAGCCGGCACTGTCGGCATCGGCATCCACGATGCTCTGCCATTCCGGGTGCGCTGCGAGTGCGGCGTGATACCGCTGCTGGTCATCGGGCGACAGCGCGTCGAGCGCTGCTCCTGCCGCGAGTTCTGCGAAGTCCTTCTCGTTCATGCCGTCACCCCCATAGCTGTCCTCAGTCGCGAGAGCCCATCTCGCATCCGTGTCTTGATCGTCCCCAGCGGCGCCCCGACGAGAGCTGCCACTTCGTTCTGACTGTAACCGCCGTAATAGGCCAGGACGAGAGCTTCGCGCTGCACCTCGGGAAGGCCTGAGAGCGCGTGAACCACCTTCTCGCCCTCGATGCCCAGCTCCACCGTCTCCGCCACACTGTCGTGCGCGACCCCGATGTCCCTGAACCCGGCTCGTACGTCTCGGTCCGCGCTGGACTGGGACGCCCGAACCCGGTCGACCGCACGACGGTGCGCGATCGTCATCACCCAGGTTCTTCCCTGACCCTTGTTCGGAGCGAACTTCGTAGCGGATTGCCAGATCTCCAAGAAGACCTCTTGGAGCACCTCTTCGCTCTGCGAGCGATTCACGAGGACCCTGAGGATGAGGCCGAAGACGCGTGACGACAGAGTGTCGTAGAGCTCCGCGAATGCGCGCTGATCACCGTCGCCGATGCGAAGGAGCAGGTCAGCGACAGCATCCCGAGCCGTACCGTCTTCGGGTACGTCCATTCCATCGATGACCATCTCTAACAGCATGCCGCATTCACCCCGCTTTCCCGTGCAGCCGCCACCTGAAAGTGACGGAAACGAGTCCTCTTAAGTGCTCCTCGTCGAAACCTGTTCGCGGCAGACCCTCGAAACGGATTGGATTCGGCGGCTCGGAAAAAACTTTGACGTTTCTCCCATCCGATCCCGGTGGGGCTCCGAACGACTGTCAACGCCACGGAGAGGCCGTGGCAGTGTTCTGAAGGAGCTTGAGATGTTCAGCACCAAGAAGAAGGTCACCGCAGCCATCACCCTCGGCCTTGCGAGCGCATTCCTGCTCTCCGCATGTTCCATGGGCGGCACCACCGAAGAGCCGGCAGAGTCGACGGCCCCCGAGTCGTCCGAGACGATGGCTCCCGAGACCGAGACGATGGACCCGGCCGCGAACCTGGTCGGCCCCGGCTGCGCCGCATACGCAGAGGCTGTTCCGGACGGCGCAGGATCCGTCGAGGGCATGTCGCTCGACCCGGTCGCCACCGCAGCATCCAACAACCCGCTGCTCACCACGCTCGTGGCCGCAGTCAGCGGACAGCTGAACCCCGACGTCAACCTCGTCGACACGCTGAACGGCGACGAGTTCACCGTCTTCGCACCCGTCGATGACGCTTTCGCGAAGATCGACCCGGCCACCATCGAGGCACTCAAGACCGACAGCGCCACGCTGAGCTCGATCCTGACCTACCACGTGGTCCCCGGCCAGGTCGCACCTGACGAGATCGCCGGCATGCACACCACCGTCCAGGGTGCTGACCTCGAGGTCACCGGCAGCGGCGACGACCTGATGGTCAACGACGCCACCGTCATCTGCGGTGGAGTCCAGACCGCCAACGCGACCGTGTACCTCATCGACACGGTCCTGATGCCCCCGGCCGAGTAAGGCCCGGGAACGCCGAGGCGGACACTCGGTAAGCCGTCCCACCTCTCGGGGGAGGTCGGTGGGATGGAGAAGGAGCCGCTGACGACACGTCGTCAGCGGCTCCTTCTTTGCGCCCTAGACTGGAGGGGCGGGCCTCTAGCTCAGTTGGCAGAGCATCGGACTTTTAATCCGCGGGTCGTGGGTTCGAGCCCCACGGGGCCCACCGTTTATCACCACCGGCCGGATCCGGCCACCCCCTTCACTCCGTCGGCACCCTGCGAGAGAGTCGTGGCGTCCCCATCCGGGACATTCACCCCACGAAAGGACGCATCATGGCGACTCTCACCGACAGCCGAGTGGCATTCCTCGCGACAGACGGATTCGAGGACAGCGAGCTGACCAGTCCGTGGGAAGCGGTGCAGGGCGAAGGCGCGAGCGCCACGCTCATCGCACCGGACGGACAGCAGATCACCGGCAAGAACGGTCACGTGCAGCACGTCGACCTCACATCCGAGACGGCGAAGGCCGACGAGTTCGACGCTCTCGTGCTCCCGGGCGGCGTCGTGAACGCCGACCACCTGCGGCTCGACAAGGCATCGATCGACCTCGCCCGCTCGTTCTTCGAGCAGCACAAGCCGGTCGCGGTCATCTGCCACGGCGCGTGGATCCTGATCGAAGCCGGCGTGGTCGACGGACGCACGCTGACCAGCTACCCGAGCCTCGCGACCGACCTCCGCAACGCCGGAGCCACCTGGGTCGACGAGGAAGTGGTGGTCGACGAAGGTCTCGTGTCCAGCCGCACTCCCGACGACCTCCCTGCTTTCAACGCGAAGCTGATCGAAGAGGTCGCCGAAGGGAAGCACGCAGGGCAGACCGCGTGATCTGAATTGCCGGCGGTCCGGTGTCAGGCGCCAGCGCGCGCCCTGTGACGCCGGACCGCCGCTCTGTTCGCACAGCGCACGGAGCAGAATCGCTGCCGCCCGTTGCGGGTCACGTCGACGACCACGTTCGTGCAGGGTGAGGCCTCGCAGCGACCCAGTCGGTCCATGCCGCGGGTGACGAGGTGCAGCGACGTGCCGACCGCGAAGACGGCCCGGAGCACATACGGCAGAGATCGCACATCGTCGCGGTAGTGCAGGTGCCAGCCTTCGCCGTCGTGGTTCGTCAGGCGCGGGTATGCCGCAGCTTCCGCCATCTGCGCGTTGAGGATCTCCGCGCGAGAGTCCGGGTCCGCCGCGTCGACGATCCGCAGCCAGTCGTCGACCACCTCTCGGACCCGTTCATGGTCGTCGGCGGCGGGAGGGAACGTCATCGTCATCCCCATCTCGAGGGTGCGCTCCTCGATTCCCGCTCGATCGACGGGGAAGTCATCGGCGAGCGACGCGGCCAGGAGAACCGCATACTCACCGTAAGGGTTGAGATGCATAAGGCCATTACATCACGCTGGATGCATGACCACGTTGCACACTCTGCCGATCCCTCGCCAGACCGCCACCGCACACGAGCACGCCTGGGTCGCCGACTCGCGGCATCCGACCAGCGAAGGCGTCGTCGTGTACGTCCGCTGCGCCGGCTGCGGCACGCAACGCGTCGACCTGCAGGCGCACCCGCTGATGCCTCCCTCGGCGATCAGCCGCGAGACCTCGGACTGAACCACTGATCAGACAGCGACGATCTCGCCGTTCCGCGGCACCCAGTCCTGCTCTCCTTCGCGGAGAAAGGCGAGCGGGATCCCCCGGCCGTCCTGCTCGATCGAGTCCGAGACCTGGACGTGCAGATGCGGTTCGGTGCTGTTCCCGGAGTTGCCGCATTCGCCGATCACCTCCCCCACCGACACTCGATCGCCGAGCCGCGGCCTCACGCTCCCTGCCCGCAGATGGGCGAGCAGCACGAGGGCGTCACCACGACGGATGACGATGTGATTTCCGGCGATCCCCGGCGCACCCGCGCGGACACGCGATCGCTGGGTCAGCGCGTACCGCAGCTGCGCACCGAACGAGCGCCGGGCGACATGGTCGTGCTCCCCATCGTGAACCCGCACGACCTCGCCCGACACCGGCGCGAGGATCGGACGTCCGAAGCCGACGAACGCGGCAGCAGGCTCGGTCCCGAACATGCTCCCGAGAGTGCGAGGCGCGCTGCGACCGCTCGAGTCGACCGGCACGAAATCGATCGCGTGCGAGCTGCCGAACAGCTCTGTGCCGTGGCTGGGGACGCGCGACGCCGGGCTGTTCTGCACGATCCACCGCCCCGTGAAGGGCAGGGCCAACGTGAACGACTCCCTCTCGCTCATGCGGTCAGCTCGGCGAGCTTCCGGACCGTGCGGAGGTTGCGCGCCGTGCCTGCGACGCCGAGCGCACGATCGAGGACGGCCTTGGTGAGCCTCGTGCTGTGCACACCGCCCTCGGCGTAGTCGATCCACAGATCGTCGCCGACCAGTGCGATCCGCTCCCCCGGCACGAGCCGCTCCTGCAGTGCCTCGACGGCCCCGGGCGCGGCCGGCCCCTCGAGGAACATCGCGTGCAGCAGCTTCTCCGACGCTCCGCCGAACGGATGCGCGTCCAGGGCGTGCACGAGGTCGTCGTGAGTCCTCAGGATGACGGGGGTGTCGACGTCGAACTCGTCGGCGATCAGCTCCCGGACCCGAGCGCTCACCGACGTCGGATCATCCGGATGGTCGCACACGATGTTCCCGCTCGCGATGTAGGTCGAGACCTCACCCAGCACCGGAGCGAGCACCTCGCGCAGCTGTGCCATCGGCACTCGATTGCGGCCCGAGACGTTGACCGCTCGCAGTAGCAGGACGCTGCGTGTCACGCAGAGTCGCTCTCGACGAGCACGGCACCCGCATGGGCGAGTTCTGCGAGAGCCGCCGCACTCGGCTCCGGTGCGACACCCGCGATCAGGTCGGTGAGGATGCGCACTCGGACTCCGTGCGCCACCGCGTCGAGCGCAGAGGCCCGCACGCAGTGGTCCGTGGCGATGCCGACGACGTCGGCCTCGAGGACACCCGCGGCGGTGAGGATCGCGCCGACGGTGTCTCCCGTTTCGGTCGCGCCCTCGAACATCGAGTAGGCGGGGCGACCCTGCCCCTTGTGCACATGGTGCGTGACGGCATCGGTCACCAGCAGCGGGTCGTAATCGGCGCCGGGCGTGCCTGCGACGCAGTGCACGGGCCACGTGTCGACGTAGTCCGGCGCCTCTCCGAAGTGGCCACCGTTGTCGCCTTCAGCGTCGTGCCAGTCGCGCGAGGCGATGATGACGTCGTACTCCGTCGCGTGTGCGGCGAGGAACGCTGAGACAGCGGATGCCACGGCATCCCCGCCGTCGACGGCCAAAGCGCCGCCCTCGGTGAAGTCGTTCTGCACATCGACGATCAGAAGCGCTCTGCTCATGGTCTGAGCGTACGCCGCCCTCGCGGGTCTCCCCAAGGCAGGAAACCAAAAGGCCCCGAGATGTTGTTCACATCACGGGGCCTGCTGGAGCCGCTTGTCAGAATCGAACTGACGACCTTTTCATTACGAGTGAAATGCTCTGCCGACTGAGCTAAAGCGGCGCGATCATCGATATTACCCGTTCCGGAGCCGCACCGCGAATCGAGCCACGATCACTCGCAGCGGACGTCGCTCTCGGGCACGACATCGTCGAGGAGGAACGCCTCGACGGCGCTGTCGACGCACGTGTTGCCCTTGTTGTATCCGGTGTGGCCTTCGCCCACGCGGGTGATCAGCACGCCCTCGTCGAGCTGCTCGGCGAGCGACTCGGACCACTCGTACGGGGTCGCCGGATCGTTGGTCGTGCCGACCACGAGGATCGGGCCCGCACCCTCGGCGTTGATCTCGCCTCGCGTCCCGGTCGGCGGGTAGGGCCACACCGAGCAGGAGTCGGGACCGTTCCAGTACGGAGCGATGGTCGGTGCGCCGTCGGCGATCCTCTTCTCGGTCGCCGCCTCGGCCGCCGGGTCGTCCTCGACGGGATAGTCCATGCAGTTGTATGCCCGGAAGGCTTCGCTCGAGTTGTCGAGATAGGTGCCGTTCTCACGTCCGTTGTAGAAGTCGGCGAGGAAGAACGCCGTCGTCGGATCGCCCTGCAGGGCCTCGTCGAGCGCCTGCGTGAGGTACTGCCAGCTGTCCGCCGAATACAGGGCGGCGATGATCGCGGTCATCAGCGAGTCCGCGCCGAGCATGCGCCCGTCGCCGTTCTCGAGCGGAGACGCGTCGACGCTCGCGAGCAGTGCACCGAGATCGGCCATGGCCTCGTCGACCGTGCCGTTGAACGGGCACTCGCCCGAGTCGAGGCAGTTCTGCATGTACGCGCGGAGGGCCGATTCGAATCCGAGCGCCTGGGTGGCACCGACATCGAGCCCCGAGACGGCCGGGTCGATCGCGCCGTCGAGCACGAGCCGGCCCGCTTTCTCGGGGTACAGGTCGGCGTAGGTCGCACCGAGGAAAGTGCCGTAGGAGTAGCCGAGGTAGTTCAGCTGCTTGTCGCCGAGCACCGCGCGGATCAGATCCATGTCGCGTGCGGCGTTGATCGTGGTGACGTAGGGCAGGATGCCGCCGCTGTTCGCCTCGCACGCGTCGGCGAACTCCTTGTGGGCCTCGAGCAGCTCGGCCTCCCACTCCGCACTCCCCCGCTTGCCTGCGGGGATCGTGTAGAGGTAGTCGTCCATGCCTGCAGCGTCGAAGCACGTCACTGCGGTGGATTCTCCGACGCCGCGGGGGTCGAATCCGATCACGTCGTAGTTCTCGATGAGATCGGCGCCGACCGCGAAGTCGAGACTGTCGCGGATGAGCTCGACGCCGCTGGCGCCAGGACCACCGGGGTTCGTCAGCAGTGAGCCCTGAGCCGTTCCCGTCGCCTGGTGGCGCACGACGGAGAGGGTGATCTCGCCCTCGCCCGGGTTCTCCCAGTCGAGCGGAGCGGTCACCTCGGTGCAGTCGAACCCCGTGCCGCACTCGCTCCAGGTGAGCGTCTGGCCGTAGAACGGCAGCAGGTCTTCTGCCACGCCGTCGGTGTCTGGCGCGTTCGTGGTGGACGGCTTCGGCTCGGCCTGCTCGGGGATCATCGAGTACAGGCACCCGGAGAGGGCGACCGAGGCCGCGGCGAGGCTGGCGATCACGGCGACGGCACGTCGGATGCGGGAAGTCGGTCGATTGTTCACGGTGTCCTCCCGCTCGTGACAGTCACGAGCAAGCTCTCGAGGGCGAGCAGCGGTGCGACGTTGCGCTCCAGCGACTGGCGTGTGTCGGCAAGGTGGTCGAGTACGACAAGAGTACGGGTCTCCGGCCAGGCCGCAGCCAGCGCGGCCAGGTCTTCACGAAGCTCGCGATTAATCAGCTCGTCGTCTCGGCCGAACTGCAGCATGACGACATCACGGAAGAGAGACTGCAGATCGGTGAGGACTCTGTCGATCCCGTCACGCAGACTTCGGGTCGCACGCTTCTTCTGGTCGTCCTCCAGCGCGGAGATCTGCGTGCGCAGGGCCGGCGGAACGGCCTGCCCCTCGGCGATCCCGACCATACGCAGCAGGGATGCGCGCTCGGCCGCGTCGCGCTCGGCGGTGAGCGCCTTGGCGTCGTCAGTGGCCGCCTGGATGATGCGGCCGGCGACCTCGACGGCGTCGCTGACACCGCGAACCCCCAGCACAGACCGCAGGGTCTCGTCACGGCGGCGGCGGGCAGCCTCATCGGTGGCGAGTCGCTGGGCCATGCCGATGTGCCGTTGCGCATGACGAGCGGCCTGCTCGGCGATGCCCTCATCGACCCCTGTGCGCAGCGTGATCAGACGTGCCACGTCTGCGACATCGGGCTCGCGCAGTCGCAGTGAGCGCACGCGCGAACGGATGGTCGGCAGCAGGTCGGCTTCGCTCGGGGCGCAGAGTATCCAGACCGTCTGCTCTGGCGGCTCTTCGAGAGCCTTCAGCAGCACGTTGGAGGTGCGCTCGACCATGCGGTCGGCGTCTTCGACCACGATCACGCGATAGCGGCCGGCAGACGGGGCGAAGTACGAGCGCTCGACGAGCGCACGAGCCTCCGCGATCGTGATGATGACCTTGTCGGTGCGCAATGCCGTCACATCCGGATGCGTTCCCGCGAGAACCTGACGCATCGACGCCTCGTCATCGGGGTGGTCCGCCACGAGCGCTGCGGCGAAGGCGTGCGCGAGCGTGGAGCGCCCCGACCCGGGCGGACCCGTGATGAGCCAGGCGTGCGACAGCGCGGAGGGATCGGATGCGGCGTTGCGAAGCGTGTCGACCGCGGCATCCTGTCCCCACACATCGGCCCACGGGAAAGGTGCGGCGACAGTCTGGGGCATGCCCTCAGCCTAATCGGGAGCACCGACGTGCGCGGCAACCGTCCCCGTCTGCGAGGGGCGCCCAGGCGGACGGCGTGCTGTGCGGAAGGCTCAGCCGATCAGCGTGGCGACCCGCTCGCGGATCTGCTCGGCGATGACCTCGGGCGTCGCTGCGGCGTCGAGAACCAGGAAACGATCCGGCTCGGCCTGCGCCAGAGCGAGGTACGCGTCGCGGACTCGCGCGTGGAACTCGTTCTTCTCGGCTTCGAGTCTGTCGAAGGGCTTGTCAGCCGAGTCGAGTCGCACACGCGCCGATTCGGGGTCGAGGTCGAGCAGCACGGTGAGGTCGGGCAGCGCGCCCTCGGCGGCCCACAGCGACAGGTCGCGGATCTCGTCGCCGTCGAGCACTCGCCCTGCGCCCTGATAGGCGACGGATGAGTCGAGATAGCGATCCTGCAGCACGACCTCACCGCGGGCGAGAGCAGGCCGGACGACCGTCGCGACGTGATGCGCGCGGTCGGCGGCGTAGAGAAGAGCCTCGGCACGCGGCGCGATGTCCCCACGATGGTGCAGCACGATGTCTCGGATCAGCTGGCCGACCTCCGACCCGCCGGGCTCGCGGGTGCGCACGACGGTTCGCCCTTCATCCGTCATCCACTGGGCGAGGAGGTTCGACTGCGTGGTCTTCCCCGATCCGTCTCCGCCCTCGAGGGTGATCCAGATTCCGGGACCTGATGTCACGAACCGGCCTTCTTCGCGGCGTTCGCGGCACGCGTCGCCGCGGCCTTCTTGGCTGCTGCAGACCGCGCGGCGGCCTTCTCGGCATCCGTCCCGGTCGACTTGGCCGGCGCCTTCTTCGCCGCAGGCTTCTTCGCGGCCGGCTTCTTGGCCGCCGGCTTCTTCGCGGCCGGCTTCTTGGCCGGCGCCTTCTTCGCGGCTGCACCGCGCTTCGGGGCCGGGCCCTTGGCGCGCTTGTCGGCGAGCATCTGCACGGCGATCTCGAACGTGATGTCTTCGACCTTCTGACCGCGAGGGATCGTCACGTTCGTCTCTCCGTCTGTGACGTAGGCACCGAAGCGACCGTCGCGGATGCGGATCGGCTTGTTGCTGACGGGGTCGGCCTCGAACTCGGCGAGCGCGCTGGACGCACGGCGGGACCCTGCGCCGTATTTCGGCTGCGCGTAGATCTCGAGCGCCTTCTCGAGCGTCACGTCGAAGATCTCCGACTCGCTCTCGAGCGATCGGGAGTCCGTGCCCTTCTTCAGGTACGGACCGAATCGGCCGTTCTGTGCGGTGATCTCCTCGCCGCTCTCGGGGTCGGCGCCGACGACCCGCGGCAGGCTGAGCAGCTGCAGGGCGGTGTCGAGGTCGATCGTGTCGACTGACATCGAGCGGAAGAGTGAGGCGGTGCGCTGCTTGGGCGCGGCCGCCTTCTTGGCTCCCCGCTTCGGCTTGGGAGCGTCGACGACCTCACCGGTCGCCTCGTCGACGGCGGCATCTTCGGACACCGGGTCGTTCTCCTGCACATAGGGACCGAAGCGTCCGTCCTTGACGACGACGATCTTGCCGTTGTCCGGGTTGGTGCCCAGCACCCGGTCGCCGGCGACCGGCGCGTCGATGAGCTCCTGCGCCTTCGCAGCGGTCAGCTCGTCGGGGGCGAGATCCTCGGGCACGTTCACGATGCGCGGCTTCTCGTCGGGCGCCTCGGGGTTCGCGACCTCGAGGTAGGGACCGTATTTGCCGAAGCGCAGCGTGGCGGTGTCGGTGATGGGCGTGGAGTTGAGCGCCCGCGCATCGATCTCGCCGAGGTTGTCGACGGTCTGACGCAGGCCGACGTGCGAATCGGAGCCGTAATAGAAGGAACGCAGCCACTCGACGCGCTTCTGCTCGCCTCGCGCGATCGCGTCGAGGTCGTCTTCGAGCGCCGCGGTGAAGTCGTAGTCGATCAGGTCGGCGAAATGCTCTTCGAGCAGACGGACCACGCTGAACGCGAGCCAGGTCGGCACGAGGGCCTGGCCGCGCTTGGTCGCGTAGCCACGGTCGATCACCGTGCCGATGATGCTGGCGAACGTCGAGGGGCGGCCGATGCCGTGCTCCTCGAGTGCCTTGACCAGCGATGCCTCGGTATAGCGCGGCTTGGGGGTCGTGCGGTGCCCCTTGGCCTCGGACTCCGACATGCGCAGCTCGTCGCCGACGGCGACGACCGGGAGCGACTGGTTCTCGTCGGTGTCCCTGTCGTTGCGCTTCTCGTCGCGTCCTTCTTCATAGGCCTCGAGGAAGCCCTTGAAGGTGTACACGGTGCCGGACGCGGTGAACTCGGCGTTGCGCCCCGCGGCGTCGACCGCGATGGTGACGGTCGTGGTCTCGTACTTCGCATCGGCCATCTGACTGGCGACGGTGCGCTTCCAGATCAGGTCGTAGAGACGGTGCTCCTCGCGGTCCAGCTCCGAGGAGACGGACTTCGGGGTGCGGAAGTTCTCGCCCGAGGGACGGATCGCCTCGTGCGCCTCCTGCGCGTTCTTGCTCTTCGACTTGTAGGCGCGCGGCTTCAGCGGCACCGCGGTGTCGCCGTAGAGGGCGACGGCCTGGCTGCGAGCGGCTTGCACGGCCTGGGTGCTCAGCGCGACGGAGTCGGTTCGCATATAGGTGATGTAACCCTTTTCGTACAGCCGCTGCGCGACGCTCATCGCCTGCTTGGCGCTCATCGAGAGCTTGCGGCCTGCCTCCTGCTGCATGGTGGAGGTGGTGAACGGCGCGTAGGGGCTGCGGGTTCCCGGCTTCGCCTCGACCTTCGTGACCGAGCCTGTGCCGGCGGCGTCGACGGCGAGTGCGAGCTCAGCGGCCTGCTTCTCGTCGAGGATGACGACGGCCTTCTTGAGCTTTCCGTTGTCGTCGAAGTCGGTGCCTCGGGCGAGCTGGCCGCCGTCGACACGCACAAGACGAACCTTGAATGCTGACGACGACGAGGCGAGCGCCTCGACGTCCCAGTACTCGGCGGAGACGAACGCCATGCGCTCGCGCTCTCGTTCGACGATCATGCGGGTGGCGGCGGACTGCACGCGTCCGGCAGACAGGCCCGTCTTGACCTTGTACCAGAGCACGGGCGAGACGTCCCAGCCGTACAGCCGGTCGAGGATGCGGCGGGTCTCCTGCGCGTCGACGAGGTCGGTGTCGAGCTCACGGGTGTTGCCGATGGCCGCCTGGATCGCGTCCTTCGTGATCTCGTGGAAGACCATGCGCTTGACGGGGACCTTCGGCTTCAGAGTCTCGAGCAGGTGCCAGGCGATGGCCTCGCCTTCGCGGTCCTCATCAGTGGCGAGCAGGAGCTCGTCGGCGGTCTTGAGCGCACGCTTGAGTTCGGCGACGGTCTTCGTCTTGCGATCGGAGACGACGTAGTAGGGATCGAAGTCGTTGTCGACGTCGATCGAGTACTTCCCGTACGCCTGCTTGTCGGCGGCGGGGATGTCCTTCTTGTCTGCGAGGTCGCGGATGTGGCCGACGGAGCTGAGCACCTCGTAGCCATCGCCGAGGTATCCCTGAATCGACCGCATCTTCGTCGGGGACTCGACAATGACGAGCTTCTTGCCTTCAGCCAAGGGAGCGTCCTTTCTTCGAAGCACACCATACACACCGCCGTGATGGGTTGGTCACAGTGGTCGCCTGCATTTTCGCCGGAAAGTGCTCGTGCCGCCGTCAGGATCCCTCGGGTGGCCCAGCACGGGCTCGGGAGACGGCAGCGAGTCCAGCGTACGCCGCGTTCACCTGCACAGTCGCCACGAAGCCCTCGACGGCACACTCGGTGAGGGCCGCGCCTGAGGCAGCCGCGACCCGCGCGGCGAGGGCGCACGGGTCGTCGGCCGTGACGATCGCACCGCTGGCCGCGTCGGCCGCGGCGAGCGCCGCGGCGTCGGCGGCCCCCGCAGCCCGCTGCGCCGTGACGGCGGCTCCCCCGACCGCGGCGAGCCCCAGCGAGAGCACCGCTGCGACCGAGAGAACACCGGCCGCGAGAGCAGAGCCCGCCATCAGCCGCCCTCCGCTGCGATGGTCGACATCAGAGTCCTCCGGAGAGTGCACAGCTGGACGCCTGCAGCGGGATCCGGACGAAGCCGCCGATCGCGACGTCGGCGTGCGCCTTCACGCAGACGAGGTCTCCGGATGAGCTGCTCGACATTCCGGCGCCAGGAACCGCGGTCGACACCGCATGTGAGGCCCGGCCCGCGTCCTCCCCTCGGCCGAGGAGGCGCGCGGCGTCGGCCGATGCGTCCTGGAGCGCGACCTGACGAGCGGCCGCGCCCAGCGCACCGGCCCCGAGCAGAAGAGTGAGGACCACCGCGGGCAGCGCGAGTGCGAGCTCGGCGGCCACCGACCCCCGCTCGCCGTCACGATCGGCGCTCATCACGACACCGTGAGCGCCCGACGCACCAGGTCGGTGAGGATGCCGCGCACCTCATCCGACCTCATGATGACGACGAGCAGCCCGGCGAAGGCCACGGCGGCCATCGTCGTGATCGCGTACTCGGCGGTGGCGGCGCCGCTGTCGTCTCCGAACAGCGTCGCGGAACGGCGCCGAGTGAGCGGAGGGAGTGTGTTCATGGGTTCCTTCTTTCCGTGTGCGGATGCGCGTGCATCCTGTGGTCGGCGGCCGTCAGAGCGGCAGCGGGGTCGAGAGGAGCACGCTCAGCAGCAGCGGGGCGACTCCCAGCAGAAGAAATGCCGGCAGCGTGCAGACTCCGAGCGGGATCAGCAGCGTCGTCGAGAGCTTCGCCGCGCGGAGGCGGCCGTCGATGCGGGATGCGTGCCGCTCCTGCCCGGCGGAGGCGCGGAGGAGTTCGCCGGCCGGCACCCCCGCGGCGTGCGACAGCTCGAGCACCGCGCGGACTCGCGCGTCATCTCCGCGATGAGACGCGGGACTCTCCGCGACGAGGCGCAGGGCCCGATCGATGGAGGCGCCGCCGGAGAGAGCGACGGCGATGAGCTCCGCCTGCATCCCCGGAGTGCCCGGCTCGGGTCGCGCGTTCCGAAGCAGTCGGTTCGTCCAGCCTCGGGCAGCGAGCACGAGGAGAAGCCCGGCCACGACGCAGGCCGCTCCCGCAGGCGTCCCGAAGATGACACCGAGAGTGTCGAAGCCGAGGGCGAAACCGAGCAGCAGACCGGCGAACGGCATCCACAGGAGCAGCCGCGCGGTTCCCGCCGGTTCAGCGAGAGCGATGCGCACATCATCGGCGGCGGACGCGGCGTCGCGAAGCGTCTCCGCGATCATGCGCAGCACATCGGCCAGAGGCGCCCCGACGGTGGTCGCCACCTCCCACGCCGCAGCGAGGTCTCGCCACGGGCCGCCCTCGGCCTCGATCGCGGCGATGAGCGAGACGCCGCCGTCGACTCGCTCCACAACCGATGCGGCGTGCGCGTCGCCGATCGAGGCGAGGTGCCTCCAGGCGACCAACGGCACCGCTCCGGCCTGCAGCAGCACGGCGAGCGTCTGCACCGCGGTCGCCGCGTCTGTTCCGGCGTCGGGGGCGCTTCTCCGTCGAGCGCTCACCACGGTCGCACCTCCTCGATGCCCAGCCGGTCTCCAGTGAGCGCGAGCACCCCCGCCTGCGCGATGCGTCGCCGCCCTCCGGGCGCCCTGTCGAGGTGCAGAACGATCGTGAACGCGCTCACCGCCTGGCGCGCGAGCGCCGTGGCGTCCATGGATGCGAGCGCGCCGAGTGCCTCGAGCCGGGCCGGCACATCGCTCAGACCGCTCGCGTGGAGGGTTCCGGCGCCGCCATCGTGTCCGGTGTTCAGAGCTGTCAGCAGCTCCCTCACCTCCTCGCCTCGGCACTCACCGACCACGAGACGGTCGGGGCGCATGCGCAGCGACTCGCGGACCAGCCGTGCGAGACTGATGCCGCCGGCGCCCTCGAGGTTCGGCTGTCGCGCCTCGAGAGCGACATGGTGGGGGTGCTGCGGGCGCAGCTCGGCGACGTCCTCGATCGTGACGATGCGCTCGGAGGTCGGCGCGGCCGACAGCAGCGCCGACAGCAGAGTCGTCTTGCCTGTGCCGGTGCCGCCGGTGATGAGGATGTTGGCGCGCTCAGCCACCAGACCGAGGAGCCAGCTGTGCTGCCTGGCGTCGAAGGCGCCGAGCTCCGCCAACGCATCGAGATCCGCGGCGCGCACTCTGGGCACACGGATCGATAGAGCCGTCCCCGAGGTCGAGATGGGCGCGAGGATGGCATGCACCCGGATGCCGGACTCGAGCCTCACATCGACGCACGGTGCCTGGTCGTCGAGATGGCGACCGCCGAGACCGACGAGCGCGACCGCGAGATCGCGAACCTCCCGCTCGGACGCGCTCCACCCGTGCACCGCCTCGGCGCCGCGCCCCCGGTCGATGAACAGCCCTGAGGCGCCGTTGACGAAGATGTCGGTGACCTCGTCGTCGGCGCAGTGCTCTGCGAGCGGACCGAAGACGGGATCGACCTGCAGCGGCGTGCGACCACCCCGTTCGGCGCCGTCGACGAGAGGCAACGTGCCGCGCGGCTGGATGACGAAGGGATCGGGCATCCCCCGAAGCTAGGCGCCGCGCTCAGCGCGCGACCCCCGCGTCGAGCGGCTCGGACGGCGTCTGTGGGCAACCCCGCCCGGGCGTTCAGCGTGCAGAGCAGGTCGCGAAGACGGACATGAGGAGTGAGCCCGACGTGGGAGCGCTCCCGAAAAAGAGAGGGCGGCATCTCACGGGGGGAATGAGATGCCGCCCACGGCGTCCCTCATGGGGGAATCGGGCACGCCAAGGCCAGAATGATAATTCGGCTGTCGTCGAGTGTACGCAAGGCGACCGTCCTGACAAAACCGGCCGGACTACCTACTTTCGGCAGTATGCGATGTCCCTGCCCGAGGCTAGATTCGCCCTGACCTGATCGCGTGCAGACGCGTTCATGCCCGCACGACCTGCCACGCCGCAAAGGAGCGCCTGCCGATGAGCAGCCAGATCGATCATCTTCTCGATGAGACCCGCCAGTTCCCGCCCTCCGAGGAGTTCGTCGCGCAGTCGGTCTCGTCCCCCGCGCTGTACGAGAGCGCTGCTGCAGACCGCGAGGCCTTCTGGGCCGCGCAGTCCGCCGAACTGCTCGAATGGCACAAGCCGTTCACCCGTGTGCTCGACTGGTCGACCCCTCCGTTCGCGAAGTGGTTCGACGACGGCGAGCTGAACGTGGCCTACAACTGCCTCGACCGCCATGTCGAAGCGGGCAACGGCGATCGCGTCGCCCTGCACTGGGAAGGCGAACCGGGCGACTCACGCACCATCACCTACGCAGAGCTCACCGACGAGGTCAAGCGCGTCGCCAACGTGCTCGAGGGCCTCGGCGTCGGCCACGGAGACCGCGTCGCGATCTACCTGCCGATGATCCCCGAGGCGGTCGCGTCGATGCTCGCCGTCGCTCGCGTCGGAGCCATCCACTCGGTCGTGTTCGGCGGTTTCAGCGCCGACAGCCTGCGGTCGCGCATCGACGACGCGGGCGCCAAGCTCGTCATCACCGCCGACGGCGGATACCGCAAGGGCCGCGTCTCGGCGCTGAAGCCGGCCGTCGACCAGGCCCTCGCGGACCGCGGAGACGGCGAGCAGCAGACCGTCGAGCACGTGCTCGTCGTCAAGCGCGGCGAGAACGAGGTCGACTGGCAGGACGGCCGCGACCTCTGGTGGCACGAGGTTGTTCCTGCCGCGTCGCCCGAGCACACCGCCGAGGCCTTCCCCGCCGAGAACCCGCTGTTCATCCTCTACACCTCGGGTACGACGGGAAAGCCCAAGGGCATCCTGCACACCTCGGGCGGGTACCTCACCCAGGCCGCGTACTCGCACAAGTACGTGTTCGACCTGCACCCCGAGACCGACGTCTACTGGTGCACGGCCGACATCGGATGGATCACCGGGCACAGCTACGTCACCTACGGCCCGCTCGCGAACGGCGCGACCCAGGTGATCTACGAGGGCACACCCGACGCCCCGCACCCCGGCCGCTGGTGGGAGATCATCGAGAAGTACAAGGTCTCGATCTTCTACACTGCGCCGACCGCGATCCGCTCGTTCATGAAGATCGGCCGCAGCGTCCCCGCGAAGTTCGACCTGTCGTCGCTGCGTCTGCTCGGCTCGGTCGGCGAGCCCATCAACCCCGAGGCCTGGATCTGGTACCGCGACGTGATCGGTGCGGGCAAGACCCCCATCGTCGACACCTGGTGGCAGACCGAGACGGGCGCGATCATGGTCTCGGCGCTCCCCGGCGTCACCGCGACCAAGCCGGGCTCCGCGCAGGTTCCGCTCCCCGGCATCTCGATCGACGTCGTCGATGAGACCGGCGCCGAGGTGGGCAACGGCAACGGCGGCCTCCTGGTGGTCACCGAGCCGTGGCCGAGCATGCTGCGTGGCATCTGGGGCGACCCTGAGCGCTACAAGGAGACGTATTGGGAGAAGTTCGAGGAGCAGGGCTACTACTTCGCGGGCGACGGCGCTCGCCTCGACGATGACGGCGACCTGTGGCTGCTCGGGCGGGTGGACGACGTGATGAACGTCTCGGGCCACCGCCTCTCGACTGCCGAGATCGAGTCGTCGCTCGTCGCTCACGAGGCGACGGCAGAGGCCGCCGTCGTGGGCGCCGCCGACGAGACCACGGGCCAGGCGGTCGTCGCATTCGTGATCATCAAGGAGAGCTACCTCTCGGCCCATGACCCTGCCGGTCTCGCTCAGCAGCTGCGCCTCTGGGTCGGCGAGCAGATCGGTGCGATCGCACGCCCCCGCGACGTGTACATCGTCGGCGAGCTGCCGAAGACCCGCTCGGGCAAGATCATGCGGCGCCTGCTGCGCGACGTCGCTGAGGGCCGCGAAGTCGGCGACACCACGACCCTCGCAGACACCGCCGTGATGAGCATCATCTCGGCTCAGGTCAAATAGGGCGGATGCAGAAACGCCCCCTCCCGATCCGGGAGGGGGCGTTCTTCATGTTCGGGTCAGGCGAGGATGAACGTGACCTCGACCTCGACCGGGCTGTCGAGCGGCAGCACCGGCACGCCGACAGCCGCGCGCGCATGACGACCGGCGTCGCCGAAGATCTCGCCGAGCACGAGGCTCGCACCGTTGATGACGCCGGGCTGGCCGGTGAAGTCGGGCGTGGACGCCACGAACCCGCCGAGCCGCAGCACTCCGCCGATCCTGTCGACCCCGCCGGCGGCGTCGGCGGCCGCAGCGAGGGCGTTCAGCGCGCAGGTGCGGGCGTACTCGTTCGCGTCTTCAGCGCTGACCTCGGCGCCGACCTTGCCCGTCGCAGGAAGCTGACCTGCGGTGAACGGCAGCTGACCGGAGGTGTAGACGAGCCCGGCATGGACGACCGCCGGAACGTAGGCGGCGACGGGTGCCGCCACCGCCGGAAGCTCGATGCCGAGCTCGGTCAGACGCTGAGAGAGGCTCACGCGGCGCCCCCTTCGAACTGGCGCGACGCCTCGGCAGCGGCCGCGAGACCGGCGTTGCCTGCGGCATCCGCCGACACCGGACGCTTGAAGTAGGCCACGAGCCCGCCCTCGGGCCCCTGGATGACCTGCACGAGCTCCCAGCCCTGCTTGCCCCAGTTGTTGAGGATCGCAGCGGTGTTGTGGATCAGCAGCGGGGTGGTGAGGTACTCCCACGTGGTCATGGCTCTCCTGTCTGGCGGCATCCGCGATGGCGGCTGCGTCAAAGGCGGTATTCAGGGAACTCCCCTACGATCTAGCGTATGCCTCAAAAGAATCGCACGGTGAAAGGTGCGCTCGGCGGAGTCCTCGGACTCGTCGGGCTGAGCACCGTCGCCGGTCTCCTCGTCGCGGCCAGCGTCACCCCTGTGCTCGCCATGACCGGTATCGCCGGGTCGCAGGCCCTCACCATCTTCGAGGACCTCCCCGAGAACCTCCAGGTCGGCGCTCCGATGCAGCAGTCCACCATCTACGCAACCGGTCTCGATGGCAACCCCGTCGCTCTGGCGTCGTTCTACGAGCAGAAGCGCATCCCGGTCGCCTACGACCAGGTGGCACCCGTGATGTACGACGCGATCCTCTCGAGCGAGGACAAGAACTTCTACACGCACGGCGGGATCAACCTCGGCGCGACGATCAAGGCCGCAGTCGGGAACGTCGCGGGCACGACCGATCGAGGCGCCTCCACGATCACCCAGCAGTACGTGAAGAACGTCCAGGTTCAGGAGTGCGAACAGGACGTCGACCCCGGAGCCGAGGACTACTCGACGCAGATCGAACAGTGCTTCCTCGATGCGGCAGTCGCGAAGGGCGGCGAGGGCGTCGAGCGCAAGCTGCAGGAGATGCGCTACGCGTTGAAGATCGAGAAGGAGTACTCGAAGAACGAGATCCTTCTCGGCTACCTCAACATCGCCAACTTCGGCGGCACCATCTACGGCATCGAAGCCGCAGCGAACCGCTACTTCTCGACCACCGCGGCGAACCTCACCCTCGCTCAGGCGGCCACGATCGCCGGCATGGTCCAGGAGCCCAACAGGTTCCGCATCGACCGCCCGGGCGGGATCTGGACCGATGACGCCGGAGTGGCGCACAACGGAGATGCCGACGGCTACAAGGACACGAAGGACCGCAGGGACTACGTCCTCGACCGGATGCTGCTCGACGCCAAGATCACGCAGGCCGCGCATGACGAGGCTGTGGCCACGCCGATCACCCCGGTGCTCAGCGAGCCCCAGCAGGGTTGCGGGGCCGCAGGCGACAACGCCTACTTCTGCCAGTACGTGAAGGCCGTCATCGAGAACGACGAGGCCTTCGGCGCCACCGCGGAGGAGCGTCGCGCGAACCTGCGTCGCGGAGGCATGGAGATCTACACCTCGCTCGACATGCGCGTGCAGCAGACCGCGATCGACGCGGTGAGGTCGCAGGTCCCGCAGGCGATGCCCGGGATCCTGGTCGGCGGCACCGGAGTGTCGGTCGAAGCATCCACCGGTCGCATCCTCGCGATGGCCCAGAACACCGTCTTCAACGAGACGACCGAAGCCAACCTCGCCGCCGGCGAGACCTCACAGGTCTTCGCTGCCGACAAGGCGCACGGCGGCTCGACCTACGGGTTCGAGACCGGATCGACGTACAAGCTCTTCACCCTTCTGAGCTGGCTCGAGTCAGGACACTCGGTGAACCAGGTGCTCGACGGCCGCCTCAAGACCTTCAGCCCCTTCACGAAGTGCGGCGACAGGGTCACGAACAGCGCCAAGATTAACAACTTCGGGAACTCAGGCGGGTCGGTGGGCAGCGTTCGGCAGTTCACTGCGCAGTCGCTGAACACCGGCTTCCTCGCGATGGCGCAGCAGCTCGACCTCTGCGACATCAACGAGGTCGCCAAGAGGCTCGGCGTCCACTACGGCAACGGCGATGACATCACGGTCGGTGGAACCACCTCCAACACCGCCCCGAACGATCCGTTCCCGACGGTCCTCGGCTCGAAGAGCGTGGCCCCGCTGCAGATGGCAGGCGCCTACGCGACTGTCGCCAACAACGGCGTCTACTGCGAGCCGCGCGTGATCGACCGGGTCATCGGTGAGAACGGAGCGGAGATCACGCCTCCTGCGCAGAACTGCTCCCAGCAGCTCACTCCCGAGGTGGCAGCCACCGCGGCGTTCGCGCTGCGCGGCGTGATGGAGGGGAACGGCACGGGAACGCGGGCGAACCCGTTCGACGGCACCCAGCTGATCGGCAAGACCGGTACCGCCGAGAAGGAGCACACGATGCTCGTCGAGTCGAGCACCAAGGTCACCACTGCGGTGTGGGTGGGGAACATCGACGGCCGCGTGCCGCTGAACGACTTCCGCAACGGCGATGGCACCCGACTCGGCGACATCCGCTACGGTCTCGCCAGGGCGATCCAGGGAGCCGCGAATGCCGTCTACCCCGCTGACCAGTTCCCCCGGCCCGACGACAAGCTCGTTCGTCAGGTGCTGACGGACGTTCCCGATGTCGTGGGCAAGTCGGTCGGCGAGGCGAGCTCGCTCATCGAAGCAGCGGGCTTCACCGCAGCCGTCGGCCCGGCCGTCGACGGCCCCGCAGGTGACGTGATCATGGCTCAGGACCCGTCCGGACAGGCCCCCAGCGGCGCGACCATCACGATCTCACCCAGCAATGGCCAGGGTGCGACCGTGCCGGACATCACCGGGCAGTCGAAGTCCGAAGCGCAGAGCGCGCTGTTCGGCGCAGGGTTCTCGTCGATCGATTTCGACGGATCGTGCAACGGACAGAACGCCTCCGTGACCTCGACCGACCCGGCAGCGAACACCGCGACCACCAAGAGCACCTCCATCAAGGTCAGCTGCAAGTGACGTCACGCCATGCGGCACACCCGGCCCTCATCGCGCTCGGCGCGGTGGGGGCCGCTGGTGCTGCGGCCGCCGTCTGGGGCATCGGCATCGAGCGCTACCTGTTCACGGTGCGCGAGGCGACGGCATCCGCTCTCGCGCCCGGCTCAGCCCCGCTGCGCGTGCTGCACATCTCGGATGCACACATGGCTCCGTGGCAGCATCGCAAGCAGGACTGGCTCGCCTCGCTCGCGCAGCTGAAGCCCGATCTCATCATCAACACGGGCGACAACCTGGGGCATCGCGATGGCCTCACGGGGATTCGCCGAGCCTTCGAGCCCCTCGCCGGCATCCCCGGCGTCTTCGTGCACGGCTCGAACGACGTGATCGGCCCGTCGCCGCGCAATCCGATCCGGTACTTCGCGGGCCCGTCGGAGCGACCGCGAGAGCTGAACTTCCTCGACACCGATGCGATGGACGCCTACTTCACCGACGAGCTCGGATGGACGAGTCTGAACAACGCCGCTGCGCGGCTCACGGTCGCCGGCAACCCGCTCGACCTCTTCGGCGTGAGCGACGCGCACTGCGACTGGGATCGCCTCGAGGATCTGCCGGGGGCGATCGACTCCCTCGGACCGCGACCCTCCGACACGACCGTGCTCGGGGTCACCCACGCGCCGTATCAGCGCGTACTGAACGGCTTCGTCGACCTCGGTGCCGATGCGGTCTTCGGCGGTCACACGCACGGCGGCCAGGTCTGTCTGCCGGGATTCGGTGCTCTCGTCGCGAACTGCGACATCCCTCTGAAGCAGGCGAAGGGCCTCAGCACGTGGACGCAGGGCGACCGCACGGTTCCGCTCAACGTCAGCGCCGGCTGCGGGCACTCGATCTACGCACCGGTGCGATTCGCATGCCGCCCGGAGGCGACGCTGCTCACGCTGACGGCGCGCGGTTGACGCCTCGATTCGGTGCTGAGAGCTTTTCGCTGTAGACTCGGAGGGTTGCAAAACGGGGTGTGGCGCAGCTTGGTAGCGCGCTTCGTTCGGGACGAAGAGGTCGCAGGTTCAAATCCTGTCACCCCGACCAGTAACACCGGAAGGCCGTCCTCACGGGCGGCCTTCTCTGTATCCGTCCCGAGGTGAAAGGCACCGTGTGAGTCGTCTGCTCCCTCCCCCGCGCCGGCTCACCCGCGGTATCGCGCTCGCTCTCGGCATCCCGTTCTTCGTCGGTCTGGCGCTGCTCACACTCACGCCCGAGCGCGTCGAGAAGTCGATGCCGAACCTGCTCGATCTCGTGCTCTCCTCCGCGCACCGCCTCGGGTGGGAGTCTCTCGATTTCACGCGCCTGGAGATCATCGCCAACGTGCTGGTGTTCGTGCCCATCGGCATCCTCGCGTTCCTCCTCGTGCCGCGCCGCTTCTGGCCACTGGCGATCGTGCTCGGACCGGCGCTATCGCTCTCGATCGAAGTTCTCCAGCGGCTCGTGCTGCCCCACCGTGCGGCCACCCTCACCGACGTGGTCGCGAACTCCGGCGGCGCCCTGATCGGAGTCGCCCTCGCGATCATCGGCACGCTGCTCTTCGCACCGCGTCTCTCTCAGCATCGCCCGTCTACGCTGGAGGCATCATGACCTCGCCTGCACTCGTCGCCTTCGACCTCGACGACACCCTCGCCCCGTCGAAAGAGCCCATCGACGCGCGGATGGTCTCGCTGCTGCTCGCGCTGCTGCAGAAGGTCGATGTCGCGATCATCTCGGGCGGCAACGAGGCGCAGTTCCGCGCACAGGTGGTCGCTCGGCTCGGAGCCATCGATGACGAGTCCGCCGCACGTCTGCATCTGCTGCCGACCTGCGGCACCCGATACCTGCGGCACGACGGCTCGGACTTCTCACCTCTCTACGCCCACGACCTCACCGCCGAGCAGAAGTCCGACGCCTTCACCGCACTGCGCGAAGAGGCGGAGCGCCTCGGACTCTGGGAGGCGCAGCCCTGGGGCGAGATCGTCGAAGACCGAGGATCTCAGATCACCTTCTCGGCGCTCGGGCAGAAGGCTCCCCGCGAGGCGAAACACGACTGGGACCCATCGGGTGCGAAACGTGAGGCGCTTCGAGACGCCGTGGCCGCGCGACTCCCCGACCTCGAGGTGCGATCCGGCGGCTCGACCTCGATCGACATCACCCTCGCCGGCATCGACAAGGCGTTCGGCATGAAGCAGCTCGCCGAGCACACGAGCATCCCGCTCGGCTCGATGCTCTTCTACGGCGACCGGCTCGACGAGGGCGGCAACGACTACCCCGTGCTGGCGATCGGAGTGCCCTCCGTGGCCGTGGAGGGCTGGGAGGACACCGCCGACAAGCTCGACGAGCTTCTGCGGACTCTCTGACCCTCGACGTCAGCATCCGCGCACCCCGCGCGGAGGAGTTCTAGCATGTCGGTATGGAACCGCTGCTGATCGTCGTCTGGACCGCGGGCGTCGCGAGCGCGGCATGTTGGCTGCTCTCACTCGTGACCCGTGACACCTCCTGGGTGGACCGTGCGTGGTCGATCGTGCCCGTGGTCTACCTCTGGATCTTCGCGGGATCGGCCATCGCGAGCGGCGAGGATGCCGGTCGCCTGGTGCTGATGGCATCCCTCGTGACCGCGTGGGGTGTGCGGCTGACGTTCAACTTCGCCCGCAAGGGCGGGTACGCCGGCATGGAGGACTACCGATGGGCGATCCTGCGGCGCCGGATGAAACCCTGGCAGTTCCAGATCTTCAATCTGCTGTTCATCGTCGTCTACCAGATGACGCTGCTCGTGCTGATCACTCTGCCCGCCGAGATCGCGCTGCAGAACCCCGCCCCGCTGAACGCGTGGGACCTCGTCTTCGGCGCCCTCTTCCTCGCGCTGCTGGTCGGCGAGACGCTCGCCGACCGCGAGCAGTGGGAGTTCCACCGGCGAAAGAAGCAGGCCGGCGGCACACTGGCCCCTGGCTTCGCCACGGAGGGACTGTTCCGCTACAGCCGCCACCCCAACTTCTTCTTCGAGCAGAGCCAGTGGTGGGTGCTCTACGCGATCGGGGCGAGCGCCGCCGTGGCATCGGGTGCAGGCTTTCTCGGCGGCGCGATCAACTGGACGATCATCGGCCCGATCCTGCTCAGCGTCCTGTTCGTCGGGTCGACGATCTTCACCGAGTCCATCACTGCAGGAAAGTACCCGGCGTACGCCGACTATCGCCGCAGCACGTCGATGCTCATCCCCTGGCCGCCGCGGGCGCGGCCGGTCACCGAGCCCGCGGCCTGACTCCGAAGGACGTCAGCGCACCACCGCGTCGGAGGCCGTGCGCGTCACCGGCACGAGGCGGGTGAGCTGCGTGACGTGCGAGGGCTCGAGCTCGGCGAGCGAGGCGACGCCCAGAAGCCGCATGGTGCGCTCGATCTCGGTGCGCAGGATCTCGATCGTCCGATCGACACCCGCACGCCCACCCGCCATGAGGCCGTAGAGATAGGCGCGACCGATCAGGGTGAAGTCCGCGCCGAGCGCCACCGCCGCCACGATGTCCGCGCCGTTCATGATCCCGGTGTCGACCATGACGGTGAAGTCGTCGCCCACCGCCCTGCGGACCTCGGGAAGGAGGTGGAACGGGATGGGCGCGCGGTCGAGCTGGCGCCCGCCGTGGTTGGAGAGCACGATGCCGTCGACGCCGGCGTCACGCAGCCGCATCGAGTCCTCGACGTTCTGCACTCCCTTGATCACGATCTTCCCGGGCCAGATGTCGCGGATCACGGCGAGGTCGTCGTAGCTGATGGTCGGGTCCATGGCGGCGTCGAGCAGCTCACCGACCGTGCCGCCGGTGGTGCTTAGCGAGGCGAACTCGAGCTTGGGCGTCGTGAGGAAGTCGTACCACCACCATGGCCGAGGGATCGCGTTGATGATCGTGCCGAGAGTCAGCTGCGGCGGGATGCTGAAGCCGTTGCGCTTGTCACGCAGCCGCGCGCCGGCGACAGGCGTGTCTACCGTGAACTGCAGGGTGTCGAAGCCCGCTGCCGCTGCACGACGGGTGAGCTCGTACGAGATCTCACGATCGCGCATGACGTAGAGCTGGAACCAGTTGCGGCCGTGCGGGTTGGCAGCCTTCACGCCCTCGATCGACGTCGTGCCGAGCGTCGACAGCGTGAACGGGATGCCGGCCGCCGCTGCGGCCCCCGCACCGGCGACCTCGCCCTCGGTCTGCATGAGACGCGTGAACCCGGTCGGGGCGATGCCGAACGGCAGAGCCGACGGGCCGCCGAGGATGTCGACCGAGGTATCCACCGACGGAGCCGGACGAAGGATGCCGGGGTGGAACTCCACGTCCTGGAACGCCTGCCGAGCACGCGTGAGCGACAGCTCGCCCTCGGCCGCGCCGTCGGTGTAGTCGAACGCCGCCTTCGGGGTGCGACGCTTCGCGATCGTGCGCAGGTCTTCGATCGTGAGCGCCGAGTCGAGACGGCGCTTCTTGCCGTTGAACTCGGGCTTCTTGAACTTCATCAGGTCGAGAAGCTCTGCGGGGTTGGGAACCTGGCGCTGGACCATGGCTTTCCTCTCAGTCAGTGGGTCGGGTGCTGCGGGTCAGCCCCGCCGCGGTGTAGTAGCCGGTGATGTGTGCGCGCACGAGGGACCGGGCCGTCGTGGCGTCGCCCGCTTCGATGGCGTCGATGATGGCCCGGTGCTCGGCGCGGAGGACGTCAGCCATGGCGCCCCAGTCGTCGATCGCGGCGGCGCCCTGCTGCACATACGACTCGATCGCCGTGCGCAGCCCCGCCATGATCGCCGCGACCACGGTGTTGCCGCTGGACTCGGCGAGTGCGAGGTGCAGCTGTGCGTCGAGCGCGAGGAACTCGGCGGGCGTGAGCGCGTGGGCGTCCATCGCCTCGAGCACTCGGTGCGCGCCGACGAGATCGGGGGCATCCTGACCTGCCAGCGCGGCGGCCACGGCGTCTTCGAGCAGCAGACGGGTCTGCACCACATCCGCGAGCGGGAATCCCTGTGCGGCGACCTGGAGAYGCAGCAGCGTCGACATGCCGCCGGTCGGCGTGGCGATCACGATCGCACCGGACTGCGGCCCTGAGCCGGTGGACGTGCGGATCAGGCCCATCACCTCGAGCACGCGCAGAGCCTCGCGAACGCTGGAGCGGCCGACCCCGAGGTCGGCGGCGAGGTCGCGTTCGGAGGCGAGTCGATCGCCGGGGCCGATTCGCCCGTCGAGGAGATCTCGCTCGACGTGCTCGAGCACGAGGCGCCAGGCGCGAGCAGGCTGCTCCGGCATCCACTCTCCTCGTCGTTCGCGTTCGGTGGCGTCAGCAAGGCGCCCTGTGTGGTCTGACCACAGTAGCGCGTGTGGTCAGACCACGCAATCGCCGTCCACAATTCAGCAGGAACACCGCGATCGGGGCCGCATCGGGCCGCGGCGCGTGATTCCGCGAGAGCTCATGCTGAACTGTGGACGGCAGCCCGTCGTCACGGCACACAGAACCAGCGCACAGCATCCACCGGACGCGCTGCGCCGGGTTGTCGAGCGGGCTCTCAGCCCAGGCGCCCGCCGGACTCCTCGAGGTAGCACGCACCGCACAGCGACTCGTACGTGGTGATCTCCGGCGCCGCCGACCCGTCGGCGCCCTCGTCGATGGCGACCTGATCGCCGTCGAAGACGAAGCGCCCGCCGACCACCCGGCCGTTGAAGACGGCCTTGCGCCCGCAGCGGCAGATGGTCTTCAGCTCTTCGAGAGAGTGCGCGATGGCGAGCAGCCGCGCGGAGCCGGGGAACGCGTGGGTGAGGAAGTCGTTGCGGATCCCGTAGGCGATCACCGGGATGCCGTCTTCGATCGCGATGCGGAAGAGATCGTCGACCTGCTCAGAGGTGAGGAACTGCGCCTCATCGATCAGAAGGCACGCGACGTCGAGCGCTCGACCTGTGAGGTGCTCACCTGCAGCCGCGCTGCGCACCGCCGTCCGATGCTCGGCGAACAGCGCACGGGCGTCGACATCGGGGGCGATGAGGAAGTCGACCTCTCGGGTGACGCCCAGACGGCTCGCGATCTCGGATGCGCCCTTGGTGTCGATCGCGGGCTTGGCGAGCAGCACGTGCTGACCGCGTTCCTCGTAGTTGTACGCGGCCTGGAGCAGCGAGGTGGACTTGCCCGAGTTCATCGCCCCGTAGCGGAAGTAGAGCTTCGCCACCGGGGAGCTACTCGTTGATGCCGAGAGTGGCCGCTGTCGCCGCGGTGGACTTCGCCGCCAGCTCTGGATCCTTGTTCAGCTGCTCGCCGAACGTGGGGATGAGCTCACGCAGCTCGGACTCCCACCCGGGGTACTCGTCGGGGAAGCACTTCTTGAGCAGATCGAGCATGATCGGCACGGCAGTGGAGGCACCGGGCGACGCACCGAGCAGACCGGCGATCGAGCCGTCGGCAGCCGAGACGACCTCCGTGCCGAACTGCAGGATGCCGCCCTTCTTGGGATCCTTCTTCATGACCTGCGCGCGCTGACCTGCGTCGATGAGGGTCCAGTCCTCGTCCTTCGCGGTCGGCATGAACGTGCGCAGGCTGTCGACCTTCTTCGCATGGTTCTTGAGCAGCTCGCCGACCAGGTAGGTGATGAGGTCGGGGTTCGCGAAGGCGACCCGCAGCATCGGCCACAGGTTGTGCGTGCGCACCTGCGACACGATGTCGAGCATCGAGCCGTTCTTGAGGAACTTGGGGCTGAACGTCGCGAACGGCCCGAACATCAGCGAGGCCTCGCCGTCGACCACGCGCGTGTCGAGATGCGGCACCGACATGGGCGGTGCTCCGACGGACGCCTGCGAGTAGACCTTGGCCTTGTGCTGGGCGACGATATTCGGGTTCGAGGTCTTGAGGAACTGCCCGCCGATCGGGAACACGCCGTACCCCTTGATCTCGGGGATGCCCGACCGCTGCAGCAGCTTGAGAGCCCAGCCGCCCGCGCCGACGAACACGAAGCGCGCCTTGATCTGGTTCGGCGTGCGCCCGATGGTCGTGCGGTAGTTGATGAGCCAGGTGCCGTCCTTCTGCTTCTTCAGGCTCTTGACCTCGTGGTTGGTGCGCAGCGTCACACCCGATTCGGTGAGGTGATCGAACAGCTGGTGCGTCAGTGCACCGAAGTCGACGTCGGTTCCCGCGGGCACCCGCGTGGCGGCGAACGGCTCGCCCTTGCGGCGCTGCTGCATCAGCAGCGGTGCCCACTTGTTGATGACGCGCGAATCCTCGCTGTACTCGATGCCGTCGAACAGCGGCTGCTTCTTGAGGACCTCGTAGCGGTCCTTGAGGTACTTGACGTCCTTCTCACCGCGGACGAACGTCATGTGCGGGGTCGCGTTGATGAAGGTCGACGGCGCGTCGAGCACTCCCCTGTCGACCAGCGACGACCAGAACTGGCGGCTCTGCTGGAACTGCTCGTTGATCGAGACGGCCTTGGCCGGGTCGAGCGGAGCACCCTTCTGCTGCGGCATGTAGTTCAGCTCGCAGAGGGCCGCGTGGCCTGTGCCCGCGTTGTTCCAGGGGTTGGACGACTCCTGAGCCACATCGGAGAGTCGCTCGAAGGCGACGATCTTCCAATCCGGCTGCAATTCGTGCAGCAGGGTACCCAGGGTGGCGCTCATGATGCCACCACCGATCAAGACGACATCGACGGTTTCGGTCACCGGAACAGTCTAGTTCGAGGTCACGGCACTGCTGACCACGCGGGCCGGCCTGACCAGACCGGTTCCGCATGACGGAGATGCGGTCAGGCTATGACGGCCAGGCGCTTGGCGAGGATCTCGGCGATCTGCACGGCGTTCAGCGCCGCTCCCTTGCGCAGGTTGTCGTTGCTGATGAACAGCACGAGACCCTTGTTCTCGGGTGCGGACTGGTCGGCGCGGATGCGGCCCACGAAGCTCGGGTCCTTGCCCGCGGCCTGCAGCGGGGTGGGCACCTCTTCGAGGACGACGCCGGGCGCTGCGGACAGCACTTCGGTGGCGCGCTCGGGGGTGATGTCTCTCGCGAACTCGACGTTGATCGAGAGGGAGTGGCCCGTGAAGACCGGCACACGCACGCATGTGCCGGCGACGCGCAGATCGGGAAGCTCGAGGATCTTGCGGCTCTCGTTGCGCAGCTTCTTCTCTTCGTCGGTCTCGTTCTGGCCGTCGTCGACGAGGTTGCCCGCGAACGGGATGACGTCGAAGGCGATCGGGGCGATGTACTTCTCGGGCTCGGGGAAGTCGATGGACGAGCCGTCGTGCACGAGACGCAGTGTGTCGCCCTGGGCGAGCACGCCCTCGACCTGGCCGAGGAGCTCCTGGGCACCGGCGAGACCGGAGCCGGAGACGGCCTGGTAGGTCGAGACGATGAGCCGCTCGAGGCCGGCTTCGGCATCCAAGGCCTTCAGCGCCGGCATCGCGGCCATCGTGGTGCAGTTCGGGTTCGCGATGATGCCGCGAGGGCGGTCGTCGATCGCATGCGGGTTGACCTCGCTGACGACGAGCGGAACCTCGGGGTCGTTGCGCCAGGCGCTGGAGTTGTCGACGACGACGGCTCCGGCCTCGGCGAATCGCGGAGCGTACGCGCGGCTGGCGGTCGCACCGGCCGAGAAGAGGGCGATGTCGATGCCCCCGGCATCCGCGGTCTCGACGTCTTCGACGATGACCGTCGCTCCGCCGAACTCGATGGCCGTGCCCGCAGAGCGCGACGACGAGAACAGGCGCAGCTCGCGGATCGGGAAGGATCGCTCGATGAGAATCTCGCGCATCACGGTGCCCACCTGGCCGGTGGCGCCCACGATGGCGACGGAGAGTCCTGAGTCGGAGATGCGGGTCATGATGTTCCTTGGCGTCGTGCAGTGCTGCATGCGAGGCTTCGGGCGCGACGTCGGGGTGCGGATGCCGCGCCTGGCGCCGATGTCAGGGTTTCGGTGAGTCTATCGTGCCGTGCGCCGGTCGAGGACCGTCGCGGCCGCCGACCCGCTGGGCGGCGGCCGGTGGGCCGGCGCGGTACGACCGGCTGGACGATTCCCGCCCGGCGGTCAGCACGCGGGCGGAGCGTCCGCCCAGCGGGGAGATCCCCGCCGTCCGTGCTCGATCAGCGGCCGGTGCCGGCGTGGACGGTCGCCTCGGCGTCGCCGTCGAGTCCGTACGCGGTGTGCACGGTGCGGGCGGCCTCGGCCAGGTCTGTGTCTCGGAGCACGACCGAGATGCGGATCTCGGAGGTCGAGATCATCTCGATGTTGATGCCACCGGCCGACAGCGCTTCGAACAGCACCGCCGAGACACCGGAGTGCGTGCGCATGCCGGCGCCCACGACCGACAGCTTGCCGATCTGGTCGTCGTGCACGAGGTTCTGGAAGCCGACCTCGGTCTGCTCTCCCGCGAGCGCCTTGAGCGCCGCGGCCGAGTCGGCCTTGGGAACCGTGAACGAGATGTCGGTGCGGCCGGTGGCCGACACGTTCTGCACGATCATGTCGACGTTCGCACCCGATCTGGCGACGATCTTGAAGATCTCCGCGGCCTTGCCCGGAACATCGGGGACGCCCGCGACAGTGATCTTGGCCTGGCCGAAATCGGTGGCGACACCGGCGACGATCGGTTCTTCCATGGCTGCTGCTCCCTCGGCTTCGCGAGGGTTCTTCATGCCCTCGCCCAGAACGTATGTGCCCTCGGACGACGAGAACGTCGAACGGGCGTGAATCAGGACGCCGTGACGGCGTGCGTACTCGACGGCGCGGATGTAGAGCACCTTGGCCCCGTTGGCGGCGAGTTCGAGCATCTCCTCGCTGCCGATGTGATCGAGCTTCTGCGCCTTCGGGATGACGCGGGGGTCAGCCGTGAAGATTCCGTCGACGTCGCTGTAGATCTCGCAGACATCCGCATCGAGGGCCGCGGCCAGAGCGACGGCCGTCGTGTCGGAGCCGCCACGACCGAGCGTGGTGATGTCGCGGGTGTCGCGGTTGAAGCCCTGGAACCCGGCGACGATGACGATCGCCCCCTCGTCGAGGGCTTCGCGCAGGCGGACGGGCGTGACATCGACGATGCGCGCCGCGCCGTGCTGCGAGTCGGTGATCATTCCGGCCTGGCTGCCGGTGAACGAACGCGCCTCGAAGCCCATCGAGTGGATGGCCATGGCGAGCAGCGCCATCGAGATGCGCTCACCGCTCGAGAGCAGCATGTCGAGTTCGCGCGGGGCGGGGATCGGCGCGACCTCGTTGGCGAGATCGAGCAGCTCGTCGGTCGTGTCGCCCATCGCGCTCACGGCGACGACGACGTCGTGCCCCGCTCGTCGCGTGTCCACGATGCGCTTGGCGACGCGCTTGATGCTCTCTGCGTCGGCGACTGAGGAGCCGCCGTACTTCTGCACGATGAGGGCCACGTTCACTCCCTGGGATGTCGGGCGGATCCGCCCACCCTCATTCTACGATCGGCGCATATGCGCTTCGTCGCATGTGACGCTGCGGGCGAAGTCAGGGGTGGGCCGGCACAGCTTCGGACCTCGTGACGGACAGGCCGGTCTCCGGAGTCACGCCGCGGCGCGTCGGCCACGGCATCCGAAGTCGTGCTCGGCGGCGAAGAGGTCAGGGAGCCGGCGGAAGTGGTGTGACGGCCAGAGCGGGGCCGGCGGATGCCTGCGGGCGGAGGCGTCCGCCCGTGGCGGCGAACCAGCAGCCCACGATGATGAGCGGGAATCCGAGGAGCAGTCCCGGGGCCAGGGGCTCGGCGAGGACGATCGCACCGAGGATGATCGCCACGACCGGGTTGACGTAGGTGAACAGCGGCGCACGAACAGGGCCGACCTCACGAATGAGCGCGAAGAAGGCCAGGAAGGCGACAGCGGTGCAGATGACGGCCAGCGCCAGGAGCGCGAAGATCGAGGGAAGCGTGGGCACCTCGTGCTGCGTGAGCAGACCGATGGGCAGATAGATCACGCCGATCATGAGCAGGGACAGCGTGATGGTGCCGAGCGAGGGGACGTCGTTCAGCTTGCGCGCGACGATGAAGGGCGCGATCGCATAAAGGATGGCGACCAGCAGCACCTCGCCGGCCGCGAGCAGACTGACCTCGCCGCCGAAGAGTCCTGGGCCGGCGACGACGATCGCGACGCCGATGAAGCCCACGAGAAGACCGATCCCGCGCGCCGGGCGCAGGACGCCCCGGTCTCCTCCGCCCAGGGCGATGAGGGCGGCGAACAGCGGCACGGTGGCGACGAGCAGACCGGTCATGCCGGAGGGCAGGGTCATCTCGGCGTGACCGAGCAGCACGAACGGGCCGGCCATCTCGACGAGCCCGAAGGCGAGGACCCAGGGCCAGTGCTTCCACGCCGCTCTCAGCGCACCGCCTCGGAGAGCGAACGGCAGCAGCAGCAGGGCCGCGATGAGAGTGCGCCCAGCGACGATGGCGGGAGGCGAGAGCGACTCGACCGCGATGCTGATGAACAGGTAGGGCACACCCCACAGCAGCGCCATGGCCCCGAAGAGCAGCCAGCCGCGTCGTGTGAAGCCGCCCTGGGTGCTCACAGCACGCGCCGGCCCTCGAATGCGCGGCCGAGGGTGACCTCGTCGGCGTACTCGAGGTCGCCGCCGACCGGAAGGCCGGAAGCGAGGCGGGACACCGTGATCTGCATGGTGGTGAGCAGGCGGCTGAGATAGCTGGCCGTCGCCTCACCCTCGAGGTTGGGGTTGGTCGCGAGGATGACCTCTTGCACCGTGGCATCGGCGAGACGAGTCATCAGCTGCGCGATGCGCAGGTCGTCCGGCCCGATGCCGGCGATCGGGCTGATCGCACCACCGAGCACGTGGTAGAGGCCACGGAACTCGCGGGTGCGTTCGATCGCGGCGACGTCCTTCGCGTCTTCGACCACGCAGATGAGGGCGGTATTGCGTCGGGGATCGCGGCAGATCGCACAGCGATCCTGCTCTGAGACGTTGCCGCAGATCTCGCAGAAACGCACCCGCACCCGCACCTCGACGAGAAGCTCGGCGAGCCGCGCGACGTCGAACGTCGGCGTCTGCAGGATGTGGAATGCGATGCGCTGCGCGGACTTGGGGCCGATTCCGGGGAGCCGGCCGAACTCGTCGATCAGCTCCTGGACGATTCCGTCATACATCAGGAGAACCTCGTCGGGGGCTCGTAGGGCTCTTCGCGAACGAACGTCGCGCCGAGCACCTGGCGGATCACGGCCTCACCGTAGCGCTGGACTCCCCCGGCGGGGGTGCGCTCGGTGATCACCGGGGCTGCTGCGGCCGAAGCCACTCTGCGCACCGGGGCTGCCTGCACGGGCGTCTGCCCCGCGGATGCGGAGGGAGACGCCGACTGCGCGCGGGCGGCCGCCGGTGCGGCCTGCGATGTGGGCGCAGGCTCGTAAGACGGGTCGTAGGGCGGCTCGTCGTCGAAATAGGGCGGCTCGTCGTCGAGGGGAGGCGGCGGCTCGTCTCCTCCGGAGGGCCGATCTTCGCCGGGGGGCGTCGGTGTCGCCATCGGCGCTGAGGCAGGAGCGGCCTGCACGGTCGTCGCCGCGGCGGGTGCCGGAACTGCCACCGGCACGGGCACAGCGACCTCGGATGCCGGGATCGACGCGACCGCCCATTCGGTCACCGGAGCGGCGGATGCACCGTGTGCCTGAGGTGGCGACGTCCGAGCAGCGGGCGTCTCAGCGCGCTGTACGTCAGCAGAAGAAGTCTGCGGAGGCGAGGGCTGAGCGCGCTGTGAACCCGCTGACGCAGGCTCCGATGCGGGCGCGTCATCTGTCGGGCGCGCCGCCGAGGGCGACGAGGGCTGGCGAGGCGCACCACCCGCGGGCATCGGCGCAGGCAGGTACTTGACGCGCACACCGAGTTCCTGCTCGATGGCTCCACGCAGATGGTCGGACGGACCGGAACCCGGCGTCGTCCCCTTGAACTTCGCCACGTCGTGCTGGCTGGCGAAGCCGAGGGTGAGCACCTCGGTCTCTGTGACGAACGCGAGTGGCTGCACGGCGGTGGCCAGCAGCCACGACGTGCGGCTGACGCTCTCGAGTCGCTTGAGCACGGCCGGCCAGGCGGCGGTGATCTGCTCGAACGCGACCGGCCCCGACGGCGGGGCGGTCTCGGCGGTCGGTGCGGCCGGCGGCGTCGATGTCGCGTCACCCGATGCCGCGGGCTCGGCGTCCGCGTTCTCGACCACCGCGTTCTCGACCACCGCGGTCTCGGCCACCGTGGTCTCAGCCACGGCGTCCGACCCGACGTCAGCAGACCCGACGTCGGCCGACTCGGCGACGCGCTGGGTCCCGGCAGCGGGCGCACCGGCCGCAGCGGGTTGGACAGCCGCAGCACGGGGAGCGGCAGCGGGCTGAGTCCCCGCAGCAGGAGGAACCGTCGCGCGTGCCGGTGCCGCGGAGGCGCTCTGCGAGGACGGGACAGCGGCGGCCGTCTCCGCTCCCCCTCCTGAGGCGAGCACACGAGCGACCATCAGCTCGAGGTGCAGTCGGGGCGACGTCGCGCCCGACATGTCGTCGAGCGCGGCGCTGACGATGTCGGCCGTGCGCGACAGCCGCGCCGATCCGAAGGAGTCCGCCTGGGTGCGCATGCGAGCGAGCTCGTCGTCGGCGATGCCGCGAAGCACGGAGGATGCCCCGGCACCGACTGCGGCGATCACGATGAGGTCACGCAGGCGTTCGAGCAGGTCGTCGACGAAACGACGGGGGTCCTGGCCGGTCTGCACCACACGGTCGATGGCGGGGAACGCCGCGGCCGCGTCGGCGGCGGCGAGCGCGTCGACGATCTCGTCGAGCAGCGCCGCGTGCGTGTAGCCGAGGAGAGCGACCGCGCGCTCGTAGGCGACGGTCACCGTCTCGGAGCCCGCGGGCGAATCGGACCCGGCGATCAGCTGGTCGAGCAGCGAGAGCGTGTCTCGCGGAGAGCCGCCGCCTGCCCGAACCACCAGGGGCAGCACGCCGCGCTCAGCGACCACGCCCTCTTCACCGCACAGCTTCTCGACGTACTCGAGCATCGCGGCCGGCGGCACCAGACGGAACGGATAGTGGTGCGTGCGCGAGCGGATGGTGCCGAGAACCTTCTCGGGCTCGGTCGTCGCGAAGATGAACTTGACGTGCTCCGGCGGCTCTTCGACGAGCTTCAGGAGAGCGTTGAACCCCTGCGGCGTCACCATGTGCGCCTCGTCGAGGATGAAGATCTTGTAACGGTCGCGGCTGGGAGCGAACGTCGCCCGCTCGCGCAGGTCGCGGGCATCGTCGACGCCGTTGTGGCTGGCCGCATCGATCTCTACGACGTCGAGTGATCCGCCGCCGGCGCGCGACAGCTCGACGCAGCTCGGGCAGGTGCCGCAGGGCACATCGGTCGGCCCCTCCGCGCAGTTGAGGCAGCGGGCGAGGATGCGCGCAGACGTCGTCTTTCCGCATCCACGGGGTCCGGAGAACAGGTAGGCGTGGCCGACACGGTCGCCGCGGAGGGCGGTCATCAGAGGTTCGGTCACCTGGGACTGCCCGATCATCTCGCCGAACGACTCGGGGCGGTAGCGGCGGTAGAGGGCTGTGGTCACCAGAACAGCCTACGGCGTGCCACGGACGTTCCGGCAGCCGGGCGCCGACGATCGTGCGGGTGATCCCCGACGCGCCGCTCAGGCCGCCGACGAGCGGCGAGGAATCAGGAAGACACGGCCTCGAAGACGCCGCCGACGACTTCGACGACCCCACCTGTCGCGTCGACGAGCTCGCCGACCGCGCTCACGAGATGCACGACGCCGCCCACCAGCTCGATCACGTCGATCACGGCCCCCGCCACCTCCATGGCGCCATCGATCCCCTCGGCGACACGCAGCTCCCGCGACTCGGTCTGCAGCACAGCCGTCCACGAGCGTTCGAGGCCGAAGAGCACCGCATAGGGCAGCAGTCGCTCGTTGAGCAGGAACCTCTGGAGTCGTGCGCTCGAGGCCTCAGCAGAGACATCCGCCCTCAGCTCTGCTCCCCCGGCGGATTGCGAGAACCGCAGCGGCTCCGCCTCGGCGAGGGCGATGTACTCGCGCATCCCGGCGAGATGCGCGCGCATCGGCTGCGCGGCCGGGCGGAATCGGCGCCACGGCCGCGGTGCGACCGCGATGGCGGCGATCGCGACGACCAGACCGGCGATCAGCACCACGTAGAGCGCGGCGCCCGGTTCGCTCACCGCCCAGGCGGCGACGAGCAGGAGCAGGCAGACCCCGATCACCAGCACGGCAGCGACGCGGATCAGGAACGTGGCCCACCCGCGTCGTCCCCGGGCGATGAGCCCCGCGGACGCGAGTCGCTTCTCCGTCTCGTCGAGGACTCCGCGCACTCGGCGGTGCAGCGCCCGAGCATCCGAGCTGAACCGTCGCACTCGCCCCGGAGTGTGATCCGGACCGAACAGCGCCTCGAGGACGCTGAGCTCCTCGGGCGTGAACGTCGCGCCGTCGACGATCTCCATGCCGACAGGCGCACGCTTTCGCGACCCGCCCGACTCCGCCGCATCTGCATCGACCAGCAGCCGCACCTTGCGGCGCACGGCCAGGTCGATCAGAGCGGCGGCGACCGCCTTCCGATCCGCATTCAGCAGCAGTGCGTCGTACAGCACGGTCGCGCCCTCTGCGGGCGTGAACCGCGCCCCGGGCGACGCCACGCGCTGCGCGGAGCGCGCACGCTCGACCACGGCGAGCACCAGCAGGAGCAGCGCGGGCGCCAGCCCGAACAGCGCTGCAGTGATCAGCACCCTCAGTCGATCGATTCGATGATGGGGATCGCGGTCGTGATCACCGGGACGGATGCCGACAGGCGCGTGCCGTCTTCACGAAGAGCGTCCGCGAACTGCCGCAGCGACGGGCGGCCGGGGATCAGCGGTCCCTGGTCCGCGAGCGGCACGACGACCTCGCGATCGGTCGTGGCGATGTATGCGACGTCGCGCACCGTGAACGCCACCGGGTCTCCGCTGTCCACGCGGACGCGCAGCTCGTCCGTCGTGAGCGTGATCTGCAATGCGGATCCCTGCCACTGCAGCGGGTACGACAGCGACGGCCAGTCGGCGGGCAGCCGCGGGTCGAAGCTGAGCTCGCCGGCGTAGTCGCGCATGCCGCCGAAGCCGCACACGAGAGCCGTCCACACGCCACCGGCGGAGGCGACGTGCACGCCGTCTGCCGCGTTGTGGTGCAGGTCGTGCAGGTCGACGAACAGCGACTGGCGGAAGTACTGCAGAGCGAGATCCTGGTAGCCGACCTCGGCGGCGAGGATCGACTGCACGACCGCCGACAGCGTCGAGTCACCGGTGGTCAGCGGGTCGTAGTAGTCGAAGTCCGCCTTCTTCTCCTCCGGCGTGAAGTGGTTGCCCTGCAGGAACAGTGCGAGCACGACATCCGCCTGCTTGAGCACCTGGAACCGGTAGATGACGAGCGGGTGGAAGTGCAGCAGCAGCGGGCGCTGCTCCTTCGGCGTGTGGGCCAGATCCCATACCTCGCGCTCGAGGAACAGCGAGTCCTGCGGGTGGATGCCGAGGCGCTCGCTGAACGGGATGAACATCGCGTCGGCGGCGCGCTCCCATCCCTCCGCCTCGCCCTCGGCGAGCCCGGTGCGCTCGATGACCCTGGCGAACTCCTCGCCGTCGGCCTCCTGCGCCTCTCGCACGACCCTCGCCGCGTAGCGCAGGTTGTAGCGTGCCATGACGTTCGTGTAGAGGTTGTCGTTGACCACCGTCGTGTACTCGTCGGGCCCCGTCACACCGTGGATGTGGAAGGTCTCGATGCCGTCGTCGTCCTTCGTGTCGGCGACGAGCCGCGAGGTGCGCCAGAAGCCGAGCGTGGCCCACAGGCGAGCCGTCTCGATGGCGATGTCGATGCCCTCACGGCGCAGGAAGTCCTCGTCGCCGGTCGCACGCACGTACTTGCCGAGCGCGAAGCTGACGTCGGCGTTGATGTGGTACTGAGCGGTGCCGGCCGCGTAGTAGGCCGACGCCTCTTCGCCGTTGATCGTGCGCCAGGGGAACAGCGCGCCCGCCTCATTGAGCTGCGCGGCCCTTCGGCGGGCTGCAGGCAGCATGAGCACTCGCGCCCGAAGCGCGTTGCGTGCCCACTGCGGCGACGTGTAGGTGAGGAACGGGAGCACATAGATCTCGGTGTCCCAGAAGTAGTGGCCGCTGTATCCGGATCCCGAGACGCCCTTCGCAGGCACACCCGTTCCGTCGGCGCGCGCCGACGCCTGAGCGAGCTGCAGGAGGCACCAGCGGGTCGCCTGCTGGATGTCGTCGTGCCCGCCGATCTGCACGTCGCTGCGACCCCAGAAGGCGGCGAGCCACTCGGCTTGCCGGTCGAACTGCGCCTGGACGCCCTCGAAGGCGACGCGGTCGAGCGACCGACGGCAGCGATCGACGAGCTCGCGAGCCGGCACGCCCCGGGAGGTGTGGTAGCTGACGAGCTTGGTGACAGTGATGGGCACTCCGGCCTTCGCCTGCACGCGGAACACGTTCTTCGAGATGTCGGCCTCGATCAGCGTGCGCGACGTGTAGTCGTTCTCGGTCTCGATGATGTGATCGGCGACGACGGCGACCGTCATTCCGGAGTCGGCGACGCTGTACGACAGCGCCGAGCGCAATCCGTCCTGCCAGTACTCGCCGGGCTCGAGCACGCGCTCGGCGATCTTCTCGGCCTTGCGCGGATCGAATCCGCCCTTCGCCTGGTTGGGGGTGCCCGCGTAGACGCCGGCGCCGTCCTGGCGGTTGATCATCTGGCAGCTGACGGTGACGGGGGCGTCGGCGTTCTCGACGACGACCTCGAGACGGAGCACGGCGAGGTGTCGCTCCTCGAAGCTGACGATGCGCTCGTCGCGCATGCGCACACGCTTGCCCGACGGCGTCTCCCACACCACGACGCGCTCGAGCACGCCGGTGCGCATGTCGAGCGTGCGGCGGTACTCGCGCACGTCGGCCTCGTCGAACGAGATCGGCTCGTCGTCGACGTACACGCGCATGACCTTGGCGTCCGGTGCGTTGACGATCGTCTGCCCGACCTCGGCGAAGCCGTAGGCCTGCTCGGCGTGCCGGATCGGCCAGGTCTCGTGCAGACCGTTGATGAAGGTGCCGTGCTCATGGGCGCCACGACCCTCGATGTGGTTGCCCCTGAGCCCGAGGTAGCCGTTGCCGACGGCGAACAGGGTCTCGGCCACTCCGTCTTCGGAGTATCGCGTCTCGATGAGTCGCCAGGGGTCGACGGGGAAGCGGTCGCGGTCGATCATGCGGGGTCCTCGTTGTCGGAGCGGGTGTCCTGGTCGGCGGAGTCTGAATCGGAGCGCGCACCCTCGTCGGCGGCGGCGTCGACGAACACGTCGAGATCGCTGACCACGACGGTGGCACCGGCGGCGCGCAGCGCGTCGGCTCCGGTGCCGCGGTCGACGCCGACGACGACCCCGAACCCGGCGGCGGCCGCGGAGGCCGCTCCTGAGGTGGCATCCTCGACGGCGATGCTGCGGGCCGGATCGACGCCCAGCGCCGCGGCACCGGCGCTGAACATGTCGGCGGCGGGCTTCGAGGCGAGGTTGTCGCGTTCTGCGACGACACCGTCGACCACGACGCGGAAGAACGAGCGGAGGCCGGCGGCGGCGAGCACCTCTTCGGCGTTCTTGGAGCTGGAGACGACGCCGATCGGGATGCCGGCGGCGTGCAGCTTCTCGACGAGCGCCAGCGAGCCGGGGAACGGTGCGATGCCCTCGCCCCGCAGGGACTCGGCGAATGCGGCGTTCTTGCGATTGCCTATGCCGCAGATCGTCTCGGCCTCGGGCGGGTCGTCGACCGCTCCCCAGGGGATCTCGACGTTGCGGCTGCGCAGCAGGCTCGCCACGCCGTCATAGCGCTTCTTGCCGTCGACGTAGTCGAAGTAGTCGGCATCCGAGTACGCCGGCGTGATCCCCCAGCGTTCGAACACGTCGTCGAACACGACCTTCCAGGCGCGCATGTGCACCTCGGCGGTCGGCGTCAGCACCCCGTCGAGGTCGAACAGGACGCCTTCGGCGCGGAGCAGATCGGGCAGAGCTTCGGGCACAGGAGCCTCCAGGAGAAGGACGAGGGGTTGTTCCGGCACCTCTCCGTGCCACTGTGCAAGCGTAGTGCGGCCCGGCGCCGGGCGGTAACCCCCGAGGCGTGTCGATCAGAGCAGGCGAGAGGTCTGTCTCGCGATCTCGAGCTCTTCGTCGGTGGGCACGACGAGCACGGTGACCCGAGAGTCGTCGGTGGAGATCCGTCGGATGCCGCGCTGCCGCGCGGTGTTGCGCCCCTGATCGATCTCGACGCCGGCGAATCCGAGCGTGGCCATCGCCTCTGCGCGCACGACGGCCGCGTTCTCGCCGACCCCCGCGGTGAAGGAGATCACGTCGACACCGCCGAGCTGGGCGATGTACGACCCCGCGTAGGCGCGCAGGCGGTGGATGTAGACGTCGAACGCGAGCGTCGCCGCCGCGTCTCCGGCATCCCTGCCGGCGAGGATGTCGCGCATGTCGCTGTGCCCTGCGAGTCCCTTCAGGCCGCTGCGCGAGTTCAGCAGCACGTCGAGATCGTCGATCGAATATCCGGCTCTCCGCGACAGATGCACCAGAGCCGCGGGGTCGAGGTCTCCCGAGCGGGTTCCCATCACGAGTCCTTCGAGCGGCGTCAGCCCCATCGACGTCTCGACCGATCGTCCACCGTCGATCGCGGTCACCGATGCGCCGTTGCCGAGGTGGAAGACGATCTGCCGCAGTGTGCCGAGGTCGCGTCCGAGGAACGCGGCCGCCGATTCGCTCACGAACTGGTGGCTCGTGCCGTGGAATCCGTATCGACGCACCCGGTGCTCGGCGGCGAGCTCGGCGTCGATCGCGTACGTGTAGGCGGCCGGAGGGAGGGTCTGGTGGAAGGCCGTGTCGAACACGGCGACATGCGGGACGCCGGAGAACACCGCCTTCGCCGCGACGATCCCGGCCAGGTTCGCCGGGTTGTGCAGCGGGGCGAGCACCGAGAGCTCCTCGATCTGCTCCTCGACGTTCCGAGTCACGAGCGTCGGCGCATAGAACCGCGCCCCTCCGTGCACCACGCGGTGACCGACCGCGACCGGAGGATGCTCGTCGAGCAGCGGACCATGCTCGGCGAACTGCTCGAGCATCACCGTGAAGGCCGCGCCGTGATCGGCGACGGGGCGCTCGGAGTCGTATGAGGCGTCGAGCATCGCCACGACCGCATCCGCAGTGGTGTCCGGACGGACCGTGTGCCGGACCGCGCTGAGGTCCTGACCGATCCGCTCGATGAGTCCCGCGGCGAGCTCGTTCTCGTTCTCGATGTCGATCAGGCTGTACTTGAGCGACGAGGACCCGCTGTTGATGACGAGGATCGCGCTCACGCCGTCGCTCCTTCGGACTGCGCCTGGATGGCGGTGATCGCCACGGTGTTGACGATGTCGTCGACCAGCGCACCGCGCGACAGGTCGTTGATCGGCTTGTTGAGCCCCTGCAGCACCGGGCCGATCGCGACGGCGCCCGCCGAGCGCTGCACGGCCTTGTAGGTGTTGTTGCCGGTGTTGAGGTCGGGGAAGACGAAGACGGTCGCGCGGCCGGCCACCGCGGAGTCGGGGAGCTTCGCCTTCGCCACCGCGGCGTCTGCGGCGGCGTCGTACTGGATCGGTCCCTCGACGAGCAGCTCCGGGGCGCGCTCGTGCACGAGGGCGGTGGCCGCGCGGACCTTGTCGACGTCGGCCCCCGATCCCGATTCGCCGGTCGAGTACGACAGCATCGCGATGCGGGGCTCGATGCCGAACTGCTGCGCGGTCGCCGCAGACGAGATCGCGATGTCGGCCAGCTGCTCGCTGGTCGGATCCGGGATCACCGCGCAGTCGCCGTACACGAGCACGCGGTCGGCGAGCGCCATGAGGAAGACGCTCGACACGACGGTGACTCCCGGCTTCGTCTTGATGATCTCGAACGACGGACGGATGGTGTGTGCTGTCGTGTGGGCGGCGCCCGAGACCATGCCGTCGGCGAGCCCGAGGTGCACCATCATCGTTCCGAAGTACGAGACGTCGGTGACGGTGTCGGCCGCCTGTGCCAGCGTGATGCCCTTGTGCGCGCGCAGCCGCGCATACTCCGTCGCGAAGCGCTCGACCATCTCGGGATCGGTCGGGCTGATCACCTGTGCCGCCGAGATGTCGACGCCGAGCTCGACGGCGCGCGCCCGGATCGCCGACTCGTCGCCGAGGATCGTGAGGTCCGCGACCTCGCGCGCCAGCAGAGTGGCGGCCGCGCGGAGGATGCGATCGTCATCGCCCTCCGGCAGCACGATGCGCCGACGGTCGGAGCGTGCGCGCTCGATGAGTCCGTACTCGAACATCAGCGGAGTCACGACGCGCGACTCGGCGAGCCCCAGCTGGGTGGTGAGCTCGGCGATGTCGACGTGGGTCTGGAAGAGCCCCAGCGCGCGATCGTAGCGGCCGCGGGACTCGGGAGAGATGCGACCCCGCGCTCCCATCACGCGCACCGCGGTGTCGTAGGTGCCCAGGTCCGTCGCGATGATCGGCACGGTCGAGGTGAAGCCGTCGAGCAGCTGCACGATCGGCTCGGGAAGAGGGAAAGGGCCGTTGAGGATGATGCCCGCGACCCGCGGGAACGTGCCGGAGGCATCGGCGAGCAGCGTCGCCAGCAGCACCTCGGTGCGGTCGGCGGGGATCACCACCACCGACTCCTCCGTGAGCCGGGGAAGCACGTTGACCATCGACATGCCCGCGACCACGATCGTCAGGGCCTCGCGGCCGAGACGATCAGGGTCGCCCTTGATGAGCCGGCCGTCGACGGCCGCGAGGATGCCGTCGATCGACGGCGCCACCAGCGTACGGTCCTCGGGGATCGCCCAGACGGGCGTGGTCTTCTGCGGACGCAACGCAGCGACGGCCTCCTCGATCCCGTCGAGCTGCTCGGGGTCGGCTCGATTCACGATCACCGCGAACAGCTCGGCGCGCTCGACCTCGAGTTCGGAGAGCGCGAGCGCCCCGATCTGCCCGACCGCGGCGGGAGTGCGGGCGGTGGTGGTTCCCAGCTGCTCTGCCTGACGCTGCTGATCGCGACCGCTCAGCACGAGCAGCACGGGCGCAGCCAGGTTCGCGGCGATCCGGGCGTTGTACCCGAGCTCTGCGGGGCTGGCGACATCGGTGTAGTCGCTGCCGATAATGACCACGGCGTCGCACTGCGCCTCGACGGCCTTGAACCGAGCGACGATCGTCGAGAGCGCCCCGTCGGGATCGTCACGCACATCGTCGTAGGTCACGCCGATGCAGTCCTCGTAGTCGAGGTGCACTCCGTCGTGCGCGAGCAGCAGCTCGAGCACGTCGTCGCGCTCGGCGACCGACCGCGCTATCGGACGGAAGACGCCGACCCGGGGCGTGACGCGCATGAGCGCATCGAGCACACCGAGGGCGATGGTCGACTTGCCTGTATGGCCTTCGGCCGAGGTGATGTATATGCTCTGCGCCACAGCTCCACCCTAGGTGCACGACCTCATGATCTCGCTGGGTTGACAGCCGTGCGAAAACGCTCAGCAGGGCGTGGAGAGAGCGTCGACCACAGCCGTGGCATCCGACGCGTAGCGCGTGTAGTAGGTGGGGTCGACGTTGATCTGCACCCGGTGGATCGCGAGGGACGGATCCATCGACTGCCAGTCGGGCACCCTCGCGAGACGTTCGTAGAACAGCGTTGCGGCGGTCGCCGGGTCCATGCGCTGCTCGGCCGACCCCCACCAGTGCTGCTGCTGGAAGAGTCCGATGCTCGTCGTTCGGCTGCCGTCGGGGTTGGTGAACCCGATCGTCTCCCAGTCTCCGTAGTCGATGTTGTTCAGGCTGCTCTCCCCCATCGCCGTCATCACCCCGAGGATCTGACCGTCGCGACCGAAGCCGAGCGCGGTCGCCGTCTGCATGATGGTCGCGGCATTCTCGAGCTGCTCGCCCTGCCACCCCGCCACGCCCGACTCGGGGAACGTGGTCGGATCGGTGATGCAGATCGCCAGCGGTTTCTCGTGAGCGAGCCCCAGCGGGATCAGCACCGCGGCGAGCGCGACGACGATCACGGCCGCGACGGACAACGCGATGCGACGCAGCAGCTTCGCTCGGCGCATCCGCTGCTGCGCTCCACGACGCGGCGACGCACGACGCGTGCGCGACCTCTGACGGGTCGGCGCCTTCCCTCTCGCCGACTTCCTGGCTGTCGGCTTTCTGCCGACCGGCTTGTTTCCGGTCGGCTTCTTTCCGGCCGGTTTCTTGCGAGTCGCGGCTCCTCGGGTGCTCCTGGTCGTGCTCATGAGCCTCGGGTCGTGGTGCTGCCTCTGCCGACGAACGCGGCGAGGCCGCCGCCGATCGCGCCGAACAGATGCGCCTGCCACGAGATGCCCTCGCGCACGCCGACGACGCCCGCGAGCATGGATCCGCCGTAGAGGCCGATGACGATGAGCGCGACGATCGCGTAGAGAACGCGGTGTGCCACTCGTCCCGGCGCGAAGACCCGCATCACGGTGTATCCGAAGTATCCGAAGACGAGGCCYGACGCCCCGACCGTCAACGCCCCCGGCGCGTTCACGAGCCACGTGCCGAGGCCGCCGATCACGGCGGCGAACGCGGTGACGGTCCAGAACCGGCGTGCGCCCTCGACGGCGACGAGGCAGCCGAGCACGAGAAGCGGCACGGTGTTGCCGATCAGGTGCGCCCAATCCGCATGCAGAAGAGGACCGACGACGATGCCGCCGAGGCCCGAGAGATCCCACGACCGGAGCCCGAAGCCCGTGAAAGAGCCGGGGAGGACCGCGTCGACGAGCTGCACAGCCCACATCAGGGCGACGAGCAGAAGAGGCGCTGCGAAACGACCGAGAGCACTGGAGCGCGGGGAATCGGCGGTGCTGATCACATCTGGCCTTGTCACGTCACGATCCTGTCAGGACTGGCCCGGAGGACGCTGACAAAAAGAAAGTGACTCTCCGCGCACCCAGCAGAGCCCGGTTACCCTTGCTGCGTTTCCGCCCTGGGGGAATTGGCCTGGATGCCGCCACGCGGAGAGCCGTCGACAAGTCTAGCCGATGTCGGCACCCGCTCTTTGACAGACTGGGCAGGTCATGGATCCCGTCACCGCCACTCCCCTGTCGAGGTGGCGCTTTCCGGGCACACTTCGCACCTACCAGGCCGAGGTCCTCGAGCGTCTCGCACCGGGAGGAGCGGGTCCGCTGCACATCGTCGCCCCGCCCGGCTCCGGGAAGACCGTGCTCGGCCTGCTGCTCGCCGCACGCGAAGGCCATCGCACCCTCGTGCTCTCGCCGACGGTGACGATCCGCCAGCAGTGGGTGCGCACCGCTGGGGCGCTGGCACCGCAGGCCGCGGCCGTCTCGGACGACCCCGCGCGGATCGGCGATCTGACGGCACTGACCTATCAGCTGCTCAGCGTGACCGGAGACGGCTCGCCGTTCGACGACCTCGCGCGCTCGGTGTGGGTGGAGGAGCTCACGGCGAGCGGGCGCGTGGAGGCGGACGCGGCGACGTGGCTCGCCGAACTGGCGATCGACAACCCGGGGAGGTACCGCTCCGGCATCCGCACCCGCTCCCGGCGCCTGCGCTCGCACTTCGCGAGGCGACGGCCCGCCGAACTCGCCCGCGTGCTGCATCCGAACGCCGTCGCCCTGATCGATCGTCTCGTGGCCGCGGGTGTGCGCACGGTCGTGCTCGACGAATGCCATCACCTTCTCGATCACTGGGCCATCGTGGTCGCGTACCTCGCCGGTCGCATCCGCGAGAGCGGCGTCGAACCGCTGCTGATCGGCCTGACCGCGACCCTTCCCTCTCCCGACGACGAGACCGAGTTCGAGAACTACAGCCAGCTGCTCGGCGAGGTCGACTACGAGGTGCCGACCCCCGCCGTGGTGAAGGAGGGCCATCTGGCCCCCTATCGCGACCACGTGATGTTCACCGAGCCCACGCCCGCAGAGGCCGGATTCATCCGTCGTCACGAGGCCCTGCTGCACGAGATGATCACCCGGGTGCTGTCGACGCCCGACGCGGTGTCGTACCTCGAGCATCAGCTGCAACCGGCAGAGGACTCCGACGGCGAGGGAACGCCGCTCACACGCCTCGACCGTGCGTTCTCTGCAGACTTCCCCCTCACACGATCCTGCGCTGTCGTGCTGCGCGAGGTCGCGCCGCGGCATCCGCTCGTCGCCGCGATCCCACCGGTGCTGCTCGAGCGCTGCACCACCCACGACCTGCTCACGGTGCTCTCGCGCTTCGCCCAGGTGCGACTGCTGTCGGACCCCGCCGCCGCGCGACAGTGGGAGTACGTCCGACGCTCTCTGGCCGACTTCGGCTATTCCCTCACCGACCGCGGCATCCGTCGAGGCCGCAACCCGGTCGAGAGCACCCTGGCATTCTCGGCGGCGAAGGATCATGCGACCGTCGAGATCCTCCGCCGAGAGCTCGACGGCGACGACGGCGACCGCATCTGCGCCGTCGTCGTCACCGACTTCGTCGAGCACGGCAACAACCGAGGGCTGTCCGGCGACGCTCCAGCCGGGGCACTGCGCACGTTCGATCTGCTCGCCGTCGACGACGCCACCGCGGCGCTCCGGCCCGTGCTGCTCACCTCCGGGCACCTGCGCGTCCGCGCCGACGATGCGGCCGACCTCGCGCGGGCGCTGGCCGAGCTGATCGGCGAACACGTCGAAGTCGCCGCGGGCATCGGGCCCGTGCGCGACCTTGAGGTGCGGGGCGTCGGAAGCGGACGTCTCGTCGGCGCGGTGTCGGAACTGATCCGCCGAGGCGACGTGCGGCTGCTCGTCGGCACCCGCGGACTTCTTGGCGAAGGCTGGGACTGCCCGGCCGTCAACACCCTGATCGACCTCACGACCGTGGCCACCTCATCGGGCACACAGCAGCTTCGGGGCCGCACCCTGCGGCTGGATCCGGACTGGCCGGAGAAGGTCGCGCACAACTGGTCGGTCGTCTGCCTGATCCCCTCGGATGTCGACCTCGACGACTCGTCTGAACCGGCTCGACTGCGCCGCCGTCATTCGCACCTGTGGGGTCTGAGCGCCGACGGCGACGGTCGGATCGTGAGCGGACTCGGCCACGCGCTCCCCACCGCGGTCGCCGAGGCATGGGAGCGAGTACTCGACAAGGACACGTCCACCTCCATCGGCGATCTCGACGCACTGCTGCGCGAACAGTGGCCGACCCGGAGCAGCACCAGGAGCGAGTGGCGGATCGGCGAGCGATATGAACCGCGCGAACGCGAGGTCGTGGCGGTGCGTCGCGCCCCGCGCGCACCGCTGCTGCGCACTGGGCAGGCAGCGGGTGCCGGCGCTGTGGGAGCCTTCGTCGCCGGAACGGCCGGAGTCGGCGGGCTCGTCGGCGTGCTCATGGCGTCGGGAGCCGATGTCGCCCCGCTGCTGTGGGCCGCGCTCGCGCTCGGCGGTGGAGCCGCCGCTGCCGCCGTCTCATCGCTGCGGATGCTCGCCCGGCTGCTGCGCGACCGTCGGCGGCCCGCCGGGATCTACCGGGCGGCAGCGATCGCCGTCGCCCGCACCCTGCACGACGCGGACCGGATCGGCCCCGTCGACGACGCCATGATCGTGGCACGACCGGACGATGCGGATCCGACCCGGATCCGCATCGAACTGGGAGGCTCAGCCCACGACGCGCGCGTGATCGCAGACGCCGTGGAGGAGCTGTTCGCGCCGGCGCGCACTCCGCGTTTCCTGCTGCGAATCGACGCCGCCGGCCTGCCACGTCTGCGACTGCTCGAGCGGCTCGCCGATCGCCTCTCGCCCGGACGCACTCTGCTGGCGGTGCCTCGGCTGATCGCTCGCCGTCGCGGTGACGCCGAACGCTTCCGCGAGCACTGGCAGGCGCTGATCGGCACCTGCACGCTGCACGAGCTCACCGGGGTCCAGGGGCTCGCGCTGCTGCGGATCGCCCGCAGCGCCGACGATCGACTCGACGCCGCGGAGCCCCGCGCCCGCGTCTGGGGCTGACGGTCGCGTCGCGGACCGCACCCCGCCCCCGAACCCGGACCCGGACCCGGAGCACGGTTCCCACCCCATCCGTAGACAGCCGGGTTACGATCAGATCACGCGCACCGCAGCGCCCACGCGAGAGGGAACGCATGCCAGAGAACCCGCCCCTGACCCCGGCCGTCGTCGATGCCGAGCAGTTCGCCGCGCAGACGTCTGCCATCGTCGAGTCTGTCGGACGGGTCATCGACGGAAAGCCGGATGCCGTGCGGAGCGCTCTCGTGTGCCTGCTCGCAGAGGGCCACCTGCTGATCGAAGACGTACCGGGAGTCGGCAAGACGGTGCTGGCGCGCGCGCTGGCCGCGAGCGTGGATGCCACTGTGCGCCGCATCCAGTTCACCCCCGACCTCCTCCCCGGTGATGTGACGGGCGTGAGCGTCTACAACCCCGTCGACCGGGAGTTCGAGTTCAAGCGCGGCGCGGTGTTCGCGCACATCGTGATCGCCGACGAGATCAACCGCTCTTCTCCGAAGACGCAGTCCGCGCTGCTCGAAGCCATGGAAGAGGGGCAGGTGACCGTCGACGGATCGACGCACATGCTTCCCAACCCCTTCCTGGTCGTGGCGACCCAGAATCCTCTAGAGATGGAGGGCACCTACGCGCTGCCCGAAGCTCAGCGCGACCGCTTCATGATGCGCATCTCGATGGGCTACCCCGACGCGGCGGCCGAAGCCCTCATGCTCCGCCAGCGCGACACGGTGAACCCGCTCGCCGCGGTGCGAGCCGTCGCGAACGCGGGGTCGGTCTCGGGGCTGATCGCCTGGGCTCGCTCGGTGCACGTCGCCCCGGCGCTCGAGGAGTACACGGTCGCTCTCGCCCAGGCGACCCGCGCCGACCCCAACCTGCACCTCGGCGCGAGTCCGAGGGCGACCCTGCAGCTGATCCGAGCCGCGAAGGTCTGGGCGGCGCTCGATGGACGCGACTTCGTGATCCCCGACGACGTGACGGCGCTGATCGTCCCTGTTCTCGCGCACCGTCTTCTTCCGGCCCGCGGGGCGCACCGTGCGGGCGCCCAGCCGGTAGAAGCGGCCCTGCGACAGATCGTCGAGCGCGTGCGGGTGCCCGTGACGGCGCGCTCCTGACCCTCAGCTCGCCATGCCACACCGTCGAACCCTCACCCTTCGGGGCACGGGTGCGCTCCTCTCCGGTCTCGGCTGCCTGATAGCGGCGAACATGGTCGGCGCGCCGATCCTGCTCTACATCGGCGTCCTCCTGCTCGCGCTCACCGCCTTCTCGGTGCTCGTCGTGCGGGTGCCGCGCCGTGCGGGCACGGTCACTCGTCAGATCTCGACCGACCTGCTGACGGTCTCGGAGACCTCTCGCGTCACGCTGCGCTTCACGCTGCGCGCCCTGCGCGTGCCGCGAGGTCTCTGGCGCGATGTGCTCCCGCCCGCGGTCACCGGCGATTCGGCCGGCGAGTACCCGTCGGAGACCGGCCAGCTGAGCTACCTGATCACCGGTGTGCGGCGCGGTGTATGGCCGATCGGTCCACTGGTGCTGCGAACGGTCGACCCGTTCGGCCTCGCCCAGCGCGAGCAGGCATTCGGCGAGACCCGCTCCGTGACGGTCGTGCCCGAGGTGTTCACACTCGCACCGCTGACCGTCAAGGTCGGCGCCGCCGGCGGCACAGCGCACACCTCGTCGAGCCGACTCGGGCAGGGCAGCGACAATCTGTCGCCGCGCCGCTACATTCCCGGCGACTCGATGCGTCGCATCCATTGGAGGGCGACCGCGCACCGCGGGCAGCTGATGGTGCGCCAGGAAGAGGAGGAGTCGAGCCCCGACGCGCTCGTGATCCTTGACCGAAGCGCGGCGCGCTGGGCACGCCCCGGTGACGACGAGGATCGAGCGTTCGAGACCGCCGTGTCGATGTGCGCCTCCGTCGCCGTGCACCTCGTGCAGGAGGGATACGGCGTCGACGTGATCGACAGCAGCGGCACGCTCCTGGGCACCCTGCGCGGTCACGAAGACGACCGCGACGGTCTGCTCGTCGCCCTCGCGCTGGTCGGCCCGCGCGGGGACGCACGCGACATCATGACCCTGGTCGGCGGCACCCCTCCCGGTCCGCTCGTCTACATCACGGGCGAGATCGACGAAGAGGATGCCGCCCTGCTGCGTCCCTCCGGTGCCGCGGCCCCGATGCTGTTCGCGACCGCGCCGCAGCGCGGTGCCGCAGCGGCAGCCGAGCAGCACGGCTGGCGTTTCGCGCGACTGGGCGACGATGTCGCAGAGGCGTGGGAAGACGTGCTGCCCGACCGCATCGGCGGCCCCGCCGAGCAGCGGGGGGCGACCGATGTCACGAGCTGAGCGAAAGGCCGAGCGCGGATCCCGCCTGTCGTGGCACCGCGAACACGAGCTGCCGGCCGGCACGGTCGTGCCGTCGGTGCTGGCCGCGGCCGCCGGGCTCGTCGCGATGTGGCCGTTCACGTCGGTCATCGAGCCCGGCACGTGGTCGTTCGCGGTCCTGGCGGTGGTCGTCGTCACCGCGCTCACCGGCATGGCGTCGCGCACTCTGACGCGCGGCCGTCCGACCTGGGCGCGCGACCTCGTCACCATCGCCGTGCAGATCGTGGCGGTGATAGGCACCGTGACCCTGCTCGTCGCCGGCGACACCGCGGTGTTCGGCCTCATCCCCACCGACGCGACCTTGTTCACATTCCAGGCGCTCGCGGCCGCGGCGTGGGAGGAGATCACGTTCGGCTCTGCGCCGATCGCCGCCTCCCCCGGACTCGAAGCCGTGATGGGCGTGGGCTTCGGCATCGTCGCCATCCTGCTCGACCAGCTGGTCGCACAGCGCGGAGCGATCCTCGCCAGCCTTCTCACGGCCGTCGTCGGATCCGTGCCGATGATCGTCACCCTCGGCGGAGTCAACGTCGTCTGGTTCGTGATTCTCGGCATCCTGATCCTCGCCCTGCTGGGGTACACGGCGGCTCAGAACCCCGAATCGCCCCGACGCACATCGGCGGCGGTGGCCGCGGGCGTCGGCGTCGCGGCGCTCGCGGCGACCGTGATCGTCGCACCGGTCCTGCCGGTGTCGGCAAGCCTCGCGGGCACAGGCACGGGCGTCACGGTCGATGCGTCACTGCGGCTCGGCGATGACCTGCGCCAGCCGAACCCGGTCGAGGTGCTCACGTTGGCGACGACGGCGGACACGGCGCCCTACCTGCGACTCACGACGCTGTCGACGTTCAACGGACGTGTGTGGGAGCCGGATCGCGGCGACCTGCAGGCGCAGAGCGAGGGGTTCGGCCCCGCCGAGTGGACGGACGACATCGCGACCACCGACCAGAACACCTCCATCAGGGTGATCCGGATGTCGAGTTCCTGGCTTCCGGTGCCCTACCCCGCCACGAGCGTGCAGGGTCTCCCCTCGACCTGGAGGGTGAGCCCGGAGAACCGCACTCTGGCATCTCGCAGCGCGGATGCCGTCGGCAACGACTACACGGTGCGGTCGCTCGAGGTGTCACCGACCCTCGAGCAGATTCGCGCGCTGCCCGCCGCTGCACCGATCGTCGATCCCGGCACGGAGCCCGTGGAGCTGCCTGAGGTCATCGGCGAGACGGCGGCAGGCGTCACCGCTGACGCCACGAACGACTACGACCGGCTGATCGCACTGCAGTCGTGGTTCCGCAGTCAGTTCTCCTACTCCCTGGAGACCCCGGTCGATGAGGGTTTCGACGGCACCGGCGCGGACGCGGTCGCGCGGTTCCTCGACGTGAAGTCGGGGTACTGCATCCACTTCGCCGGCGCGTTCGCGCTCATGGCGGAGAGCCTCGACATGGAGGTGCGCATCGTCGTCGGCTACCTGCCCGGCGCCCTGACCGAGACCACGCGCGGCGACGAAGCCGTGTACTCGGTCTCCAGCGACCAGCTGCACTCGTGGCCCGAGGTCCTCTTCCCCGGCGTCGGATGGGTGCCCTTCGAGCCGACCGCCTCTCTCGGGGTGCCCACGTCCTTCTCCGCCGCGGCGACCGCAGGCGGCGGTTCGGGCGGTGCTGCCACACCGGCTCCGACCGCCGCCCCCAGCACCGAGCAGACGTCGGGGCCCGAGCTCGAGCGTGAAGACGCGGGCGACAACGCCGGGGCGACCGGAGAGCTCCGGCGACTGGACCCGACCCCTGTCGTGCTGACGACGCTCGGCGTGCTGGTGGTGCTGCTGCTGCCCGCATTCGCTCGTCTCGCACTGCGCATCGCCCGGCGCGGACGCGCACGAGGCGGTGACGCAGGGGCGGCCTGGACCGAACTCCGGGCGACCATGCAGGATCTCCGCCTGCCGCTGTCGGATGCCGAGACGCCGCGCATGCGCGGCGACGATCTCATCAGAGACAGCCGGGTGGATGCCGACGCCATGCGAGTCCTCGTCGAAGCGGTCGAGCACGCCAGCTACGCGCGCCCCTCGGCGAGCGCGATGCGAGATCTCGACGCGGCTCTCGTCGAGGTGACGGCTCAGCTGCGCCGCAGTGTCGACAGGTGGACGAGACTGCACGCGTTCCTGCTTCCGCGATCGCTCTTCGCGAGCCGACGCACCGACGTGCCGCTGCTCACCTGAGCTCGCGCGTCGCGGCCCGGCGAGGGCGCACGCGATGAGATCAGGCCGCGTGCAGGTCGCAGCGCACGGTGTCGCACGATTCGCAGACCACGAACTGGGTGCGGCACGCCAGATCGGGGCAGTTCGCCGTGCGCTTGGTCGCCGTGCCGCAGCCGGCGCACTCGCCGATGACGGCCGCGTGATCCGTGAAGTCGACGGATCCGCGCTTGTCGAACACGTAGAGCGAGCCCTCCCACAGGCCGTCGTCGCCGTACTGCTCGCCGTAGCGGACGATGCCGCCTTCGAGCTGGTACACCTCGCCGAATCCGCGCGCGGTCATCAGGCTGGAGAGCACCTCACAGCGGATGCCGCCTGTGCAGTAGGTGACGACCGGCTTGCCCTTGAGGTCGTCGAAAGCACCGGAGTCGAGCAGCTGCACGAAGTCGCGTGTGGTCTCTGTGTCGGGAACGACGGCTCCCCGGAAGCGGCCGATCTGCGCTTCGAGCGCGTTGCGGCCGTCGAAGAAGACGACGTCGTCACCCCGCTCGCCCACCAGGTCGTGCAGTTCCTCAGGGGTGAGTCGGGTGCCGCCGCCGACGACGCCCTGCTCATCGACGCGCAGCTCGCCCGGCGCTCCGAACGACACGATCTCGTCGCGCACTTTGACGCTCAGCTTGGGAAAGTCGAGACTGCGACCATCGGCGTCGACGCCGGTGCCCTCGCTCCACTTGATGTCCGCGTCCGAGAACGGAGCATAGGACCGGAACGAACGCGCCCATTTCTTGAGCGCCGGCAGGTCACCGCCGAGAGTGCCGTTGACTCCGTCCTTCGAGATCAGGAGCCGGCCACGCAGCCCGAGCGCTTCGCCGAGGTCGCGCTGCCACACCCGGATCGCGTCCGGATCGGCGAGCGGGGTGAAGACATAGAAGAGAACGATCTTGGGTGTTGCCACCCGGCGATTTTACGTCGGCCACCTGACCGCCCGCCCTCGCGGGGCGGCTCGGGACTGCTACTTCACATCGCGGTTCATGAACGACAGCCCCGCAGCGACCAGCGCCCCCAGCACCCAGGCGGCCGTCACCAGCCCAGCCGTCTGGCTGTCGATCCCCTCGTCCGGCAGGATGCCGAGCGCGGAGACATCGAACCGCAAGGCTTCGAGCATCGCGAGGAGAGGGAGGTAGACAGCGCCGGATCTCCAGAAGATCACCACGAGAACCGCCACGCTCATGGACATCGGAGCAACGAACAGAGCGACGAGATGGGCCTGCACGACGATTCCCACCCCCAGCCCCCAGAGTCCGGCCAGTGCGCCGAGACCCAGCGTCGATCCGAGCGAGGACCACTCCTGCGGAAGACCCCCCATGGCCACCGACAGCGCTGCGCGTCCGCCCACGGCTCCAGCGAGAGCCACGATCGCTCCGCCGACGGCGGAGGCAGGCACCCTGACGAGAAGAGTCGCCCACCGAGGCTGCAGCATCAGACGCTGAGCGACGACGCCGTCTCGCCTGTCGACGGTGTATCGGAAAGAACCGTAGGCGGCCGCGAGAACTGCTCCATAGGTCGCGAGCACCGCTTCGTACGGCGCCGCGAAAGCGGCTCGGACGTCAGGCGGTGCATCCGCGAGTTCCGGCGGGATGTTCGTCGCCACCGAAAGCGACAGCACGAGCCCTGCCACCGTCACCCAGAACAGCACGACATCGCGCGCGAAGCCGCGGGCGTGAGCTCGGAGGGCCCGGCCGATCACGCGACCTTCCTTCGCCCCATGCCCCATGCTGCGGCGACCAGCACGACAGCCCACGCGAGCGCGAGGCAGAGGGCGGGACCGAACTCGAGCAGTCGGTCCTGGTATCCGGGAACGCCCAGCGCGGCCAGAACCAGCCCGGGCGAGAACTTCGCCAGCTCCGGCGCAGTGCGCAGCAAGGCGAACTCCACGACCATGGGAAGGACGAGGACGATCGCTGCGGTCACGTAGTAGTTCCTGGTGATCCAGCCGATGGCCCCACCGATGAATGCGCCGAGAACCACCCCGGCGAGCGCGCCCGCGTAGATGCGCCACGCGCTGCCGGTGAGCGCGAGCGTCGATCCGTTCCGAGCCAGGAAGACGGAGACGCCCACCGTCCAGACCACGAAGATGCAGAGCGACAGCGCGACCGCGACGACGGCACCGGCGACGATCTTCCCCGAGAAGGCACGAGCGAACCCGACCCCGGTGAGCGTTCTGTCCATCGAGCCGTAGTAGCACTCGCGGGTGACGCCGTAGGCGCCGACGAACGCCGCGGAGACGGCCGACCAGGCGAGCGGCTCCAGAAGCAGGGCGGTGGCCGTCGCAGGATCGAGGCCGGCGAGGTCGAAGCGCGAACCGTCCGAGAACAGCACGAAGACGGGCATCAGGACGGCCACCAGGTAGACCGCCAGGATGGACGACCCGCTCACCGAGCGCAGGGCTTCGCTTCGGACGGTGTCCTTCATGCGGATGCTCCTTCAACGAGATCGAAGTACTTGCTCTCGAGCGAGTCGGCGTCGCTCGTCACGAGGTCGCCGAGCCTCCCGGCGAAGAGCGCGCGCCGCTTGATGACGACGACCTCGTCGACGACCTGCTCGAGCTCAGCGAGCTGGTGGCTGGCGATCAGGACGGTGCCGCCGCGTTCCGAATAGCCGCGCAGGAATCTGCGGAGCCAGCGGATGCCGTCGGGATCGAGCCCGTTGGCCGGCTCGTCCAGGATGAGTGTCCGTGGCGAGCCGATGAGGGCAGCAGCCAGCCCGAGTCGCTGGGTCATCCCGGTCGAGAAGGTCTTCACGCGGCGACGGGCATCTGCCGCGAGACCGACCTCCTCGAGCACCTCGTCGACTCGGCCACGAGGCGCCCCGGCCGCGAGCCGGCAGATCTCCAGATGCCGCCTGGCCGTGATGCCGCCCTCGAATCCGAAGCCGTCCATGTGGACGCCGACGTGAGACGCGGGGTTGTCGAGCTCCGAGAACGGCCTGCCGTCGATGAGGCTGTCGCCCATCGTCGGCCTCAGCAGGCCGACGATCGTTCGCAGCGTCGTCGATTTGCCTGCGCCGTTCGGCCCCAGAAGACCCACGATCGACCCGTACGGCACGGCGAACGACAGCTCTTCGACTGCGGCCCGATCTCCGTACTTCTTCGTGAGTCCTCGAACCTCGATCGCGTGATCGTTCATGCTCATTCCTTTCCCACCTCTCCGCTCTGAAGAGATGACAGTGGCATCTCCACACCGGTCACCCAGAGCGTCTGCCACAGACTTCTCACACCGAGTTCGACTCGCGCCTGCCCGGTCGCAGGCAGGGAGCGGCTCTCTCCGATCACGTCCACCCCGGCGATGATCACTGCGGCGACCGTCGCACCGTCCGCCGTGATCGGGAACAGCGCCTCGAGCGGCACACGCGTCGGCTCCGGCTCCCGCGACATGACAGTTCCTCTACCGACCTGCTCGTTCGCGAGGATGCCGTTGCTCATCAGGACCACACGCGCACCCTCAGGCACGTCTGTCTCGACTGCCGCCGCGGTTTCGCCGGCATGCAGAAGGATCACACGGTCGCCGTGTGCGACGAATCCGAACGTGGCTGTCACCGGCACGGGAATCACGGCCCCGGCGATCACGATGCCCGCGACCAGTGCGGTGACGACGGAACAGAAACGGAGCCGCGCGACACCCGACCGCAGCACGCGACGAAGGGCCTTGCTGAGAAGCACGACGCCGGCGAGCGCGACGACGGCCTCGAGCGCGACGACGAGCACGCCGAGGACCGGTCCACCGCCGGCAAGCGCTCGAGCTATGCGTGCGACGGCGAAGACCACCAGCACGGCCGGGGTGACGAGACTCGCGAGACCGAACGGCACACTCCACCACGTGTTCAGGGTCTTGGTCATCCGCTGAGCTCCGAACAGCAGACCGGTCAGGAAGTTCGAGCCGTCGAGGATCGCGCGGCCCCGGAGGTTCGGCTCGTCCAGAGCGCTCATGAGCGCGATGTACCCGTCGAACCGCACGAAGGGGATCAGATTGAGGAGAACGATGGCGCCGCAGGAGACGGCGAGGAGCAGCACTGCCTGGTGGGTCAAGGGGTGACGGAGCATCAGCGCCGCGAGAAGCGCGGTCGCGCCGACGACAGCGTGCACCGCAGGCCCTGCCAGCGCGATCGCGACGCGCTGGCGGCGTTCGGGGAGCCGCCATCCGTCCGTCACGTCCACGAAGAACGCGGGACTCAGGTAGAAGAGCATGAAGCCCGCCCGGCGCGGTCTGCCTCCGAACCTCGTGAGCGTGAGTCCGTGGGCGCTCTCGTGGAGCAGGGTCATGAGCGAGAGCGCTCCGACGAGATACACCAGTGCGATGAGCGGCACCGGCGAGGTGAGGGCGTCCCACAGCTCCTCCGCCTGAGCAACTGCGGCGAGAAGTCCCAGACAGATCAGCACCGCAGCGGACACCTGCATCGCTCGGCGTGGGAGCGGGACGATCAGTCGGTCCAGACGACCGAAGATGGCGGGCGCGCGAAGCGTCGCGATCTGCAGAGTGAATGGGGGCCGATAGACCAGGCGGCCGGGTGGGAGCTTCTCGCCGCCCTCGAGGAGCCCACAGGTGTGGAAGCGCTGAGCCAGTTGCAGAAAGAGCTCCCACGACTCGGAAGGGGCGAAGCGCCGGTGCAGATCCTGTAGCGCCGTTTCGCCGTTCATCGCTCGCATCAGGTCGACGACCGCTCGAGAGACCCTCGATGACGGCACACCGTGGATCATCGCGATCCACGTCCCGTCTTCGGCCGCCTGTTCGAAGTCGACTCCGGAGGCGAGGCGAGGGCGCGCGTCGGCACTGAGCGCGTCTTCCACCGAGTGAGACTGTCGGCGTCGAGGGAGGCTACCGGGAGGCATCGTCATCCCTCGCCCCCGAGTGTCCCGCGAATGTCGTGGTGAGCAGAACGATGTCCTCTCCGCCGAGCGTCCGAACGGGAGAGACGGCCGGAACGGCGAACCCCGCGTGAACGAGCTCTCGCGAGAGGAGCACGTGGTCGAGCACTCTCAGACGGCTCGTGAGAACTGTCACGTCGCCGCCCTCCACCAGGTCGGCGACGCGAACCCAGTTGACGATGCGCGCCGCGCCATCCTCTTCCACCTGCTGAGAGAACACATAGGTCTCCGCGCCGTCAGGACCGGGGACCTCGATCTCGCAGTCTGTCGACACAGAGAAGCTCTCCGCGGAGGCGTTTCCGGCAACCGTGAAGGCGAAGACGCCGTGAGCTGTGAGGTGGCGTCGCACAGTGGCGTAGAGGAGGGACCGCCCCACACGATCGAGCAACGTGATGGAGGTCGCTCCGATGATCACGAGCCCGAACTGCTGCGGCAGCGAGAAGTCGCGCATGTCCGCGACGACGCACTCGAGCGTCGCGTGGTCCGGCAGCGTCCGACGCAGACGGGAGAGCATGTCGTCGGAAAGATCGATCGCGGTCACCCGCTTGCCCGATCTGACCAGCGGGACGGTCAACCTCCCACTCCCCGCCGCCACATCGAGGATCGGTCCTTCGGTTCCTCTCGCGAGCGCGAGCATCTCTCTGATCTCCGCACGGTCGGACCCGACCAGCCGGTCGTAGAAATCAGTGCCGGCACCCGAATACAGATCCTGCTCCTTGGGCACCGCTCCGACCGTGCGGAGCCTCGCCACTACGGCTTCAGTAAGAGAACTGGACATTCACGCATCACCTCTCAGCGGGGAAAACGGGGTGCGGGCGCGTCGAACCCACCCGCACCCCTTCGGTCAGGTCGCGATCGCTGCCGCACCGCCGATGATGGCGATGATGGCGATGATGTAGCTCGCGTGCTCCCACCATTCGAGTGGTGCATCGATGTGGTCGAGCTCCACGAACTCGAGCGACTCCGTCTGCATCTGCTACCTCCTCGGTATGCCTTGCGAAGGCGGTTTCTATGTCAGCGCGATGATTCCGATGATCACGCCGACGGCGAATCCGCGGGTCCAATCAAGGGCGTCATCCGGCGCCTCCATGGCCTCCAGTTCGGTGAACTCGAGGGTCGGCATTGCTGCGTGCATACTCACCTCCCTCCCCTTTCGTCTTGTCTGCTCGACAGGATCACGTCGCTGCGGCAGCGCCGATCCCGATCAGCACCAGCGCACTGATCGCGCCCTGATAGAAGCTCTCCCAACTGGGGGCATCCATTCCCTCCAGCTCTTGGAACTGGACACTCGTGTGCACGCTTTCGTTCATCTCATTCACCTCCTTCGCTCCAGTAGGAATCACGGAGCAGATCGCAGATGTCGTCCGCGAAGAGCCCCGCGAGCATCGGGTAGCGGTTTCCCCACGCCGTTTCCGCGGCGGCGGAGATGCGATGGATCGTCTGGGCGGTGGGCCGTGGCGGAGTCGGGATCCCCCAGCGGTCGATGAGCGCGGCGATACCCGCTGGGGGGTCGAGGGGCAGTGCCACCCGCCCGGCTACACCCGTCCAGAACTCTTCGAGGCTCTCGCGATCTCCCCACCGCGGGTCTCCCGAGCACACTCGACGCCAGACCGCCGCGATGACCGCAACCGTGGCGACCATCTTGCGAACCTCTAGAGCGAAGGCGACTTCGTTGGCCACATACCAGTGGCGGGCGCTGTAGGGATCCTGCCCTCTCAGCGCCCCGCTGCGCTGAGTCGCCGCGCTCAGACGGGCGAGACGCAGGCGTGAGGCGGCGGCATTCACCTCGCCGGAGGCCGTTTCGAGAAGGGCGCCTCCGATCACGACCGCGTCGCGTCGCCCTCTGGCACTTCGCCGTGAGCTCGTGGATGCGCCTGCGAGACGGAGGAACGCCTCGAGTGCGCCCTCCCTGACCGAGGCCGGCGTGAGGGTCATCAGATTGCAGGGATCGATGATGGCGTGTCGGGGTCTCAGGGAGCGCCCGACGATGAGCCGATAACCTCTTTCGTGCTTGAGGATGCCGACGCTGTTCGTCTCCGACGAGGTACCGAGCGTCGTGGGCACCGCCACGACGTCCACGGCCGGCCGGGCATCCGGCAGGAATGTCAACGCCGACCTCGACGCGCGTTCGACGGCGAAGTCGAAGGTTCGCCCCGGGGCGAGCGAGAGCGATACGATTTTGGTGGCATCGAGAATGCTCCCGCCGCCGACGGCCACGATCACGCTCGGGGGCCGACGAGCGATCTCCTGCGCTATCCCGACGACAACTGCGACGGTCATGGAGTGAGCGTCCACCTCGATGGTTCTGGCCGAACGGTCGACGTCGACGACGTGTGTTGCGACCGACGAATCCGCGATCACGAGGGTCTCGCGATCGGCGGTGAGCCGCGTGGTCGTCTGCCGCGTGATGCCGCGCCCGTGCCAGAGCGTCGGAACCCGACCGGCGAACTCAGAGCTCACGCTGATGCTCCTGCACCTGCGCGACGCCGGCGCGCACAGCCGAATCGATCTCGAGAAGTTCAGTCGCGCTGAACCCGTATGCCGGCATCAGTTCGATGGCGCTGGGGCCGGGCTGCACGAGCACACCCTTCTCCGCGATGGCGGCCACGACACGGAGAACTTCGGCGCCGGTGAGCTGACTCGCATCCTGGTTGCGAAGGGTCAGCCCCACGAAGCACCCCCGCCCTGTCACCTCAGCGACGACCCCGTCGGACTTCAGCCGAGTCGCCAGGTGCCACAGGTCTGCCGCCAGCGCTCGCGTGGTCGACTCCACGTCGATACGGCGCAGCTCTTCGATCACCGCGACGATGGCAGCCGCACACGCCGGCGTCCCCGCCTGCGTCTCGCCATGGACGAAGGTCCAGCCGCCGCGCACGAACTCGGACGCCACGCGAGCGCCCACCAGCAGCGCAGCGGCGCCCGTTGCGCCGTTCGTCAGCGCTTTCGACAGAACGAGCACGTCTGGCGGGGCAGCCCACTCATCTGTGGCGAACATCGTGCCGGTGCGTCCGAAGCCCGTCGCGACCTCGTCCGCGACGATCAGGAAGCCGTATTCCTCTCGCAGGTCGAGGATCCGGGATATGAAAGCGTCGGACAACGGGTGCGCGCCGCTGCCCAGGACGGGCTCCACGACCACTGACGCGACCCTGGAGCCTTCCCGCTTCAGCAGCGCCTCCAGCTCCTCTCCGTCATCGCTGTGAGACACATGCCGCACCGACCTCCGGTCGACGGAGTAGACGGATTGCAGGAGGTCGTCTCCGCTCAGTGCGTGGCTGCCGTACATCGTGCCGTGATAGCTGCCTTTCAGACCCACGACCAGCGAACGCGACGCGGCTCCTTGCTGCGCCCAGTACTGCCGTGCGAGTTTCATCGCGGAGTCGTTCGCTGCCCCGCCCGACGTGCAGAAGATGACACGGCTGTACCGGCTGGGGTCGGCAAGTTCGATCAGCGCTTCGGCCGCGACCTCGGCGTATCGATGCGGTGCGCGGAACAGGGTCAGGTACGAGGCGTCGTGCGTCGCTCTGCTGACGGCGTCAGCGACCGCACGATTTCCGAAACCGAGAGGAACGTTCCACAGTCCGCTCGTCGCGCTGAGGCGTGTGGATCCGTCCGCGAACTCGATGCGATTTCCGGCGGCCCTGACAGCGACCCGTTCTTGCGTGAAGGTGGCGTCTGCGGGGAGCATCGACGTCCACAACGCGTGCGGAACACTCATCGCCCGCTGCCCGAAGCCGTGTGGCGTGACGCGTGGGCCCGTGTGCCGAAATGGATGTTGAGTGCGGTGGCAGCGTCGCGGCACAGGGCGTTCGCGTCAGACTCGGACAAGCCGCACTCCCGAGCCAATCGATCGACCGCGATCTCAGGTGTGCTCGAGGTCTGAGTGGCATCGACGACCTTGGCTGTCATCGGCGACAGCAGCTGCCGACGCAACGTCGTCACGTCGGCGAGCACGAAGCCGTCTGAGGTCTCGAGCAGGAACGGATCCGAGGCCGACGGTTCGGCGTCGGCGCGGGCATCATCGACGAACGACCAGCCGAATCCCGAGATCTTCTCGACGCCGTTCGCCAAGCGGAGCATCGTGATGAGGTCCGTCGCGTGCAGATAGCGACCGATCCAGCCGCGGCCGGTCAGGCCCTCGATGAGTGCCTGTCTGGGCACCATGCCTCCTAGCGCCACAGCCCGAGGCAAGCGGGACTCGATCACGGTCGCCAGCTCGTCGACCTCGCCGATGACCTCGCCCTGCAGACCGACGCTGATCCGACCGTCCGAGCCCACCCTGATCGCGCTCGGAGTCGCGAGTTCGCCCGGTGCCGCAAGCGCGCGGCGGTTCGCGAGCAGCACCCGCGGGTCGATCAATGACGACGGGAAGACTCCCGTGCGACGAGCGAGATCGGCGTCGTCGAGGAACGACTGCCAACCGGTCTCGTCGAAGAAGCCCACCGTTGTGGGTCCGATGATCTGCACGAACGCCGCAGCGACGTAGTCCTGGAGCTCGACGCCGCGTTCGCCGAAGAACAGCTCGTCACCGACCTCACTCAGCGCACCCGTGAAGCGAATGGCATCGGCCGGTCCGTCATAGGGGCCGCTCTGCGCGTGCAGCAGAACCGCGTCGTCTTCGCGGGCCACCGCGGCGACTGTCTCCGCTGAGGCGCCGCTCTCGACGAGGAACACCCGCGAGTACTGCTCCTGCTCACCGGTGATCCATTCACGGAGCGCCCGTGCCCCGACGAGCTCCGGTTCGTGCCTCTTCCGCGATGCCTCACTCGTGCTGATGTGCATTTCTCCCCAGAAATGTCGGGATGCCTTTCGGGCATCGGCGCGTCCTCATATGAGGCTATATATTCATCAAATGTGCTGCAATATTTTCCATTTAGGATGAGAAATGCGAAGTCAGAGCTCGGTTTCCGCCCGCGGAGGCGGCCTCAGGTGGTGCTCGACGACGACCTTCGGCCCGGGGGAACCCTGGTGCCGAGAAGGCGCCCCACATGGCGATGGAGCGCGGGGACGAGATGCTCGTGCTCCCCTGCGTCGGCACGGGTCAGCAGCTTCGTCATCACGTACAGCTGCGACACGATGCCGCCTTCCGACTCCAGGTCGCGCCGGAAGCGTCGGGCGATCTGATCGGCGACGTGCGGCACTGCCAGCGAGTGACCGAGCAGAAACGCGGCGTCGTAACCGCGCGGCGCGAGGCCCCACGCCTCCCAGTCGGCGATCGCGAACGGATCGCGGTGGATGTTGTTCCAGTGCAGGTCGCCGTGGCTCGGCACCCAATCATCCGAGTCGATGTCCATCTCGATGCCGAAGAAGACGCTGATCCGCCGGCGCATGATCTCAGGGTCGAGCACCATCCGATCCGTCCTCGCATCCGACAGGGCTTCGAGGTTGCGCTCCAGCTCTCCCCACCACGACTCGTCGAGCGCAGGCGCTCCTGCGAGCACGGCGTCCGTCGCGCACGCTCGCCCGGGCAGCAGGGTCATGAGTTCGGCGCGATACACGAGTGGCCCTTCCTCCCACGCCCGCACCTCGAGCAGGCGCGGCTTCGCGACCCCGTCGATCTGCGAGGCGTCCCGATTGCCGGTCCACCAGGAACCACGCGCCCGATCTCTGGCAGACCAGACGACGCGCAGCCAATACCGCCCACCCGCGCGTTCGACCACCGAGCCGATCGACCGATCGCGCCACCCGAAGCGGGCGCGACCGATCGCATTGAGTCCGAGGTCTGCGAGCGACCGGGAGTGAGCAGTGCGCAGTGCCACGCGCAGAGCCGAGCCGGGCGCGGCCGTGGTTTCGACAGTCGTCATCTAGTACCTTCCGGGACAGTAGCGCCCGATCGACGCAGGAGTGATTTCATATGACGACATTGCGTCCACTCCCGAGGCTAAGAAGGGCGTCGGTGCGAGCGCAAGACGAAGACACATCGCATATCGGTTCAACGGAATCCCGCGCGATGGCGGCAGCACCGGCATCCGAGACGCCTGGTCGGGGCCGTCCGCGCGATCGGATAGACTGTTCAGGTTGTTCCCTGGTGACGTGTCCGAGCGGCCGAAGGAGCACGCTTGGAAAGCGTGTGTTGTGCAAGCAACCGCGGGTTCGAATCCCGCCGTCACCGCCGAAAAGCACGAAGGGTCCCCGCGCCAGCGGGGGCCCTTCGTGCTTCCATCGAGCACCGGGGATTCGGGGAGGAGCGAGCGCAGCGAGCACCGGAGTCCCGCCGTCACCGGCATCCACCCCGAGATCCGCACCCCGTCAGGCGGAGTTCGTCCCCTCGGGCGGAAGCGCGCACAGCACGCGTCCGCCCATCTGCAGATCAGACGAAGCGCACTCCGAAGCTCTGTCCGCCCGGCTCTGCAGGCAGGGGCGTCAGGCCGAGGCGCTCGTAGAAGGCGGCGGCACCGGTGTTGTTCGGGTCCATACCCAGGTGCAGCCCGCGCACTCCGCGGCGGGTCAACTCGGCGAACAGCGTCTCGATGAGCTGTCGTCCCAGTCCCTGCCCCTGCGTCTCGGGCAGCAGGTCGATGTGCAGGTGGGCGGGGTACTCCGCGGCATTGCCGTTGCGTCCGGGCGCTTGCGCGTAGCCGTGCTCGATCATCCGCTCTTCGCGGGTCGTCGGCTCGACGGGCTGCGGATACCGGTCCTGCCGCGTCGGCCACCACTCGTCGCGGAACCAGGTCGCGAAGGCGTCCGTGTCGTCGGTCGCCACGATGTAGCCGATCACCCGCTCGTCGTCGGTCTCGACGACCCAGGCGAGGTCGGGGTGCCTCTCCGCATAGGGCACCGCGAACAGGTCGCCCCAGAGCGAGTCATCGGAGAACCGGCCGGTCGCGTCCGCCCCGGCATCCGCTGTCCTCACGCACACCTCGTAGAGGGCATCGCGGTCGGACGGTCGATACGGACGGATGCGGGACACTGCTGCTCCTCGATGAGTGGGGTGGGCTGTCAGCCTACCGAGGTGACCGCCGGATCGTCTCGCCGCGACCCCGTCACCCACGGCAGCAGCCACGCTCCGAGCACCAGCACGACGCCGGCCCCGACCAGTGCGCCGCCGAGCGTGTCGGTGGCCCAGTGCACCGATAGCAGGGTGCGCGAGACCGCCATCGCGACGACCCACGCTATGCCGAGAATCGCGGTCCACACCCGCGGGAACACGAGCCACAGCACCATCGCGATCGTCGCTGCGTTCGCCGCATGCCCTGAAGGGAATGAACCGAAGTCGCTCGCCACGATCATGTCCTCCGGACGCGCCCGGCCGAACAGGTGCTTGAGCAGCTGCACCGCACCGGCGCTCACGAGGAACGCCACGGCGGCGAACACGGCCGCCTGCCATCGGCGCGCGATCAGGAGCGCGATGATCACCAGCAGGGGCACGAGGAGGATCGCGACCCAGCCGCCGCCGATGTGATCGAGCAGCAATGCGAACGACAGCATCCAGTCGGAGCGCGACGCGCTGATCGTGTCATTCCACCAGGTGTCGAACCCTGGCGGCTCGGTGTACCCGAACACTATCGCCGCTCCGAGGAGCGTCGCCGCGACGAGCATCCCTGTTCCCCACCACAGCAGCGTTCGTGATCTCATCGAACCATTCTGCCGGTCGGAAGCTGAAAATCAGGGAGCCAGCATGCCGACAGTCCGCGGTCGCACGATCAGCCACAGCGAAAGGATGCCGATCGCGGCGCATCCGACCATGACCGATGCCATGCTCGTGGCGGTGATTCCGGTGCCGTGCGAGATCCATCCGACGACCGGCGAGACGAGTCCCGCGACGCCGAAGTTCGTGGCGCCGATGACCGACGCCGCAGTGCCTGCCGCCTTGCCGTGGCGGTCGAGCGCGAGCACCTGCACGTTCGGGAAGGTGAAGCCGCAGGCCGTCATGAAGACGAACAGTGGGATGACCGTGCCCCAGAGGCCGAGCCCGAGCTGGTCGGTCACGATGATGGCGATACCGGCGAGCAGCAGCACGGCTGTGGAGTACGCCATCACCCATTGCGGGCCGAATCGTGCGGCGAGTCGCGAGGCGGTCTGGACGCCGGCGACGACGCCGAGCGAATTGACCGCGAACAGCAGGCCGTACTGCTGCGCATCCAGCCCGTGGGTCTGCTGGAACAGGAACGGCGATGCCGACAGATAGGAGAACAGGCCGGAGAAGGTCATGCCGCCGATGATCAGCACGCCGATGAAGACACGGTCGGAGAACACCGAGCGGTAGCGCTGCAGGACGGTCGCGCCGCCCTTCTCCTGGCGACGCGCGATCGGCAGCGTCTCGGGCACGAACACCACGGTCGACACCAGCATCACCACGCCGTAGAGGGCGAGCACGACGAAGATGCCCCGCCACGGCATGAACGTGAGCAGCCACGACCCGATCAGCGGAGCGATCACGGGCGCGACGCCCGAGACCAGAGCGAGGCGCGACAGCATCACGACCAGACGACGACCGCCGAACAGATCGCGCACGATCGCCATCGCGACGACGCCACCTGCGGCGGCTCCCACTCCCATGAGCACGCGGGCGCCGCTGAGCAGCGGAAGGGTCGGGGCGTATGCGGCGGCGACGCTGGCCAGCACATGAAGCGCGGTCACGATGATCAGCGGAATGCGCCGACCCACCTTGTCGCTGAGCGGGCCCACCACGAGCTGGCCCAGTGCGAACCCGATCATCGTGCCGGTCAGGGTCAACTGGATGGCGGCGGCCGTGGTCTCGAAGTCCTGCTCGAGCACCGGGAAGGCAGGCAGGTACAGGTCGATCGTGAAGGGTCCGAGCGCGGTGAGAGCACCGAGCAGCACGATGTACAGTGCGCGGCGGCCGTTCGAGATCGAGTCGCCGGGGTGCAGCATGATCGGGGCCGTGGCGGGGTTCGACCCGAGGGTGCGGATCGCCCCCGTCGCCGACGGGATGCGGATGCTGCCCGTCGCCGTCCGCTCGGGCGCGGGGGTCGTCGAGATGGAATCAGTGCGTGGAGCGTCGGGCACGACGGTCCTTCCGGAGTTCTAGGGGCGTGTTCGAGGAGGGGGCGCTCGAAGGATGTGTTCGCGTCGCAAGGGCCACCGAATCGGCGAACGCTGTCGAATCGATTCGAATCGGGCGAAGAGTCCATGTTACAGCCCGCCGGCGCACACCCGCATGCCGCGAGGACGGATGGATGCCGAAACGCGCGGTCTCCGCATGCATTCGTCTTCTGAGCCAGCGCCCGCATGGTGATCCGCGCCCCGCGACCGCCGACCTCGGCGGACGGCGGACCCGGCGGACAGACCTCCGACCGCCGACCGACGACCGACGACCTGCGATCAGCGGAGGCGCGCGAGTCCCTGCTCGAGATCGGCGATGAGGTCGTCGACGCCCTCGATGCCCACCGACAGGCGCACCACGTTCTCGGGCACGGCGAGCGCGGTTCCTCTCACCGAGGCGTGGGTCATGTCCGGCGGATAGCCGATCAGCGACTCGACGCCGCCGAGGGACTCGGCGAGCTGGAAGAGCTCGGTCGACTCGGCGAACGCCTTGGCGGCATCCGCACCCGCCGACAGTCCGAGCGACAGCATCCCGCCGAAGCCGCTCATCTGCTCTGCGGCGATGTCGTGCCCCGGGTGCGAGGCGAGCCCCGGGTAGTACACGGTCGCGAACTCGGGGCGCGCCGTGGCCCACTCGGCGATGGCCTGTGCGTTCTCGGAGTGCTGGCGCACCCGCACCGCGAGCGTCTTGATGCCGCGGGTCGTGAGCCAGGCGTCGAGCGGGGCAGAGACCGCGCCCACGGCGAACTGCTGGAACTTGACCTGCTCGAAGAAGCGGTCGTCTCCGAACACCACCGCGCCGCCGAGGACGTCGGAGTGTCCGCCGAGATACTTCGTCGTGGAGTGCACGACGAGGTCGGCGCCGAGCGAGAGCGGCTGCTGCAGTGCCGGAGAGGCGAAGGTGTTGTCGACGACCGCGATGGCACCGGCGGCGTGCGCGATCTCGGCGACGAGCGCGATGTCGACGATCTTCAGCAGCGGGTTGCTGGGTGTCTCGACCCAGACGATCTTCGTCTCGGGGCGGATCGCCGCGCGCACCGCGTCGACGTCGGACAGTTCGACCGTCGAGAACTCGATCCCCCACGGTGCGAGTACGCGGGCGAACAGGCGGTAGGTGCCGCCGTAGACGTCGTTGCCGAGCACGACATGGTCGCCGGGCTTCAGGATGCCGCGCAGCAGCGCGTCCTCTGCTGCGAGCCCCGAGGCGAACGACAGGGCGTTCGCGCCGCCCTCGAGCGCCGCGAGCTGCGTCTCGAGCGAGGAGCGCGTCGGGTTGCCTGCGCGGTTGTACTCGTAGCCGTCGCGGAACCCGCCGATGCCGTCCTGCACATGGGTGGACGCCTGATAGATCGGCGGGATGATCGACCCCGTGGTCGGGTCGGGTGCCTGACCGGCGTGGATGGCTCGGGTGGCGAAGGCATGCTCTGACATGCTCCTCAGCCTACGTCCGCCCCGGGGAGGTCGGCTGGCCCTGTTACGCCGGGCGTCAGCGCGAGAGGTACGAGAGCAGATCCTGCCGGGTGAGCACGGTGTGCGGCTTGCCGTCGAGCGTGACGAGCAGCGCGTCGGCGTCGGCCAGAGCGGCCCTCGCCTGCGCGAGAGGGGCATGGATGCCGAGAAGCGGCAGCCGCTCCCCCACGTGTGCTCCCACGGCATCCGCCGGTTTGGCGTCGCCGCGGAACAGCAGGTCGAGCAGACCCTTCTCGTCGACCGTGCCGACGACCTCGCCCATCATCACGGGCGGCTCCGCGCTCAGCACCACCAGCTGCGAGACGTCGTACTCGGTCATCATGCCGATGGCCTCGAGCACGGTGTCGGTCGGGTGCGCGTGCACCAGATCGGGGATCCCCTCCCCCAGCCGGGCGGTGCGGGCGGCCAGCACGTCGGCCACCGTCTCGCCCTCCTCGACCTCGCTGAAGCCGTAGGAGCGCATCCAGCCGTCGTTGAAGATCTTGCTGAGGTAGCCGCGTCCGCCGTCCGGCAGCAGCACCACCATCACGGCATCCGCCGGCAGGTCGCGAGCGACCCGCAGCGCGCCGACCACGGCCATGCCGCTCGAGCCGCCGACGAGGATTCCCTCTTCACGCGCGAGTCGCCGGGTCATCGCGAACGACTCCGCATCGTCGACCGCGACGATCTCATGCGGAACCCTCGGATCGTAGGCGCCGGGCCAGATGTCCTCGCCGACCCCCTCGACCAGATACGGGCGTCCCGTGCCACCGCTGTAGACGCTGCCCACCGGGTCGACTCCCACGATGCGCACGCGATCTTCCGACACCTCACGCAGATAGCGACCGGTGCCCGTGATCGTGCCCCCGGTGCCGACGCCGGCGACGAAGTGCGTGATCAGTCCGTCGGTGTCGCGCCAGATCTCGGGACCGGTGGTCTCGTAGTGGCTGCGGGGTCCGTTCGGATTCTCGTACTGGTTCGGCTTGAACGCCCCGGGGATCTCGCGGGCGAGCCGATCGCTGACGCTGTAGTACGACTCCGGGCTCTCTGCCGCGACCGAGGTCGGCGTCACGACCACCTCGGCACCGTATGCCCGCAGCACGTCGATCTTGTCCTCCCCGACCTTGTCGGGCAGCACGAAGACGCACTTGTATCCGCGCTGCTGGGCGACCAGTGCGAGGCCGACGCCGGTGTTCCCGCTCGTGGGCTCCACGATGGTGCCGCCCGGCTTCAGGTCGCCCGAGGCCTCGGCGGCATCGATGATCCTCGAGGCGATGCGATCCTTCGCGGAACCGCCGGGGTTGAGGTACTCCAGCTTCACCAGCACGGTGCACGCGACGCCCTCGGTGACGTGCTGGAGCTTCACGAGGGGCGTGTCGCCGACGAGATCGACGATGGAGTCTGCGTACTTCATGTTCACAGCGTACGTGCGACGATGCCGCGACCGGGGCTGTGTTGCGCCCGATCGCGGCATCGTGTGCTCGACCTCTCGTACCGACCCGATCAGCCCTTCGTGGACCCCGCCAGGAGTCCTCGCACGAAGTACCGCTGGAGCGAGAAGAACACGATCAGCGGGACGATGATCGACACGAACGCACCTGCAGTCAGGAGGTACCAGCCCTCACCGCGGCCGGTGATCTCGGCGAGCACCTTGGTGATCGGCGAGGCGGCGCCGTCGGCGAACACCAGGGCGACGAGCAGGTCGTTCCACACCCACAGGAACTGGAAGATCGCCACCGACGCGATCGCCGGCATCGTCAGCGGCAGCACGATCCGGAAGAAGATCTGGCCGCGGGATGCACCGTCGACGCGCGCGGCTTCGATGATCTCGCCGGGGATCTCCGACATGAAGTTGTGCAGCAGGTAGATCGCCAGCGGCAGCGCGAACATGGTGTGGGCGATCCACACCTGCGCATAGCCGCCGGAGGCGTCGAGTCCCTGCGTCACCTGCACGCCGAACAGGTTGATCCCCCGCGAGAACGATGACAGCAGCGGCACCAGCGCCATCTGGATCGGCACGATCTGCAGTGCGAACACGAAGATGAACAGCGCGTTGCGTCCCTTGAAGTCGATCCACGAGAACGCGTACGCCGCCATCGCCGCGATCATCAGCGGGATGAGCGTGGCCGGGATCGTGATCACGATCGAGTTGAAGAAGGACTCCAGGATCGTCAGCTGCGTGGTGCCCGACTGCAGCACCGCCACGTAGTTGTCGATGGTGAACTGTGGATTGGTGAAGAACGTCCACCACCCGGTGGTCTCGATCGCATCCCTCTCACGGAACGACGAGATGAACAGTCCGAGCGTCGGGATGGTCCACACCACGGCGATGACGATCGATGCGACCGTCGCCCACGGGCGGCTGAGCCGCTTGCGTGCACGGCCTGCCGACGCTTCGAAGCGTCCGGCGGTCGTGATCGCCCTGGTGCTCTGGCCGGTGTCTGAGTTCACGGTGTCGGTCATCGGATCTCCCGCTGCTTCTTGATCTGGCGCGCGTTGTAGATGACGATCGGGAGCACCAGGATGAACAGGATGACGGAGAGCGCAGCGCTGCGACCCGCCTCGAACTTGGAGAACTGCGTGTACATCTCGTTCGCGAGCACGGATGTGCCGTAGTTGCCACCGGTCATGGTTCGCACGATGTCGAACACCTTCAGCGAGGCGATCGAGATCGTGGTCAGCACGACGATCAGCGCCGGTCGGATCGACGGGATCGTCACCGAGCGGAATCGCTCCCAGGCGTTCGCGCCGTCAAGCTCGGCCGCTTCGAGAAGCTCGGTGGGCACGCCCTTGATGGATGCCGAGAGGACGACCATCGCGAACCCGGTCTGCACCCAGATCAGCACGACGATGAGCGCCAGGTTGTTCCACGGACCGTTCAGCAGGAACTGCTGCGGCTCTCCGCCGAACCAGACCAGGATCTGGTTGAGCAGACCGATCTGCTCGAACTCCGGACCGCGATAGGCATACACGAAACGCCAGATGATGCTCGCGCCGACGAACGAGATCGCCATCGGCATGAAGACCAGCAGCTTGTAGATCTTCTCGCCGCGGGTCTTGTCGATGAAGACCGCGTAGGCCAGACCGACCATCGTCGAGAGCGTCGGAACCAGCAGCACCCAGACGATCGTGTTCACCACCGAGGTGACGCCGTCGGACTGCGTGAAGATCCAGAGGTAGTTCGAGAAGCCGACGAAGTCGCTGCCGGTCGAGTTCCAGAAGGACGCGTAGACGGTCTGGATCGACGGAAGGATCAGTCCTGCCACCAGCAGCAGCATCGCCGGCGCCATGAAGGCGACGAGCTGGATCAGGTACCCCGCTCCGTCGCGGGATCGGTAGTCGAGGAAGAAGAACAGCGCTCCCACGGCGACTGCCACTCCCATCGCCCAGTAGTACGAGTTGAAGAACCACATCACCGCGAATGGGATGAGGAGGCACATCGCGAGGCGAATGCCGGTGTAGAGCGCGCCCTTTCGCGGCGCGATGTCGACGAGCAGCAGGATGACGACGACGACCACCGCGAAGGCGAGGACGACGGCGAGAGCTTGGACGATCGGGGGCAGAGACCCGATCCATTGGAAGAACACAGTCGCGTTCATGGATTCCCCTTCATGAGACGGAGCTGATCAGCGGACGGCGCGCCCATGCGTGGTCCGAGTGCGAGAGGGTGGGCCGCCCATCGGGGCGGCCCACCTCATCCGATCAGCTGGAGGGCCAACCGGTCTCGATCTGGGTCAGCACCTCGTCAGTCGAGGTCCCGTTGATCCAGGCGACCATGCCCTTCCAGAAGGTTCCGGAGCCGACGGCTCCGGGCATCTGGTCGGATCCGTCGAAGCGGAACGTCACCGAGTCGTCCTGCAGCAGCTTGATCGACTCCTGCAGGATCGGGTTCTCGACGGCTTCGATGTCGACGCCCTTGTTCGCAGAGGTCACGCCGCCGAGCGCGAGACGGCTGTCCGCCCACTCGGGGCTCGAGAGGTACTCCAGCACCTTCTGCGTCGCCTCGTCGTCGCTGAACGCGCCGACGATCTCGCCACCACCGGTGATGAACGTCTCGTCCTCGCTCTGGCTCGGAAGCAGGAAGGCCCAGACGTCGCCCTCCTCGGAGATGTCCGTGCCCTCGGGGAAGAAGCCCGAGAGGAAGGACGCCTGGTGGGTCAGCGCGCACTCGCCGCTGGCGACTGCCGGGGCGACATCACCGAATGCGGTCGAGTTGATCGAGCGCACGTCACCGAAGCCGCCGTTGACGTAGGCCGGGTTGAGCAGGAGTTCACCCGTCGCGTCGAACGCCTCCTTGATCTGCGGGTCGGTGAACGGGATCTCGTTCTTGACCCACTGGTCGTAGACATCTGCTCCGGCGTTGCGGAGCACGAGGTCCTCGATCCAGTCTGTTCCGGGCCAACCCGTCGCGACGCCCGACTCGAAGCCGGCGCACCACGGAGCCTTGCCACTCGTCTCCTGGATCTTCTGAGTGAGCGTGAGCAGCTCTTCCCAACTCGTCGGCTCCTCGACACCCCATTCGGCGAACTTCTTGGGCGAGTACCAGACCCAGCCCTTGACGCTCGCCATGAGCGGTGCGCCGTAGAACTCGTCCTCGTAGGTGCCGAAGTCGACCCACCCCTGCGTCCAGTACTCCTTCGCGTTCGCCTCGACCGCTTCGGGTGCTGGCTTCAGGAAGTCGCGGGCGGCGTAGTCCGCGAAGAGTCCGGGCTGCGGGAAGATCGCGATGTCGGGCGGGTTGCCGCCCTGTGCGCGCGTTCCGAGCTGAGTCTCGAAGTCCTGGCTGCCCTCGTACTTGATCTCGATGTCGTTCTCTTCTTCGAAGTCCGCCCAGGACTCCGCGAGGAGTTCCGCTTCTCCCTCGACGATCGTGCCGTAGATCGTGACGGAGTTATCGCCGCCACCACCGCCTTCTCCCCCGCCGTCCGTGCCGCCGGGAGCACCACAGCCGGCGAGCGCGATGCCCGCGACTCCCAGCAGTGCGATTGGCGCGTAACGCCGGGAACGCTGTGACAGACCCATGTGAATTCTCCTCTTCGAGTTTCACGGTTCCCACGTCATCCTGCGCCGCCCCTCGGCGCAGAATCGGGAACCGATTCCAGGACAACCTACCGGGGTCTCACGCCGCGACACAATAAGCCAGGATCACAAGCTCGCAACCTTTCGTGATGTCCGATGCTCGGACGTGGGAGCGCTCCCGAGCAATTCGTATGGAACCGGTTCCTTTCCCGCCGCTGAACGGTTACGCTTTCATCGGCGTGGAGGCGGGGACTCGCGTCGAAAGGCATGGTCGAGGAGGACCGATGAGCACGATCGCGGACGTCGCGGCGCGCGCAGGCGTGTCGAAGGCGACGGCGAGCCGAGCGCTCAGCGGACGCGGATACGTCTCCGACGGCACCCGTCAGAGGGTCGCCGATGCCGCCGATGAGCTCGCCTACGTCGCCCACTCCTCCGCGACGAGCCTCGCCACGGGGCGGACGCAGACCGTCGGCGTCATCATGCCTCCTGTCGACCGCTGGTACTTCTCCGAGCTGCTGGCCGGGATCCAGGAGTCGCTGTTCGCTCTCGACTACGAGCTCGCCCTCTACGGCATCCGCGAAGGCAGCGAGACCCGCGAGCGCCTCTTCGACACGGTGCTGCCCGGCCGGCGGTTCGACGGGATCATCGCCGTCGGCATCCAACCCAGCGCGCAGGAGCTCGAGCGGCTGCATCGCTCAGAGCGGCCGCTCGTCAGTGTCGGCCCCTACAGCGAAGGGTCGAGCGCGGTGTCCATCGATGACGTCGCCGCCGCTCGCATCGCCACCGAGCACCTCATCGAACTCGGCCACACCGACATCGCATTCGTCGGTGGTTCCACGGATCCGGACGACCTCAGCTTCGGCGACGCCCAGCGTGTCGAGGGATACCTCGAGGCACTCGCTGCAGCGGGCCTCGAAGCGATCGCCAGGATCGCGGATGCGCGCCCGACGATGCCCGGCGGCTACGCCGCCGCCGTCGAGCTGCTCGGTGATCGCCGAGGGCGACCCACCGCGATCGTCGGCGTGTGCGATGAGGCGGCGATCGGAGCGATGATCGCGGCCCGGCGCCTGGGGATCGCCGTCCCCACCGAACTCAGCATCGTCGGGGTCGATGACCACGAGCACGCCGAGATGTTCGCGCTCACCACCATCAAGCAGTCGCCACGGGAGCAGGGGCACGAGGCGGTGCGGCTGCTGCGGCAGCAGATAGACCAGCCGGACTCGCCACGAGAGCGCACTGTGACAGCATCCGCCCTGGTCGTTCGCAGTTCCACCGCGGGTCGACGCTGACCCGCGACCTCGCTCGCGAGGCCTCTCACCGGCCCCGGACGCACGAAAGCCCCGGGCGGACCCGGGGCTTTCGTGAAGCGTTCAGACGCATCCAGGTCGAGGCGCACGCGCCGCGACCTGGAACGGATTACTTGAGGGTAACCGTGGCGCCTGCCTCTTCGAGAGCAGCCTTTGCCTTCTCGGCGGCTTCCTTGTTCGCGCCCTCGAGCACGGCCTTGGGAGCACCGTCGACGACAGCCTTGGCCTCGCCGAGGCCGAGCGAGGTGAGCTCGCGGACGGTCTTGATGACCTGGATCTTCTTGTCGCCGGCAGCCTCGAGGATGACGTCGAAGGAGTCCTTCTCCTCAACCTCTTCAGCAGCGCCGCCGCCTGCGCCTGCAACGGCGACGGGGGCAGCAGCGGTGACCTCGAACTTCTCCTCGAACGCCTTGACGAAGTCGTTGAGCTCGACGAGGGTCAGGCCTGCGAACTGCTCGAGCAGCTCCTCAGTGGTGAGCTTAGCCATGATGTATCTCCTAGATAGATGGGTTTGTTGAACGAGATCGCAGGTCGCTCACGCGGCCTCAGCGGTCTCCAGCTTTTCGCGAAGAGCATCGATGGTGGCGGCAGCCTTGCCCATCGTGGCCTTCATCATGCCCGCAGCCTTCGCCAGCAGAACCTCACGGCTCTCGAGCGCGGCGTACTTGTTGACCTCGTCGGCGGTGAGGGCGTTGCCCTCGAAGATGCCCGACTTGATCACGAGAAGCGGGTTGGCCTTGGCGAAGTCACGAAGAGCCTTGGCAGTGGCGACGAAGTCACCGTGCACGAACGCGACGGCCGACGGACCCTTGAGGTCGTCGTCCAGCGCGGTGATGCCAGCCTTGTTGGCGGCGATCTTGGTCAGCGTGTTCTTCACCACGGCGTACTCAGCGTCCTGACGGATGCTGTTGCGCAGCTCCTTGAGCTGGGCAACCGTCAGACCGCGGTACTCGGTCAGCAGAACGGCAGTCGAGTTCTCGAATGACTTCGTGAGCTCGGCAACCGATGCGTCCTTCTGCGCCATGGTCACTCCTTGGTGTGTACGAGGCGCCCCACGGAGGTGAGGCGCCGGTTCCGACCGCTGGCAACAGAAAAGCTCCGGCGCAAGCGCACGGAGCTTTGAGAAGTTCGTGTCCTGCGCGGGCCCCTGCTGAGCAGAGCTTCGATCCTCATGCGCTTGCGCACACGACGATGACCAGCGGTCTTCGGTTACGACAACTGTACCCCACGGCATCCCCGGCCCCAAATCGGTCGGGATCACCGACTGTGCGCGGCGCGACCTCCGTGGCCCGCGAGCGCGTCGGCGGCGCGGATGAGACTCAGGTGCGAGAGCGCCTGCGGGGTGTTGCCGGCCTGCCGCGCGTTCGCGACGTCGTACTCCTCCGACAGCAGTCCGAGGTCGTTCGTCATCCCCATCAACCGCTCCATCAGATCGCGCGCCTCGTCGACACGGCCACTCGTCGTATACTGCTCGACCAGCCAGAAGCTGCACGCGATGAAGGGATGCTCATCGCCGTCGAGCCCGTCCACACCCGACTCCGTGCGGTAGCGGCGGAGGAATCCGTCGGTGAGCAGGGTGCGCTCGATCTGCTCCACCGTTCGCAGCATCCGCGGATCGTCAGGGTCGCAGAACCCCACCTGAGGCAGCACGAGCAGCGACGCATCCACCTCGATCGAGCCGTAGTGCTGAACGAAGTACCCGTGGTCCGCGTCGACTCCGTGCTCGTCGATCTCGCGCCGCAGTCCGTCACGGACGCCCGCCCATCGATCGGCGTCGCCCGGGAGGCCATGCTCCTGCACGGCCCGGACGCCGCGGTCAAGCGCAGCCCACATCATGACCCTCGAATGCGTGAACCACTGCGGCTCGCCCCGGAYCTCCCAGATGCCGTTGTCGGGACGCTGGATCGAGGCGATCACCTGCTCGATGAGCGCCCGCTGGAGGGGCCAGGAGAAGTCCCCTTCCTCGAGGCCGGCGATCCGGGCCGCCTCCAGAGCGACGAGCACCTCGCCGATCACGTCGCCCTGGTACTGGTCGACCGCGCCGTTGCCGATCCGCACCGGGGCCGCACCTCCATAGCCGGGCAGACTCGTGAGCTCTCGTTCGATGAGGTCGCGCTCTCCCGCGATCCCGTACATGATCTGCACCTCGTTCGGCTCACCGGCCACGGCTCGGAGCAGCCATCGCCGCCAATGGTGCGCCTCGGTGAGGAACCCGTGAGCGATGAGGGCTTCGAGCGTCAGGGCGGCGTCCCGCAACCAGACGAAGCGGTAGTCCCAGTTGCGCGAGCCGCCGAAGTCTTCGGGAAGCGATGTCGTGGCCGCAGCCACGATGCCACCGGTGTCCTTGTTCGTGAGTGCCCTCAGCACCAGCAGAGACCGCACGACCTCTCCGCGGTACGCGCCGTCGTGCTGGATCCCGCTCGCCCACGCCTGCCACCAGGATCGTTCCGGCGATCGCGTCGTCGACGTCGAGTGCCGCCGGCGCGTGCTCGTGCGAGGGGAACCAGCTGAGCGTCAGGTCACGGACCTCCTCCGCGGCGACCGTGAACGTCGCACGGTGCCGGTGGTCCTCCGCGACGAGCCGCACGCCGCGCACGGTCACGGCTTCGGGTCCGGCCGTCGCGCGCAGCGCCGGCTCCTCATTCGTGCCCACCTGCCGCACCCACGGGAGCCTGCGGGAGTAGTCGAAGTGCAGGCGCAGCTCGGTGACGAATTCGACGTGGCCCGCGATGCCGACGACCCTGCGAACGACATCGGTGCGCGAGGACTGCAGCGGCATGAACTCCTGCACCTCTGCGATGCCGTCGGCCGTCTCCCATCGGGTGACCAGGATGAACGTGTCCGACACGTAGTGGCGCTGCGAGGTCGCGGCGGCATCGAGCGGCCGCAGGCTCCAGCATCCGTTGCTCGCCTCTCCGAGCAGGGCTCCGAACAACGACGGCGCGTCGAAGCGAGGAAGGCAGAGCCAGTCGATACTGCCCTCCTTCGAGACGAGCGCGCCGGTGCGGCAGTCACTGAGCAGGGCGTAGTCCTCGATGGGAGCGGGCATCGACCGATTCTGGCACGACCGTCCGTCGAGAGGACGGGATACGGTGAGACCATGACCGATGCGACGACGCTGGTGATCCTCGGGGCCGGTGGCGACCTCACCGCCCGGCTCCTCCTCCCCGCGCTGGGACAGCTGCTGACACGGGAGCCCTCCCGCGCGGTTCGCATCGTCGGCGCCGACCGCGAGGAGTGGACCGACGCGGATCTCGAGTCCGTCGTCCGCGCGTCGTTCGCGTCGATGGATGCCGAGGACGCCGCGTCCCGCGTGGACGTGACGTACACGCGGACCGACATCACACATCCGGACGACCTCCGCGCACTGTTGAAGGACTGCACCGGGCAGGTCGCGCTCTACTTCGCCGTGCCGCCCGCCGTGGCCGCGGCATCTGTCGCGACTCTCACCCCCGACATGCTGCCGGCGGGCGCGATGCTCGTCATGGAGAAGCCCTTCGGCACGGACGAGGCGAGTGCCGAAGAGCTGAACCGGACGTTGACCGATCTCGTGCCCGAGAGCCAGGTGTTTCGGGTCGACCACTTCCTCGGCCGCTCGACCACGCTCAACCTCCTCGGAGCGCGGTTCGCGAACCGCATCCTCGAGCCGCTCTGGTCTGCCGAGAGCATCGAGTCGGTCGACATCGTCTACGACGAGTCGCTGGCGCTGGAGGGACGCGCGGGCTACTACGACAAAGCGGGCGCACTGGTCGACATGATCCAGAGCCACCTGCTGCAGGTGCTCGCCGTGCTCGCGATGGAGGAGCCGGCGACTCTCGATGAGATCGACTTCCGGGCCGCGACCTCTGCGGTGCTGCGTGCGACCGCGGTGTGGGGCGACGACCCCGCTGGGTCGTCGCGCCGAGCCCGATACACCGCAGGAGAGATCGACGGCGCGGCGAAGCCGTCGTACGTCGACGAGCCGGGGGTCGACCCCGACCGCCAGACCGAGACGCTCGCCGAGGCGACGTTCGAGGTGCGGAACGCCCGATGGGCGGGGATCCCGTTCCGGCTCCGCTCCGGCAAAGCCCTCGGCACGCCTGCAAGGGAGATCGTCGTGCGCTTCCGTCCGGTCCGCCACCTGCCACGGGGACTCACGGGCACGTCGGACGGCGCGGTGCTGCGGTTCTCGTTGGGACCGGACCGGATGTCCCTCGAGCTGAACCTCAATGCGTCCGAGGACCCGTTCGAACTGGAGCGGGCCACGTTGTCGGCCGAGCTCGGAGAGGGTGCACTCAAGGCGTATGCCGAGGTCCTGTCCGGCGTCTTGGACGGCGACCCGATGCTGGCAGTGCGCGGCGACGCCGCCGAACAGTCCTGGCGCATCGTGGCTCCGATCCTCGAGGCGTGGCGGCAGGGCGATGTGCCGCTCGACGACTACGTCGCCGGATCCTCCGGCCCCGAGGTGTGGCCTGAGCTCGGCTGACCCCTTTCCGACGCGGAGAGCGCCCGGGGGATGCCACGGAGCGGCGTGTGCGGGAGGGAGAGTCGGCGACCGGGGTTACCCTCGATAGGTGACCCCCGAACTCCAAGCTCGCATCGTCGCGGACTCCCGCGACCGCGTGGCCTGGATGAGGGCACGCTCGCGCGGGATCACCGCCACGGACGTCGCCGGACTCACGAGCGAGAGGTCGATCGCGCGCGCGGCCGACTCGARGCTCGGCGGTGGCCCCCGCTTCGGAGGCAACGCCTATACCGATCACGGGAGACGCCGCGAGCCCGAGATCGCCGCCTGGGTGGCGGCGACCCACGGCATCCTGCCGTCGTCCGCCCTGTTCCGCGCCGAGGTCGAGCACCGGCACCTGGCGACCCCCGATGGCATCGCCGTCGACGCGGACGGCCGCGTGAAGCTCGCCGAGATCAAGACCACGAACAAGGCGTTCCGTGGCATCCCCCGCACCTACCTCCGCCAGATCTGGTGGCAGCAGCACGTGCTCGGCGCCGAGCGCACTCTCTTCGTCTGGGAGGAGCACGTCGACTTCGCTCCGATCCACGATGAGCCCCGCTGCGTCTGGATCGATCGCGACGACCGCGAGATCGCGAAGCTCGTCGGCCTCGCCACCGACCTCATCGACGAGCTGTACCGACGAACCACCGGCATGCAGGTGCCCACCCGGATAGCGGATGCTGCGGCAGCGGCCGCCGCCAGTCGCCGCGAGCACCTTCGCGAGCGCGACGCCTTCCGCGCGCTCGCTCTCGCCGACTAGACGCCGTTGGCGGGAGTGCAGGTCGGCGCGCCCGCGATCAGCGGAGCGTTGTAGGTGGCTGTGGTGACTCCGGGAGAGGTCCACCCCGAATACGTCGTCCGCATCTCGAGGATGACGTCCGCGCCCAGCAAAGACCCGAGCAGCCCCGAGAGCAATCCTGTCGTGATGTCCGCCGTGTACCTGCCCTGGGCATCCGGCCCCGTGACCACGGGGGCGATCACCGTCGTGCCGACGCGCCACTGCACGTTCGCCGATGTCATGGTCGAGTACGGTGCCGCAGCGTTCGGCCACTGGAAGACGATCTTCATGAACGAACCGCCCAGCACGGGCGGCCGGATGCACGAGGAGAAGCTGGTGATCTGAGGTGGAGCGAGACGCAGTGCGGTGATGGTCGTCCGGGCGTGGTCGCTGTCGGTGAAAGCCGCCTCGGTCATCTGAGCCGACGGTGCCATGCCGATGCCCAGCAGAAGAGCTGCCCCCGCGACGCCGGCGAGGACGCGCCGCCCACGTCGGCCGGTCATGCCCCGTCCTCCCTCTCGACGAGGACACGGCGGCGGCCCGCCACGAACAGCAACGTTCCGACGGCGCCCACGGCGATGGCCGCGCCGATCGTCCAGGGCGCGAGCGGTGAGAGGCCGGTCGTCGCGAGTCCCCCGTCCGGGCCGATCACGGCCGACTCCCCGGCGCCGCGCGCATGCACCCGCACCTGCGTGCTTCCGGCGTCGTCGCCGGCCAGAGAGATGACGAGCCTCAGGTGCGCGACCTCCGTGTCCGGCATCTCGAGGAGGTCCACCTCCGCGCCGTCTCGGGGAATCGGCCAGCCGGTTGTCAGCTCTTCCACGCCGCCGGCACAGCCGGTCTCGTCCCACACCAGCTCGCACCGGTAGGCATCCACGATGAGCGACGCATCTCCCGACGCGCTCACGCCCACCGCCACGACTCCCGGGTCGGGCGCCTCCGCACTCACCGTCACGTCCCAGTGCACTGGCTGTCCTGGCAACAGGCTCGAAGCAGCGTCCCAGTCGGCGACCGAGACCAACCGCAGAACATCTCCCTGCACCACCTGCGTGGACGGCGACGCCCACGCAGGGCCCGCGAGAAGCGCTCCGAGAACGACCGCCGAGGCGCTCGTCGCGCATGCGGCCCGCCGGTTCATCGGCCGGCCCCCGCCGTGTGGGTCCGCACGCGACGATCCTTCGACGAGCGCGGCCAGAACGCCCAGACGACCAGGGCCGTCGCGCCGAGGGTGAGGCCGCCGAGCACGTAGGGGTTGCCCATCGCGACGATCACGGTGGCGATTCCCGGAACGGAGAACAGCACGACTCGCACCGTCTGCACGGTGTACGGGTACGGATCGTCGGCTGCGTTCGCGTCTCCTCGCATCGTGATCACACGCTCATCCTCGTTCGACCCCGGAGTGATCGACGTGATCCGGTGAGTGACAGGCAGGTCGCCCGCCCTATCGACGGTGACGACGTCGCCGACCTGCACCTGCGAGGCGGCGACGCTCTGGACGACCGCGACGGAGCCTGCCGGAATCGTCGGCGCCATGGATCCGGTGCGGAACATGATGAGGGTGATGTTCGCCGTGAGGGCCACGACGACCAGCACCATGCAGGCGACGCCGGCGATCGCCGAGAGCCAGAGAAGGGCGTCGGCGAGCACGCGCCCGAGACCTCGACGGGTCGAACGCCTCGGAACGGATGCCGACGCTGCGGGCGCGGAGGGCGACGCGTCGACGGTCGCCGTCTGCTCACGCAGGCTCCGCCTCGTGGGTGCGCTCATCGTTCCTCCTCAGACATCATCCGTAGCTCTGCCCGCGCATCAGCTGGAGGTGCCGACGACCTGCCATGTCTGGATCGCCGTCAGTCCCTGAGCTCCGTTGTCGGTCGCAGCGGGCAACGTCACCGCGAAGCAGTAGTTCACCGTCGTCCCGCCGTTCGCCGAGACCGCCTGGGTTCCGGTGCCGCCGACCGACATCAGCGAGTTGTCGGGAACGACCGCGGTGCCGGCCGTATAGGTCGTGCCGTTGCACGTCGTCCCGGCGATCGCCCGCACGCCGTAACGCAGGTAGGTGCCGAGACCGGTTCCCGCCGTCGAGGTCACGCTCAGCTGCAGCGTGCCCGCGACGGATGGGTTCGCGGTGCGCACGCTGAACAGCGAGTACACGGTGTTTCCCGGAGCCATGGCCGAGAACGGTGCGCTGAACGACAGCGCTGCCGGAGTGCCGACGGGGTGGCTCGAGAACGTCGTGCCGTCGGTCGCACCCACGATGTCGAACCGCCCCGCGGTGAATGTCGCGTTGCCGTGCTCGGAATCGTTCCAGGCGGCGAGGGTCATGGTCGCGCCGACGCCGAACACCAGGCCGCCCGCGAGAACGGCTCGAATCCGACGGGAGAGCAGCCGCTTCGCCTCCCGCACGCCTCTGCGGGTGACAGCCATGATCAGTCCGCAGTCGAGGTGGCCGTGAACTCCCATGTCGCGGTCGCGGTCGCACCCTGCGTGAGACCGGCACCGGCTGTCACCGCGAAGCACAGCTGAACGGGCGTTCCCGCGGTCCCTGCCGGGGTGCCCTCGGTCAGCGGAACCGAGGTGGCTCCGGTCTGAGCGCTGAGTGTCGTTCCCGATGCGACGACCGTCCCTGCGGCGGTGGCATCACACGCATCACCCGCGTCGATCGCTGTGACCGTGTACGAGAGGTTCGCCTCGTTTCCGCCCGTTCCCGCGGTGATCCCCGACGGGACGAGCGTGGCGCTGTTCGTTGTGGTGCTGTCGAGCCGCACCCAGAACGGCGCGTAGACGACGTCGCCCGGCGACATCGACGATGCGACAGCCGGCAGCTCGAAGACGAGCGCTGCGGCCGTCTGCCCCAGGTCGACGTTGTGGTTGGCATATCCGGTCGTGGCACTCGTCGTCGAGCCCTCGAGGTTGAACGAGCCTGCGGTGAACGTGCCGGTCGCGAACTCCGAATCGTTCCAGGCCGCGAGCGTCACCCCGATCCCTACGCCGAGCACCAGCCCACCGGCCAGAACTGCCAGAACTTTGCGTTGCGTATCCTTCTCAGCCATGGCATTCCCCCTCAGGAATTCATGAACCGCAGATGCCTGGGGATGGCCGCCCTTCTGCGGCCCGCATCCGAGTGTTCATATCGTTCCCGTCAGCTTTGTCCAAGGAATGTCTTATTTCAAGGGGTCTGTGATCACGATCAGGCGTCCACATCGGTATTTCATGACTGAATGTCTGTGACGATCGAGAACCGATCGGCTGGTTGTCGTGCCCGAACTCACCCTCGACGGGTCCTGCCGTCAGCGCGACAGCACCCGCCGCGCCTCGTCCGCGACCTCGGCGGCGATGGTGTCGAGCAGCCGAGACCGCAGATTCCACTGCTGCCAGTAGAGGCTGACGCGCAGCGGTGGTCCCCCGAGCCGCACCAGCTCTTGATCGCCCTGCAGCAGTGGCACCATTCCCCAGCCGAGCCCCAGCCGGACGGCGAGCGCGTAATCATGCGACGCCGGCACGTAGTGCCTGGGGACCCCGTGCTGCGCGACGCCCATGGCGCTCAGCCACTCATGCTGCAGCGTGTCGCGTCGATCGAAGTCGACGAAGGGCGCGGCGGCGAGAGCCTCGGCCGTGACGCCGTCGCCGAACCAGCGCCGGGCGAACGCGGGCGCGGCCATCGCGTGGTACTCCAGCACGCCGAGCGACGAGACGGAGCATCCGGCCACGGGTTCCGCCTCACTGGTGACCGCCCCCATGACGGTGCCCGACTCGAGCAGACGGGCCGTGAAGTTCTGGTCGTCGCGATGCAGGTCGAAATCGAGCTCGTGCGTCGCAGAGAGTCTCGCCAGCGGGCTGAGGAACCACGTCGCCATCGAGTCCGCATTGACGGCGAGAGGGATGCGGGTGCGCGGCGCGTTCACGTCGTCGAGGCCGAGCGCGGTGAGGGCGTCGTGTTCGAGCAGGGCGATCTGCCGCGCCAGTCGAACGACCGACTCACCGGCCTCTGTGAGGCGCGCCGGCTTGGCGCGCACCACGAGCACGCGTCCGAGCTGCTCTTCGAGGCTCTTCAGCCGCTGGCTCACCGCAGAGGGGGTCACCCCCAGTGCTCGGGATGCCGCGTCGAAGGTTCCTTCGTCAGCGACCGCGGCAAGGGTGGCGGCGAGTTCGGGGTCGATCTTCACATTAGTGATGCTAATGGTAGACAAGGAATACGAACTGGTGTTGATGTCGACTCGGACCTAGCGTGGGATCATGCTCCCCGTGTTCTCCGGCCTCGGCCTCGGCCTGTCCCTGATCGTCGCCATCGGCGCTCAGAACGTCTTCGTCCTTCGTCAGGGCATTCGCCGTGAGCACGTGCTGCCCGTCGTCATCATCTGCGCCGTCTCGGACGCCCTGCTGATCGCCGCGGGCGTCGCCGGACTCGGATTCGTCATCTCAGCGGCTCCCTGGCTCATCGTCGTCGCTCGCTGGGCGGGTGCCCTGTTCCTGCTGGTCTATGGGATCCTCGCGGCTCGTCGAGCGTGGCGGGGCGGCGAGCAGCTGCGGGTCGACCCGGCAGACGGTGAAAGAGCGACTGGYCGATCGAGCGGCCCTGCCACGGCGACCGCGACTCGCACTGCGCTCGCTCCGGTGGTCGCGACGGCGCTGGCGCTGACCTGGCTGAATCCCCATGTCTATCTCGACACCGTGCTGATGCTCGGATCGATCGCGGCCACCCACGGCGAGGATCGCTGGCTGTTCGCGGCCGGAGCGATCATGGCCAGCATCCTGTGGTTCACCGCGCTGGGGTTCGGCGCCCGCTACCTCGGTCGCTGGCTCCGCACCGAACGCTCATGGCGCATCCTCGACGCCCTCATCGCGATCGTCATGATCACGTTGGCTGTCAGCCTGGTGCTGCCGGTGCTCGGCGCCTGAGACGCCTCGAGGCCATCCACCCCGGCGTCTCGGCACGGCCTGCGGTCACTCGCCGTCGAGGGGCCTCATGATGCGGGTGAGGAATCTCTTCGTGCGCTCGTGCTGCGGGGCGCCGAAGATGTCGCCCGGGGCGCCCTCTTCGACGACGACGCCCGCGTCCATGAACAGGACATGGTCAGCCGCCTCGCGCGCGAAGCTCAGCTCGTGTGTGACGACCACCATGCTCCAGCCCTCATCGGCGAGCTCTTTGATCACCAGCAGCACCTCCCCCACGAGTTCGGGATCGAGCGCGCTGGTCGGCTCGTCGAAGAGCAGGAGGTCGGGGCGCAGCGCGAGAGCGCGAACGATGCCGACACGCTGCTGCTGCCCACCGGAGAGCTCGTGCGGGCGGGCGTCCGCCTTGTCGGCGAGCCCGACCCTGGCGAGGAGCACCTGTGCTTCTGCGACGACCTCGGCCTTGGGGCGGCCCTGCACGCGCCACGGCCCCTCGATCACGTTCTCGAGCACCGAGAGGTGCGGGAAGAGGTTGTGGTGCTGGAAGACCATCGCCGAACGATCACGCAGCGCGAGTCGCTTCTGTGCCCGCGTGCGCTTCGACACCGGCGCCTCAGGGGCGAAGTCGATATCGGGCCCGCCTGCGACGACGATCGTGCCTGCATCGGGCGTCTCGAGGCCGTTGAGTGCGCGCAGGACGGTCGTCTTGCCCGACCCGCTCGGTCCGATCAGCACGACGACCTCGCCGCGGTGCAGCGTCAGATCGATGCCGCGGAGCACCTCGTTGTCGCCGAAGCGTTTGTGCAGGCCGCGCACCGTGAGAAGAGCGTCTGCGGTGGACGTGTGGGGCGTGCGTGCAGCATCAGCGAGCGACATTGCGATCCAGTCTCCTCTCGAGTGCGCTCTGACCGAACGACAGCACGAGGCACAGCACCCAGTAGACCAGGGCGGCCGCGAGATACAGCACCATGAACTCCAGAGTCGCCGATGCGATCTGCTGCGCGACCTTGAAGAGCTCGGTCACAAGGATCAGCGAGGCGAGCGAGGTGTCCTTGACGAGCGAGATGAACGTGTTCGACAGGGGCGGCACCGAGACCCGTGCGGCCTGGGGAAGGATGACGCGGGTGAGCGTGCGCGTGCGATTCATGCCGACCGTGTACGCCGCCTCCCACTGCCCCTTCGGGACGGACAGGATGGCGGCGCGCACGACCTCTGCCCCGTAGCCGCCGACGTTGAGCGACAGCGCGATGATCGCACTGGGCCACGGGTCGATCTTGAGTCCGATCGACCCGAGCCCGTAGAAGATCACGAACAACTGGACGATCATCGGCGTGCCTCGGATCACCGAGATGTAGAACCTGGCGATCCCCGACAGCAGCGGATTGACCGAGATCCTCATCAGGGCGACGCCGATCGCGAGCACGAGCCCCAGCGCGAACGACACGAGCGCGAGCGGCACCGTTACCGTCACTCCCGCCAGGGCTATCGGCCCGAGTGAATCGAAGAACAGCTGCCAGGGATTCTCCATCGGCTACTGCGTCACGTCTTCGCCGAAGTACTTGTCGCTGATCTCGGCCAGGGTGCCGTCTGCCCGCAGCTCTTCGAGCGCGCCGTCGACGGCCTCGACGAGGTCGGTCTTGTCCTTGGTGAACACGAACGCCTGCTCGCCCGCCTCCTCGGTCTCGGCGGCGATCTTCAGACCGGACGGGCTGTTGGTGATCTCGTAGTCGAGGAAGGTCAGCTTGTCGTTGACGGTGGCGTCGACACGGCCCTGGCGGAGCAGCTCGACGGCCTGCGCCCAGCCCTCGACGCCCTCGACCGTGGCACCGGACTCGGTGGCCAGCTCATACCAGTTGCTGGTGAGGGACTGCGCGGTGGTCTTGCCTTCGAGGTCGTCGAACGAGGAGATCGAGTCGTCGTCCTCGGCGACCACGATGACGCCGGGCGAGACGGTGTACGGAGTGCTGAACAGGTACTTCTCCTGCCGCTCCTCGTTGATGCTGACCTGGTTCGCGATGAGGTCGAAGCGCCCGGCGTCGAGGCCCGCGAAGATCGCGTCCCACTGGGTCTCCTGGAACTCGATCTCGAGGTCGAGCTTGTCGGCGACAGCCTGGATGATCTCGACGTCGAAGCCGGTGAGGTCACCCGTGCCGCCGTCGCCGTGGAAGCTGAACGGACGGTAGGTCCCTTCGGTGGCGACCGTGAGCACGCCGTCGTTGACGAGACCGAAGTCCGAGCCGGCCTCGCTCGAGCTGCTCTCAGCGGGGGTCGTGCTTCCGCTGCAGGCGGTGAGTGCTGCTGCGGTGACGACCAGTGCGGTGACGGCGATGAGGCGACGGGACATGTGACCCTCCTGGGGTGCGATGAGGCGCGATTGCTGTGGCGCGGAACTCATTCACAGTACGCGGCATCCGACCCGCATCCCAACATCCGATGACGCTCGATGTCGTTCTGGATGCAGAAAGGCCCCCGCAGAATGCGGGGGCCTTTCCGGAATCACACTCAGATGGCGTTGACGTCCAGCGGGATGCCGGGGCCGAACGTGGTCGACACCGCACCCTTCTGGATGTAACGGCCCTTCGAGCTCGACGGCTTGAGGCGGACGATCTCCTCGAGCGCTGCGCCGATGTTCTCGTCGAGCTGCTCAGCCGAGAACGACGACTTGCCCACGACGAAGTGCACGTTGGCGTGCTTGTCGACGCGGAACTCGATCTTTCCGCCCTTGATCTCCTCGACGGCCTTGGCCGTGTTGGGGGTCACCGTGCCGGTCTTCGGGTTCGGCATGAGTCCACGCGGACCCAGGACCTTTCCGAGACGACCGACCTGGCCCATGAGCTCCGGGGTCGAGACGGCCGCGTCGAACGCGGTCCAGCCTGCGGCGACCTTCTCGATGAGCTCGGCGCCGCCGACCTCATCTGCACCTGCGGCGATCGCTGCCTCGGCCGCGGGGCCGGTGGCGAAGACGATGACGCGGGCGGTCTTGCCGGTGCCGTGGGGCAGGATGACGGTGCCGCGCACCATCTGGTCTGCCTTGCGGGGGTCGACTGCGAGCTTGAGCGCGACCTCGACGGTCGAGTCGAACTTCGACGAGCCGGTCTCCTTCGCGAGGGCGACTGCCTCGCTGGGAGTGTAGAAACGGTCTGCCTCGATCTTCTCGGCGGCAGCCTTGTAAGCCTTGGACTTCGTAGCCATGATTATTCTCCTCAGCCCTCGACCGTGATGCCCATGGAACGGGCGGTGCCGGCGATGATCTTCGAGGCAGCCTCGATGTCGTTAGCGTTCAGGTCGGCCTGCTTGGTCTCGGCGATCTGACGGACCTGGTCCTTGGTGATCTTCGCGACCTTGACCGTGTGAGGCGTCGACGAGCCCTTGGCCACACCGGCGGCCTTCTTGATGAGCTCCGCGGCCGGCGGGGTCTTCAGGATGAACGTGAAGCTGCGGTCCTCGTAGACGGTGATCTCGACGGGGATGACGTTGCCGCGCTGCGACTCCGTCGCGGCGTTGTACGCCTTGCAGAACTCCATGATGTTGACGCCATGCTGACCGAGCGCGGGGCCGATCGGCGGCGCCGGGTTGGCTGCACCGGCGTTGATCTGAAGCTTGATCAGGCCGGTCACCTTCTTCTTCGGTGCCATATCCTCTTCCTTTCATCGAACGGATGCGGGTGCATCCGCTCTCCCGCGAACCCGGCATCTCCGGGCTGCGGTCGTCCGCGCGCACGCCGAAGCGGCACGCAAACCACACAAGTCTACCTGATCCGGAGGCATGCCTCCTACGCAGGAACGGCCGCCCCGGAATGGGACGGCCGTTCTCTGAGGCGTATGTCAGATCATCTTCGTGACCTGGTCGAACGACAGCTCGACCGGGGTCTCGCGCTCGAAGAGCGACACGAGCACGGTGAGCTTGCCGCTCTCGGGCTTGATCTCGCTGATCGAACCGGGAAGACCCGCGAACGAGCCCTCCTTGATCGTGATGGTCTCGCCGACCTCGAAGTCGACCTCGGCGGGAAGCGGACGAGCGACCGCGAGGCCGCCCTTCGACGCGATGTTCTTGGCCGTTGGGACGTCCTTGACCTCGACGAGCGACTTCAGCATGTTGAAGGCCTCTTCGAAGCGCAGCGGGGTCGGGTTGTGGGCGTTGCCCACGAAGCCGGTGACGCCGGGAGTGTGTCGCACGACCGACCAGGTGTCTTCCGTGAGCTCCATGCGCACGAGCACGTAGCCCGGGATGCGCACGCGGGTGACCATCTTGCGCTGGCCGTTCTTGATCTCGACCACGTCCTCCATCGGGACCTCGATCTGGTAGATCTCGTCCTCGACCTCGAGCGTCGACTTGCGCTGCTCGATGTTGGCCTTGACCTTGCGCTCGAATCCGGCGTACGAGTGGATGACGTACCACTTACCCGGGAGCATCCGGAGGTCCATGCGGAAGGCCTCGTACGGGTCTTCCTCGGCGTCGGCGTCGGCGGCGTCGGCGCCTTCCTCAGCCTCGACGGCTGCGGCCACGGGATCGTCGTCGTCGGCGTCGACCACGGGGCGGTCGTCCTCGCCGTTCACGTCGGGGCCGTCGTACGGGGTGACCTCGTCGGCCGCCTCCGCTGCCTGCTCGGCGGTCTCTTCCGCCACAGAGTCGTTGAGGACCTCGGCGGCGGCCTCAGACTCAGCCGCTTCGTCCAGGTTGAGAGCGTCGTTCACGATAGCGTCCGCCTCCGGGTCGTTGATGTCGATGTCGGTGTCGTCGTCCTGCGCGTCGACGTCGTCGTCTCCGTCGACGTCCTCGATGTGGAGGGCGACATGTTCGGCCGAGGTGACCGACTGCTCCTCCGCAGCGAGCACGTTGCCCTCCTGGGCCTCGTCCTCTTCGCTGGACTGCTCGGCAGCCGTCGCCCAGTCGGCGTCGTCGGAATATCGTTCAGACACGTTGTTTCTTTCCAATCACTGCGGCCAGGGCCGCGAGGGCGTCAGGCGCCCGGGACCCCGAAGACGATGTGCGTCACCCAGGCGAACAGGGTGTCCAGTCCGTAGACGATGCCCATGACGATGAGAACGAAGACGAGCACCACTGCGGTGAACTTGACCAGCTCTTTGCGGGTCGGCGTGACGACCTTGCGCAGCTCTGCGATGACCTGACGGAAGAACAGGGCGATCCCTGCGAAGAAGCCCGCGATGCCACGCTTCTTCTCGCGGGTGGCGCCGGCCGCGACGACCTCGCCGCGCGGTTCGTCCTGATCCATCCTGAATGTACCTTTCGTGTGTCAGCGTGTGCTGACGCGCAGGGCGGACAGGAATCGAACCTGCAACCTGCGGTTTTGGAGACCGCTGCTCTGCCAATTGAGCTACCGCCCTAGAGACCGGGAGGTCTCGGGGTGTCGTCTCCATCCTGCCACCGCTGTCGGACCGGAAGGACCGGGCACGGCGAAAGAATGCAGACAACAACTGCTGGTCAAGCATACGGCATCCGCCGGTCGGTGCCGAACCGGGCCCGCTCTCGTCGTTGTTGTTAGGCTCGGCGAGCGGACGAAACGGGAGGGGGCGCAGTGAGCGCTGACGTGCAGCAGTTCCAGGTGGACCTGCGCGGTGTCGTCGACCTCCTGAGCCGCCACATCTACTCGAGCCCGCGCGTGTATCTGCGCGAGCTGCTGCAGAACGCCCGCGACGCCATCACGGCACGACGCGAGGTCGACGGCGGGGGCGGGAGCATCCGCATCACCGCGCTGACGGACGACTCCGGCGAGTTCGTGCTGCGAGACGACGGAGTGGGCCTGAACGCCGCCGAGGTGGGCGATCTGCTCGCCACGGTCGGACGCAGCTCGAAGCGCGACATCTTCGATCTCCCTCGCAGCGACTATCTGGGTCAGTTCGGCATCGGCCTGCTCAGCTGCTTCATGGTCGCCGATTCGATCGTGATCCGCTCGCGCAGCGCACGGGGCGGTTCGGCCGTCGAGTGGACGGGCAGCGCCGACGGCACCTTCCGCGTCGTGGAGATCGACGACGACCTGCCCGTCGGCACGAGCGTGCACCTCAAGCCCCGATTCGACGCCGACGAGCTGCTGCGCCCCGCAGCCGTGCGCGAACTGGCCACCGCCTTCGCCGAGTTCCTGCCCGTGCGGGTGACGCTCGAGTCCTCGAACGGCGCCATCGACATCACGAGACGCGCGCCCTTCCTCGACGCCGTCGACGACATCGACAGCGCAGTGCAGTACGGACGCGACCTGCTGGGTGCCACTCCGCTCGACGCGATCGAGCTCAGCGAACCCGCCACGGGCACTCGAGGGCTCGCCTTCGTGCTCCCCTACGCTCCCCCACCGGGTGCCCGTCAGGCGACTCGCATGTACCTCGGCAGGATGCTGCTCGGCGAGCGGGTCGACGACGTGCTGCCCGAATGGGCCTTCTTCGTGCGGGCGGTCGTCGATTCAACCGGCCTCGCCCCGACGGCGAGCCGCGAGTCGCTCGTCGACGACGCGGCGCTCGAGCGCGTCCGCGAGCAGCTGGGCGCCGGCATCCGCCGCTGGGTGCTCGAGCTGGGGCTGCGCGAGCCGCACAGACTGGCCCAGTTCGTGGCGATCCACGAGGTCGGTCTGAAGTCTCTCGTGCGCCACGACGACGAGCTGGCGACGTTCATCACCCGTTGGCTCACCCTCGAGACGACGCACGGCACGATGCGCATCGGCGATCTCGTCGAGCGGTACCCGCACGTGCGCTACGCGCAGACGGTCGACGAGTTCCGCCAGGTGGCCGGCATCTCGCCCGGCTCCGAGGTCCTGGTCAACGGCGGCTACCTGTACGACGCAGACCTCGTGCGGATGCTGCCGGACCTCTACCCCCATGTCACGATCGAGCTCGTCGACGTCGCGGGTGAGCTCGACCGCCTCGACCCGCCGCCCCTCGACGACCGCGATGCCGCGATGGCGCTGGAGGAACGAGCGGGCCGCGTGCTGACGGCATCCGGATGCTCCGTCACGGTGCGCTCGATCGACCAGCCGGAGCTCGCAGCGCTCTACGTCGCCGATCCGGAGGTGCTGCGCCGGATCGACCGCGGTCGCACGAAGGGCATCACCGGATCGCTGTGGGGCGGCGTGCTCGACCGCATCGACTCGACAGTCTCGGCCTCCCGCGACGACGATCTGAGCGCGCGCCTCTGCCTGAACTGGTCGAACCGCGTCGTGCGGGCGCTCGTGCGCGTGCAGGACGACGCGGTGTTCGCCCGCACCGTGCAGCTGCTCTACATCCAGGCTCTGCTGGCCGGTCACCATCCGCTCTCCGACGCCGATCGTGCACTCATGACGACGGCGCTCTCCGACCTCGTGTCGCTGTCGGCCGGCATCGAAGAGGACTCGATCCCCTTCGGCGACGCCGTCTGACCGCAGCTCTGCCATCCACTCCGTCCGAAGGATCCCCATGACACGTCCGAAGAAGCGCTTCACGCAGCTCATCGAGGAGATCGACCGCACTCCGTGGGGCCCGGCGGAGCAGGCGCTGGTGGCGGATGCCGTCGCACTCGCCGTCGAGCTCGGCGACGAGCGGCTCGAGTACGAGGCACGGATGCGGCAGACCGCGTCGGCGAACATGAACGGCGCGACCGACGTGATGCTGAACTCCTTCGCGTGGTGCCTCGCCAGGCACGACGCCGACCCGCAGCGGTTCCCCGCCGATCTCGAGTACGGCGGCGCCGATCTGATGTGGCAGTTCAAGTGGATGGCCTCGTCCCTGCGTTCGTCTCCCGCCTTCTCCGTCGAGCAGATCGCGGCGGTGCTCGACGACATGGAGACGCACTACCGCACAGCCGGGCTCGGCATGAGCGGGGTGCTCACGGCCCGATTCGAGGACGCCTGGGACGCCGGGCGCATCGACGACGCCGAAGCGCTGCGCGTGCAGCTGGAAGCCACGCCCCGCGATGACCACAGCCACTGCGACGCGTGCGGGCGCAGCCAGTTCGCCGGGTTCTTCGCAGAGACCGATCGAGACGCCGAGGCCATCCGGCTCGTCGAGGAGATGCTCGAGGGCGGATTCTCATGCGGCGAAGAGCCGGAGCATGCGCTGTCGCGCGTGCTCGTGCCCTACCTGCGCGCTGGGCGCCTCGACGAGGCGAAGAGCGCGCATCTGCGCAGCTACCGTCTGGCGAAGGACAACCCCGACAACCTGCGCATCGTCGCGAACAACATCGTGTTCTCCGCCCTCACCGGCAACGAGGCCAGGGCGCTCGCCCAGGTCGAGCGCCATATCGCGTGGCTCGCGCACGACGGCCTCAACGTCGACGCGCACTTCGCGGCGCTGGCCGCATTCGCCTTCGCCCTCGACCGCGTCACCGCAGCAGGCCACGGCGACGCCCCGGTGCGCGGTGCCGACTCCCCCTCGCTCATCGCGTTCTTCGGCGAGCACGATGGGGCGTGGGGCGCAGCCGAACTCGCCGCCGCCGCATGGGGCGCTGCCGAGCGCATCGGCTCCCAGTTCGATCGCCGCGACGGCACCGAGGGCCACGCACGCAGCCTCGCCCGCATGCGCGCTCTCGCAGACGAGCACTACGACGTGCCGATCAGGTCTGACGCGTTCGCCACCACCCCGGACTCGGCCACGCCCGGCGATCCGGACGCCTGGTTCGACCGGGTCATGGATCTCGCCCAGTTCGGGGCGGAGCACGAGACGCTGCAGGCTCTGCCGCATGCCCTGGCGGTCGAGGACCCCTCGAAGGTCGCTCAGCTCATGTCGATGCGCCTCGGCATCCTCATCGCGCTCGATCGCGCCGACGAGGCCGCCGACCTGTTGCCGGCACGGATCGATGCCTTGCGCGCCGCCGGCCTCGATGCACAGGCCGATCTCGAGCAGCGCGTGGGTCTGGCGACCTTCGGACTGAACACCGCCGATGCCGCAGCGGCGCTCGAGGACGAGCTCGCGAACGCCGAGTCCCTCCCGGCCTGGTCGCGGGGAGATGTCGCGATCAGCCGGGCCTCGCTGCACATGCAGGCCGACGAACCGGATGCGGCGCTCGACATGGCGGAGATCGCCGCCCGGGCGTTCGCCGACGCGGACGATGTGCGCCTCTCGAACACGACGACTCTCGTGGCCATCGCGGCGGTGCTGCAGAAGGGCGACATCGAGGCGGCATCCGCTCTGCTCGATCGCTTCCTGGCCCAGGACGATCTCAGCGTCGGTCACCGCGCCCAGGCCCTGCAGACGCGTGCCAGGGTGCGCGGAGGCAGCGAAGACTACGCGCGAGGCGCGGCGGATGCCGATGAGGCGTCCCGGCTGCTCGCCGGGCTCGGCGCGACCACGGCGCTGGCAACGGCGCACCTGCTCGCCGGGGCGCTCTGGGAGGACGCCGGCGACCCCGAGAAGGCGGTCGCCCGCTACCGCGTCACCTCGCGTCTCGTCGCCCAGGAGGGCGGCGACCAGGCAGGGGCGGACTTCCGCCTCGCGCGGGCGATGCTCGCCGCGGGTGACGCCGAGGTGGCCGCCGAGCTGTTCGGTCAGGTGCTCGAGCGTGAGGAGCAGGCCGAGGTGCCTGCCGCTTCTCGGGCGATGACCGCATCGCTCCTCGCCCGCTCCCTGGGTTCGGCCGGCGAGTTCGGTCAGGCGGTCGGCGCGTTCGGGTATGCGGCCGATCTCTTCGGTGAGGCGGAGGAACACGCCGATCAGGCCATGGCGTTGACCGAACGTGCGAAGATCCTCGCCCGATTCGACGAGCACGACGACGCGATCGAGTCGCTCGAAACGGCATCCGAGATCGTGCGCAAGGCCCCTGAGGCGGTCGGCGCCCTCGCCGACGTGCTGCACAACCTCGGGCAGGCCTACGGCGCGAAGCAGGACGACCGCGCCTTCGCCCTGTTCGACGAGGTCGCAGCGCTGGCTCAGGAGCACGAGGCGGGGTGGCTGCTCGCCGACGTGACCGATTCGCGAGGTCGGGTGCTCGCTCAGTTCGGACGGATCGACGAGGCTGTTGCCGCTGCTCTCACGGCAGCCGACGGATTCGCGGCGATCGGGGATGCGGGTTCGGCGGGCGGCTCCGAGCTGTTCGCCGCGCGCCTGCTGGCCGGCGACGACCGCGCGACTGACGCCGTGCCGGTCTACCGCAGCGCGCTCGAGCACGCGGTGGAGCATGCGCCGCTGCGTCAGGTGTCGGCGCTCGAGCTCGGCAACGTGCTCGAGTCGCTCGGTCGCCAGGTCGAGGCAGCCGAGGTGCGCGCGCTCATCGAGAGCTAGGCGCGGGTTCGGAGCCTTCGCTTCGCCACGGTTTCGACACCGTGGCAGCACCTCACCGCGAGCTGCCCGCTCGTCGGGAGGAGATCTTCCCCTCGGGAGGAGGAATCGGGCCGATTCCTCCTCCCCAAGAGGCGTTGTCCTCCCGAGCGCCCGAGGCTCAGAGGAACTGACGCCAGTTCGCGCGCGCGAGGTCGAGCAGTTCGTCTCCCTTGCCCGACATGACCGTGCGGATCGCGTACAGCGCGAAGCCCTTGACCTGCGCGGCCTCGATCGCCGGCGGCATCGACAGCTCCTGCCGCTCGGTGACGACATCGAGCAGCGCGGGGCCGTCGTGTGCGAGCACCTCGCGGACGGCATCCGGCAGATCCTCGCTGTTCTCGACGCGGCGGGCGAAGATTCCCATGGCCTCGGCGATCGCCGCGAAGCTCGGGTTGTCGAGCGCAGTGCCGTAGTTCACGAAACCGGCGGCCTTCATCTCGAGCTCGACGAAGTTCAACGACGAGTTGTTCACCACGATCGTCTTCACGGGGAGCTTGTTCTGCGTGAGCGTGAGCAGTTCGCCCAGCATCATCGCGAGTCCGCCGTCGCCGGCGAGTGCGATGACCTGTCGATCGGGATGCGAGACCTGCGCGCCGATGCCGTGCAGCAGGGCATTGGCCATCGATCCGTGCGTGAACGAGCCGATCAGCCGTCGATTCTCGGTCATCGACAGGTAGCGGGCGGCCCAGACGGTCGGCGAGCCCACATCTGCAGTGAACACCGCGTCATCTGCCGCCTGCTCATCGAGCAGTCGCGCGAGGTATTGCGGGTGGATCGGCCGACCGGCCTTCGTCGGTGTCGCGAGGTCGTCGAGCTTCGCCCTGGTCTTGCGATAGTGCGCGGTCGAGTCATCGAGGTGATCGCGGTCGCTCTTCTCCGCCAGCCTCGGCAGCAGTGCCTCAGCGGTGGCGCGGACATCACCGACCAGACCGAGATCGAGCGGATGCCGCTTGCCGAGCTGTGAGCCGCGGATGTCGACCTGGATGGTCGTCGCGTGCTCGGGATAGAACTGCTCGTACGGGAAGTCGCTGCCCAGCACGAGCAGCGTGTCAGCCGCCTCCATCGCCCGATAGCCGGAGGCGAAGCCGAGAAGGCCCGTCATTCCGACGTCGAACGGGTTGTCGTACTCGATGAACTCCTTGCCTCGGAGCGCATGCACGATCGGCGCGCCGAGCCGATCGGCGAGTGCGATGACCTCGTCGTGGGCGCCCTCGACACCGGCTCCGGCGAGGATCGTGGTCTTCTTCGAGGCATTGAGCAGTGTCGCCGCCCTGGCGAGTTCGTCGCCGCTCGGCACGATCACGGGGTGGGATCGCTCGATGACCACGGCTCGGTCGTCGGCGATCTCGGCCAGGGCGACGTCGCCGGGGATCACGAGCACCGCGACTCCGCGCTGCTCGATCGCCGCGCGCATCGCGATCTCGAGAAGGCGCGGCATCTGCTTGGGGTCTGCGACGTACTCGACGTAGACGCTGCACTCGCGGAAGAGCTCCTGCGGGTGGGTCTCCTGGAAGTACCCCGTGCCGATCTCGGTCGTGGGGATGTGCGCCGCGATCGCGAGCACGGGGACTCGTGAGCGGTTGGCGTCGTAGAGGCCGTTGATCAGGTGCAGGTTGCCCGGTCCGCACGAGCCGGCGACGACGGCGAGGTCGCCCGTGAGCGCCGCATCCGCCGCCGCCGCGAAGGCCGCCGACTCCTCGTGCCGCACGTGCACCCAGCGGATGCCACCGTCCTTTCGGAGGGCGTCGGTGAAGCCGTTGAGGGAATCACCCGGAAGGCCGTAGACACGGTCGATCCCGTTGGCGCGGAGGGTCTTGACGATGTTCGCTGCGACGGTTGCCATGCTTCCAACCTACGCCCGGGTGCGCATGCGGGCTCCGGCATCCGTCGAACCCCGGGCGCGTCAGGCACCGGCCACCGTGCGCACGAAGGGACGGATGCCGAAGCATCCGCCCCTCCTGTCGTGCGCGTCGCTCAGCCGATGCGGATGAGCTTCTTGTTGACGAACTCGTCGGCCGCGAGGTGGCCGAGCTCGCGCGAGGTGCCGCTGCGCTTGATGCCGCCGAACGGCAGCTCCGGGCTGTCGGCCAGCACGAGGTTGACGTAGACCATGCCCGCCTCGATGTTGTCGGCGACGCGCTCGGCCTGTTCGGCGTCGGTGGTGAAGACGTAAGACCCGAGACCGAAGGTCGTGTCGTTCGCGAGAGCGACGGCGGCGTCCTCGTCGGCGACCCGGTAGACGACCGCGGCGGGGCCGAAGAGCTCCTCGCGGTAGACGTTCATCTCGGGCGTCACATCGGCCAGCACGGTCGGCGCGAAGAACGCTCCGTCGCGAGTTCCGCCGGTCAGCAGCGTCGCGCCCTGCTCGACGGCCTGGTCGATCTGCTTCTGCAGGTTCTCGGCCGCCGTCTCAGATGAGACGGGCCCGAGCACGGTGTCGTCGAGTGTCGGGTCCGAGGGCTGCACGGCCGCCATCGCGGCGGTGAACTTCTCGACGAACTCGTCGTACAGGCCGTCGACGATGATGAAGCGCTTGGCGCCGTTGCACGCCTGTCCGTTGTTGTCGAGACGCGCGTCGACGCCGGCCTGCACCGTGGCGTCGAGGTCGTCGGTCGACAGCACGATGAAGGGGTCTGAGCCGCCCAGCTCGAGCGCGACCTTCTTGAGGTTGCGCCCGGCGATCTCGGCGACCGCGGCGCCTGCGCGCTCCGAGCCCGTGAGCGAGACGCCCTGCACGCGCGGGTCGGCGATCATGTCGGCGATCTGCTCGTTCGTCGCGAGCACGTTCTGGTAGGCGCCCTTCGGGAATCCGGCGTCGTGGTAGATCGCCTCGATCGCGGTCGACGACTCGGGGCACTGCGGCGCGGGCTTCAGCAGGATCGTGTTGCCGACGATCAGGTTCGGCGCCGCGAAGCGGACGATCTGGTACGCCGGGAAGTTCCACGGCATGATCCCGACGAGCGGTCCGAGCGACGACTTGCGGACGATCGCCGAGCCCTCTCCGAGGATGGCGATCGGCTGGTCGGCCATGATCGCCTCGGCCTGGTCTGCGTAGTACTCGGCGATGTCGGCGGCGAAGTCGACCTCTCCGAGTGCCGCCTCGCGCGGCTTGCCCATCTCGCGCACGAACACGTCGGCGAGCTGCTCGCGACGCTCGCGGTGCAGCTCGGCTGCCCGACGGAGCAGCGCTGCGCGCTCAGCCACGGTCGAGGAACGCGACCAGTCGCGGTGCGCGGCGTCGGCGGCCGCGACCGCCTCCTCGATCTGCGCATCCGTGAACGTGTCGAAGGACGCCAGCGTCTCTCCGGTGGCGGGGTTGATGACGGCGTAATCGGTCATGTTCTTCTTCCTCTCGTTCGGTTCCCGGTCGTCGAGCGCGGAGCGGAGCTCCGCCCGCCCGACGACCGGAAGGATCAGGAGATCGGGATCAGGGTGTACTTGGTCGACAGGTACTCGTGGATGCCCTCGAGACCGCCCTCGCGGCCGACGCCCGACTGCTTGACGCCGCCGAAGGGGGCAGCTGCATTCGACACGACACCGACGTTCAGACCCATCATGCCGGTCTCGAGCTTGTCGATCATCCGCTGCCCGCGCTGCAGGTTCTCGGTGAACACGTACGAGACGAGCCCGTACTCGGTGTCGTTCGCGAGGCGCACGGCGTCGTCCTCCGTCTCGAAGGTCGCGATCGCGAGCACCGGGCCGAAGATCTCCTCCCGAAGGATCGCGGAACCTGCGACCACGTCGGTGAGCACGGTCGGCTCGTAGAAGGTGCCGGTGCCCTCGAGCGCCTTGCCTCCGGCGAGCAGCGTTGCTCCGCGCTCGACGGCGTCATCGACGAGCTCGCCGGCCTTCGCGACGGCGTCTTCGTCGATGAGCGGTCCGATGGCCACGCCCTCTTCCGTGCCGCGGCCGATCTTCATCGCCTTCACGCGCTCGGTGACCTTGCGGGCGAACTCGTCGGCGACGTCCTGGTGCACGATGAAGCGGTTGGCGGCGGTGCAGGCCTGGCCGATGTTGCGGAACTTCGCGGCAAGCGCGCCGTCGACCGCCTTGTCGAGGTCGGCATCGTCGAAGACGACGAACGGGGCGTTGCCGCCGAGCTCCATCGACACGCGCAGCACGCCCTCGGCGGCCTGGGCGATGAGCTTGCGGCCCACCTCGGTCGAACCCGTGAACGACAGCTTGCGCAGACGCGGGTCGGCGATGATCGGGGCCGACAGCGCCGACGACTTCGACGTCTGCACCACGTTGACGACACCGGCGGGAAGGCCCGCCTTCTCGAGCAGCGAGGTGAAGAACATCGTCGTCAGCGGCGTGAGTGCCGGTGGCTTGATGACCACGGTGCAGCCGGCTGCGAGGGCAGGGGCGATCTTGCGCGTCGCCATCGCGAAGGGGAAGTTCCACGGCGTCACGAAGAACGAGGGGCCCACAGGACGCTGCGAGACGACCATGTGGCCGGTGCCCTCGGGATTGATGCCGTAGCGGCCGCTGATGCGCACCGCCTCCTCGCTGAACCACCGAAGGAACTCGCCGCCGTAGCCGACCTCTCCTCGTGCCTCGGCGAGCGGCTTGCCCATCTCGAGCGTCATCAGCAGCGCGAGGTCCTCCTTGTGCTCCTGCACGAGGTCGAACGCACGGCGCAGGATCTCGCTGCGGGTGCGCGGTGCGGTCGCCGCCCACGAATCCTGCGCAGCGACGGCCGCATCCAGCGCACGGATGCCGTCGCCGGGGGTCGCATCCGCGATCGTGCGGATCACCGCTCCGGTCGCCGGGTCGATCACGTCGAACGTGCCGCCGGTCTCGCCGTCGATCCACTCTCCCCCGATGAAGAGGCCGGTGGGGATGCTGTCGAGCAGCGCCTGCTCAGTCTGAGTGCTCATGGAATCTCTTTCTGTGGGGAGGAAGGAATGCGGATGCCGCGGATGCGTTCAGCGTCTGCGGATGCTCGCGGGAGCATCCATGCTGAGCGTCTCGCCGCGGAAGAACGCCGGGCGCTTGATCGACTGCCAGATCATGATGACGATGCCGATCGCGATGATGCCGACGCCGAGGACGAACACGAGCCCGACCCCGCCGATGCTCGAACCGCTGCCGTACGCGGGGTCCATCGAGTCGATGAGCGTCGTCACGAACAGCACGGCGAGGATCGCGCCGCCGACGAGCGGGAACAGGAACGTGAAGAAGAAGCTCCTGGCAGAGTCGAACCACTGCTTGCGGAAGTACCAGACGCACGCGAACGCGGTGAGGCCGTAGTAGAAGCAGATCATCATGCCGAGCGACAGGATCGTGTCGGTGAGCACGTTCTCGCTCACCAGTCGCATCACGGCGTAGAAGACCGAGGCGACGACGGCCGAGACGATCGTCGAATAGCCGGGCGTGAAGAAGCGCGGGCTGACCCGTGCGAACTTCTTCGGCAGGGCGCCGTAGTGCCCCATCGCCAGCAGCGTGCGGGCGGGCCCGACCGCGGTCGACTGCAGCGACGCCGCCGAGCTCGACAGCACCGCGAGCGAGACGAGGAACGCGAGCGGGCCCAGGATCGGGTCGGACAGCGCGAAGAACACGTTCGCCGAGATGTCCTCGTTCGCGAGCCCGTAGTCGCCCGTGCCGACACCGGCGAACATGATGAGACCGATCGCGAGCAGCAGGTAGAGGCTGACCACGACGACGACGGTGACCATCGCCGCACGACCGGGAGTCTTCTCAGGGTCCTTCGTCTCCTCGTTCATGGTGAGGACGACGTCCCAGCCCCAGAAGATGAAGATCGACAGGGAGAGGCCGGCGGCGAAGGCGCTGAACGACGGCACCTCGAACGGGTTGAACCACGACCAGGAGAACGCCGTGGGCTCGGGGGCATCGCCGGAGACGGCCTTGACGATCGCGACGGTGGCGAAGATCACGAGCACCAGCACCTGGAAGCCGACGAGGATGTACTGGAACTTCTGCGTCGTCTGCATGTCGCGGTACGACACGAGCGTCGCGCCCAGCATGAAGAGCAGGCACACGACGACGTTGATGATCGGGTTGAAGGCCAGGTCGGCGATCTCGGGGTTGCCGCTGAGCTGTGCGATCAGCAGGAAGAGGAACTCGACGGCGATGCCGGCGAGGTTCGACAGCACGATCACGGTGGCGGCGATCAGGCCCCACCCCGTCATCCAGCCGATCCACGGGCCGAAGGCTCGCACTCCCCAGGTGAACGAGGTGCCCGAGTCCGGCATCATGCGGTTGAGCTCGCGATAGCCGAACGCGGTCAGGAGCATCGGGATGAAGCCGACGAGGATGATCGCCGGAACCTGCGTGCCGACGACCGCGACGGTCGGGCCGAGCGACGCGGTGAGAGTGTATGCCGGGGCGATCGTGGAGACGCCGATCACGACGGCTCCGAGGACTCCGACGGCCCCCGCGCGCAGGCCCTTCTGCGAGATGCCGGTCGTCACACCGGATGCGGGCTCCGTCGCCCGGTTCGAGCTGGTCATCAGCGGACTCCTGCTTCGGCGCGCGTGCGCGGGACGACGATCATGGGCACGGGCAGTTCGTGCAGCATCTTCGCTGCGGTCGAGCCCAGGAACAGGCGGCGCGGCTGCGCCAGGCGGCTGGAACCGACGAGGACGACCTCGCCGGGCAGCCACGACAGATGAGCGACGGCGTCCTCGACCGTGTCGCCGGGGGCTTCTTCGACCTCGGCCTTGAGCTCTTCGGGCAGCAGACCCTTGGCGATCTCGAGAACTTCGTTCGCGTGCTCGTCGCCGACCACGCGGATCGCCCCGGTGTCGAGACCGGGGGGCACGTCGAACGGCACGAGGGAGACCAGACGCAGACCGACGCGCGACTCGGTCGCGATCGCAGCGGCCTCGTCGAGGAGATTGTCTGCGCCGGCGCGGTTGCCGACCGCCGCCGTCACCCGCGGGAGCACGTGGTCGTCCTGCTCCGCCGTGCCGGCCGGGGCGAGCGCGACGGGGATGGTCGACGAGTGCAGCAGCTCAGAGGCGACGCTGCCGAGACGGTGGCGTCCGAAGATGCTGCCGCCGGCGGTGCCGATGACGATCAGCCGCGCATCGAACTCCTCGCCGGCGGCGATGAGCCCTTCCGCGAACGACTCGGCGAAGCGCACGTGACCCGTGCGGGTGAGCTCCTGCGGCAGTCGGACGACGGCATCCTCGAGCCACTCCTTCGCCTGCCGTCGGATGTGCTCTTCGTATGCCCGCTCAGGCGGAACGGCCGCGTTGCGGGTGCCCTCAGAGGGAAGAACGATCACCAGGTGCAGAACCGCACCGAGGCTGCGCGCGAGCCGTGCGCCGAGCGCTGCGGCATCGGCTCCCGCATCCGTCGCCGTGTAGCCGACGACGATCGCGCCGGTCATCCGTCGACCTCGGCGGTGTCGCCCGCGGCACGCGTGGCTTCGACGATGGTCGATGCGACGAGGTGCCCCATGCGGATCGCGCCGTCGACGTGCTGGTATCCGGCGCCCGCCATGTCGCTGCAGGCGAAGTGGATGGGTCCGACGGCCGAACGCAGGTCGGCGCCGTAGCGGTGCAGTCCGCCCATGTCGAAGCTCGCCGCGTACGCGCCGCGGGTCCATTCCTCCGTGCCCCAGTCGCTCTCGTAGTACACGACCGGGTACTTCGCCTCGTCGCCGTAGTAGTGCGAAAGGGACTCGAGGATCCGCTCTCTGCGCTCCTCTGCCGACAGCGTGAACAGGTCGTCGGCGTTCTGGTCGCTCACGAAGCCGACCAGGGTGCCCCGCTCGTCACCGTGGTTGGTGTTGTCGTACGCCTCGTGCGCGAGCTCGTAGGGGCTGAACGCGGTGCCGCTGAGGCCCTGTTCGCGCCAGAACGGGCGGTCGTAGACGGCGTGCACCTTGATCACGAAGCCCATCGAGATGTGCTGGTGCATCTGGTGCTGGCGACGGGGCAGCGGCGGCACGAAGGCGATGCGGCTGTAGAGGATCGGGGCGTGCGCGAGGATCGCGAAGCGCGCGCGCACCGTGGTGTCATCGGTCGTCGCGGTCACACCGTCGGCACTCCATTCGAGCGACCGCACCGGCTGGTTCAGCAGCACGTCGTCCCCGAGGCGCTCGGCGAGCAGCAGCGGCACCTTCTGCAGGCCGCCGACGACGCGCTTGTCGAGGATGAAGTCGGCGTCGACGAGGTTCGAGTACGAACCGGCGGAGGCCGCCATCAGCAGCGACTGCAGCAGCGAGAACGAGTGCGTGGGCTTCGTGAGCATCGCGGATCCGGTGGCGAATGCCAGGTTGCGCACTGCCTCGTCGTCGTCGGTCTGCGCGCGCAGCCACGCATCCCACGTGACCGAGTCCCACTCTTTCGCCTTCGCGTGCTCCCAGGGGCGGTCGGGGTCGATCTCGGCGACCATGGCGTCGAGACGCTCGGTGATCTCGGCGATGACGGCCTCGGTCTCGGCGGACACCGGGAACATCTCGCCCGTGAAGCGGTGCGTCTGTCCGTCGGGGCCGACGTACACGCTGTCGCCCTCGCGATAGCGGCTGTAGGTCTCGAGCCCCAGCTCCTCGATCGTGTCCTTCAGGGCATCCTGATCGGGCGAGACCCACTGGCCGCCGATCTCGAGCATGGCGCCGTCGATGACGTCGGTCCACAGACGGCCGCCGACGCGGTCACGCGCCTCGAGGACGGCGACCGACAGGCCTGCCTTGCGCAGGTCGTTCGCGGCCGTGAGCCCTGCGGCTCCGGCTCCGACGATCAGCACGTCACGAGTGATCTCAGCCATCTGCTTCTCCTTCATCGGAAATGTGTGTGCCGGCCGCGACTCGAAATCCCCCGATCCTCGTCGCGGCCGGACGTGTGGTGGCGGTCACGACTGAGCGCGACCTCTGGTCTGTCAGGCCGCGTTCGCGGCGAGTGCGGCCGCGACGACGTCGAGGCCCTCGTTGAGCAGGTCGTCGCCGATCGACAGCGGCGGCAGGAAGCGGATGACGTTGCCGTACGTGCCGCAGGTGAGGACGATGACCCCCTGGGCGACGCACGCCTTCGCGACAGCAGCGGTCAGAGCGGCGTCAGGCGCCTTGGTCTCGGGGTCGACGAACTCGGCCGCGATCATCGCGCCATGACCGCGGATGTCACCGATGCGGGCATCCTTCTCCTGCATGGAGCCGAGACGCTGCACGAGGATCTCGCCGATCTCACGGGCGCGCTCGATCACGCCGTCGTTCTCGAAGACGTCGATCGCGGCGAGCGCTGCGGCGCAGGCGATCGGGTTGCCGCCGTAGGTGCCGCCGAGGCCGCCCGCGTGCGAGGCGTCCATGATCTCGGAGCGCCCGGTGACGGCGGCGAGCGGCAGACCGCCCGCGATGCCCTTCGCGGTCGTGATGAGGTCGGGCTCGATGCCGAAGATCTCGCTCGCGAACATGTGGCCGGTGCGGGCGAAGCCGGTCTGCACCTCGTCGGCGATGAAGACGACGCCGTTGGCGCGGCACCAGTCGGCGACCGCCGGCAGGAATCCGTCGGCCGGCACGATGAAGCCGCCCTCGCCCTGGATGGGCTCGATGATCACGGCGGCGAGGTTGTCTGCGCCGATCTGCTTCTCGAGCTGCAGGATGACGCGGGCCGCAGCCTCGCCGCCCTCGAGCCCGTCGCGGAACGGGTACGACATCGGTGCGCGGTAGACCTCAGGGGCGAACGGGCCGAAGCCGCTCTTGTAGGGCATCGACTTGGCGGTCAGCGCCATCGTCAGGTTGGTGCGGCCGTGGTAGCCGTGGTCGAAGGCGACGACCGCCTGGCGACCGGTGTGCTTGCGAGCGATCTTGATCGCGTTCTCGACAGCCTCGGCACCCGAGTTGAACAGGGCGGTCTTCTTGGCGAAGTCACCGGGGGTGAGACGGTTCAGCGCCTCGGCCACCTCGATGTACGACTCGTACGGCGAGATCATGAAGCAGGTGTGCGTGAACTGCGCGGCCTGGGCGGCCACCGCTGCGGCGATCTTGGGGTGGGCATTGCCGACGGTCGTCACGGCGATGCCCGAGCCGAGGTCGATCAGCGAGTTGCCGTCGGCGTCGACGACCACTCCCCCGCCGGCCGCGACGGCGGCGACGGGAACGGTGTGCCCGACGCCTGCGGCGACGGCATCCGCCTTGCGGGCGAGGATCTCGGCCGATCGGGGGCCGGGGAGTTCGGTCACGAGGCGACGTTCCTGGGGGAGGTCGGGTCCGCCGAGGGGGACTGCAACAGCTGCGGTGTCGAGGAGAGCCATGTTCGTGAGCGTACGACCGGATCCGCCGTGGGCGCATTCGCCCGGCTGTACAATCTCGAAGAGATCATCGCCCGACCGTATAACGCGCTGACCGCGGAGACGAGAGAGGAGCGTCGCATGGATGACACCGAGCAGCCCACCCTGCGCGCCCTTTTCCGACGTCGTGACCTCGGACTCGGCCTGATCTCGGCCGAAGAAGACCTTCCGGCCGGCGCCCTCGATCGTCCACTGCGCTGGGTGCACAGCTCCGACCTGGCCGACCCGACGCCGTTCCTCGCCGAGGATCTCGCTCTGCTGACCACAGGCACCCAGTTCGACGCCGGCACCGACGTCGATGTCTACGTGGGGCGGCTCGCGGATCGCGGGGTGCTCGGCCTCGGATTCGGCACGGACGTGCACCGCGCAGGGATCCCCGAGGAGCTGATCCTCGAGTGTGAACGCCGCGGGATCCCCCTCTTCGAGGTGCCCTATCGCACGCCGTTCATCGCGGTCGCCCGCGCACACTCCGAGGCCATCGCCGCTCAGGCATATGCCCGCAGATCATGGGCGCTCGACACCCAGCGCGCGCTCGCACTGGCGGCTCTCCGCCCGCGGGGACTCGACGCGACCGTCGCCGAACTCGGCCGTCGCCTCGGCGTCTGGGTCGGCATGTACGACGCGGCCGGTGCTCTGCAGCTGTCGCACCCCCGGTCAGCCGTGTCTGCGGGCCGCCTGACCGAGCTCGGCGAACGCGCCACCGAGATCCTCACCCGCGGACTCGAAGCAGGGCAGTCGCTGACGATCGACGATGAGACGTTCACGCTCTTCACGGTCGGCCGCGGCGGACACCTGCGGGGAGTGATCGCGCTGGCCGTCGATGCGCTCGACGCCGAGGCGCGCACGGTCGTGACCTCGGTGATCGCGATGGCCGGGCTCGCCCTCGAGCAGAGCGACCAGCTCGCCCGCAGCAAGCGTCGGCTGAACTCGCAGCTGCTGAGCTCTCTGCTCGATGACGACCCGTCCCTTGCACGGAAGGTGCTCGGCGGCATGCCGTCGGCGCCCGTCGTGGTGGCGATCGCCGCGGACGCTCCGACCGGACCGTTCGCCGACTGGTGGGACCGCCGCCGCGCCGAGCACGGCACCGCCAGTTTCCTCGCCGAGTCGCCGGAGGGCGTCGTGCTCTGCGTGTCGATGGCCGACGACGCACTGCTCGACGAGGTCGCCGCACGTTTCGGCATCCGCGTCGGCGCATCGGGCTCGGAGTCGTACGACGCGTTCTCGCGTGCCCACGCTCAGGCGCTCGCGGCCCTGCGCCAGCAGTCCGGCACAGGGGTCTTCCACTTCGCCGATGCGGCGGGATCCAGCATCCTCAGCGCGCTCGCGACCGACGAGGCCCGCCTGGTCGCGGAGTCGCGCCTGGCTCCCCTGCGCGACCACGATGCGCGATCCGGCGGCGACCTGGAACGCTCTCTGCGAACCTGGCTCGAGCACGATGCGAAGGCCGATCCGGCGGCCGCTGCTCTCGGGGTGCACCGTCACACGTTGCGGTCGCGGATCACGCAGGCCGGCGCCCTGCTCGGCAGCGATCTGTCGTCGTTCCCCGCCCGCGCAGAGCTGTGGGCGCTGCTGCAGACGGCTCGGGACTGACGCCTTCGGCGTCGCTACTCTCCCGCACCCTCGCCGAGGTTGTCGGAGACGACCTCGAGCGCATGAGCCCGCGCCTGCACGGCATCCGCGCCCCGCTCCGCCGTGACGGCCGCGGCGAACACCTCGGCGAACACCAGATATGCGACGCGCGAGGTGTGCTCGAGCTCGTCGCGGAAGCTCACCCCGGTCGGGGCGATCACGAGCGACAGCGTCGCGGCCTCGGTCAGCGCCGATGAGGCGAAGGAGGTGAGGGCGATCACCGTCGCACCGCCCCGGGCTGCCGCGGTCGCGACGCGCAGGCTCGCCTCGTTCGCGCCCGATCCGCTGACGATGAGGCAGACGTCGTCGGGTGTGAGATGACGTGCGGCGATCTGCTGCGCGATGGCATCCGCGATGAACTCCGCCGCACGACCCGACGCGGTCAGCCGCATGGCGAGGTCGTTCGCGATGGGCGAGGACAGACCGTTCGCGAGCACGAGCAGCCGGCGAGCGGACGCTGCGAGCCGGACGGCCTCGCTCACGGCATCCGCGTCGAGCAGGCTCGCGAGGGCCGGAAGGGATGCCGCGACGCGATCGATCTCGCCCCGCATCCGCCCGAGCGCGCCCGGCCCGTGGTCGATGCCCGCCTCCCCCGGCCCGCTGCCGAGTTCGGAGGCGAGCGCGACGCGCAGCTGCGGGTATCCGCGGTAGCCGAAGCTCTGGCACGCGCGCACGACCGTGGCGCGGCCGACACCCGCTCGGTCGGCGAGCTCCTGGGCGGTCCATTCGACCACCGCCTCCGCCGACTCGACGATCAGCTCGGCGACGCGGCGTTCGGCGGGCTGCAGGGTGTTGAGCACCGCGACGATTCGAGCGGTGGGTGGGGCGCTAGGAGAGAACACGGGCGCGGGCTCCCTCCATGATCCGGCGGCGGATCGCGCCGGACACGGCATCGATCAGCATCGTGACAGCGACGACCACGATGAGCAGGACGCCCACCGTCGACCACTCACGGTACTGGGTATAAGAGGTGAGCATGTCACCGATTCCGCCGACGCCGATCAGACCGAGCACGGCCGACGAGCGCACGTTGATCTCGAAGCGATACAGCCAGAACGACCAGAACGCGGGCTCGACCTGCGGCCAGACACCCCAACGCAGCACCTGCAGGGTACCGCCACCGGCCGCGCGTGCGGCCTCGATCGGCCCGGACGGCACGGCCTCGACCGCTTCGTATCCCCACTTGCCGAGTGTGCCGATGCCGTTGATCGCCAGCGCGAGCGCACCCGTGAACGGCGTGAGCCCGGTGACCGACAGGATCACGATCGCGATGATGATCTCGGGAACGGCCCGGATGAGCGAGAACAGGCCGCGCAGCAGCGCGCGCAGCCAGGCGGGGCCGAATCCGCGCGCGGCGAGCAGGCTGATGGGGGTCGCGAGCAGGATGCCGAGGATCGTACCGACCCACGCCATCTCGATGCTGCGCCAGGTCTGCCAGAGCGCCTCGGGCAGCTTCTCCCAGTTCGGGCTGCCGAACATCAGGAACGTGTAGCGGACGATCTCCGCAGGCAGGTCGGCGAGACGTGCCCAGTTGATGTCGATCGACCAGAAAGCCAGCACGACGATGGCGGTGACGATGATCCACGAGGCAACGAGCCACGGGCGTCGCGGCCTGTCGGGGATGACGGTGATGGCAGGAGGCGGAGTGAGCACGGTGGTCATACGAGCCTCCGTCGGATGGCGTCGGAGACGAGGTCGATCACGATGACGACGATGAGGATCTCCAGGATGATGAGCGAGAGCTGGTCGTAGCGGTAGAACGTGCGGACGGCGTCGATGAGCAGGCCCATGCCGCCGGCGCCGACCAGACCGAGCACCGTCGAGGCGCGGACGTTGAGCTCGAAGACGTAGAGGGTCTGGTTCGCGAACGCCGGCCAGGCGTCCGGGAGCGCGAGCGTGCGGTTGATCTTCGTCTGAGTGGCTCCGACCGCGCGGCCCGCCTCGAGCGGACCCCGGTCGTTGGTGTCGATCGCCTCCGACACGAGCTTGACGATGATTCCGACATTGAACAGCAGCAGCGCGAGGATGCCGGGGAGCGCGCCGACACCCACCATCGCGACGAGGATCGCCGCGTAGAGCAGGTCGGGGACGCTGCGGATGACGTTCAGGATGCCGCGCACGATGATGCGCGCCGGAGCGTTCGGGTTGGTGGCGCGAGCCGCCCAGAAGCTCAGCGGCAGCGAGATCACCGCGCCGATCGCCGTCGCGATGACGGCCATCTGCAGCGTCTCGATGAGCGGCGGGAGCGTGCGCGGGAAGAAGCTCCAGTCGGGCATCAGCAGCTTGATGATCTTGTCGGCGCCGTTCTGCCAGTTGCGCGCGATCGCCGAGAGGTCGACCCCGATGCCGATGCCGGGCAGGCACATGACCACGGTGATGGCGACGATGGCCATCAGGATCACGGGCCCACGCCACGCGCCGGACGGCCGCCGAGGTATCTCGAGCGGTGCCGGTGTCGCCTCGGTCACGTGTCGAGCCGATCGTCGGCGGTGAGGGATCGACCGTAGATGCTCTCGAAGTCGGCATCCGTCGCGCTCGCTGCCGGACCGTCGTAGACGATCCTCCCCGCGCGCATGCCGATCATCCGCGCTCCGTATTCGCGGGCGAGGTCGAGCAGGTGCAGGTTGACCAGTACGGTGATGCCGAGGTCCCGATTGATGCGGCGGAGGTCGTTCATGACACCGTGCGCGGTCGGCGGGTCGAGGCTCGCGACCGGCTCGTCGGCCAGGACGATGCGCGGCTCCTGCGCCAGTGCGCGTGCGATGGCGACGCGCTGCTGTTGCCCACCCGAGAGGTCGGATGCGCGCGAGTGGATCTTCGGCAGGATGCCGACACGGTCGAGCGCCTGATAGGCCAGCTGCCGGTCGGCGTCGGGGTAGGCGCCGAGCAGGGTGCGCCACAGGGGCGTGTGGGCCAGACGCCCGACGAGCACGTTCTGCAGGACGCTCGCCCGGCCTGCGAGGTTGAACCCCTGGAACACCATGCCGATGTCGCCGCGCAGGCGTCGCAGAGTGCGGGGCGAGGCTCCGCTGACGCGGTGCTCGCCGACGTCCAGCGTTCCGCTCGTCACCGGCACGAGGCCGTTGATCGTGCGGATGAGAGTGGACTTGCCCGACCCTGAGAGGCCCACGACCGCGACCATCTCTCCGGCGTCGATGTCGAGCGAGACACGGTCGAGACCGACCGTCCCGTTCGGGTATCGCACCGTGACGCCATCGAGACGGATGGACCACGGCGTGGACGCCGCAGCCTGGGCTGCGGCGTCCACGTGCTGGATCTGATCGGACAATTTACTGGAGCCCCAGTGCCTGGGCTGCGCGGGCGACGACGTCGAGCGACTCGGGATCGGCGGGCGCGAGCTTCGTGATCGAGTAGATGCTCGTGAGGATCTCGGAGCCCTCCTCTGTGTTCGAGAAGTCTTCGAGAGCCGTGGAGATGCGGTCCTGCAGCTCGGGCGACAGGTCGGACGACAGCGCGACGCCGTCATTCGGGATCTCCTCGGTCAGGGCGAAGACGACGACTTTCTGGCCCACATCGGGGGTGTCCTTCTGCACGATCGTGCGGGCATCCCAGAAGCTGAAGCCGACCTCGGCGTCGCCGTTGTAGACCGCCAGCACGGACGCGTCGTTCGCTGTCACGGGGATCTGCTGGATGTCGGTGTCGGTGTCGAGTCCAGCCTCCTGCAGCGCGAGGACCGGGTAGATGTAGCCAGCCGGCGAGCCGGGTCCGAGCAACGCGACCTTCGCGCCCTCGACCTTGTCGATGCTGTCGAGACCGGCAGGACCCGACATGGCGTCGGCGCCGTTGCAGAACAGCATCCCGTCGCGCTCGACCGGCTCGTCGTCGCAGTACTTGTCGGGGTTGTTCGTCATGAACTGCGCGGGGTAGGTGATGTTGCCGTTGCGCTCGGTCTGCAGCACGACCGATGCGTCGTACATGTCGTTGGCCTGCCACAGCTGCAGCGACGGGAGGAACCCGATCTGCGCCTGACCTGCTCCCATCGCCTCGACCGCGGCCTGGTAGTCCTTGGAGACCACACCCGTGACCTCGATGCCGAGCTCCTCGGTGAGGTAGTCGGTGAGCGGAGCTGCGGTGTCGACGAGGCCGTCCTGGTCCTGCGAGGGGACGAGCGCGAGCACGAGCGATTCGGGGTCGGCAGCGGGGGCGGCGGACTCGTCGGGCTCGGCGGTGTCGGTCGAGCAGCCGGTGAGCACGACGGCGAGCAGGGCGCCCGCGGCGACGAGCCCCGCGGCGGTCCGGCGGAAGGGGGAGGTACGCATTGTCATCCTTCGATGGGGTGGTGGGTGTGAGGGAGGGTGGAGTGGTGCGGGTTCAGGAACGCAGCCATGCGGTGAGCTGAGGGATCAGCGTCGCGAAATCGGCAGCGCGATAGGTGGGGGTCGCGTGCGGGTCGGCGAATCCGCCGATCAGCGCGGTCTCGTGGCCACGGGCGTGGGCGGGGGCGAGGTCGTTGTGCCAGATGTCTCCGATGCTCAGGACCCGCGCATCAGCGGGCAGGTCAGCCAGGAACGCATCGAGACCGGCCGGCTTGCCCGCACTCGTCACGATGCGGTCGAAGAGCCCGGCGAGGCCGAGCGCGTCCAGCGCCTGGTCGATGCGGATCGCCGGTGCGTTGGTGACGAGGACGAGCTCCGCGTCAGCCGCAGCAGCGGCGAGGAAGACTGCGAGGCCGTCGGGTGCGGTGATCGGAGCCGCTGCGGTGGCGAGTTCTGCGCGGCTCGCGAGATACGCGGCGCTGAGCATCCGGGCATTCGCACCTCGAGCAGCCGCAGCCCGCCGCACTGCGTCGTAGCCGTCGAGGGCCTCACCGTCAGCAGCGGAGAGCGTCTCGCGGATGCCGTCGACGAAGCCGTGGTCGTCGTCGAGAGCGGCGGCCACCTGCGTGGCGTAGGCGAGAACGGGCCCGTCGCCGAGCGCGATCGTGCCGTCGAAGTCGAAGAGGAGAATGGAGTTCACGGTGTTCTTTCCGCATCCGCACTCTGATCTCGCGGACGCTCCGTCCAGCATGGTCAGTCATTGTGGACAGAAAGTCCCGATCGTGTGAACGCCGTGTGAACACTCCGTCCATCGGAGTCTTGTAGCGTGAACGCCGTGTCCGGAATCGACGACCTCACGACCGCTGCGATCCGCGCGCAGTCCGACTCGGCGACGGCCGCGCGCACAGCCCTCGACAGTCTTCCGTGGCTCGTCGCCTCGCTCGAGGACGACCGTGCCCACGGACGCTTCGACGCCTGGGGCCGATCGACCGTGATCGACGAGAACATCGGCGCGGCCGTCATCTCTCCGGCGCTGTTCGACGAGTTGCACCGCCGAGCGGGCGTGAGGGCGCAGTGGCCCGTCGGCAACGCCGGCCTCCTGCACTGCTACGGGTATCTGCTGTCACTCGTCGAGACGCCATACGGGCTCAAGCGCGACCGCTGGGTGACAACCGCTCTCGCCGAGGCATGCGCTCTCACACCCGACGCGTTCCTTCCCTGGCGCGAAGACGCCACACTGCTCGACAGGGCAGGCACCGCCGCATCCGAGATCCTCCACAGCGCATCATCGTCGCGCACAGCGACCGTCGACGGGCGACACACCCGCGTCGGGGTCACCCGCGAGCAGGGACCCGCGGCTTTGGTCTACGCGGTCGCCGCCGCCTCCGAGACCACTCCGCTGCTGATCACGATGTTCCCCGTCGCCGACGCGGGCGTCGTCCTGACGGAGTTCGCGAGCACTCCTCGCCTGCGCTGGAACGCGGTGTGATCCACATACATCAGGCGCGCCGGTCACGATGCCGATCGGCGTCGAGTGGAACTTCGTCGCCTTCGCACTCGTGGCGATCGTCGCGGCGGTGGCCGTATCCCTGGTGCCGAAGAAGCCCGCGACTCTCGGCTGAGGCACGTCAGCGCGGTGCGTGCGCCTCGAGGAACTCGTAGACGTCCGTCGTGTCGACCCCGGGGAAGGCACCGGTCGGCAGCGTGGCGAGCAGCGTGCGAGGAGTCTTGACGTTCGGCCAGGAGTTCTCGCGCCACCGCCCCTCCAGGTCGGCCGGCGCGCGGCGGCAGCAGACCTCGACCGAGTGCTTCGAGACCCCCCGATGCGGGGTGTCCCGGCCGACGAACCACTTCGTGTCGTCGAAGCGCACGCCCACGCTGACCGAGTGCAGCCCCTCGCTCGACGCCTCGACACGGGCGGTGCACCAGTAGGTGCCGTTGCCCGTGTCGGTGTACTGGTAATACGGGTTGAAGCGGTCGTCCTCGTCGAACACGACACGGCTCGTCCATCGGCGACAGCACATCTGTCCCTCGATCGAACCGAGCCTGTCCGTCGGGAAGTTCACGTCGTCGTTCTCGTATGCCTTCGTGATCGTCCCCGACTCGTGCACCTTGAGGAAGTGCACCGGGATGTCGAGGTGGCGGGTCGCGAGGTTCGTGAACCGATGCGCCGCCGTCTCGTACGACACCGAGTAGGCGTCTCGGAGGTCTTCGATCGAAATGGCCCTGCGGGACTTCGCATCCTTCAAGGCGGGAACCACGTGGGCCTCGGGAACCAGCAGCGCCCCGGTGAGATAGTTCGTCTCGACGCGCTGGCGCAGGAACTCGGCATAGCTGCGCGGTTCGGCATGCCCGAGGATGCGGCTGGACAGCGCCTGCAGCACAGCCGTTCTCGCATCGCCCTTGGCCGGCACACTGCTCGACAGATAGAGCCGCCCGTTCGCGAGGTCGGCGACACTGCGCGTGGTCTGCGGCAGATCGGGCGCGTAGTGCAGGGTGAAACCGAGATAGGCGGCGATCTCGGATGCGGTGCGCTGCGTGAGCGGTCCACCCGGGTGCCCGACCGCCGCGAGTATCTCGGCGGCCTTGCTCTCGAGGTCGGCGAAATGGTTGTCCTGCCTGCGCATGAGGTGACGCAGCTCGACGTTCGCTCGCCTGGCCTCCTCCGGGGTCGCGGCCCGCTCGTCTCTGAGCCGGTCGATCTCGCCGTGCAGCGCGAGCAGCGCCTTCAGCGCATCCGTCGGCATGCTCTTGGCGATGCGGAAAGGCTCGATCCCGAGCGCCTGGAACGTCTGGCCTTTCATGGCGCGCTCGAGGGCGATCTCGATCGCGCTGCGCTCGTCGAGTGGCTCACCCTCGAGCAGCGCATCGATCGTGACACCGAGAGCGCGCGCGATCGCTTGAAGCTGGGTGAGCTTCGGTTCGCGCTTGCCGGTCTCGATCATCGACATCTGGCTCGGTGCTCGATCGACGGCCGCCGCGAGGTCGTCGAGGGTCATTCCCCGCGCGGTGCGCAGCTGACGGATGCGTCGACCGATCGTGAGGGAGTCGGCGTCCTCTTCGACCGCTGAAGTGCTCATGCGGCCGATTCTGTCACAGAAACAGAATTTCGCGCGATCTTCACAAGCCGAGTGGCCGGTTTCAGGGTAGATCTTCACGCACAGTGGAAACACGCCACCCGGCTTCACGGTCCGGGCATCCAACGGAGGAGACACCATGACGAACACCGCTCAGAACCCCGCACCTCGCCCCGCCGGTCTGCGCGCCGGCGACCAGGTTCAGACGGCCGCCGAGCTCCGGGAGATCTGGGAGACGGATCCCCGTTGGGACGGCGTCCAGCGCACCTACTCGGCCGAAGACGTCATCCGCATCCGCGGCTCGGTGCGCGAAGACGCGACCCTCGCCCACCGCGGGGCCGAGAACCTCTGGAACCTGCTGCACACCGAGGATTACGTGCGGGCGCTCGGCGCCTACACCGGCGGCCAGGCTGTGCAGCAGGTGCGGGCAGGCCTCAAGGCCATCTACCTCTCGGGGTGGCAGGTCGCCGCCGACGGCAACCTCGCCGGCCAGACCTACCCCGACCAGTCGCTCTACCCCGCGAACTCGGTGCCGGCGGTCGTGCGTCGCATCAACAACGCGCTGATCCGTCAGGACCAGCTCGAGCACGCCGAGGGAGAGATCACCCAGGACTGGCTCGCCCCGATCGTCGCCGATGCCGAGGCCGGGTTCGGCGGGCCGCTCAACGCCTACGAGCTCGCGCAATCGCTGATCCAGGCGGGCGCCGCGGCGATCCACTGGGAAGACCAGCTCGCGAGCGAGAAGAAGTGCGGCCACCTCGGCGGCAAGGTGCTCGTGCCCACTCAGCAGCACATCCGCACGCTGAACGCGGCACGCCTCGCGGCCGACGTGTCGGGTGTCCCGACGGTCATCATCGCCCGGACGGATGCTCTCGCCGCCGACCTGCTCACCAGCGACGTCGACGAGCGCGACCAGCAGTTCACCACCGGCGAGCGCACGACCGAGGGCTTCTACCGCATCCGCCCCGGCATCGAGTCGGTCATCAGTCGCGGCCTGGCGTTCGCGCCGTACGCCGACCTGCTGTGGGTCGAGACGGGCGAGCCCGACATCGAGCTGGCGCGTGCGTTCGCCTCGGCGATCCACGAGCAGTTCCCCGGCAAGATGCTCGCCTACAACTGCTCCCCCAGCTTCAACTGGAAGCGCCACCTGTCGGACGCCGAGATCGCGACGTTCCAGCAGGAGCTGGCCGACCTGGGCTACAAGTTCCAGTTCATCACGCTCGCCGGCTTCCACGCCCTGAACCACTCGATGTTCGACCTCGCCCGCGGCTACGCCGATCGCGCCATGAGCGCGTACGTCGAGCTGCAGGAGGCCGAGTTCGCCGCAGAGGCGAACGGCTACACCGCCACCAAGCACCAGCGCGAGGCGGGCACCGGCTACTTCGACGTCATCTCGACCGCGCTCAACCCCGACAGCGCGACCCTCGCCCTCGCCGGCTCCACCGAAGCCGCGCAGTTCCACTAAGCCATTCCAAAGGACTCAGATCATGACCACTCCCACCGCTCCCCCGACCACCGCGCCGATCCAGACGACACAGCAGGGCCCGGCCATCAGCGTCACCGGCCCGCTGCGTGAGCGCTACGACGAGATCCTCACCCCCGAGGCGATCGCGTTCCTCACCGAGCTGCACCACCGCTTCGCCGCTCGCCGTCACGACCGGCTCGCCGACCGCATGCGCCGCCGGTTCGAGATCGGCAACGGGCACGACCCGCGCTTCCGTGACGACACCGCGCACATCCGTCAGGATGCCGACTGGCGTGTCGCCGGCCCCGGCCCCGGACTCGAAGACCGTCGGGTCGAGATCACCGGACCGACGGATCCGAAGATGACGATCAACGCGCTGAACTCCGGAGCGCGGGTGTGGCTCGCCGACCAGGAGGACGCCACGAGCCCCACGTGGAAGAACGTCATCGAGGGTCAGCTCTCGCTGCGCGACGCGATCCGCGGCGAGCTCTCCTTCACCGGACCTGCGAGCGACGCAGGGCCGGGCAAGGAGTACCGCGTCACCGCCGAACGCACGCCGACGATCGTGATGCGTCCTCGCGGCTGGCACCTTCCCGAGAAGCACCTGCAGTTCACCGATCGCGCGGGGCGCCGCACTGCGGCATCCGGTTCGCTCGTCGACTTCGGACTGTACTTCCTGCACAACGCTCGGGAACTGATCGCGAACGGCCGCGGACCGTACTTCTACATCGCCAAGCTCGAGTCGAGCGAAGAGGCGAAGCTGTGGGACGACGTGTTCACTTTCAGCGAGGAGTACATCGGCATCCCGCACGGCACGATCCGCGCGACGGTGCTCATCGAGACCCTGCCCGCGGCGTTCGAGATGGACGAGATCCTCTTCGAGCTGCGTGATCACTGCGCCGGCCTCAACGCCGGACGCTGGGACTACATCTTCTCGATCATCAAGAACTACCGCGGCCGGGGCGCGCGCTTCGTGCTTCCCGACCGCAGCGAGGTGACGATGACCGTTCCCTTCATGCGGGCGTACACCGAGCTGCTCGTACAGACCTGCCACAAGCGGGGCGCCTACGCGATCGGCGGCATGAGCGCCTTCATCCCGAACCGGCGCGACCCTGAGGTGACGGCACGGGCGATCGAGAAGGTCTCGGCCGACAAGAAGCGCGAGGCCGGCGACGGCTTCGACGGCACATGGGTGGCGCACCCCGACCTGATCCCGACCGCGCAGGCCGAATTCGACGCCGTTCTCGGCGATCGACCTAACCAGGTCGACCGTCAGCTCCCCGAAGTCACGGTGACCGCGTCGCAGCTGCTCGACCTGCACATCGGTCGCCCGATCACGGCTCAGGGCGTGCGTGACAACGTGTCTGTGGCGATCCGGTACCTCGAGGCGTGGTTGCGGGGCCTCGGCGCGGTGGCCATCGACAACCTGATGGAGGATGCCGCGACCGCCGAGATCAGTCGCTCACAGGTGTGGCAGTGGATCCACCAGGACCGCACCACGGAGGACGGCACGCCGATCACCGCCGAGTACATCGAGGGCTTGATCGGCGAGGTGCTCGACGAGGTCGAACGACGCGACGACGACCGATTCGACGACGCGGCATCGGTGTTCCGCGATGTCGCGCTGCACGAGGAGTTCCCGGCGTTCCTGACGCTCGGCGCCTACAGCCGCTTCCTCGTCGAGGAGGCCTGACACTCTGCACAAGGGCCCCTCGGATGCCGCAGTTCGGCACTCGAGGGGCTCTGTCACGCGACGCCGGACGTTCGCCGAAGGGTCGGATCCGCCCCTCGAGAACGGGCGTAGCCTGAGATCATGAGCGACGTCTGGTCCGACATCTCCTCCGAGTTCCTGCATCTGTATCCTCGCGGGCGACGGCTGGTCGTCGTCGCCGGAGCGGATGCCGAGCGCTCACGCCGCGCAGCGGACGACCTCGCCTCCGCCCTGACGTCCGCGGGTCAGCAGGTCGAGCGGAAGCACAGCTCAGACGGCGACGAGCAGGCTCTGCGCGCCTACATCATCGCTCCGTTCCGCGCCGCACCCGACAGCGGCACCGTTCTCATCGTCTCGGGTCCGCCCGAGTTGCTCAGCACGACAGCGCGCGGACTCTGGAACTTCATCGTGTGGCAGCTCGCCGGCGACGAGACGCCGCACTCGATCGCCACTGCGATCGTCGATGTCTCAGACCCCGATCATCCGACCCGACGCTTCGCCGACTACTGCGCACTGCCCTCGTCGTTCGGCGCCTGACAGCATCCTCCGCAGCCGGGTTCGCGGGTGCCTCGGCCCCCCGACCGAGGCACCCGCACGTCCGCCGGCGCTGCGCGCCGACGATCCGTCGTGCCCGACGCTCTCGCGCCTTCCCCCGAGCTTCCGGACGGGCGATCCCGCCTCGTCCGGAAGCCGTGACGGCGGGCGTGTCGGAAGCCGCGGCTTCTCCCTCACCTGCCGTCATGGCCCGCCTGGGGACACGGGCAGGTTCAGGTTATGCACGGGCCGGCCGAACCAGAAGCGCTCGCGATCGACCTGTCACCGGGAGCACGAACTTCGGCACTCAGTGCGCCCGATGGCGCCGGATTCGCGGTCGGGCGTCACTTCGCGCACCGTGCACACCACGTCTCTCGCGCGCCGGTTCAGAGCGTTCTTCGCCTGCGCCCCGCCCGGTGCAGGCATTGACATGCGGAAGATGACCGCGGATCGACTCATTGCGGCCACGAGCGGACCGACATGGTGGCGATGGATCAGACGGACGGCCCCTGCTGCTCATCGCTGAGGAGCATCGCCTCTGCCAGACGCGCTGGTCGACTGCGCGCAGCGAGACGGAAGGCACTGGGACTGTGCCCGACGTGGCGCGAGAACTGCGCGCGCAAGGCTGCCGCATCGGAGAAGCCCGATCGCTCGGCGACCGCGGAGAGGTCTTGCGGGGGAACGGACAGCAGCTCCTCTCGTGCAGTGATCAGTCGTCGTCGCAGCAGGCGCGCCGCAAGACTCTCGTCGGTTCCCGCATACAGCCGGAACAGCTGGCGTCGGCTCACGTGGAGTTCGACCGCGAGATCCTCGATGCCGAACGACGCGTCGCGATGGCGTCGCTCGATGATCCTTCCGGCCTCGGCGCGGAGTTCGCTGGCCCTGTCCATCTCGCCGTCACCGGGGAATTGCCGGAACAAGCCCCGCACCATCGCGAGCAGTGCGGCCTCGGTGCCGGCGAGCGCGCCCACACCCTGGTCAGGATCCTGGGCCCACTCGAACAGCATCCGCGCCAGAGACGCACCGGCCGCGCGGGTGAGCGGGGTATCCGGAAAGATGTCGGCTCCGCGGGCCAGGACATGCCGATAGCCCGCGACAGCAGCGGCGGGCACGACGACTCCTGTCGTGTCGGTCACACCGAGCTGCTCGACGGCCGATGGCCCCAGGCTCGACATGAATCCCATTCTCCCGACGACCATGGACTGCACTCCCGCGGCCGTGTGCAGGCGCTGTCCACCCTGGCTCACCATTCCGATGATGATGATGTCCTCGTCTTCGAGGGTGGCGCCGTCGTAGCTCACGGTGTGAGCTGTCTCGAGTGTGCTGTAGAGCATGGTCATGCCGATGGACCGACGAAGGAGCGCGGCTTCGAACGCGTCGGGATCGTCGGATCTCATCGCCCCGAAGTTCGACAGCTGGAGCATCCCGTGATGGCCGTCGAGCCGGATCACCTCGGTGCCGAACCACGCCGGCACCCCACCGTCTGCTCCTCCTGCTGGCGGCGACCACAGTCCGCCTGAGAGCCGACCCAGCCATGCGGCCATCTCCGCATCATCGAGTACTCGTGCCATCGCATCCCCCAGCGGGTGCGAGCGGCCTTCTGCGCCCGCCCCAATCCCCGCCCTCACGATAATTCCGCTCGATGAGGCACAGCAATATATACGTTCGACCGAGCCCCGCACGACGTCGACGCCGCGCACCGAGGCGGCGGATGCGCGGTCCGACGGCGGGTGACGTCGGCAGCTCAGCGGAAGGACGCGGCGACCGAGTTGCGGTGATAGTCGAACACGATGCTGGTCCGGGTCGAGGCGACGCTGCTCTGCGCAGAGAGGTGCTCGAGCACGAATTCGCGCATCTCCGAGGAGTCCGCCACGGCGATGTGCAACAGGAAGTCGTCGTCTCCGCCGAGGAAGAACACCTGGATGACCTGCGGCAGCACCCGCACCCGGTCGGCGAACTCGACGATGCTCTCCCTGCGCCCGCTGGGACGCAGGGTCACGCCGATGATGGCCTGCAGTCCGGCGCCCAGCATCCGCTCGTCGACGCTCGCGTGGAAGCCGCTGATGACTCCCCGCTCGACGAGTGCGCGCAGACGGGCGTGCGCGGTCGACGGTGCCACTCCGAGCTGGCCTGCGAGCTCTGCGTTGGTCATCCGGCCGTCCGCRCTCAGCAGCTGTACGATCCTGGCATCGACCGCGTCGAGTGCCGGCGCCCGAAGGGTGTTCGCCTGAGGGGCTTCGGATGACGTCTCCATGCGAATGATTATGCAGGATTCGCGGGTGAAACAAATGTTCTTCAGAGAATCTGACGAATCGTCGACGTTTCTGCGATTCTGAGATGCACTCACGCAACCGTCACTTGGAGGATCGATGAAGATCGGCGTGCCGACCGAGGTCAAGAACAACGAGAACCGCACCGCGCTCACCCCCGCGGGTGCAGATCGGCTGGTTCACGAGGGCCACCGCGTGCTCGTGCAGTCGGGAGCGGGAGTCGGCTCAGGCATCTCCGACGAGGCGTACCGGATCGCCGGCGCCGAGATCGTCGAGACCGCCGAGGAGACCTGGGGCGAGGCAGACCTTCTCATCAAGGTGAAGGAGCCGATCGCCCAGGAGTACGGATTCCTGCGCTCGGACCTCACCCTCTTCACGTATCTGCATCTCGCCGCAGATCAGGCGCTGACGACCGCGCTCGTCGACGCGGGAACCACGGCCGTCGCCTATGAGACGGTGCAGCTGCCCGACCGCAGCCTGCCTCTGCTCGTGCCGATGAGCGAGATCGCCGGTCGCCTCTCTGTGACGATGGGCTCATACTCACTCATGCGATCCGCGGGGGGACGCGGAGTACTGATGGGCGGCATCGCAGGGGCCCCGCGCGCCAAGACCGTCGTGATCGGCGGCGGCGTCGCCGGCGAACATGCGGCTGCGAACGCGCTCGGCCTCGGGTCCCAGGTCACGGTGATCGACATCTCGCTTCCGCGTCTGCGCGAGCTCGAGCACCGTTACGGCGGCGCTCTCCAGACGCGTGCGTCGAGCCGGTACGACATCGCCGAAGAGCTCGCGACGGCGGATCTGGTGATCGGATCGGTGCTGATCCCCGGTGCCGCAGCGCCGAAGCTCGTCACCGACGACATGGTCGCCGGAATGAAGCCCGGCTCGGTGCTCGTCGACATCGCGATCGACCAGGGCGGATGCTTCGAGGGATCCCGTCCGACGACGCACGACGACCCCACCTTCGCGGTGCACGACTCGATCTACTACTGCGTCGCGAACATGCCCGGCGCCGTGCCCGAGACCGCCACGAGGGCGCTGACCAACGCCACCCTCCCCTACGTCTCCGCCATCGCGGGCAAGGGCTGGGAGCGCGCTGCGGCAGACGACGCCGCACTCGCCAAGGGCCTCAACGTCCAGGGCGGACGCATCACCCTGGATGCCGTGGCGAAGGCCCACGGCCTCACGTCCGCCTGAGCAGCTGCGGACACACCAGATAGTCCGTGCGGGGTTCACGGCCGGGTGCGATCGTCGGCGCCGTGCTGATGCCGGCGATCGCGATCTCGACTGCGCTCACCGACGAGTTCCGCCCGCACGAGACGCTGCGCCCGTCGAGTCCGCGGCGAGCGCCGGAAAGAACAGCGATTCTTGACGGCATCCGACCCGTCATCCGGTCGCCCCACCCGAGTACGCTCGTAGTCGTGACCGAACGCGCTCCTCTCTCTCGCAAGCTCTCCGCCATCGCCGAATCCGCGACCCTCAAGGTCGACGCCAAGGCGAAGGCCCTCAAGGCCGAAGGCAAGCCCGTCATCTCCTATGCCGCGGGCGAGCCCGACTTCGCGACGCCGCAGTTCATCGTCGACGCAGCGGCCGAGGCTCTCGCCGACCCGGCGAGCTACCGCTACACCCCGGCTCCGGGTCTTCCGGCGCTGCGGGAGGCCATCGCCGCGAAGACGCTGCGCGACTCGGGACTCGAGGTCTCACCGAGCCAGGTGATCGTGACCAACGGCGGCAAGCAGTCGGTGTACCAGGCATTCCAGGCAGTGGTGAACCCCGGCGACGAGGTGCTTCTTCCCGCTCCGTACTGGACCACCTACCCCGAGGCGATCCGCCTCGCCGACGGCACCCCCGTCGAGGTGTTCGCGGGCGCCGACCAGGACTACAAGGTCACCGTCGAGCAGCTCGAGGCCGCTCGCACCGAGCACACCACCGCGCTCGTGTTCGTCTCCCCCTCGAACCCCACAGGCTCCGTCTACACGGCTGAAGAGACCAAGGCCATCGGCGAGTGGGCTCTCGAGCACGGCATCTGGGTCATCTCCGACGAGATCTACCAGAACCTGACCTACGAGGGCGTCAAGGCGACCTCGATCGTCGAGGCCGTGCCCGAGGTCGCCGGCCAGACGATCCTCGTCAACGGCGTCGCGAAGACCTACGCGATGACCGGCTGGCGCGTGGGCTGGATGGTCGGACCGGCGGATGCCATCAAGGTCGCCGCCAACCTGCAGTCGCACCTGTCGAGCAACGTGAACAACGTCGCCCAGAAGGCCGCGATCGCCGCACTCAACGGCCCCCAGACCGAGGCCGAGCAGTTCCGCGAGGCGTTCGACCGCCGTCGCCGCCTGATCGTGTCGGAGCTGTCGAAGATCGACGGACTCGTCGTGCCCAACCCGCTCGGCGCGTTCTACGTCTACCCCGACGTGCAGGGTCTGCTCGGCCGCACCTGGGGCGGCAAGACGCCGACCACTTCGCTCGAACTCGCCGACCTCATCCTCGAGCAGGCAGAGGTCGCTGTGGTTCCCGGCGAGGCGTTCGGTCCCTCCGGCTACATCCGCATGTCGTACGCGCTCGGCGACGACCAGCTCCTCGAGGGCGTGCAGCGCCTGCAGCGTCTGTTCGCCTGAGTCGCACTCCCACTCTGCCGCGACACCCGGGACCCCCTCACTCCACATGGATGTGAGGGGGTCTCGGCGTCAGGGCGGACTCGATGATCAGAGCCCCGCTCGCGCTCATTCCTCGTCGTGGAATCCGATCAGCCAGCGGATGCCGTAGCGATCGATGACCGTGCCGTCGTAGTCGCCCCAGGGGCGCTTCTGCAGGGCGTCGATCACGCGACCGTCCGAGGCCAGCTGGTCGTACCAGCTGGTCAGCGTCGAGGCATCCGCGGTGCCGAGCAGCGACAGGAACATCCCGCTCATCTGCACCGCGTCGTCGTCGGCTCCGGCATCCGCACCCGCGAGCCCGACCGGCCCCGCGAGCTGGCCGTGTGCGATCGCATCTCCCGGCCCGTCGTGTCGTCCGGCACCGGCGTAGTCGAGGAGCTGAAGCTCACCCCCGAAGACCGAACGGTAGTGCTCCAGCGCTTCGGCTGCGTTCCCGGGGAACAGAAGGTAGGGGATCGGTCCGCTCATTCCGCGAGTGTACGGCGAACGGGCGACGTTGTCAGTCGGGCACGGCGCTGCGATAGCGCCGGGGCTTGCCCTCGCCGAGGTCGATCAGGCGCTCGACCTGCCGCAGCTCGATCTCGACCCCGAGCAGCGCGTCCAGCGCCACGCGGATGGCGGGCTCGTCTCCGCCGATGATCACGGCGTGCACGCGACCGGAGGCAGCCTGCTCGATCGACCACCCCTGGGCACCGTGTGCCTGCAGATGCTGCGTGAGCTCGACACAGGGAACGAGAGTGCCGTCGCCGGCCCGGAACCGCGTGTTCTGGCGCCCCTCGAGGTCGGCGATGCCGAGCACCCCATCGTCGAGGTGCACCAGGCGCCCGTAGTCGCCCGTGCGGTACCTCACCAGCGGCAGCAGGGGGTTCTCTCCCGCGGTCACGACGATCTCGCCCATCTCGCCGAGAGGCAGCGCGACCTCGCGCCGGGGATCCCACACCTCGACGTGCACGCGGCGATCGAGCACCCGGAACGGCCCGTCGTCGGTGCGCGCGGCGATCGGGCGCGTCTCGTGCAAGCCGTACACGTCGACCACGGGACACTCGAACGCCGCGTGGAGTCGTGCACGCAGCGCAGCCGACAGCGCCATCGCGCCGGAGAAGATCACGGCGGGATGCAGCACGGCGTCGAGTCCGGCGTCGAGCAGCTCGRCGAGGCTCGTCGGGTGTCCGCTGAGGATCTGCGGGTCCGCCTCGGCCAGAAATCGGGCGCGGGCATCGAGACCGCTCCACGCCGTCGGATGCAGATTGAGCCGCGCCATCGCCCGGTGTGCGAAGCTCGAGATCATGGACACGTAGGTGAAGGCCTGACGCTGGAAGACGAGGTTCGCCACCGCCACCCGCTCGCCGTCGGCCGTCACCGTGGCCCCCGCAGACGCCGCGAGCGCGACGAGCAGGTGGAAGCCGCGCGCGACCTCCTCGACGTCATCGGGGATGAGCAGCGCCGCGCCCGTCGAACCGGAGCTCGTGCCGTGCAGCATCCGGGAGAGATCCGCATCGAGCGGCACGAACGCCGCGAGGTCGTCGACGAGGTCCGACCGCGAGATCGTGGGGAAGTCGTCGAGCGCGGCATCTGTCGGCATCCCGCGGTACCGCAGCGTGCGTCGCGCGGCGGCGAGATGATCGACCAGCCAGCCGTCGGTCGAGAGCGGATGCCGCACCCGCTGCACCTGTTCTGCGGTGAGGCGGTCGCCCGTGGCATGCGTCCAGTGCGGAGCATCGGGATGCTCTCGCCAACGGGTCAGTCGAGCAGTGCCTGCGGCGTCGATCGTCGGCCAGCGCTCGGCATCGGAGAGTACCGCGGCCTCCCCCGGTGCGTATTCGGCGAGCGCGAGCGCCCCTCGGAGGTCGGGGTCACTCACTGGAGTACCTCGCAGCCGCCTCCTTGCGGCGTGCCTCTGCGAGCTTCCGAGCGATCTCGGCCCTGTGCCGGTGCCCCTCGAATGCCTCGGCGAGCGCCCGGTTGCGGGCGAGCGAGTCGCAGGCCGCCAGCAGGGAGGCGGCGGTCGCGGCATCCTCGCCTGCCGGAAGGAACCCGCACCAGAGCAGGAACGTGCGCGCGGCTTCGGTGCGCCGTTCATCGTCTGAGGTCCAGTCCGACGGCGACGCGACCGGGGCCACGCGCAGTGCGAGCGCGTCGACCGCGAGGGCGGCCCAGCCGCTCGCGAGTGCCGGCTCGAGCGGCTCGAGGACGTCTTCGCTGGCGACGAGCCACAGGCCGATCGCGGCACCCTGGCGCACGCGCGGGTCTTCGTCGAATGTCGAAGCGCTGATCTGCCCGGCCAGGATGTCTCCGGCGAGCGCTCGCAGCGAGATGCGCTCATCGAGGAACTCCTGAGGGATGCGGGAGATCCGCGTCGCGACGGACTCCAGCGACGGCCCCGGCCTCGCGCGAGCCCAGGCCGCGGCCTCTCCGTCCGAGCGCTCGCTCCAGGCGGCGAGCAGCGCCTCGGTGTCAGCCATGCAGCGCCGCCGCCAGAGCCGCGCACGCAGCCGGTGCATCGGCCATCGTCCGGAGGTACACCACGTCGTAGCCGTCGCGCTCGGCGAGCGTCGCGACCTGGCGTCGGGGGTCCATGAGCACGAGCGTACCCGTCGTGAGCACCTCGCGAACGGTCCTGGCGACGCCGGCGTACGGTTCGTTGCCCACCCCGAACATCGATACGAGTCCGTCGTCCGACAGCACCACCACATGACGGGGCGCGTCTTCTGCAGCCGCGGGAAGACCGGCGTATCTGGCGGAGTACAGGTCGAGCGGGAACGACGTCGATCGACCGAAGAACAGCGAGATCGCGGCGATGATCTCCGACGGATCGCGGCCGAAGCGCGGCATCCCCGCCACGTCTCCGGTTCCCGAGAAGCTGGTCACCCTGACCCTGCCACCGCCGCGGAGGATCGACAGCGCGAGGATCGTCCCCGCGAGCACCGCGGGTGAGCCCTGTCGCGGATGTGCCATGGAACCCGAGGAGTCGATGTAGAGGTCGAGTTCGAGACTCGTCTCCTGCACGAGGGGCTCGTCGGCGAGCTCGGAACGCCGGCGTGTGGTGACGCCGGGGATCACAGTGCCCGAGCGCATCGTCAACGGCCAGTCGAGGTCGGCGAGCGCATCGCCCACCTCCCACAGTTCGACAGGACCGGGGATGCCGCCGACCGGCCTCATGGGTGCGGGGCGGGTGTAGGGGCGCACCCACCGGGCCGCCTCGTTGCGGTACCAGGCCGAGAGCACGGCGTCCTCACCGCTCTCCCGATAGAGCGAGAGCGTCCGCGCGATCGTCAGACGCTGGCCGTCCTTGCCGGAACCCGCATCCGATGCGTCATCTGCAGCGTCCTCGCCTTCGGGGTCGAGCACCATGCCCGGATGCCGAGGCAGGTCGTCTCGCAGGCGCTGGTCGGCGAGGATGCGGCCGAGCTCCTCGGCCGTCGCCGGTGCGTCGTCGACACCGCATCCGCTGACCGGCTCGCCGGCACCGCTCTCAGCAGCACCCTCGAGCTCGGCCAGGTACGGCGCGGCGATCACGCCGAAGCGGGCGGCACCCGAGACCGGGTCGGTGCTGAAGGTCCGCACGGCGTCGGCGATGAAGGCCGCGTCGACGGCGGGGTTGGTGGCGGTCGCGCCGGCGAGCTCGGCAGCCACCCGCGCGCTCTCCGCCTGTGCCGCACGCAGCAGTCGCTCCTTCTCACGGTGCTTCTCGGGGATCCGGCTCAGCGGCACGAGGTTCGTCTGCGCGAGAGCCCGCGCCGGCCGCGGCGGCGGGTCGAGCTCGCAGAGGGTGCCGGACGGCAGCTGCCACAGCAGCTCGTACGCTCGGCAGTACACCCACCAGAGGCGGTCCGTGCTTCCCTGGGGCGCCGGGTAGAGCGCTCGACCGAGGCGCACGATGCCGAGATCACGCGTGGCGGTGCCCGCACTCCCCTGCTCGGCACGCTGCAGCTGCGCGAGCCGCGTGTTGACCAGCAGATCGCTCCACAGGTTCGACAGCCGCCGCGCTCCCTCCCCCGGATTCGGGCGCAGCGACACGGCGGCGATCGCCTTCGCCATCTGATGGTCGATCTTGAGCGAGTCGATCCGCGTGCTGGGAGCGAGCACGTGGTGGCCGATCTCGTGGGCGAACATGCTCCACAGCTCATCGGCCAAGCCCCGCTCGGCGAGGTAGCGAGGGTCGACGGTCACCGACGGTGGAAACGAGAACCAGGCCGGCGCACCGTGCTCGTCGGCTGCGCCCGGACGCACCGCCGGATCGTCGAGCCGCACCCGCCAGAGATCCAGAGCCCGTTCCCACGCCGCGCGGGCGTCGTCGGTGAGCGGCACCCGATCGACAGGAGCCTTCACTCCTGCTCCCGCACATGCACCCAGGCGAGATGGGTGTCGGGTCCGATGACGATGCTCACCCCGTCGTCGCGGGTATGCACCTCGCTGGGCGCCTCGGAGAGCACGGAGAGACGCGCACCCCAGACGTCGCTGTCGAGTCGCCACCACGAACCCGCGACGAGGATCGCGAAGGCTCCGGCGTCCGCCAGAGTGTCGACGCGTTCGGGAGGCCGGATCCACGCGCCCCCGATTCCGCGGAACCCCCCGACAGCGAGCACATACCCGCGCTGGTCGGCGCGACCGGGCCACCAGAAGCGATCCTTCCGCTGCCTGCGACGGAACTCGTCGAGCACGTCGACGCCGAGTCCGAGCGTCGCCGCAGCGGCCAGACGTTGCTCGGGGGTGTCGAGATGCTCGAGCCGATCAAGTGCGTCGACGCGCAGACCGAGAGCGCCCGACCGCCACGCGGCGACCGACACGAGATCGAGCGCCCGGTCGCGGTCGGTCGCCGCCGCCGAATCCTGCGCCAGTCCCGCGGCGAGCGCCCTGGCGAACAGCAGCGGAGTGCCGTGCGCGGCCCGCACCGAGGTCGACGCCAGCGCGGTGTCGAGTCCGGCGGCGGAGAGATCGGGCAGGTCAGCGGGAGGGAACGGAGCCGGCGCATTCGCCAGCTGCACGGGGATGCGATTCACCCGCGCAGCTCCTGCCAGCGCACATACGCCGTGTACCGCTGATGCAGATACTTCAGCGCGATCACGTCGTCGAAGTCACGACCGTAGAGCTTGCCCACCGTCGCGATCCGGCGCAGCTGGGCCTCGACGGCGGTGATGCGGCGGGATGCCTCGAGCGCCGGGAGGCCATCGAGCCCGCGGTCGAACTCGCTGAGCAGGGCAGCGACCGCATCGTCGGCGTCGCGCCCGAGGGCGTCGTATTGGCGGCATGACTGCGTGAACAGGTCGGCCAGCCAACTCACCGTGTCGGTGCTGAGCTCGCGCTCCGCCCCGACATCGAACCGCGGATGTGTGGCGTTCGGCAGCAGCTTTCCGCGGAGCACGAACGGCAGCACCGCCGCGACGTCATCGATTTCGACGGCATCCGCACCCCGGAACCACGCGATCGCCTTCGCGTAGATGATGAGCGTCTGCAAGGCGCGCACCGACAGGCCGTTGCGGGTCTGCGCGCCGAGGTCGATCTCGAGGTCGGCGCCGCTGTTCGCCTCGATCACCTCGCCGACCCGGCCGCCTGCGGTGGTCACCACGTCTTTCGTGCGGTATTCGAAGCGGCGCCCGCCGTGCTGCACGAACTCGAAGTGGCTGAGGAAGAATCGCAGGCGCTCGCGCACGGCATCCGGAATCGGCACCGCGCGGATCCGCGCGCGCATCTCGGTCTGCTCGGCCGAATCGAAGGTCAGCTCGGCTGGCACATGCTCCTCGGGCTTCTCCCCCGCCTCCACGCGGGTGATCAGCTCATCGAAGAATCGGCTGTTGAATCCGGCCGCCTGCACCGTGACGTCCATCCGGTCGCGAAGGGCTTGGATCACGGGGAAGGTACCGCCGCCCGCATCGTCGTTGGCCGTGAAGAACCAGCTCTCCACACCGCCGTCCGGCGCGGTGCGGCGCATCTGGTCGTGGCTCTCGACATACCCCTCGGCCACCATGGTCAGCAGCGCCGACTGGGTCTTGGTGGGGATGCGGTTGTACTCGTCGATGATCTTGACGGGCAACCCGAGCCAGTCGCGCCAGGCGATGCGGATGTCGGTGAGACGCTCGGCGGCGACCAGGTCGCGAGGAAGCGGGATGCCCACGAGGTCGCTGACCGTCAGCTGCGGCTGCCCCTGCTGCACGCTGCGCCGCACGTCGTCGGAGGCGGTGCCGGCCAGCACGCCCATGAGCACGGCGACCGTCGTCTTGCCGCGCCCCGGACCTCCGATGAGCAGGCACTTGCCCCCGACAGCGAAGGTGAGCAGCGGCACGAGGACGTTCGACGAGAACGACGCCTGCGTCGGGAGGGACACCGCGGCGCCGGCATCCCCCAGCCCGATCGACAGCGGCTCTCCGTGGGAGAACTCCATGTCGTAGTAGGGCGAGATGACTGCGCGGTTGACGATCCAGTAGTAGACCTGGCGCAGCTTCTCATCCAGCGGCACCGTGCTGCGCGCGGCCGGGCGGAAGAGATCCTCGGCTGTCAGAGACTCGACGCCGTGGCCGCTGCCGGGGTTCGTGGGTGAGGCGGACACTCGGTTCCAGCGGTCGGGCATGCGATCATCCTAACGATGTCGATCGGGCGTTCTGCTGGAGCGCCCGCTGCTCGTCGAGGGGCCGAGCTTCGAGCGGAAGGGCGAAGCTCAGGTGCTCGGCGAGGAGCGGTGCGAGCGCGGATGCCGCGGCGTCGACCCGTCTCGAGACATCGCCATGCACCTCGAGCCATGGCACGTCCTGCGCGGCGAGCACGTCGCGGAAGCGCTGTTGCATGTCGTGACGGATGTGCTCGCCGTCGCGCAGGCCGTCCTGCTCGAAGGGGATCTCGTCGCCGGTGAGCACGTAGAGGAGCGGCGGGTGCGCGGCTGCCGCCTCATGCAGGCGCGGCGCCACCGCGCCGACGTAGCGCTCATGCCACAGTGCCGTCGCGAGCACATCGGTGTCGCACACGAGCACCGGCATCGGCACCTGCCTGAGCGCCTGCTGCTCGAGGGCGATCTGCCGGTCGACGATGAGGTCGAACTCATCGCTGCGCCACGGCGCGGTCAGCCCGCCCTCGCGGATGACGGAGTGCTCGCGGCCGTACTCCGGCACCCAGAGYGTGCCCAGCCGATCGGCTAGCGCTTCGGCGAGAGTCGTCGAGCCGGTGGATTCCGCGCCCAGCACCACCACGCGCGCGGTCAGCCACGCGCGCACGGCCGGGGCGAGCTCATGCCAGTTGCCGGCGACGTCGGCACGGATCGCCGTGCCGGAGACGGGATTGATCCGGCGCCCCTCGTCGATCTGCACCCAGCGCGCGTCGAGGCGCCTGGCCAGTTCGCCGCCATACGAGTCGCACGAGAAGACCGTGTCGACCGGGCCGTCGAGCAGCGAGGCGATCAGCGCCATGTGCTCGCCCCACGCTGCCTGCGACTCGAAGTCGACCGGGGCGTCGTCCATCGCCGCGACGACGCGCGCGCCGGGGTGCGACTCGCGGATCCAGCTCGCGCGCACCTCCAGCGGGATCGACTCCACCGACGCGCCCAGCACCTGCACGGTGACCCGGTCGCTGTCGCGCTGCGCCCGACGGATCAGGTGCGAATGCCCGCTGTGAAAGGGATAGAACTTGCCGAGGACGAGACCGTGTCCGCTCATGCGCCTCGCCTCACGCTCGGGCGGACGGCGCGACCGCAGGGGTCTCGCGGTCGGCGACGGCCGCCTGACGCCACGAGCGGTAGCCGATCACGCACAGGGCGATGAAGAGCACGTACAGCGCCGCGATGACCCAGAGACCCGCGGCGATCGAGAGGCCGACGAAGGCGATGTCGACGCAGATCCACACGAACCAGTTTTCGATCCACTTGCGGTTCAGCATGTACTGCGCCACGAGACTCGCCGCAGTGGTCGCCGCATCGGCGATCGCGACCTGCGAGTCGGTGAACGTCGTGAGCACCCACACCAGCACGGCGGTGCCCGCGACCGCGGCGAGAGCCAGCCATGGCCATGCCCGACGCGGCGTGTTGACGACATACGTGCGGCTCTGCTCCGCACCGCGCGTCCATCGCCACCACCCATGCAGACCCATCAGCAGGTAGACGACCTGGAGGGCCGATGTCGCGTACAGCCCCGCGCCGATGAAGACGACGAACAGCACCACGTTGTTGGCGATGCCGATCGGGTAGTTCCAGACGTTACGGCGGCCGGCGAGCCACACGCAGACCGCGCCCGTGACGAAGCCGAGAACCTGAGGCCACTCGGCCTGGAGCCACTCGAACACGGGCCGCTACAGTTCGACGCCGAGAAGCACGGGCTCCGGCTGCAGCACGAGCCCGAACTCCGCATGGACGCGGCTCTGGATGAAGCGGGCGAGCTCTGAGACCTCGGCGGCCGTCGCGCCGCCGCGGTTGGTGAGGGCGAGGGCGTGCTTGGTAGAGACGGATGCCCGTGACCTCGGCAGCTTGAAACCCTTGCGGATCCCGGCCTGCTCGATCAGCCAGGCGGCACTCACCTTCACGTCGGGCGCTTCTGGCTTCGCGGCGGGAACATAGCCGTCGTACGAGGCGAGGGGGATCACCGTGACGGTGTCGAGGTCAGGGGTCACCGGCCACCGCGGGCACTCGGGCGGAAGGGCGCGGGCGACGACCTCGGGCACGATCGCATTCTGGAAGAACGAGCCGACGCCGTGCGTGTCGGGGTCGTTCTCATCGAGCAGCATCCCCTTCGACGCGCGCGTGGCGAGGATCCGCTCCCGCACCCACGTGAGCGGCACAGGGGCGTCGGAGTCGAGCCCCAGCGCCCTGCGCAGCTGCTCGCCGCGGACGACGCGCTCCTCGGCGACGAGAAGATCGACCGTGACCGACAGGATGACGGCACGGCGCTGCGGCACACCGCCGTAGTGATGCTTGAGCACGGAGGTTCGGAACCCGAGCCCGAGCTCGGATGCCGGGACGACCGACACCTCGCCCGTCGCCTCGTCGATGAGCTCGACCTCGACCAGGGTCTCTTGGATCTCCTGACCGTACGCACCGATGTTCTGCACCGGCGAGGCGCCGACGGTGCCCGGGATTCCGCTCATCGCCTCGAGTCCGGCATACCCGTGCTCGACGGCGTAGGCGACGAGATCGTCCCAGCCGTGCCCCGCCTGCACACGAAGGCGGATGCGTCCGGCATGCGGCGACGGGAGCTCCTCGATGCCGCGGGTGAGGATCCGGATGACGGTTCCCTCGAACGGTTCGTCACCGATGAACAGGTTGGAGCCGCCGCCGAGGACGAACCACTCGTCGCCGCGTGACCACACGTCGGTGAGCGCATCGACCAGCTCGGCGGAGGTCGACGCCTCGAGCATCCGCTCGGGGGCCCCACCCGTTCCGAGGGTCGTGAGAGTGGCCAGCTTGAGCGGCTCGACCTCGCGCACCACGCCGTCGCCCATCAGGAGGCGACGCGCAGCTGCGCCTTGACGAGGACCGTCGTCTCGCCGAACGTGACCTTGAGGTCGATGCGCGTCGATTCCTCATCGACGGCGCCGACGGTGGCGACGACGTGAAGGTCGGCTCCGTGTGCGGGGTCGACCACGACCGGCTTGGTGAATCGCACGCCGTAGTCGAGGATGCGGGTGCCAGGTTCGAGGGCCGCGACGACCACCGACGAGGCGATGCCCATCGTGAGCATGCCGTGCGCGAGGACGCCGGGCAGACCCACCTCGGCGGCGATGTCGTCACGGTAATGGATCGGGTTGAAGTCGCCCGACGCTCCCGCGTAGCGCACCAGCGACTCGCGGGTGATGTGCACCGTGCGCTCTGCGACGACGTCTCCGACAGCGAACGGCATCACTCTGCTCCTTCTTCGGCGCCGACCAGCAGCACGCTGGTGGCGGTGACGACGTGCTCGCCGGCGGCATCCGTGATCTCTGCCGCGCTGGTGATCATGGCGTTGCCACCCATCATGCGGATGGCGGTCACGCGCAGCCGGCCGGTGAGCTCGTCGCCCGCCACGATCGGGCGCGAGTAGGCGAACTTCTGCTCGGCGTGGATCGTGCGCGCCAGCACGATGCCCGAGTCCGGTTCGGCGAGCAACTGCTGCAGCGTGAGATCCTGAATGACCATCGCGAAGGTCGGCGGCGCCACGACGTCGGCGAAGCCGGCCGCGCGCGCAGCCTCGACGTCGGTGTGCTGCGGAGCGTCGGCGAAGACCGCGCGCGCGAACTCGCGCACCTTCTCGCGACCGACGAGATAGGGGGACGTCGGCGGGAACTCCCGGCCGAGAAGATCTTGGTTCACTGCCACCCCTCGATCCTACGTTCTCGGTCGTGGAGCTCGGTGACCGAAGGCCGGTTCAAAAGCTGCTCAGTCCTTCTTCTTGCGTCCCTTGATCGCCTTCATGGCCATCTGCACGGCGATGACCACGAGGTATGCCGCGAACAGCATGTTGCCGACCTGCGGGTCGATCAGCGTGGCCAACCACGCGCCGAGCGCGGTGGTGGTGCACGCTGACACTCCGACGAGCGCCGCGGCCACGAGGTCGACGTTGCGGTTGCGCAGGTTGCCGATCGTGCCGGAGATCGCGGTGGGGATCATCATGAGCAGCGACGTGCCCTTGGCGACGAGGTCGCTGGTGCCGAATGCGAGCATCAGGATCGGCACGACGATCACGCCTCCGCCGACCCCGATGAGCCCTGCCAGGATGCCGGTGGCGACGCCGACCAGCACGAGGGCGATCCCGTTGAGCAGCTGCAGCTCGAACTCCGCGTCTCGCGAGGGGATGACCAGGAACAGGCTGACGATGACGACGACGAGGAAGCCGACGAAGAACCAGCGCAGCACGGTCTGCGAGATCTTCGGCAGCATCCGGGTGCCGATCTGCGCGCCGACGACGGAGCCGGCGGCGAGGATCAGCGCGGGGATCCAGGCGACCGATCCGTTGATCGCGTACGAGATGACGCCGACCGTCGCGGTCGGGACGATCGCGGCGAGCGACGTGCCTGCGCCGAGCCGCTGGTTGAAGTGCAGGAAGAGCACGAGCAGCGGAACGATCACCGTGCCGCCGCCGACGCCGAAGAGGCCGGAGAGGAGGCCCGCGATCAGGCCGATGCCGATGAATGCCGTATAGGCGCGAGGCCCTCTGCTCAGGGTCTCTGCATCAGTCACCGGATCAGCCTACTCGCAGGCGCCCTCCCTTACTTGCGCCGCACTGCGGGGGCCCGCTTCCCGACCGCTGCGCGAAGGATCCCCCTGGGACCCGGTCTCCTCCTGTGCGACACTGGATCGCATCAGACGGCGTCGTCGATGACCCGGATCGAAGGAGATCTCATGGTGCGCAGTTCCTATCCCGATGTCGAGATCCCGGCGGTCTCGATCCACGACTTCCTGTTCGGCGATGTCGCGGACGACCGCCTCGACGCGATCGCGATCGTCGACGGTGTCAGCGGTGCCACCACGACCTATCGCCAGCTGATCGCACAGATCGGCCTGTTCGCGGGCGCCCTCGCCGCACGTGGAGTGGGCGTCGGAACGAAGGTGGGCGTGTTGTGCCCCAACATCCCTGCCTTCGCGACGGTCTTCCACGGCATCCTGCGCGCAGGGGCGACGGCCACCACGATCAATTCCCTCTACACACCCGATGAGATCGCGAATCAGCTGACGGATGCCGAGGCGACATGGCTCATCACCGTCTCACCGCTGCTTGCCGGGGCGAAGGCGGCAGCCGCGGCTGTGGGCCTCGACGACGACCACGTCATCGTCCTCGACGGCGCCGACGGGCATCCGTCGCTGCCCGCCCTGCTCGGCGAGGGGCGCACTGCACCCGAGGTGAACTTCGATCCGGAGACACATCTCGCGGTGCTCCCGTACTCCTCGGGCACCACCGGTCGCCCCAAGGGCGTCATGCTCACGCACCGCAACCTGATCGCCAATGTCAGCCAGTGCCGCTCCACGATCTCTCTCGGTGACGACGACCGCGTGCTCGCCGTCCTGCCCTTCTTCCACATCTACGGCATGACGGTGCTGCTGAACTTCGCGCTGCGTCAGCGCGCGGCTCTGGTCACGATGCCCAGGTTCGATCTCACGGACTTCCTTCGCGTCGTCCAGGAGCACCGGACCAGCTGGGTATTCATCGCGCCGCCGATCGCCGTCGCCCTCGCGAAGCACCCGCTCGTCGACCAGTACGACACCTCGGCGATCAAGGTCATCTTCTCCGGGGCCGCTCCCCTCGACGGCGGCCTCGCGTCTGCGGTCGCTGATCGCCTCGGCTGCACGGTGTGCCAGGGGTACGGCATGACCGAGACCAGCCCGGTGACCCATGCGATCCCCTACGACCGACCGGACATCGACCGGTCGTCGGTCGGCATGCTGCTCGCGAACACCGAGGCGCGGCTCGTCGCAGAGGACGGCACCGACGTCGATGCGCCGGACGAGGGCGCCAGCGAGCCGGGGGAATTGCTGATCCGCGGACCCCAGGTGATGGCCGGCTACCTGAACAGGCCCGAGGCGACGGCCGAGATGCTCGATGCCGACGGCTGGCTGCACACCGGCGACGTCGCGACAGTGACGCACGACGGCATCTTCCGCATCGTCGACCGGCTCAAGGAACTCATCAAGTACAAGGGCTACCAGGTCGCGCCGGCGGTTCTCGAAGCGGTGCTGCTGGAGCATCCGTCCATCGCCGATGCGGCTGTCATCGGCGTGCCGGACGCCGATGGACAGGAGGTCCCGAAGGCGTTCGTGGTGGTGCAGCAGGGAGCGGAACTCGATGCGGATGCCGTGATGGCACACGTCGCCGCGCACGTCGCACCCCATGAGAAGGTGCGACAGGTCGAGTTCACCGACACGATTCCGAAATCGGCATCCGGAAAGATCCTGCGCAAGGATCTGCGCACGCGCTGATCCCCGCGCCCGGAGACGAAGAAGCCCGCCGTCCCTTTCGGGGCGGCGGGCTTCTTGGAACGAGCGAGGTGCTTACTCGGACTTCTTCTCGACAGCGTCCTCGGCGGCAGCCTCGGCTGCCTCTCCCTCGGCCTGCGACTCGGCGCCGGCGTCGGTGGTCTCCTCGACGGGAGCCTCCTCAGCGGGAGCCTCCTCGACGACCTCGGCGGGCTTCTCAGCCTTGGCAGCCTTCTTGGTGGACTTCGCCTTGGGGGTGACGGGCTCGAGAACGAGCTCGATCACTGCCATGGGGGCGTTGTCACCCTTACGGTTGCCGACCTTCGTGATGCGGGTGTAGCCACCCTCACGGTCTGCGACGAGCGGGGCGATCTCGGTGAAGAGCACGTGTCCGGCGTCCTTGTTGGAGCGCAGCACGGTCATCGCACGACGACGCGCGTTCAGGTCGCCGCGCTTGCCGAGCGTGATGAGACGCTCCGCGAGCGGACGCAGGCGCTTGGCCTTGGTCTCGGTCGTCTTGATCGACTTGTGGATGAAGAGCTGCGCCGCCATGTTGGCAAGCAGCAGGCGCTCGTGTGCGGGGCCGCCTCCGAGGCGGGGACCCTTAGTGGGCTTGGGCATAATCGTCTAACTCCTGGTCAGAAAGGTCGGGTTTCAGAAGGACTCGTCTTCGCTGCCGCCGTAGAAGTGGGCGCCGTCGAAACCGGGCACCGAATCCTTGAGCGACAGACCGAGCGAGATGAGCTTGTCGCGCACCTCGTCGACCGACTTCTGGCCGAAATTGCGGATGTTCATGAGCTGCGTCTCCGACAGGGCGACGAGCTCGGAAACAGTGTTGATGCCCTCACGCTTCAGGCAGTTGTAAGAGCGGACCGAGAGGTCGAGGTCCTCGATCGGCATCGACAGCTCGCTGGAGTTCACTGCCTCCACCGGTGCCGGGCCGATCTCGATGCCCTCAGCCTCGACGTTCAGCTCGCGAGCGAGACCGAACAGCTCGGTGAGCGTCTTCGCAGCCGACGCGACAGCGTCGCGGGGGCTGATGGCGGACTTGGTCTCGACGTCGAGGACGAGCTTGTCGAAGTCGGTGCGCTCACCCGCACGGGTGGCGTCGACGCGGTAGCTGACCTTGAGAACCGGCGAGTAGATCGAGTCGATCGGGATCTGACCGGCCTCGGCGTACTCGTTGCGGTTCTGCGTCGCCGAGACGTAGCCACGGCCACGCTCGATCGTGAGCTCGAGCTCGAACTTCGCGGTCTCGTTGAGCGTCGCGATGACGAGCTCGGGGTTCTGGACCTCGACACCGGCCGGAGCCGAGATGTCAGCGGCGGTCACTTCGCCCGAACCGGTCTTGCGCAGGTAAGCAGTGATGGGCTCGTCGCGCTCCGACGAGACCACGAGCTGCTTGATGTTGAGGATGATCTCGGTGACATCCTCCTTCACGCCGGGGATGGTGCTGAACTCGTGCAGCACGCCGTCGATGCGAACGCTGGTGACCGCGGCGCCGGGGATCGACGACAGCAGGCTGCGACGAAGCGCATTGCCGATCGTGTATCCGAAGCCGGGCTCCAGAGGCTCGATGATGAACCGGCTACGGTTCTCGACGATCTTTTCCTCGGTCAGTGTGGGACGCTGTGCAATAAGCACTCTGTGTTCCTTTCGATCACATGCCCGCTATATGACATGTGGTGGGGTGAGGTTTTGAGTTTTGGGAGTCGATGCCCGCGCTGGCGGGCGTCGAGCCGCTCGGCCCCGAAGGACCGAGCGGCTCAACAAGCCGGATCAGACGCGGCGGCGCTTCGGCGGGCGGCAACCGTTGTGCGCCTGCGGGGTGACGTCCTGGATCGAGCCGACCTCGAGGCCGGCGGCCGTCAGCGAACGGATCGCGGTCTCGCGACCCGAGCCCGGTCCCTTGACGAAGACGTCGACCTTCTTGACGCCGTGCTCCTGCGCCTGACGGGCAGCCGACTCGGCGGCCAGACCAGCGGCGTAGGGGGTCGACTTGCGCGAGCCCTTGAAGCCCACGCCACCCGACGATGCCCAGCTGATGACAGCGCCGGACGGGTCGGTGATCGAAACGATGGTGTTGTTGAACGTCGACTTGATGTGGGCATGGCCCAGCGCGATGTTCTTCTTTTCCTTGCGGCGCGGCTTGCGCGCGGCGGCCTTGGGTGCAGCCATGAAAGTGTTCTCCTAGTCCCTGGGGGCCGCGCTTAGCGGGCCTTCTTCTTGCCTGCGACGGTGCGCTTCGGGCCCTTGCGGGTACGGGCGTTGGTCTTGGTGCGCTGACCACGGACCGGGAGGCCACGACGGTGGCGGACGCCCTCGTAGGAGCCGATCTCGACCTTGCGGCGGATGTCTGCTGCGACCTCGCGGCGCAGGTCACCCTCCACCTTGTAGGTGCCTTCGATGTAGTCGCGGAGGGCGATCAGCTGGTCATCGCTGAGGTCCTTCACGCGGATGCTCTCGTCGATCTCCGTAGCCTTGAGGATCTCGACCGAGCGGGTACGGCCCACGCCGTAGATGTAGGTAAGGGCGATCACCACGCGCTTATCGCGCGGGATGTCAACGCCGGCAAGACGTGCCATGCGGTTCTCCTGAGTGTTGTGGAGGTATGGAGCAGGATCGGTGCTCGGGCCTCCGCCCCGAGGTGTCCCCCACTCTCGTGGGATCTGATCCTGCCGTTGTGTGTATTGAGTTGTGAGTCAGCTCCGAAGAGTCCGCCGGCCAGGCCGACGGGCGCTCAGCCCTGGCGCTGCTTGTGGCGCGGGTTGCTCTTGCAGATGACCATGACGCGGCCGTGGCGGCGGATCACCTTGCAGTGATCGCACATGGGCTTGACGCTGGGGTTGACCTTCATGATGTTTCCTATTCGCTGTCTTCACCGGGCAGGCTGAGTGCCTGGGGTGTTACTTCTCGACCGATCAGCGGTAGCGGTAGACGATTCGTCCACGGGTGAGGTCGTAGGGGCTGAGCTCCACGACGACACGGTCTTCGGGGATGATGCGGATGTAGTTCTGCCGCATCTTGCCTGAGATCGTTGCAAGGACCTTGTGTCCGTTGGAGAGCTCAACGCGGAACATCGCGTTGGGCAGAGCCTCGGAGATCACGCCCTCGATCTCGATGACACCGTCTTTCTTAGCCATAGCCTCGCTGACGCTTCTGCAGACCGGTCGATCTGCGGTGGGTGATGGGATTGCGGTGCTTCTTGCCGATTCAGACACGCCGAATCAAGGCGCAAGGCACCAAGGATCTATGTTATCCGACAACGGGAGTTCCGGCAACCTGGCCAGGYTGCCGGAACTCCCGTTGTGCGAATGACGCGGATCAGCCGAGGATCTTGGCGAACTCCGTGGCGATCTCGCTGTTGTCGATGCGGGTGCCGTTGATCTCGACGGTCGGGGTTCCCGAGATCTCGTGCGCCTTGGTCTGGGAGTCGGCGAACTTGTTGTAGGTGCCGTCGGCGATGCAGTCCGCCGCGGCCCCCGCTCCTGCCTGCTCGGCGAGGGCGCTCAGCTCCTCAGCGCTGAGTCCGGCGGAGTTCTCCTCGGGCTGGTTCGCGAACAGCAGGTTGAAGTAGTCCAGAGTGGCGTCGGGAGCCTCTGCGGCGACGCAGTACATCGAGCCGGCCGACAGCGAGGAGAACTCCCCGGTCGTCGAGAGCCTGTTGAGGATCGACACGGGGTGGATGTTGAGCGTGATCTTGTCATCAGCGGCTGCTGCCTGCAGCTGCTCGCCGTAGGCGTCCTCGAACTGTCCGCACACGGGGCACATGAAGTCGACGTAGGTGTCGATCTCGTCCTCGCCGGAGCCGAACGAGATGGCCCCGGTCTCCTCGTTGACGATGGAGCTCTGCGGGGCGGTGCCGGGGTCGGTGGCCTGGTTGTTCAGGGACACGACGACGAAGGCCAGCACGGCCAGCACGACCACCACTGCCGCCGAGACGCCGATCACGAACCAGTTGGTGTTGCTCTTCGCGGCTGCCATTGCTTTCCGTTTCTGTCGAGGCCCGACGTGGCGGACCCGGCCTGAAGTCTTCGGGTGCATGCGCACCTATACACCCATTGTGCCCGGAGAAACCTATGCGCACGTTGTGATCGCGTGCAGGATCACAGTTCGCGCCGCGTCTGAGGGCGCAGAGAGGTCAGGCGATGGGCGTCGGCGTCACGCCGAAGGACGCGAGGCCTGCCGCTCCCCCGTCGGGGGCGGTGAGCACCCAGATGCCGTCCTCGTGCAGGGCGACGCTGTGCTCCCAGTGCGATCCGTCGGTGCCGTCGACCGTCGAGACCGTCCAGTCGTCGTCCTCGACGAAGGTCTCGTCACTGCCGGCGGTCACCATCGGCTCGATGGCCAGCACCAGACCGGGCTTGACCTCTGCACCGGGATCGGGCGTCCGGTAGTTGAAGACGCTCGGAGCCTCGTGCATCTTGCGACCGATGCCGTGGCCGACGTACTCGCGCAGGATGCCATAGGTCTCCCCCGAGACGGCTGACGGTCCCTGAGCCTCGATGTAACCCTGGATGGCGGCGCCGATGTCACCCAGGTGGGAAGCGGACGCCATTGCGGCGATACCGGCCCACATGGACCCCTCTGTCACGCGCGACAGCTCCTGTCGCTGCGCGACGAGCTCGGGACGCGTGTCATCGGGAACGACCACCGTGATCGCGCTGTCGCCGTTCCACCCTTGGAACTGCGCGCCGCAGTCGATCGACACGATGTCGCCTGCCTGCAGGATCCGCTCGCCGGGGATGCCGTGCACGACCTCTTCGTTGACCGAGATGCACGTGGTGTGCTTGTAGCCGCGAACCAGCTGGAAGTTCGACTCGGCGCCACGGGCGAGGATCACGCGGTTGGCCTCGGCGTCGAGCTCGAGGGTCGTGACCCCCGGTCGGATCAACGGCCGGACGGCGTCCAGCGCCGCGGCAGTGATGAGGCCGGGCTCGACCATCGCTCGCAGCTGAGCCGCATTCTTGTAGATCGACTTGCGGAACATCGCGCGGTGTTCAGGCCGCGAGACGCAGGCCGCGAGCGACGAGAGCCGCGAAGACGCGCTCGGTGATCTCGTCGAGCGAGCCGACGCCGTCGATCCGGTCGACGATGCCACGGGGCCCGTAGACCTCGAGGATCGGGGCCGTCTCGTGCTCGTAGATGTCCAGGCGGTGCGCGATGGCCTCGTCGGTGTCGTCCGAACGGCCCTGCTCGGCCGCACGGAGCTTCAACCGCTCGATGCTCTCCTCGCGGGGAACGTCGAGAAGGATGACGGCGTCGAGCGACTCGCCGCGAGCGGACAGGAACGCGTCGAGATGCTGCACCTGGGCGGCGTTGCGCGGGTAGCCGTCGAGGAGGAAGCCGTTCGCGGCGTCGTCCTGCGACAGGCGATCGCGAACGATCTCGCTGGTCAGCTCGTCGGGAACGAGGTCTCCCTTGTCGAGGACGGCCGTGACCTGCTGGCCGAGCGGCGTTCCCTCTTTGATGTTCGCGCGGAAGATGTCTCCGGTCGAGACGACCGGGATGCCGTACGACTCGGCGATGCGGACACCCTGGGTGCCTTTGCCCGAGCCCTGCGGACCGACGATGAGAAGACGAGCTGATCGAGTCATCGGAGGAGCCCTTCGTAGTGACGCTGCTGCAGCTGGGCGTCGATCTGCTTGACCGTCTCGAGACCGACACCCACGATGATGAGGATCGACGCGCCACCGAACGGGAAGTTCTGGTTGGCGCCGACGGTGGCGAGAGCGATCAGCGGGATCAGCGCGATCAGACCGAGGTAGATCGACCCGGGAAGCGTGATGCGGGTGAGCACGTAGTCGAGGTACTCGGCGGTGGGACGACCGGCACGGATGCCGGGGATGAACCCGCCGTACTTCTTCATGTTGTCTGCGACCTCGACCGGGTTGAAGGTGATCGCGACATAGAAGTACGTGAAGCCGATGATCAGCAGGAAGTACACCGCCATGTAGATGGGGCTGTTGCCCGTCGTGAAGTTCGCGCTGATCCAGGTCACCCATGCGGCCGGCTCGGAGCCGTCCTGCGGAGTGTTGAACTGCGCGATGAGCGCAGGGATGTACAGCAGCGAGGAGGCGAAGATCACAGGGATCACGCCGGCCATGTTGACCTTGATCGGGATGTAGGTGTTGGTGCCGCCGTAGGTGCGACGACCGACCATGCGCTTGGCGTACTGCACCGGGATGCGCCGCTGCGACTGCTCGACGAACACGACGAGCGCCATCACGATGATTCCGACCAGGAGCACCAGGAGGAAGACCTCGAAGCCCTTGCTCTCCCAGATGAGCCACATGGCTCCGGGGAAGGTGGCGGCGATCGAGGTGAAGATGAGCAGCGACATGCCGTTGCCGATGCCGCGCTCCGTGACGAGCTCGGCGAACCACATGATGAGCCCGGTGCCTGCCGTCATGGTCATGATCATGAGCAGCTGCGCCCACCACACGTCGTTGGTGAGGAGGTTCTGGCATGCCGCGATGTCGGTCGTGCCGAAGAGCTGACCGCTGCGGGCCACGGTCACGAGCGTGGTCGACTGCAGCAGCGCCAGCGCGATCGTGAGGTACCGCGTGTACTGGGTCAGGCGGGCCTGGCCGGCCTGGCCCTCCTTGTGCAGAGCCTCGAAGTGAGGGATCACGACGCGGAGGAGCTGCGTGATGATCGTCGCGGTGATGTACGGCATGACGCCGAGCGCGAAGATCGAGAGCTGGAGGAGCGCGCCACCCGAGAACAGGTTGACGAGCCCGAGGAGTCCCTCTGTCCCGGAGTTCAGCGCGAGGCACTCCTCGACGTTCGGGAAGTTCACGAACGGAGCAGGCACATTCGAGCCAAGCCGGTAGATGGCGACGATGGCGAGGGTGAAACCGATCTTCCGACGCAGGTCGGGCGTGCGGAAGATCCGCGCGATGGCGCTAAACAAGGACGTCCTCCTGAAAGGTTGCCGATCCCTGAAGGACGGCTGAAAGAACAGGCTAACCCATAAGAGGGGCCGGAGAATCTCCGACCCCTCTCATGAAGTGGTTACTTGACGGATCCGCCGGCCGCCACGATCTTCTGCTCGGCAGAACCCGAGACCTTGTCGACCGCTACGGTGAGCTTCACGGCGATGTCGCCGTTTCCGAGAACCTTGACCTTCTCGTTCTTGCGAACGGCACCCTTGGCGACCAGGTCGCCGATGGTGACGTCGCCACCCTTGGGGTACAGCTCCGCGAGCTTCTCCAGGTTCACGACCTGGTACTCGACGCGGAACGGGTTCTTGAACCCGCGCAGCTTCGGGGTGCGCATGTGCAGCGGCATCTGCCCACCCTCGAATCCGACGCGAACGGTGTTGCGAGCCCTCGTACCCTTGGTACCGCGACCCGCGGTCTTGCCCTTGGAGCCCTCACCGCGACCGACGCGGGTCTTCGCGGTGTTGGATCCGGGAACCGGACGCAGGTGGTGCACCTTCAGCACACCGGGGCGGGATGCCGGAGCATCCTTCTTCGGCGCAGCCTTCTTGGCAGCGGGCTTCTTGACGGCGTCGGCCTTTGCCGAAGACGCCTTTGCAGGTGCCTTCTTGGCGGCGGGCTTCTTCTCGGCTGCGGCCTTGGGAGCGGCAGCCTTCTTCGGGGCCTTCTCGGCCTCGACGGCTTCGTTCTTCTCAGCCATTAGTCGATCTCCTCAACCTTGACGAGGTGGGCGACGGTCTTGACGTAACCGCGCGTCTGCGCGTCGTCGGGGCGAACGGTGCTGTCACCGATGCGCTTCAGACCGAGGCTGCGCAGCGTGTCACGCTGGTTCTGCTTCTCGCTCACCTTGGATTTGACCTGCGTGACCTTCAGGCGCGCAGCCATCAGGCACCTACCTTCTGTGCGGCGATGGCGTCAGCCTCCGCACGGACAAGACGCGCGGGTGCGACCTGGTCGAACTCGAGGCCACGACGTGCGGCGACCGCACGGGGCTCCTCGAGCATCTTCAGGGCCGTCACCGTCGCGTGCACGATGTTGATCGTGTTCGACGAGCCGAGCGACTTCGAGAGCACGTCGTGGATGCCGGCGCACTCCAGCACGGCGCGGACGGGACCACCGGCGATGACACCGGTACCGGCAGCGGCCGGACGAAGAAGGACGACGCCTGCTGCAGCCTCACCCTGCACGGGGTGCGGGATGGTGCTGCCGACGCGCGGCACGCGGAAGAAGTTGCGCTTGGCCTCTTCGACACCCTTGGCGATCGCCAGGGGGACCTCGCGAGCCTTGCCGTAGCCGACGCCCACCAGACCGTTGCCGTCACCGACGACCACGAGAGCGGTGAAGCTGAAGCGACGACCACCCTTCACGACCTTCGAGACGCGGTTGATGGTGACCACGCGCTCGAGGAACTGGTTGTCCCCACGGTCGCGGGAGTTGCGGTCACGGCCACCCTGGTTGCGGTCACCACGGCCACCGCCGCGGCGGTTGTCGCGCTGAGACGGCTCTGCCTGCGTGGTGCCGGTGGCAGTCTCGGAAGTGGCAGCTGCCGCTTCGGTCACTTCGTTCTCCTTGTTGTCACTCACAGTGCCAGACCCCCTTCGCGGGCGCCGTCGGCGATGGCGGCGACACGACCGGCGTAGCGGTTGCCGCCACGGTCGAACACTGCCTCGGAAACGCCGGCAGACTTCGCACGCTCGGCGAGAAGCTCGCCGACCTTGCGGGCCTTGGCGGTCTTGTCACCCTCGAGCGAGCGCAGGTCGGTCTCGAGCGTCGATGCCGACGCCACGGTGTGACCCTTGCTGTCGTCGACAAGCTGCACGAAGACGTGGCGAGCCGAGCGGTTGACGACGAGACGCGGACGCGACTCGGTGCCGACGACCTTCTTGCGAAGGCGGGCATGACGACGCGCGCGGGCGTCAGACTTTGACTTGAGAGCCATGGTTACTTACCACTCTTTCCGGCCTTGCGACGCACGATCTCGCCGGCGTAGCGCACACCCTTGCCCTTGTACGGCTCGGGCTTGCGGATCTTGCGGATGTTCGCAGCTGCCTCGCCGACAGCCTGCTTGTCGATACCACTGACCGTGAGCTTGTTGGTGCCCTCGACCGTGAGCGTGATACCGGCGGGCGGGTCGATGAGGACCGGGTGCGAGAAGCCGAGGGCGAACTCGACCGAGCTGCCCTTCTGTGCCACTCGGTAACCGGTTCCGACGACCTCGAGACCCTTGGTGTAGCCCTGGGTCACGCCGATGATGTTGTTGTTGATGAGCGTGCGGGTCAGGCCGTGAAGCGACCGGGACTCGCGCTCGTCGTCGGGACGGGTGACGAGAACCTGGTTCTCCTCGACCGCGACCTCGATGGGCTTGGCGACCGTCAGGGTGAGCTCACCCTTGGGGCCCTTCACCGCGACCTCACGGCCGTCGACCGAGATGGTCACGCCCGCGGGAACGTCGATGGGAAGTCGTCCAATACGCGACATTTTCGATTACCACACGTAGGCGAGAACTTCTCCGCCCACGCCCTTCTGCTCTGCCTGACGGTCAGTGAGAAGACCGGAGGAGGTGGACAGGATGGCCACGCCGAGTCCGCCGAGGACCCTGGGCAGCTCGGTGGACTTCGCGTACACGCGGAGGCCGGGCTTCGACACGCGCTTGATGCCCGCGATCGAACGCTCACGGTTGGGACCGTACTTCAGCTGCAGGGTGAGGTTCGTGCCGACGCGAGCGTCAGTCGTCTCCCATCCGGCGATGTAACCCTCCTGCTGGAGGATCTCGGCGATGTGCGTCTTGAGCTTGCTCGACGGCAGGGTCACGGAATCGTGATGCGCCGAGTTCGCGTTGCGCAGACGGGTCAGCAGATCTGCGACCGGGTCTGTCATTGTCATTGTTGTTTTCCTTTGTTCATGAGGTTCCGGCTGCCGTTACACGACAGACGGCCTGCGATGACACGCAATCTTCAATTGTACGGGATCGGGCGGGGCGCTGTGCGCCCCGCCCGAAACCGCTTACGCCTTGGCGTCTTCCGTACGGAAGGGGAAGCCGAGGTGACGCAGAAGCGCGCGACCTTCGTCGTCCGTCTTCGCGGTGGTGACGACAGTGATGTCGAAACCGCGAACCCGGTCGATCTTGTCCTGATCGATCTCGTGGAACACGCTCTGCTCCTGGAGACCGAAGGTGTAGTTGCCGTTCCCGTCGAACTGCTTGCCCGACAGACCGCGGAAGTCGCGGATGCGGGGCAGAGCGAGCGAGACGAGACGGTCCAGGAACTCCCACGCACGGTCACCGCGGAGGGTGACGTGTGCGCCGATGGCCTGGCCCTCGCGCAGCTTGAACTGCGCGATCGACTTGCGAGCCTTCGTGACGAGCGGCTTCTGACCGGTGATCTTGGTGAGATCGTCGATCGCGCCGTCGATCACCTTGCTGTCGCGGGCCGCTTCACCGACACCGGTGTTCACGACGACCTTGACCAGACCGGGGATCTGCATCACGTTGGTGTAGCCGAACTCATCCTGCAGCTTCTGCTGGATCTCGGCCTTGTACTTCGCCTTCAGGCGGGGCTGGATCTTGCCAGCCACCGCAGCGTCGGTGGTTGCCATCAGAGGTCCTTACCTGACTTCTTCGCGTACCGCACACGAACGGTGCGCTTGACGCCGTCCTTGGTCTGCTCCTCGACCCGGTGGCCGACCTTGGTCGGCTTCTTGGTCGAGGGGTCGACGAGTGCGACGTTCGAGATGTGGATGGAGGCCTCGACAGTCTCGAGGCCGCCCGTCTTAGTGCCACGCTGCGTCTGACCGACGCGCGTGTGCTTGGTGACGTAGTTCACGCCTTCGACGATGATGCGGTTCTTGTCGGCCAGGATCTCGAGGACCTTGCCCTGCTTGCCGCGATCTCCGCCACGCTCCTGCGTCGCTCCGGTGATGACCTGAACCAGGTCACCCTTCTTGATCTTCGCCATGACTTAAATAACCTCCGGCGCCAGCGAGACGATCTTCATGAACTTCTTGTCACGAAGCTCGCGACCGACCGGTCCGAAGATACGGGTGCCGCGGGGCTCCCCGTCGTTCTTCAGGATCACGGCGGCGTTCTCGTCGAACTTGATGTACGAGCCGTCGGGACGACGCGTGGACTTGACCGTACGGACGATGACGGCCTTGACCACATCGCCCTTCTTGACGTTTCCGCCCGGGATCGCGTCCTTGACGGTCGCGATGATCGTGTCACCGAGACCGGCGTAACGACGGCGCGAGCCGCCGAGCACACGGATGGTGAGCAGTTCCTTCGCGCCGGTGTTGTCGGCGACCTTGAGGCGGGATTCCTGCTGGATCACTTGGCCTTCTCCAGAATCTCAACCAGACGCCAGCGCTTCGTGGCGCTGAGCGGGCGGGTCTCGTTGATCAGGACGAGGTCGCCGATGCCGGCGGAGTTCGCCTCATCGTGCGCCTTGACCTTCGAGGTGCGGCGGATGACCTTGCCGTAAAGCGGGTGCTTCACGCGGTCCTCGACCTCGACCACGATGGTCTTGTCCATCTTGTCGCTGATGACGTAGCCACGACGCGACTTGCGGTACCCACGGGCATCCGCATCGCGAACATCGTGTGCTGCGTGCTCAGCCTCGACGGCAGCTTCCTTCTTGGTGGCCATCACTCAGCCTCTTCCTTCACGGCGTCGTCGGCGGAGTCCGCCTTCTTCGCCTTCGACTTGGTCGCCTTCTTGGCCGGAGCCTCGACGGGAGCGGGCGTCGCACGGATGCCCAGCTCACGTTCGCGGATCACGGTGTAGAGACGCGCGATGTCGCGCTTGACGGCGCGGATGCGGCCGTGGCTCTCCAGCTGGCCGGTGGCCGACTGGAAACGGAGGTTGAACAGCTCCTCCTTGGCCTTACGCAGCTCCTCAACGAGGCGCTGGTCTTCGAACGTGTCGAGCTCTGCCGGAGCGAGCTCCTTGGTGCCGATCGCCATTACGCGTCGCCCTCCTCGCGCTTGATGATGCGTGCCTTGAGAGGCAGCTTGTGAATGGCACGGGTCAGTGCCTCGCGAGCGAGTTCTTCGCTCACGCCTGAGACCTCGAAGAGGACGCGACCCGGCTTGACGTTGGCGACCCACCACTCGGGGGAACCCTTACCGGAACCCATGCGGGTCTCGGCAGGCTTCTTCGTGAGGGGACGGTCGGGGTAGATGTTGATCCACACCTTGCCGCCACGCTTGATGTGACGCGTGACCGCGATACGAGCGGACTCGATCTGACGGTTCGTCACGTAGGCAGGCGTGAGCGCCTGGATCCCGTAGTCGCCGAAGGAGACCTTCGTGCCACCAGTCGCCTGGCCGCTGCGACCGGGGTGGTGCTGCTTACGGAACTTGACCTTGCGGGGAATAAGCATCAGGCAGACGCTCCTTCTGCGACAGGGGCCTCGTTGCGCGGCGCGCGGCGGCGGTCGCCACCACGGTCGTCACGACGGGACTTCGGTGCGTTGGCCTGCTCGCGAGCAAGCTCCTTGTTGGTCAGGTCACCCTTGTAGATCCAGACCTTCACGCCGATGCGGCCGAAGGTGGTCTTCGCCTCGTAGAAGCCGTAGTCGATGTTCGCGCGCAACGTGTGCAGCGGCACACGACCCTCGCGGTAGAACTCCGAGCGGCTCATCTCGGCGCCGCCGAGGCGGCCGGAGACCTGGATGCGGATGCCCTTGGCGCCAGCGCGCTGAGCGCCCTGGAGACCCTTGCGCATCGCACGACGGAACGCCACGCGAGCAGAGAGCTGCTCGGCGATGCCCTGTGCGACGAGCTGAGCGTCAGCCTCGGGGTTCTTGACCTCGAGGATGTTCAGCTGGATCTGCTTGCCCGAGAGCTTCTCGAGGTCGCCGCGGATGCGCTCGGCCTCGGCGCCACGACGACCGATCACGATGCCCGGACGGGCGGTGTGGATGTCGACGCGGACGCGGTCACGGGTGCGCTCGATCTCGATGTTCGAGACACCGGCGCGGTCGAGCTGCGTCTTCAGCAGGTTGCGGATCTTGATGTCCTCGGCGACGTAGTCGGCGTAACGCTGACCCGGCTTCGTCGAGTCCGAGAACCAACGCGACACGTGGTCCGTGGTGATGCCGAGGCGGAAGCCGTACGGGTTTACTTTCTGTCCCATTACTTGCTCGCCTTCTTGTTGCTGTCGCTTGCAGCGGCCGGGGCCGCCTCAGGCGTCGAGAGCACGACCGTGATGTGGCTCGTGCGCTTCTTGATCTGGAAAGCGCGACCCTGTGCACGGGGGCGGAAACRCTTGAGCGTCGTGCCCTCGTCTACGTAGGCGTTAGCCACGTACAGGTCCTGCTCGTCGAGGTACTCGCCGTCACGATCCGCCTTGACCTGCGCGTTGGCCATGGCCGACGCGACAAGCTTGTAGATCGGCTCACTGGCGCTCTGCTGTGCGAACTTCAGGATCGCCAGAGCCTCCTGGGCCTGCTTGCCCTTGATGAGCGCGACGACACGACGAGCCTTCTGAGGGGTCACGCGGATGTGTCGCACGCGTGCGATGGACTCCACCATTTCTCTCTCCTCTATCGCCACCGCGTCAGCGGCGGCGGCCCTTCTTGTCGTCCTTCTCGTGGCCGCGGAAGGTGCGGGTGGGCGCAAACTCGCCCAGTTTGTGGCCGACCATGGTCTCGGAGACAAACACAGGAATGTGCTTGCGACCGTCGTGGACCGCGATCGTGTGACCCAGCATGGCCGGGATGATCATGGACCGGCGAGACCAGGTCTTGATGACGTTCTTGGTGCCGGCTTCGTTCTGCACGACCACCTTGCGAAGCAGGTGATCGTCGACGAAGGGGCCCTTCTTAAGACTGCGAGGCATCTTCTCTTACTCCTACTTACGCTTCTTGCCGGCGTTACGACGACGCACGATGTACTTGTCGCTTTCCTTGTTGGCGTGACGGGTGCGACCCTCAGCCTGGCCCCACGGGGAGACGGGGTGACGTCCACCGGACGTCTTGCCCTCACCACCACCGTGCGGGTGGTCGACCGGGTTCATCGCGACACCACGGACGGTCGGGCGGACGCCCTTCCAGCGCATGCGGCCGGCCTTGCCCCAGTTGATGTTCGACTGCTCGGCGTTGCCGACCTCGCCGATGGTCGCGCGGCAGCGCGAGTCGACGTTGCGGATCTCGCCCGAGGGCAGACGCAGCTGGGCGAAGTTGCCATCCTTGGCGACGAGACGGACGGATGCACCGGCCGAACGTGCCATCTTCGCGCCGCCACCGGGACGGAGCTCGATCGCGTGGATGACGGTACCCGTCGGGATGTTCTTCAGCGGGAGGTTGTTACCCGGCTTGATGTCGGCACCAGCGCCCGACTCGATGACGTCGCCCTGCTTCAGCTTCGCCGGCGCGAGGATGTAGCGCTTCTCGCCGTCGAAGTAGTGCAGCAGCGCGATGCGAGCCGTGCGGTTGGGGTCGTACTCGATGTGAGCGACACGGGCGTCCACGCCGTCCTTGTCATTGCGACGGAAGTCGATGACGCGGTACTGGCGCTTGTGGCCACCACCGATGTGACGGGTCGTGATGCGGCCCTGGTTGTTGCGACCACCGGTCTTCGAGAGCGGGCGCAGCAGCGACTTCTCCGGCGTCGATCGGGTGATCTCGGCGAAGTCAGCCACCGACGAGCCGCGACGGCCCGGGGTCGTGGGCTTGTACTTGCGAATAGCCATTATTGTCCTTATCCCCCGGATCAGCCGATTGCCGTGAAGATGTCGATGGTGCCCGACTTCAGGGTCACGATGGCACGCTTGGTGTCCTTGCGCTTGCCTGCGCCGAAGCGGGTGCGACGAGCCTTGCCGACGCGGTTGAGGGTGTTGACCCCAGCGACCTTGACGCCGAAGATCTTCTCGATGGCGAGCTTGATCTCGGTCTTCGAAGCGCGCGGGTCCACGAGGAAGGTGTACTTACCCTCGTCGATGAGACCGTAGCTCTTCTCGGACACGACCGGCTTCAGGATGATGTCGCGCGGGTCCTTGTTCAGGGCCGTCTGGAGAACAGCTGCCTGCTCGCTCATGCGGAGACCTCCTGGTTGGCGCCGGACTTGGAGGCGATGAAGCCCTCGAGCGCGGCCTGGGTGAAGACGATGTCGTCGGAGACGAGCACGTCGTAGGCGTTGAGCTGGTCGAACGTCAGCACGTGCAGGTTCGACAGGTTGCGGATGCTCTTCAGCGTCACGTCGTCGTTGCGCTCGATCACGACGAGCACGTTCTTCGACGAGACGACGTTGGTGAGGAAGTTCACCGCGGTCTTGGTCGAAGGCGTGCCGTTGATGCCGAAGGTCTCGATGGCGTGGATGCGGTCGCCGCGGAAGCGGTCGCTGAGCGCACCCAGGAGGGCGGCCGCGATCATCTTCTTGGGCGTGCGCTGCGAGTAGTCGCGCGGCTTGGGGCCGTGCACGATTCCACCGCCGGTCATGTGCGGCGCGCGGATCGAGCCCTGACGGGCGTTACCCGTGCCCTTCTGCTTGAAGGGCTTGCGGCCGGCACCCGAGACCTCACCGCGACGCTTGGTCGAGTGGGTTCCCTGGCGAGCCGCCGCGAGCTGCGCGACGACGACCTGGTGGATGAGCGGGATGTTCGTCTTGGCGTCGAACAGCGCGGCGGGAAGCTCGATCGAGCCAGCCTTCTTGCCGTCTGCGTTGAGGACGTCAAGCGCGAGAGTGGAGTCAGCCATGATCAGGCACCCTTCACTGCGTTGCGGACGTAGACGATACGGCCACGAGCACCGGGGACGGCGCCCTTGACGAGCAGCAGACCCTTCTCGATGTCGATGGCGTGCACCGTGAGGTTGAGGACGGTCACGCGCTCGCCACCCATACGGCCGGCCATGCGCATGCCCTTGAAGACGCGGCTCGGGGTCGACGATGCGCCGATGGAGCCGGGCTTGCGGTGGTTGCGGTGCGAACCGTGCGAAGCCGAGACGCCCTTGAAGTTGTGACGCTTCATGACACCGGCGAAGCCCTTGCCCTTGCTCGTGCCGACGACGTCGACGAGCTGGCCTGCTTCGAAGGTGCCGTCGACCGTGAGCTCCTGGCCCGGCGTGTAGTCGCCGGCATCCGCGGTGCGGATCTCGGTGACGTGACGACGCGGCGTGACGCCGGCGGCCTCGAAGTGGGCGGTCAGCGGCTTGTTCACCTTGCGCGGGTCGATCTGGCCGTAGGCGATCTGAACGGCGTTGTAGCCGTCCTTCTCGGGGGTACGGATCTGCGTGACCACGTTCGAGGCGAGCTCGATGACGGTGACGGGAACGAGCTTGCCGCTCTCGTTCCAGACCTGGGTCATACCGAGCTTGGTGCCCAGCATGCCCTTGGAAATCTTGGAGTTGATATCAACCATGTCCGACCTCAGAGCTTGATCTCGATGTTGACATCGGCAGGCAGGTCGAGACGCATCAGCGAGTCGACAGCCTTGGGCGTCGGGTCGATGATGTCGATCAGACGCTTGTGGGTGCGCATCTCGAAGTGCTCGCGGCTGTCCTTGTACTTGTGGGGCGACCGGATGACGCACACGACGTTCTTCTCGGTCGGCAGGGGCACGGGGCCGACGACCGTTGCGCCCGCGCGGGTCACTGTGTCGACGATCTTGCGTGCGGACGTGTCGATGACCTCGTGGTCATACGACTTCAGGCGAATGCGGATCTTCTGTCCCGCCATTGTCTGCTCTCTCTCTTTAAGCGTCTTACCGACCTGGGCCGGGTGACCCAGGGGCATTGGACGCACGTCGGCGCTGTTCGCGCCTCGGCACTCAGACGGCTCTCGCGAGTCGATCTGCTGCACCACTGTTCTGCTGTCATCCCGCACGCCTCGCAGCGAGCGGGTGTCCGACCTCCGCCGCGCACGGCGAAGCCCTCGTGATGAAGATGTCGGGATCGTTCTGCCACCCGCGGCCTAGGTCCCTGCGCGTCTGCGCCGCCTATGCACTGTCGTGATGGTGATCCGGCCACGCTGAGCGCGCCGGAATGTCGAACCTGTCTATTCTGCCACGGCCGATTTCACTTGCGCAAACCCGGGCGTGTCGCATTCGCTGTGCATCCGCTGGACTCGTCCGTCCGGGGTCGGATCGACGTGCCCGCGATGCCCCGAGCGATCGTCAGAAAGGCGGTGAGAGCGGGGCGAGGCATCCCCATGCCTCGCCCCGCTTGGGGAGGGCGTTCAGTGCGAGGGGGCACACCGAACGCGAGGAGCCCGGCGTGAAGGGACGCCGGGATCCTCGACCGAGGGCGCGGCGAAGCGACCGCCGCGCGGGCGGGATGACGTCTGAGCGCACAGAGTGCGCGCGTCGCACGATGATCCCCAAAATCGTTATCCCCAGTTTGACGCGGCGAACCGCGTGAGTGCGGGAGGTCGAACCCCTTCGACATCCCTGATCGCAAGTTCCCCAGGCGATCGTCATCCATTCTAAGGGGACGCTGTCGTGAAACGCGATACCGCCGGGCGGAATACTTGGTGCCGGATGCAGAAGAGCGGCGACTCCCCCGATGGAGGAGTCGCCGCTCTCGGTCTCAGTCGAGAGTCCTATTCGTTGCCGACGGCCTTGTCGGCGGTGTTGCGGATCTCGTCGATCTTGTCGGCGGCCCCGGGCGCGATCTTCTTGGCGAAGTCGGCGACGCCGTCGAGGACCTTGTCGCTGATGTCCTCGGCCTGCTCGCTCTTCACTGCCTCGGCGATCTTGTCCTTGTTCTGCTCGTACAGATCTCTGCCCTTGTTGACGGTCTCATCGATACCCATTGCGGGCCCCCTTGTATCCGTTCTGATGCGCCGGGTCCCCGACGCACGTTCATTCTGCACGCAACGGGTTTCCGGTGGAAGTATTTCGGACCGGAACGTCATCCGACGCCACCTGCCGCGGTGGCCCCGACGCCGGCACCCGAACGGAGGACGTCGGAGCTACGACTGCCAGTAGTTCTTCTTGAAGACGACCTGCTGCACCCTGATACCCGGATTGAGAGCGCGGATGTCGGCGTACAGACGCAGCGGACCCGAAAGGAAGTACGGCAGGGTGTAGAGACCGTATGTCGGCGAGTTCGCCGCCGTCGCATTCGTCGCCGGGACCTCGAGCATCGGTTGAGGTGATGTGCTGACAACCGCTCCACTCGCGTTGAGAGTCTGTGCGACGACGCGTACCTGGAATCCCTTGGTGACCCCTGTCGCCGTGAGATAGAGCGAGAGCTCGCCCGTCTCCTTGATGGTCGCGCTGCTCTCAGCCAGCCAGAAGGCACCAGGGGCTACCGGGATGCGAGCCCACGCCCCCTCCGGCAAGACGGCGTTCCACGACAGTGTCGATGACTTATGAGTGGGCACAGGATCCTCCGCTGGGGGCTGGTAGGGACCGGTTTCGACGTAGTTCTCGAAGTCGACCGAGTTGGTGAATCCCAGCTGCAGCGGCGTGCCGCCGATCCAGAGGGAGACGTGGACATGGGGACCGTAGCCTGCATCACTGCCGAAACCGGATGCGCCCGAGTACGCGATCACCTGTCCGCGGGCGACGCGCGCACCCAACGGGACCGTGCTCGACTGCAGATGCAGATAGCGGATGTAGTTGCCGTCGTCTGCCCGCAGCGCCAGGTAACGTCCGGTCGCGGTCGTCGTGGAATCCTTCCGATCCACGATCACGCCGTTGGCGGCCGCCCGGATCTGCGTGCCGGTGATGACCGCATAGTCGGTGCCCGGCTCGCCCGACGGCGGATTGCGGTTCTTGTGCCCCTGCCAGGAGCTCGAGATGCGCACGTCGCCACATGGGCGGAGGTAGGTCCCCGCCGCAGTCGCGCTGAGGCCCGGGGAGAACAGATCCCACCCGATGGCCGACGCACCGAGCGCCGTGCCCGCAGCCACCAGCATCACGCGCCGCGAGAAGATGGGCTTCGGCGTGGGGCTGCCCGAGAGCTCAGCGTCAGCCGCGCCGCACACTAGCGATCGCCGCCTTCGTTCTCGCCACGGATCAGGTTCTCGATCTGCTCTTCCGGGAGCGGCTCGAGCGACGCCGACGACATGCCGAGCACAGGCGCCGAAGGCGAGCCGCCGATCGTGCACTGCGCCTGCGCCTCCAGCCCGGAGGCCTGAGCCGGGACCAGCACGAGCCATTCGGGCGAGACCAACCTCTGCTCGATGCGGGTGTCTCCGATGGTGAAGGCGACGTCGGCAGGGAACGCCGAGAGCGTCGCGTCGACGCAGATCTGCGCCAGCTCCTCGCCGGCGAAACCGCCGAAGTCGCCGGACGGAGTCTGCGTCGGTTCCGGGGTGGCCGAGGGCTCGGAGGTGGGTGCCGTCACCGACGGGGTGGGGCCAGGAGTCGAAGCCGTCGATGTCGGCACCGGGCTCGACGTGCTCGGCAGCGCAGCGCAGCCCGAGGCACCACCGATGAGGACGACAGCCAGAGCACTCGCGGCGACACACCGAGCAAGGGGGGATCTCATGATTTTGAATGTACCCAGCGCTGGGCCTCAGCCGTGGATGCGACGCGGACAGTCGCCGGGAATCTTCGCGCCCCGTACTCAGTGCGCAGTCGCACCGGGGGCGACCACCGTGCGGACGGTGCGGAACAGGATGATGAGGTCCTGCATGAGCGACCAGTTCTCGACGTAGTACAGGTCGAGACGGATGGTCTCCTCCCACGAGAGCGAGGAGCGTCCGCTGACCTGCCACAGCCCGCTCATGCCGGGCTTGACGAGCAGGCGTCGATGCGCGAAGTCGTCGTAGAGCGCGACTTCCGTGGCACGCTGGGGTCGCGGACCCACGAGACTCATGTGCCCGAGGAACACGTTGACCAGTTGGGGCAGCTCGTCGATGGAGTGCCTGCGGAAGAAGCGCCCGACCCTCGTGATGCGCGGGTCGTCGTTGATCTTGAACAGCGGCGTGCCGGCGTCGCCCTGCAGATCGAGGAGAGTCGCGAGCTGGTCGTCGGCGTCGGCGACCATCGATCGGAACTTCAGCATGCCGAAGGTCTGCCCGCCGCGTCCGATCCGCTCCTGACGGAAGAAGATGCCACCCGGCCCGTCGACGCGGATCGCGATGGCGGCGATGAGGAAGACCGGCGACATGACGACGAGCAGCAGCGAGGACCCGACGATGTCGAAGGCCCGCTTGAGGAAGCGCTTGGCGCCTTCCATGCGCGGGAAGTCGACGTGCACAAGCGGCAGACCGGCGACAGGTGTCGCATGCATGCGAGGCCCCGCGATATCCGTCAGCACGGGGGCCATGATGAGTTGGATGTCTCGGTCGGAGACGGAGTACCCGAGGCGGCGCATCGTCAGAGGGTCGAGATCGTCGGATCCGACGATGATCAGCGCGTCGAAGCGCACCTCGTCGAGCACCCTCTCGACGTTGGCGATGTCACCGAGCACCTCGAAGCCCGAGATGTCGGCAGCGGAGGTGCTCTCGGTGATCACCCCGAGGATCTCGTACCCGCTGCTCTTCGCCCGCCGGATCTCGCGCCCCACGAGGGCGACCTTCGACGGCTCGCCGATCACGACCGCCCTGTGCAGGTACTGCCCCGTCTTCTGTCGTCCGCGCAGCCACTGTCGGCACATCCACCGCGACAGCAGGAGCAGCAACAGCCCGAGGGGGAAGACGACGGCGACGAGCGCGCGCGAGAGCTCCATGCCGAGGAAGAAGGCGACGGCGACCGTCACCGCGAACACCGCGATCGACGCGTTGAAGATGCGACGGTACTCGTCTGCTCCGTGCCCGACGGTGTGACGATCGCGGGAATCGGTCGCGTCGAGAGCGATCAACCAGAGGATTCCGATCACCGCGAGCACCAGGAGATAGGACACTCGAGGCCCGCCCGGCCAAGAGACTCCGGTGAGCAGACTCGGGAGCACGATGAGGGCAGAGATGATCAGCGCGAGCAGCACGACGATGACATCGTTATAGAAGAGACGGCTCGCGTACAGCCGAGTCCATGCAACGCGCCTCGCCTTCTTCGCCGGAAGCGCGGCGGTGCTCCTCGGCCAACGCGAGGCGCTGGAGCCACCGTGCTCGAGTTGAACGACGACGACTCTCACCCCCCTTGACCGCGCTGACGCTAGAACGCGAGCAAGTATATCGCTCCGCCTCAGGGCCCGGGGAAGACCTCAACCGGCGCAGTCGTCGGTCACGACGGGCTTTTCGCCCCGCACCATCGGATTCGTCTGCAGCGCGAGCGGCCCATAGTCTCCGTCCGATCCGACGAAGGTCGCCGTCACATCGATCGAGTCGCCCGGGTCGAACCAGGCCTCGAAAGCGACGACCGGCCGGCCGAGGTCATCGATGTCGCGGTGCATCACCGAGACCTCGTCGCCGTTGAAGGTCGCGTCTGTCAACGTGGTTCCCGGAGGACCGTAGATGAAGATCCAGTCGCGGAAGCGAGCGCCGAAGGTCATGCTCTGCACATAGCGGGGCAGTGCCTCGGCCTGCCGCTGGGTCAGGGGCAACGTGAGCGAACCGGTGGCGGTGAACGTCGTGTCGCCTGCCTCGCAGGTCGCCGTGGCCGTCGTCGCGGTCTCCGTGAAGTAGTCGATCTTCGACCCGTTGCTGTTGTTGAAATAGATGCCGACGGTCGTCGCATCGGAGTTGTCCGTCGGCAGAACGCCGCTGATCCTCTCGCCGTCGATCGCTGCGGCGACCTGAGCGTCATCGCTCCAAGCCAGCACACTGCCCTGCGATGCGCTCTCGGTGATCGCCCACATCATGTCCTTCAGATCGAAGTCGCCGGAGGCGATCTTGTCGAAGACCGCGGCCGCCGTGTCGGCGAAGAAGCCGTCGACGAGCTCGGGCTCCTTGTAGGAATCCCAGCGCCCGTAGACCTCACTCAGCAGCAGCGACACCGCGTTCTCTTCGGAGAGGACTTCACCCGACGCCAGCTCGATCGGCCCTGTCGCCTTGAGGATACGAGACAGTGCGAGAGGGTCGATCGAGATCACGCCGGTGATCTCGTCGTCGGCGATGTCGCGCTGCCACCAGGCGCGCATGATCTTCGCCGCGGTGGGGAAGTCAGGGCGGCTCATGCTCGTGTTGATGTGGTCGACGAGATAGCTCGTGTACAGCTCGATCGCGCTCGGGGGCACGTCGACGTCGACGGCGACGCCGTTCTGGTAGTTGCCGCTGTCACCCTGCGCCCCGATCGCGATCGACCCCTCGTCGACCTTCACGAGGGTCTGTGCGGCGGCGCTGCCTCCGAGGGCGAGCGTCTCGGCGTTGTTCTGGAAGACGAGCAGGTAGTTGCGTTCGCCGTCACCTCCGAGCAGCGTCGGGAGAACCGCGATCATGGGAGCGGCCGCCGACATCACCTCGTCGACCTGATCGACGCCCTCGCGCACGACGGAGACGAGGAAAGGAGACTTCGAAACGGACTCCAGCCCGTCAGCGAGTTCAGTCACGTGCTGTGCCTGATCGTCGGTGGCATCGAGAAGCCGCTCGGTGATCGAACCCTTGGAATCCTCGTCGCCCATCACGGGCAACGCGACACCGTTGACGAGCGCATCGAGCGACTGCGCCGCGAGGCGGACCCCTCTGAGGTTGTCCCCCACGACCGGGACCCACTCCATGACCCACCAGACGGGGTCGGATGCTGCGGCACCCGCGCTGGCGGCGCTTTCGGACAGTTCAGGAAGCACATCATTGACGTCGCCGCCGCCCTGGATCTCCGCGATGAGATCCTGACTCTCGACGAGGCCGTTCTTCACCGTGATGGCACGCAGCCCGACCCAGCACACGGCGACGAGGAACGCGATGACGATCAGGATGACAACGGTCCAGATGCGGCGCCGCCGACGCTGACGGCCCGATCTCGGTTCGTCGATGCCCTGCGCATCCTGACTAGCTGCGCTCATGACCGGCTTGCCTTTCGTGCGGGAGTCGTCTGGTGAATTGTACTGGCGCCACCTGGGGCCGCCTCCGCGGCTCTCACTCTGCTTCCGATGAGATGAAGACCGGGGACGCGCCGAGGGTCAGCGTGACCTCGCCGTCCTCGGGAACCACTGACTGCGTCTGCCCGGACATGTCTGTGACCGTCAGCGGGACATCCGTTGCGAAGGTGCGCTGCACTTCTCCCTGCTTCGCCCAGGCGATGCGGGTCTCGTCGTCTCCTGATCCGAACACCTCGACCGTGGTCGTGTCATCCGATTCGTCTGAGACGAACGCTTTGTCGCGCAGCTGCGTGATCATCAGCGCCTGAGCGAAGGCTCCGGGCTTCGGAGCCAGAGCGACGACGTCGGCTCTGGGCCCGTTCTCATAGAGCCCGAAGTTCGACTCGCCCGCGGCGGGGTCGGCAGCGTCGTTGACGAGGTCGTACCAGAAGTACTTCTCGACGCCGTTCGCGAAGGCCAGGGCCTGATTGCGCACCATCATCTGCCCCTGCTCGAGCAGGGAGACGCCGTCGTAGTGCGTGGGGAATCCCATCTCGGTGACCCACACCGGGCGCGTCTCGCCCGCGACCTCCTGCATGTCTGCGTAGGACTGCTGCACGGTGCCGGCGATCAGATCGGCGTCGCGGTTGATCCATGACTCGTAGGGGTGATAGCTCGCCGCGTCGGTCACCGCCATGCCACCGGCCTGCCAGAACCCGGTGAACCATTCGCTGTCGTAGAGCGCTGTGGAGCCTGTGACGATGGGGAGATCCGGATACGCCGTGGTGACGTGGTCGCGCACGGACTGCGCGATCGGCACGTAGCAGGCGGGCGCCGGCCCGCAGGCCGTGTCGTTCTCGCGATGGTTGAACTCGTTCAGCACTTCGAGACCGACGAGGTCGAACCGGTCGGCGACGGCCTTCGCGTAAGCGCCGTACGCCTGGATCGCCTCCTCGTTTCCTGGCGCCTTCCTGGCGCCGTAGAGCCTGTTGCCGTAGACGACGAGGCCCAGCAGCTTCACGTCGTTCGCGTGCATGCGCTCGAACTCGCGCACATAGTTCTGGTCCCACACGTATTGGCCGGCGACCTTCTCGTTCCGCTCCCACGAGATGTCGTTGCGCACTTCGGCGAAGCCGATCGCGGCCGCCAGAGATCCGGTGCCGGCGAAGGCCTCCTTCTCGACGTGGGATCCCACGCCGAAGCGTCCGTCCTGGCTCACGGAGAAGCCGTCGGCGTCGATCACGGCGACATCCGTCTGGATCTGCCGCCCTGAGGAGTCGCTGACGGCGACGGTGTAGTGCCCCTGCGACACCCCGGTCAACGGCAGGGCCAACAGAGGGCCTGCGGAACCGAACTCACCGGTGATCGGCTCACCGCCGGCCGTCGATGTGGCGCTCCACTGCACAGGGCCCTCAGCGAGGGAGACCGCGAGCAGTGCGGACTCGTCCGTCATGATGAGAGAGTCGTTGACGATGCCCGCCGGAGTCTGCACAGCTTCGAACGATCCGTTGGGCACGAGGTTGTCACCGCCGGCCGCGGTGATCGACACCTCGTCGATCCCGAACCCGCGCACGGCACCGGAGAGCACGACATCGAACGTGGATGCGGCGGCCTGATCGGCCGCCGATGTGAACGGGAACTCGATCGTCTCCCACTCCGCATCGAGCTCGGGAAGCGTGAAGGTCTGGCCCGCCGCGTTCAGACGGACGCCGGTCTCGGTCTTCTCCTCGGCGAGCACCCGCACCGAGACGCTGAGCGTGTACTCCGTGTCCGGAGCGAGTGCGACCGGAGCAGACGCGGCGATGATGTCCGCATCGTCAGCCGGAGCATCCACCCGCAGAGACACCGCGCCCTGCGCGGCGTCTCCGACTTCGGGAAGAACCGTGCCGACCACTCCGCGATCTGCGAGGGTCCATCCGTCGATCGATGCCCGTGCCACGTTCGTCACCGGAACCACGGCCGGAGACTCGGTCGCGACCGGCTCGGGAGTGGCGTCAGGCGATGCCTCCGCGCGAGGCTGCGCCTGCTGTCCGGAGATCACCATCGCAGCCGCGGCACCGCCGCCGACAAGGAGCACGGTGACCGCGCTCGCGATGATGATCGTCTTCTTCGTCGCGCGCAGAGCCATCATGTCCTTTCCCCCGAGTGTTCGTCTCCAATGTATCGGGTCGCACTCGGGACGAAGCTGACAGCCGCCCGGGGCTCACCCGCCGAGAACTTCCCTAGACTCGACGCATGCTTGCAGAGGCCCAGCCGACACTGCGCGCCCGCGTGCCCTGTGGTGCGAGGTCGGCGCTGTGAGCGGTGTGCTGGTGCACGAATGGCTCGCTCCGAGAGGCGGCTCCGAGAATGTCTTCGAGGCGCTGAGCCGGGTCTTCCCGGACGCAGCCCGCTATTGCCTGTGGAATGAAAGCGAAGGCCGCTTCGTCGTCGATGGCGAGACATGGCTGGCCCGCACACCGCTGCGCGGACGCAAGGCCGCAGCCGTCGGTCTGATGCCGCTCGCCTGGCGGACTCTTCCGGGCGTCGATGCGGACTGGATCCTCACGAGCTCGCATCTCTTCGCACACCATGCGAGATTCGCGGGCTCCGGGCGCGGCGCCCCGAAGCTCGTCTACGCCCACACCCCGGCGCGCTACATCTGGAACCCCGAGCTCGATGTGCGCGGCGACACGTTCGCCGCGAGGGCCGCCGCGAACATGCTGAAGGGGCTCGATCGCAGGCGTGCTCAGGAACCGGTCGCGATCGCCGCGAACAGCGTGTTCGTGCAGAAGCGCATCGCCCAGGCGTGGCATCGCGAGAGCACGGTGATCCACCCTCCCGTCGATGTGACGGCTTTCCTCCGTGCACCGGAACCGGACGAACGCGATGAGGCCGCCCTTGCGCTCCTGCCTGAGACATTCCTCCTCGGCTTCTCCCGGTTCATTCCCTACAAGCGCCTTGATCTCGTGATCGAGGCCGGCATCGCCGCCGACGTGCCCGTCGTTCTCGCGGGTGCGGGACCGGACGAGGCACGTCTGCGCTCGTTCGCCGAGGAGCGCGCACCCGGTCGGGTCTTCTTCGTGCGGTCGCCGGGAGCGGAGCTCTACCGGGCGCTGCTGCAGCGCTGCATCGCCCTCGTCTTCCCCGCGGTGGAGGACTTCGGCATCGTCCCCGTCGAGGCCATGGCAGCGGGCCGACCGGTGATCGCCCCCGCCGTGGGTGGGACGGGCGAGACGATCGTCGACGGCAGCACCGGCGCGTTCGTCGAGCACTGGTCGACCGACGAGCTGCGCCGTGCGGTCGAGGTGGCCGCCGGCGTCTCACCCGAAGCCTGCCGAACGCAGGCGGAGAAGTTCTCCGAAGCCGTGTTCGCCGATCGCATCAGGGAGTGGGTGGCGGAGTCTGTCGACGGCGCACGCCAGCCGGAGACGAGGAGCGCGTGACCGTTCTCGTCGACGACCGGTATCGCGGCACGCACGGCATCGGCCGCTATGCCGCGGAGGTCCTCCCCCGGCTGTCTCTGCCCTGGGCACCCCTGCATCTCGGTGGCACCCCGTTCTCCGCGGTCGACGCGTTCCGCTCCGTGGGTGCCGCCGCCGCTCCCGGCGCTCTCGTCTACTCGCCCGGCTACGGTGCGCTCCTCCGTGCTCGAAAGCAGCTGCTCACGCTGCACGATCTCATCCAGCTGAGCGCCCCGGGGCTCGACCGCTGGAAGTTCGCGGCCTACTACTCCGGTCCGGTCAGAAGCGTCGTCCGCAGAGCAGGCGCCGTGCTCACCGTCTCCGAGACATCGGCCCGAGCGCTTCGTTCGTGGGTGAACGACGACGATGTCGAGATCGTCAATGCGGGCAACGGGTGCTCTGACGCCTTCCACCCCCGCGCAGGCGCGCTGCAGCAGTCCGATCCCTACGTGCTGTTCGTCGGCAACGGCCGCGCCCACAAGAATCTCGACGTGGTCCTCGACGCCCTGGTCTCGGCGCGCGACGTGCGCCTCGTCGCCGTGGTTCCCGAGCGCGAGATCGCCGACCTCGAGACCAGGGCCACGCAGCGGCTCGTCGACGCCCGAGTGCGCTGGGTGAGCGGAGTCGACGACGAGAGGCTCGCCGATCTCTATCGGGGCGCTGCGGCGACCGTGATGCCCTCGACGCTCGAGGGGTTCGGCCTTCCGGCCCTGGAGTCGGTCCGCTGCGGCACCCCTGTCGTGTACTGGGCAGGGTGCGAATCGGTCGCGGAGATCGTCGGAGACCGCGGTCACGCGGTGTCCTCCCCCGGCGATGCGCAGGAGTGGGCGCACGCGTTGACCGAGGCCGTGGCCGCCCGGCGACGGGTCGCACCACCCGAGGGCTACGACTGGAATCGCACCGCGGGGATCGTCTCTGAGACGATCACCCGACTGCTCGGCTGACTAGGTTCTGCGTCGCTCGACCGACCAGAGGAAGTCCTCGAGCGAATCGGTCTTGCGCTCCCACGATGCGGAGGATGCCGCGTCCATGCCGGCGTGGTTCGGCGACGGGTGTCCCAAGGCGCGTTCCAGCGCGGCATCCGCACCCCGGTCGTCGTCGTACACCTCGATGCCGAGATCGGATGATTCGCGGATGCCGGGCGTCTCGCGCGCCACCACGGCCAGACCCGCCGCGAGGTATTCGTAGAGCTTCATCGGGCTGCGGCCGGCATTGAGCGGACTGTCGGAGAGCGGCAGAAGGCCGACGCGCGCCGTGTGCAGCAACGCCGGAACCTCGGCGTAGGGAACGGGCCCGACGATGTCGACGTTCGACGGCACCGTGTGCGGCGGGCGGGCGTCGGGACCGGCGATGACGAAGCCGACGTCTGGTCGTGCTCGCGCCCAGGCGACGACGCGCTCCCAGTCGAATCGGCCGTCGAGCGCACCGACGTAGACGCACCGCGCCGCACGGGCGCGATCCTCGCCGACCTCCGGTGCGAAACGGACGACCTCAGCGCCGTTGCCCAGCACGAGAGAGGGGGTGCCCAGGGTGCCGAGTCCGCGCAGGACTTCGTCGGAGGTGGCGATCACGCCGTCGACCTCGTCGAGAATGCGTCGCTGCAGGGCGTGTTTCACCCCATCGGGGTAGAGATCGGTGGGCCGATAGATCACACGATGCGAGAGCGATCGCACAGAGGCGTCCCACAGCAGCGGCTGATCGATGAGCACGGCGTCGAATCCCCCGGCGATGCCTTCGTGCTGCAGCATCCGGGCGACGCGGGGAGCTCCGACCGGCGCTGGCAGGATCGTGCGCGGGACGACCTGCAGCACCCCGTCATCGTCTCGCCGAGCGCGACGTGGCACGCCTGCCAGCTGCTGACGATCGACCCGTCCGGTCAACCGATGGATGAGCGAGATCGGGGTGCTCAGATGCACGACGTCCGCTCCACGTTCGGACAGCACACGGGCGTAGTGGTGGCTGCCGACACGGAAAGCGCCGAAAGGATGACTGTGCGAGAGGAACAGGATGCGCGCGGGCGCGGCTCGCACCGCCGAGTCGGTCATGCTCGCACCCGACGCACAGTGTCGCGGATCTCCTGCTGAATGCCGTCGAGCGTCGCCGCCGCGATGCGCACGCGTGCGGAGACCTCCGCCGCGCGTTCGGGCGCAGGGAGAAGCGCCGCGCGCATGCGCGTCTGGTCGCTCGCGGACGAGTCGACCGAAACGCCGTGCAGCCCGATGGCCGCGAACGCCTTCGTGATCTTCATCGTGGGGCCGGGAACCAGTTCGACGGGAACCGCCCCGCTCAGAGCGGCGAGCACGAGCACGTGCATGCGGTCGCTGACGACGACCTGCGCCGCCTCGTAGCGCTGCCGGAGGCTCTCCTCCTGTACGAGGGGATCGGTATCGCCCCAGGCGTCGAACTCGCCGCCGAGCAGCTGCGCGAGCTCACGCGCTCGGCTCTCGTCTTCGCGCACCTGCACGACGGTGCGGATCGAGAGGCCTGCACGCTCGGCGGTCTCACGCACTGCATCCAGCCACTCCGCATCCGGCAGCGGGCGCGCACCCCGCAGACTCACCAGCAATTCGGAGCGCTCACCCCAGGGGAGCCCGGCGCGTGTCCCCGCCGAGAAGCCGATGTCCGGTGCGAGCCTGCCGCACCGCGCGGTCGCCAGCGTCGCTTCGTCACGCCACAGCGTCACCTGCGAGAGGCGAGCCGCCAGGCGATGAATGGCGAGAGCAGGCCACGAGGGCGCACGGATCCCCCTCGGTGGACGGACGACCACCCCGCCCTTGAGTCGGACGATCAGAGTCTCGGCCAGGAAGACGAGCTCCCTGAGACCGTTGCCGCGGTCGAGCGGGATCTCTCCCGCTTCGAACACCAGCACGGGGTGACGCGGAGCCAGAACGAGAAGCCGGAGCCAGCGCGGCACCGACTTCTTGGTCCGCAGCACGAGGGACCCGGCAGGCACACCCAGTTGTCTCAGCCACACATCGGGTGCATCTCCGGTGTAGGCGACCAGCTCGTCACTCGTGCCCACCGCCCATGCGAGCGTCTCGCGGCGGATGAGCGCGTCGCCGAGGTTGCCCGCGGGGCCCGTGAGCGACACGAAGGTTCGAGTGGCGCGGGGCGCTCTGGACGATCGTGGAACCCGGCGGCGCATGAGGTAAATCTAGTCTGTTCGCCGAGGCGAGCCGTTCACGGATGCCGCGCGCTGTGGTGCTGGCGCGCCGCGTGCTCAGGGTGTGGTCGCGCCGGTTCCGGGATCGAAGACGGGCGGCTCGGTGATCGGCGGGGTCGTGGGCTCCGGCGTCGGCTCGGTGGGCGGCGTGCTCGGCTGGGGCTCGACAGGCACTTCAGGAGCCGGCGGGGTGACCGGCTCGGGCTCCGCCGGCTGGGAGGGTCGCGGCTGCGACGGGGAGTCGTCGTAGTCGGGCTCTTCGGTCTCGACCGGCAACACGCGCGTGACCGTGACGGGAGCACTGACCCGCACGCCATCCTCGTTCTCAGCGGTCACCGTGTAGACGACGGTCTCGGTCGCGCAGGAGAACGGCACGGCGCGATCGGTGAGATTCGCCGGCAGGGCTGCGGCGAGCGGCAGCTCGAGCGCGTCGACCTGGGTCTCAGCCGCCGCGATCGCGACACTCTTGGCATCGTCGATCTGCCAGCTCAGCAGCACCTGACCTTCGGCTTCTTCCGAGGCGCACTCGACAGTGGCCGTGTTCGCGGTGAAGCTCTTGATCACGGGGTCCGCCGCGGGGGTGGACGGCTCGGGCGTCGGACGCGCGGACGGCTCGGCGCCGACCGGTGCCGCGACGCTGCTCAAGGTTCCGATGATCGCGCCGGCGGCCACCGCGAGAAGCACGGCGACGCCGGAGAGCACCATCAGCAGGACGCTGCGCTTCCTCGTGCGCCTCTCTGCCCGACGATGCCGGTCGCGCCGGGCGAGCGCGCGCGGCTCCTTCGCTCCGGAAGACAGCGCTTCAGCTGCGGATGTGCCACCCGCCGCGCGAAGGCTCTGCTGCTCGACACCGTCGGCATCGAAGCCCACAGCGATGGGGGCGTTCTTCGTCGAGGGCCTGGGCGCCGAGGCTGCGCCGACGGCGTTGGACCCCGGGTTCTTGGTCCAGGCGACGTACTCGTCGATCACGTCGTCGGTGGGGCCATCGGCGATGAGCTCGCCCTTGTGCACCCACAGCACCCGCTCGCAGGTCTCCTTCAGCGAACTGGTCGAGTGGCTGACGATCATCACCAGACCGGCACTGGCGCGCAACTCGTTGATGCGTTTCTCGCTCTTGGTCCTGAATCGCCGGTCGCCCACGGCAAGCGCCTCGTCGATGAGGAGAATCGAGTGCGCCTTTGCCGACGCGATCGCGAATCGCAACCGCGCCGCCATGCCTGAGGAGTACGTGCGCATGGGGTGATAGATGAAGTCGTTGAGTTCGGCGAAGTCAGCGATCTCGTCGACGTGCTCGGCCGCCTCTTCCGGAGTGAAGCCCATCGCCAGCAGTCCGAGGCGGATGTTGTTCTCGCCCGAGAGCTCAGGCACGAGAGCCGCGTTCACTCCGAGCAGCACGGGGCGCTCTCTGGCGAAGATGCGCCCCTCCGAGGGCGGGATGAGCCCGGTCATCGCCCGGAAGAGCGTCGACTTGCCCGAGCCGTTGTGCCCGACGACGCCGATCGACTCACCCTCCGTGGCGGTGAAGCTCACCCCGCGCAGCGCGGGGACGGTCTGCAGGTCCCGTCCGCCTTTGAGTGAGCGCAGACTGAACAGGGATTCGCGGGTGGTCATCCGCTTGCCCGATGCGTACACGCGGTAGTTGATGTGCACGTCGTCCGCCACGATCATGGCGCGGGGCACCTGATCGGCGATGACGGTCTGCTGGCCGGGGAGAAGGAGATCAGTCACTGAGGCCATACTTCGGTTCGGCTTGCCAGAAGTAGATCACGCCGCCGACGATGACCACGAGGGCCCAGATCGGAGCAGCGATCCACGCGAGCAGCGGAGCGGTGTAGCCCTCGAGCAGGACGTCGCGCGCGATGGCGATGAACTCGTAGATCGGGTTGAGGTGCACGATGGTGAGCAGCGTCGGGTAGTCGGCGAGCGCTCCGTCGACATCGAAGAAGATGCCGCTTGCGTAGAACAGCACACGGGTCACGATCGGGATCAGCTGCTGGACATCTCTCGTGCGCACGGAAACTCGAGCGACGACGAGCGCCACCCCGAGGTTGAACACGCCCATGACCGCGAAGACCGGGACGATGAGCAACCATGACCAGGAGATCGGCTCGCCGAAGATGAGCAGAAGGATGCCGAGCAGCAGAACGACCGGGATCATCCGCATCGCCTGCTCGGCGATCACGGAGATCGGAAGCAGGATGCGCGGGAAGCCGAAGCTCTGCACGAGCTTTGCGTTGCTGGTGATCGCCTTCGAGCCGTTTCCGAAGCAACCGGTGAAGAACTCGAAGACGAAGACGCCGACGATGAGGAACTGCACGAAGTTCTCTGGCCTCGCGGCGCCCGAGAGGATGAAGTGGAAGATCACGCCATATGTGATGGCGAGCGAGAGCGGCTTGAGGACGATCCAGAGCACGCCGAGGCGATTCGGCAGCAGACCCGAGATCAAGCGGCTGCCCGCGAGCCGCACTGAGAAGGCGCGAAGTCGCCACGTCTCTGCCAGATAGTCACGCAATCGGGGGCGTGTGCCCACCTCAGTCAGACCGGCGGTCGCGGGCACAGCCATCGCTCCCATTCGGAATCCTCTACCTCTCTCTACCCCGATGCGCGGTGAGTGTGCACCCGGGCGGCATATCGGATTATGTTACCCCACACGCCGATTCCGCCACCCGGGAGGCGACTCAGTCGCGGCCGTAGATGTCGCGGGTGTAGATCTTGTGGGCGACGTCGTCGAGCGCATCCGTCGAGCGATTGGCGATGATGACATCGGCTCGGGCCTTGAACTCGTCGAGGTCGCGCACGACCTCCGAGTGGAAGAACTCGTCTTCGTCGAGGGACGGCTCGTAGACGACCACCTCGACGCCCTTCGCCTTGATGCGCTTCATGATGCCCTGGATCGACGACGCCCTGAAGTTGTCAGACCCCGACTTCATGACGAGGCGGTAGACGCCGACGGTGCGGGGCTCCCGGGCCAGGATGTCGGTGGCGACGAAATCCTTGCGGGTGCTGTTGGCATCGACGATCGCGGCGATGAGGTTCTGCGGCACCTTGGAGTAGTTCGCGAGCAGCTGCTTGGTGTCCTTCGGCAGGCAGTATCCGCCGTAGCCGAAGGAGGGGTTGTTGTAGTGCGACCCGATGCGCGGGTCGAGTCCCACGCCCTCGATGATCTGCTTGGTGTCGAGCCCGTGCACGACCGCATAGGTGTCGAGTTCGTTGAAGTACGCCACGCGCAGCGCCAGATAGGTGTTGGCGAAGAGCTTGATCGCCTCAGCCTCGGTCGACTCGGTGAGCAGCACCGGCACGTCGGTGGCGATCGCGCCCTCGAGCAGAAGTTCGGCGAAACGCTCTCCGACGGGGCCTCGGTCTCCGACGACGATCCGCGAGGGATAGAGGTTGTCGTGCAGCGCCCGCCCCTCTCGCAGGAACTCCGGAGAGAAGACGATCTTCGACTCCGGATGTGCCGCCTTCATCCGCGCGGTGAACCCCACCGGCACGGTCGACTTGATCACGATCGCGGCATCGGGAGCCACCGCGAGCACGGTGTCGATGACGTTCTCGACCGAGGACGTGTCGAAATAGTTGGTGACCTCGTCGTAGTTCGTCGGCGTCGCGACGACGACGAACTCGGCACCCCGATAGGCCGCGTCAGCATCGACCGTCGCCGTGAGGTCGAGTTCGTGCGTGGCGAGGTAGTCCTCGAGCTCGACGTCGGCGATCGGCGAGACCCGACGACTGAGCATCTCCACCTTCGCAGGGTCGATGTCGACGGCGAACACCTCGTGGTGCTGGGCGAGGATGACGGCGTTGGACAGGCCGACGTATCCGGTCCCTGCGATGGCGATCTTCATGCCCTCAGGCTATCCCGGCCCGCGGATAGACTCGTCCGCGATGACACTGCGCCCTCTGCTCACCATCGTCATGCCGGTCTCGGGTGACGATGCGACCGTCGCGACTGCTCTCGAGAGCGCCCTCGCGCAGACCCTCGTCGACATCGAGATCATCTGCGTCGACGATGCGTCGACCGACGGCACCGCCGCCGTGCTCGAGCGGTTCCGGCAGCGCGACCCCCGCGTGCGCGTCGTGCGCCATGAGCACAACCTCTCGGCGTTCCAGGCACGCCGCACCGGGGTCCTCGCGGCGAGCGCCGAACGCGTGATGTTCCTCGACGGTGACGACGAGCTGACGCCGGATGCCGCAGCGACCGCGGTCGCGCAGGCCGAGGCGACGGATTCCGACATCGTCGGGTTCGGCGTCACGGTCGTCGAACGAGACGGCCGCACCGGTAGTCCCTACGAGGTGCGACTGCAGCCGCCGCAGCATCCGCTGGTCGGCAAAGACGTTCTGAGCGGGCTCTTCCCGGTCAGCAAGCCGGCACAGGGCCAACTCTGGCGATTCCTGTTCCGCACGAGCGTGCTGCGCGAGGCATACTCCCTGGTGGCCGACGACCTCTCGCTGCCCCGAGTCAACGACCTCCCGCTGCTCTTCCTCGCGGCGGCGATCGCGACCAGCTACACCGCCGTTCCCGACAAGCTCTACCGCTACCATTTCGGGCGCGGCGGCAGCGGCCATCGCGTCGACACCGTCGGACGCGCGCAGTTCTACTCGGGGGCGATCACCTCGGTCGATGCGATCGGGCCGGCTGTCGAGGCACTCGCCGCGTCACATGCCGACCCGGCCCTCGTCCGCGACACCTACGAGTCCGTGCGCCTGTCGATCATCGGGTACGTGTGCTTTCAGCTCGTCGAGCACAGCGACGACGCCGTGCTCGACAGCGCTCTCGCGCATCTGCACACCGTCGCGAGCGGAAAGGACATCGTGCATGCGGCCGCGCGGTTCTATCCGGGGACGCTGAAAGCCCTGAAGTTCCACACGACGTGGCAGGGCCTGCCCGAGGGTTCTGCGCGCAGCATCCTGCTCGTCACATCGACGCTGCGCACCGGGGGCGTCTCGGCCGTGCTCACCTCGCAGGCGCGATATCTGCACGAAGCGGGTTATCGCGTGACCGTCGTGGCGCGCAACGGCGGGAGCGACGCGAGCGTGCTGCCGGTCGGCATCCCGTTCATCGAACTGGCCTCACGTCAGCTCCCCGCTCAGCTCACGCAGTGGGCTGAGATCTGCCGAGCGCAGGAGGTCGATGTGATCATCGACCACCAGGTGCTCTACATGGACACCTGGCCGGAGTTCGCCCTCGTGGCGCGAGCCGAGGGCGCGGCGACGATCGGCTGGCTGCACAACTTCGTCGCGCGCCCCGTATACGACGGCAACGATCGACTGACACTCATCGAGCGGTGCAGCCCCACTCTCGCCCAGCTCGTCACGCTGTCGCCACTCGATGTCGCCTACTTCCGGCTGCGCGGCATCGACCACGTCGCGTACCTGCCGAATCCCCCGTCGCCGCTGATGCTCGAGTCGGCGGCTCACTCGGGTGCGAAGCCCGCGCCGTCGGGTCGGCTCGAGCTGGTGTGGTGGGGACGACTCGAGCAGCGCACCAAGCAGGTGCGGGAGCTCGTCGAGGTGAGCGTGCAGCTGCGCGCTCTCGGTGTGCCGTTCAACCTCACGATCATCGGCCCCGACTGGGACGACGTCACCGCGAAGAAGCTCAACGCGCTCGCACGGCGTCGGGGCGTCGGCGACGCCGTCACCGCCGTCGGGCCGCGGCGAGGAGCTGCCCTTGTCGCCGCGATCGATGCTGCGGATGCGTTCATCTCGACGAGCATCATCGAGGGGTACCAGCTCACGATCGCCGAGGCACAGGCTCGGGGGTTGCCGGTCTTCATGTACGAGCTGCCGTGGCTCACCCTCGTGCAGGAGAATCAGGGCCTCGTCGCCGTACCTCAGGGCGACGCACGAGGGCTCGCCTCCCGGCTCGCCGAGACGCTCGCGGATCCCGAACGCTATGCGCAGCTGTCGCTGGCGTCGTTGGATGCTGCGTCACGGGCGCGCGACCACGACTTCGCTCAGCTCTATCGCGACGTGGTCACCGGCGCGCTCCCGCCGAGGTTCTCGCCGCTCCCGACTCTCGACGATGCCCGGCAGCTGCTCGGCCTGCTGGTGTTCTTCGCCCAGCGTGCGAACGGGCGCCCCGTCACGTCGACCGACTCTGCGGCCTGGCGCAAGCGACTGTGGCAGTCCGCAGCCCCGCTGGGACGCGCGACGCTGCGGCGCGTTCCCGGCTTGCAGCCCCTCGCGCACCGCGCGAAGGGATGGCTCGGCGCACGCTGAGCCATCCAGTCCGGCGTTAGGCCACGGCATCCATCGCCGCGTGGATGCGCGCTGTCAGGTCTGCGATCTCGGCACGGGCAGCAGTCACAGCCGGCGCGAGCCTCGGAAGGTGAGTCTCGAATCGAAGGGCGAAGTCACCGAACTGGTCGTACCGACCCACGAGGTCCCCGAGCCCCACCGCCGCCAGCAACCGCGAGATCTTGTTCGGGTCGCTTCCCGAACCGATCGGATAAGCGCCCTCGGTCGCGCCGATGATGAGGCCGTGTGCCCGGTCGCTGACGACGGCGAGCGACTGCCGATACACGCCGCGCACGTATTCGTCGAGCACGTCGTGCCGCATGCTCGAGGGCATCACGTACTCGCCGCCGAGAGCGCTCGCGAGGTGCACCGCTCGCGGCGCGTCACGCGCCACCTGCGCCACGGTGACGATCCGGGTCTGCGTCGCAGCCGCGAACGCGCGCACGTCCGCGAGCCACTCCTCCCCCGGCCAGGCGCGGTCGAAGCGCATCGTCACGGCGATGAGCGGCCGCTCGGTTGCCGGCGCCCAGTCGTCGACAGACGCACCCTCTGAGTACGCCCAGTCCGGCGCGAAATCGCCGAAACCGGCACCATCGCGAGACCCCCGGTCGCGCCACGACATCACCGAGGCCTCACGCATGACCGGATCGAAGGCGACACCCTGCAGCCTGTCGACGTTCTTGATGCCGATGCCCGCGAAGATCAGCGCCCCTCCTGCGTCGAGAGCGCGCGCACACTCGGCAGCACGCGCCAGGACAGGAAAGTGACCCGTGCGCGGGTTGATCTCACCGGCGTTGAACGCAAGCACCGGACGAGCCGTCGCGGCTTCGGCAGCTGACCAATCCGCTCGAGAGTTGTAGACGGTGAGGTCGGTCGCAGGCGCGAACCCCGCCATGAAGTCGCTCGTCGCTTCCCCGAGATGGAGATGCACATGCCGTCCCTGGCCTCGCAGAGCGGCGAGATATGCCAGCCGCAACGCAGAGTCACCGAGGTTGTCGTCCTGCCCGCTGAGGTGGGCGAAGACATGCTGAGTCGGTTTCACAATCACTGCACCCCACTATATGGTGGCTCTGTGTTCTCCGTGCCCGTTCCCAGGACGGGGGCAGCGACTGAACAGGGCGCGACAGAGGCTTCCGTTCCGACGGTGCTCGTCACCTCCCGTCCCCCTCGTCATCGGGTCGACTATGTCGACCAGCTCATCGGCGACGACTCCGAGGGGCGAGCGCCGAAGGATGCGGTGTTGGAGTTCCGCACCGATCCCTTCCGCGCACACGGGGTGGATGTGATCCATCTGACCGATATCGCCACGGTCCTCGGAGACCATGGTGCCCGTGCGCGCACGAGGCGCGCGAAACGCTTCGTCAGGTTCCTGCGGCGACGACGCATCGCACTCGTGCGAACACTCCGCGGAGAGGAGGCGAATCGCGGCATCTCTCGAGCCGAGGCAATCGTGGACGGCGCCGCCACGACGGTGCTGGCCCTGTACCCCATGACCGCGGCGGATGGACGACCGGCGCAGGTCGTAGCCCACAGTCACCTGCGCGACCGGTTCCTCGGCTTTCCTCGGCAGGAGTCCGTGCCAGGGYGCCTGCTGATCACGGCGGTCACGACCCTGCATCCATCGTGCCGAACCGCGCTCGCCGTGTTCGGCATCGCAGACCTCCCCAACTGGACGCTGCGCGTCGCAGGCAAGGTGCCGGTCGGGCACGAGGAAGCGTACATGCGCACCGTCGCTGATCACCCCGAATCGATCTCCTTGAGGGACGAGCTCATCTCCGATGCCATCTGCGTCTCCGAGGTGAGTCAGGCCGAGATCGTGATCATCGGCGAAGCCGAAGCCTACGGGTCGCAGAGCATCCTCATGCTCGCCCTGTCCCTGGACCGACCGATACTCGTCGAAGACACGGAGCAGACACGGTCGCTTGCCGAGGAGGTAGGCGCCTCCTGGGTGCGACGTCACACCGGTCCGCTGACCGCCGATGTTCTCGAGAGAACACTCGCCGCGTTCCGAGCGGATCCTCCCACCGGTCGACCGAACCTCGATTCGCGTGCCCCCAACCTGATCAGCGCGCAGTACAGCGCCGTCTATCGCGGCGCCGCAGCGGCGCGCTGACCCGCACCCACTCCCATGACGACGCCCACCACTCCCCTCGTCTCGTTCATCATCGCTGTGGACGCGGCCGCAGACGCCGTCGACCGCAGCATTCGGTCCTGTCTCGCGCAGTCGCTCGCCCAGATCGAGGTCGTGTGCGTCCTCGCCGACGGGTCCGACTCCGTCGCGACGGACCTCTCGTCCGATGAACGCGTCGTCACCATCATCGAGCCTTCTGATTCAGCTCACACGCAGCTCCGTCGGGCGGGCGTCAGAGCTGCGAAGGCGCCGTACGTGCTGCTGCTCGAACCGGGAGACGCAGTGCAGCGTGGCACGGCGCTGCGCCTGCATCGACGCGCCGAGGAGACAGATGCTGAGCTCGTCGGATTCGCCCTCGATGCGACAGAGGCTCGCCGCCACCGCGGGAAGCACTCTGCCGACGCCGGCCACCTTCACGGAGCCGACATCGTCCGCGCCCTCGTTCCGCGAGACACTGCGGCCGAGCTGGATATCTCGCGTCACCTGTTCCAGACTCGCCTGCTCAGACAGGTATACGCCGCAACTGCCCCTGACCACCTCGTCGATGAGCGCGCCACCGTGCTTCTCGCCTATGCATCGGCCGCCTCGTACGCGGCCGTCAGCACGGTGGAACATGTCGACCGCGCGTCCCACAGCACTGTCGAGGCTGCGCCGGAGCGCCGCTTCGAGCGAGCACTGCATGGCATCACCTCGTTCCAAGCCGTCGAGGCGATCATCCGAGAGCGGGCACGTCACAGCTCCGACCCCGAACCGCTGCTCGACGGCTACTCCACGGCCTATCTCACCGTCATCGGGGAAGCGCTCGACGCCTTGGCCGCGCTACCAGAGGAGATGCGCGCTCGCGGGTATGAGGAGTTGCATGCCTGCGTCGCCGACCTCGACCTCATCTCGTCCGCCGTGACGTTCGCTCCCGACGCGATCCCGGCGCTCACCGCTCACGGGGAACGCCTCGAACTAGGTCGCACTCCGGTGCGCAGCGTGCTGTTGACGACCAACGTCCTGACCACGGGCGGGGTCTCCGGCGTGCTGCTCACCCAGGCGCGGTTCCTGATCGGAGCGGGGTATCGGGTGACGATCGTCACGCACCGCGCCGGCAGCGCCGAGTCGCTCGTTCCCGAGGGGGCGACGCTCGTGCAGCTGAGCGGCACCAGCCGACGTCAGCGCGTGACGCAGTGGGCGCAGCTCTGCCGCCGCTTCGACGTCGACGTGGTCGTCGATCACCGAATCCTGTACTCGCGCGACTGGCCGTCTTTCGCGCTGGCCGCCCGCACAGCGGGGGCGGCGACCATCGGCTGGGTGCACAACTTCGCCGGGCGTCCCACTTACAACGGAAACGACCTGCAGTCTCTGTTGCAGACCCACCTTCAGGCGCTCGCGCATCTGGTGGTGCTCTCTCCACTGGATGTGGCGTTCTGGAAGCTACGGGGCATCCGCTATGTGAGCTACCTTCCGAACCCGCCGTCGCCCTTCCTCCTCGCCGCAGAGGGAGCACGCGGCGAGAAGCCGGCGCCGATCGGCCGGCGTCTGGAGCTCGTCTGGTGGGGTCGACTCGAAGAGCACACCAAGAAGGTCACGCAGCTCGTGGAGGTCGCGTCGGCACTGCAGCGGCTCGGGGTCGATTTCCGCCTGCGGATCGTCGGACCCGATTGGGCGGACATGAGTGCGGATCGCCTGCGGGCTCTCGCGGCGGCCCGAGGAGTGGCCGAGCGTGTCGAGGCCACTGGGCCGCAGCACGGCGCGGACCTGCTCGAAGTGATCGACTCGTCCGATGTCTTCGTCAACACGAGCATCATCGAGGGCTACCCTCTGACGCTGCCCGAGGCGCAGTCGCGCGGCCTTCCGGTCGCGATGTACGACCTGCCGTGGCTCTCCCTCATTCAGGGCAACGCGGGAGTCATCACCACCCCCCAACAAGATCCCGAAGCTCTCGCCGGGGCGATCGCCGACCTCGCCGCCGATCCGGCGCGATACGAGTCGATGTCCCGCGCCTCGGTGGCAGCGGCTGCCGACGCGACCTCGCACGATTTCGCTCAGCTCTACCAGCAGCTGCTTCGCGGGGAGCTCCCGACCGACCACTCCCCCGAGCCGACGCTGGAGGACGGACGCAAGGTGCTCGAGCTCCTCGTCTTCTTCGCCGAACGAAGCACCCCACCCCCTCGTCCCGTACCGGATCGGTCACCGACGATCACCCCCGCGCTCCGCACTCACTCGCGAACTCTGGCTCTCGGCAGTCGCATCGAACGTCGGCTGGCCCCGCTGGGCCGACGCGTCATCGATGCAGCCCCGTGGGTGCGACCGGCAGCGACGAAGGTCAAACGCATGCTTCTGCGCCGATAGCGAGAGACCACATGAACGCGACTCCCCTCGTATCCATCGTCGTCCCTGTCTTCAACGACGCGGACGTGATCAGCAGCGCACTCGACAGTTGCGTTCGGCAGACTCTCACAGCCATCGAGATCATCGTCGTCGACGACGCGTCGACGGACGACACCGCCGCGATCGTCGAACGCCACATCGCGAGCGACCCTCGTATTCGACTGATCCGTCAGGAGCAGAACGCGTCGGCGTATCAAGCACGTCGCGCCGGGATCCTCGCGGCGAAGGCCGAACACCTGCTCTTCCTCGACGGCGACGATGAGCTCGCCGAGGCCGCCGCCGAGGCGGCGCTCGCGAAGGCGACAGCGACCGGCGCCGATCTCGTGCAGTTCGGGGTGGATGTGGTGCATCTCGACGGGCGCACCGGCGGGCTCTTCGAGTCGCGTCTGCAGCCGAAGCACCCGACGCTCTCCGGAAGCGACGTGCTGCGTGAACTCTTCCCGCTCGACCGCCCCGCCCAGGGGCAGCTGTGGCGTTACCTGTTCCGCACGCGCATCCTCGCCGATGCATACGCCCTCACGCCTGCAGATCTCGTGCTGCCGAGGGTCAACGACCTGCCGATCATGTTCCTCGCAGCATCGCTGGCCAGACGCCTCGAGTCGATCCCCGACCGTCTCTACCGCTATCACTTCGGGCGCGGCGGGAGCGGTCGGAAAGTGCGCGATCTCGCCACCGCTTCGTTCTACGCGGGCGCCATCCGATCAATCGATTCGATCGAGCCCGCGGTTCGACGGATCGCCCGCACGAGCGACGACTCCGATCTCGTGCTCTCGAGCTACGCATCCGTCCGGCGCGCCATAATCGGCTACACCACGCGCTATCTTGCGGAGCACACGCGAGTGGATCTGCAGGGCGCGGTGTTCGCCGACCTCTTTACGCGTGCGTCTGCCGGTGACATCGTGCAGTCCACCGCACTGCACTGGCCCGAGGCGATAGACACACTCGCCGCGCACGGTGACGCGATCCCCCTTGCACCTCGGACGGTGCACAGCATCGTTCTCGCCACCAATCACCTCCGCACCGGCGGGATCTCGGGCGTCGTGATCTCTCAGGCACGTGTGCTGCAGGAGGCCGGGTTGCGGGTGACGATCGTCGCGCGTGAGGCGGGGAGCGATCTCTCGAGCCTTCCGGCCGGGGTGGGGTTCGCTGAGGTGTCGGCGGACACCCTCGCCAGCGCGATCGCCCAGTGGGCCGAGGTGTGCGCGCACCATGAGGTGGATCTCGTGATCGATCATCAGTGGCAGTACTCGACGTCATGGCAGGCCTTCGCCCTCGCGGCGCGCGCAGAGGGAGTCGCCACCATCGGCTGGTCGCACAACTTCGCCGGCCGATCGCTGTTGCTCGGTCTCGCACGACTCGAATCCGCCCCCCGCTATTTCGCTCTGCTCTCGCATCTCGTCGTGCTCTCCCCCCTCGACGTCGTCTTCTGGAAACTGCGAGGGATGCCGCGCGTGTCGTATCTGCCCAATCCGCCGTCCCCGAACCTGCTCACCGCTGGGATCGTGGCCGCCCCGAGGCGCGCGCCTGCTGGCCGCCGGATCGAACTCGTCTGGTGGGGGCGCCTGCAGGAGCGAACCAAACGTGTGAGCGAGCTGATCGACGTGGCTGAGCACCTCGACCGGATGGGCGTCGATTTCAGGCTGCGGATCATCGGCCCTGACTGGCGCGACATGACGGCCGGCCGGCTGAACGGACTGGTCAAGGAACGGGGACTGGGCGAGAGAGTCCAGGCCGTAGGACCCCTACATGGCGCAGCGCTCCTCTCGGCGATCGACTCCTCCGATCTCTTCGTGAACACCAGCATCATCGAGGGCTACCCGCTCACCATTCCCGAAGCGCAGTCGCGCGGTCTCCCCGTCGCGATGTACGATCTGCCGTGGTTGGCCGTGACCCACGGAAACGACGGCGTCTCGGCGACGAGGTGGGGGGATGCTGAGGCGCTCGCCCGGCGGGTCGCCGAGATCGCTGCCGATCCATCCCGCTACGCACGCATGTCACGCGCGTCGCTGGTCGCGGCTGGTCGCGAGCTGTCCCACGACTTCCCCTCGTGGTACCGCGAGCTGGTCTCCGGCACGCTACCGTCCGCGCTGTCGCCTGAACCGACTCTCGCCGACGTCCGGCAGATCGTCGACCTGTCCATCATGTTCGCCGAGCAGCATGCGGCAACGCGCGCGCCTTCTCGGAGCACGAGGCAGCGCGACGGAGGCGAAGGCGTCGGAACGAGCAAGCGGGGTGCGTTCGCACGACACATCTCGCGAAAGATGACCCCCGCGGCGCGGGCTGTGCTCGCGCGCGCACCATGGCTGAGGCCTGCCGCTGAGCGCGTGAGGCGTGCGATCGCCTCGACATGAGTGCGGACGACATCGAATAGCATCAGACAGAACGTCATATATCAGGGGGAATCGCGAGTGTCGGTAGCAGGATTGAAGAAGACGGCGCGGGCTCAGTACATCGAGGCACGCCGCGTGTACGCCACGGGCGCGTTGCTCAGGAGCGGGATTTTCGACCACTCCTACTACTCGGAGATCTTCCAGCTCAAGGGGCTGACACCTCGACAGGCGCTGCAGCACTATCTCGCTCACGGCATCGGATCAGGGTATTCGCCCCACCCGCTGATAGAGATCGAGTTCTTCCCTTCGACCATCCGTAATGCGACTCGCGCGCGAGACGGCCTGGCGACGTTGCTCAGCTATCTGCGCAGCCCCAACGCGCGAACACACGCATGGGGGCCGTTGTTCGATCCACGACTCACAGATGAAGACCCCCTCGAGCTGATCTCCCGTCTCCGCCCGGACCAGCTGCTCCCCGTACCTGAGGGCTTTGCGGGCGCCGTTCCGACTTTCGGTGAGGCACGCAGGGCGGCCCTCGATTTCGCGGAGACCCACCGAGACCAGATGGCCGCCGCGCTGCCTCCGCGACGCAAGAGCTGGGACCACGAAGAGACACAGCAGTGGATCACGAGCGTCACATCGGCGGGTGCGCCCTCCCGGGCGCTCGTCTCCGTGATCATGCCGGTTCTGAATCGAGCCGATCTCGTGGGTGTGGCGATCGAATCCGTGCTCGCGCAGACTCATGATCAGTTCGAGTTGATCGTCGTCGATGATGGGTCGACCGACAACACGCGTGACGTCGTCGCGGAATACGCCCGCACCGACCCTCGGGTGCGCCTTCTCGCGGGGCCACACGCGGGCGTCGGAGCCAGCCGCAACACCGGGCTGGGACAGGCACGCGGGGAGTTCATCGCGTTCCTCGACAGTGACAACAGCTGGACCCGCAGATTCCTCGAACTGTCGTTGGCTGCCCTCGACGCGGCTCCCGACGTCGTCGCGTCCCATGCAGGACTGCGACTGCACGGCGACGACGAGGTCGCCTATCGAGGAGGCGATGCGCAGCTCTCCGACCTTCAGCTCGGGAACTCCGTCGACCTGAACGTGCTGGTCGTCCGAGCGCAGGCCCTGCAGACCACTGGCGTCTTCGACGTCACGCTGCGCCGCTGGGTGGACTATGACCTCGTCCTTCGGCTGGCGAAGCTCGGACGGCTCGAATACCTCCCGTTCGTCGGATGCGAGTACGACAACAAGAGTGCCGACGGGCGTATCACTCAGAATGAGTCACAGCATTGGCAGTGGGTCGTCACTGAGCGCAACCTCATCGACTGGCAGGCCACGCGACGGTCCGTCGTAGATCGCGTCGCCGATCGCACGAGTCTCGTGACCGTCGTCGCCGGATCGACAGGGCATGCAGCTCGCTCCATCGACCGTCTCCTGCAGTCCTTCGATGACGATCTCGAGGTCGTCATCATCGACAACGGTTCACGTGCTGCGGTCGGTCGGCATCTGACCCTCCGTTACATGAGCGAACCGCGAGTCCGGTACGTTCGCCTCCCGGCGAACAACAACTTCGCCCTCGCGGCCAACTACGGGTTCTCCCTCACCACGGGCGCTCAGGTCGCGTTCCTCGACCCTGATGCGGATGCCCGAGACGGTTGGCTCGAGGCACTGTCGACGAGGCGGCGGGAGCGCGGGGCAGCCGGTGTTCAAGCCCTCCTGGTGAACCGGGACTACACAGTGCAGCACGCCGGCTATGCCTTCTACGATGAACTGCCCCTGCCGAGTGGGCTTCTCGCGAATCTCACAATCGACGACGCCGCAGTCGTACGGACTGATGACCTGACCGCCATCAGCGCCAGCGCCAGTCTTTTCGACGCCGCGATCTTCGCCGAGCTCTCGGGGTTCGATCCGATGTATGCGAATGGGCTCGAAGACGTGGACTTCTGCCACCGGGCGAAGCGCGAGATGCCCACGGCTCGATTCGAATGCGAACCGCGAGCGATCGTCGTTCATCAGCCGGGCACCAGTGCCTATCGCGAACGCCGACAGGTGCAGAATCGCCGCACCTATCTCGAGCGTTGGCACGGACAGAGCACACCCGACGACCGAGACCGCTACGGCGCTCTGGGTATGACGGTCGCCGGCTTCGCGCCGACCTTCAGCCCTGGGCAGCCGACGGCCAATCCAGTGCTGCTGAGAGAGTCGCGTCGTCTGGAGTCCGCATCCGCGACGTCGCCCACGCAGTTGCGCTGGGCCATCAAGACCGGCGTTCCGTGCACGCGGGGCGGCGATCACTGGGGCGACATCCCGTTCGCGGCCGATCTCGCACGTGCACTCAGGTCTCAGGGGCAGCAGGTGGTCACAGATCGGCACGAGGCCTGGACCCGGTCGACCTCGTACCTCGACGACGTCGTGCTGACACTGCGAGGACGCCACGCGATCCCTCCGCAACCCGGGGCTGTCAACATCCTCTGGGTGATCAGCCGACCGGAGCTGGTGACTGTCGACGAGGTTCGCGGATACGACCTCGTGTATGCCGCCTCGGAGAAGTGGGCCGCGTGGATGTCGGCACGCTCCGGTCGAACCATCGAGCCGCTTCTGCAGGCGACGTCGCCTGAACGCTTCCGGCCCGACCTGGACCCGGTCAGTGAGCCCGACGATCTGATCTTCGTCGGCGGAAGTCACGGGCACGAATTCGGACGCGCCATCGTGGGGATGGCTGTGCAGGCCGAAGCTCCTGTGGGCCTCTGGGGTCCCGGCTGGCACAAGTTCGCGCCCGAGCGGTATGTGCGCGATGGGTATCTCGACACCGATCGCCTGCCGCACGCCTACAGGTCGGCGAACATCGTTCTCAATGACCACTTCTCCGACATGGCGGAATGGGGTTTCATCAACAACCGCACGTTCGATGCCCTCGCCTGCGGAACACCGCTGATCAGCGACGCCATCGACGGCCTCGAGATCTTCGAAGGTGCCGTGGTCGTCGCGGACTCGGTTGAGCGTATGCGCGAGCTCGTCACCGATCGAAGCTGGATGCCGTCGACCGAGCAGATGACCGAGATCTCGTCGAGGATCCGAGCGGATCACTCGTTCGACTCACGCGCTCGCACGCTTCTCGAAGCGGCGCTGTCGCGGCGCAGCTGACGCTTGTATAGTTCGTGACAGCGTCGCCGGTCACAAGACCCCCCGAAGGTTCCGCGCCCGTCCCGCACGTGCCCGGTTCGACGAGCAGCTCCGGCGCCTCGGCCCGCTCTGACCTGAATGGCCGCATCCTGCAGGAAGACTTGGAGACCTAGTGCGAATTGCTCACTTCGGCACATTCGACGTCGCCAACTACGGCGATCTCCTGTTCCCCCGTCTTCTGGAATGGCGACTCGCGGACATCGCGGATGAGATTGTTCATATATCGCCGGTCGGCGGTATCCCGGTCTACCGCGATGTTGCCGTCAGTCATTCTCTGGCTGAGGTACAGCGAGCAGGAACCGAATTCGACGCCGTCGTTGTCGGCGGCGGGAACATCATTCATGACAACGGGACCAACCTCGCCACCTACAAGAGCGTGAGCAGGGTGGCGTACCCGCGATTGTGGCTCGGTGCCACGCAACTCGCAACGAGACAACGGATTCCGTTGGTGGTGAATGCTCCTGGCGTTCCCAAAGTGCCGGGCAAGGTGGCGACTCCCTTGATGCGTCGCTTCGCCGCCAGAGCCGACTACCTCTCTGTTCGTGACACCTACAGCCAAGAGGTACTCCGATCCATCGGTGTCCCGGGAGTCACGGTGGTGCCGGATTCCGCGTTGGAACTCCGCGACATGTTCACCGCGAGTGCCCCTGCGAACCTGGACGTGCCGCCGCGCCTGGCGGCGATGTTGGACTCCCGGTTCGCAGCTGTGCACATCAATGCCCGTTACAAGGGCGGCGATGTCACGTCGCTCGCCAGACGTCTCGATGAGCTTTCAGCGACACTTCAGGCGACGATCGTACTCATCGCCATAGGGCCGTGCCACGGCGACGACGACTTCGCCGAGACGGTGGCTGCACAGATGCAATCCGATCCCGTCGCGTTCAGCGCGCCGAAGGCTGTAGAGGACATCGCCTACGTGATCTCTCGCTCCTGCGCGTACATAGGCTCGTCCATGCACGGGTTCATCACGGCCGCGTCGTTCGGAGTTCCCGGACTGATCGTCGCCAGCCACGCCGCCCAGCACAAGTTCCGGGGAGTCCTTGCTCACCTCGACGCCGAGGAACGCCTCGTCTCGAGCTGGGACGAGGCCCTGAATGTCCTCGGATCCCGCGGTGAGAACGCCGCACTGGCCCCCATGGATATCGAGCCGGCTCTCCGCAGAATCGACGAACACTGGGGTGAGCTTCGAAGCGCGTTGCAGGGCGCTGCCCGGACGGTCGCCGTCCGGTAGCGACCGTGCCGGGTCAGGGCCCGCAGCGCGGACACCCGCTGTCGGCCCGTGCGAAGGAGCCGACTCGGTCGCCCGCGATAATCCGCCCTAGTGCGGGGCTCTCGCGGTGATCACGGCTGATCTCAGGAATTGATCGAAGCGCGGCTGCTGATCCGAGAGCATGCCGTTCTCGACCAACCAGACCCGGCCGTCAATACGCGATCCTTCGGCCTCCACTTCGGCGGACATGCGACGGAGGGCGTCAACCCATGCCTCGTGCGAGTTCGCGACCACTGTGATCCCGGGGATTGACGTCTCCCGGTACGGCCCGACGGCGCTGCCGATGGTACGCAGTCCCATGGCGAGATGTTCGAGAAGCTTCAGGTCAGCCAGGGACGTATCCAGCTCCGTGCCCGTCAAGGGCGCGATCGCGAAGTCGCTTCGCTCGGCGCATTCATGTAGCCATTCGACGGACTCGGGGAACTGCCGAGCGCTCTCCGGCACCTCGACGCTCTGCAGCCACGGACGACCGTCTCGCAGAGATTCCACCTCGTCTTCGTGGGCGATTCCGATCAGCATGAGTTCGAAGTCGGGGCGTGTGGCCGCGAACGCATCGAGGGCGGGGAGCACGAGATCGAGATTCGCCCGGTGTGTACGGTCTCCGAAATAGAGGGCGCGGACTTTGCCGTCTCGCACCCGCGAGCTGACCGGCACGCTCCACAGACGATCACTCAGCGCGGCGGGGAAGACCTCAACTGGTGCATCCATGTCCGCCAATCGGTCACGGCCCGCTTCTGTCGACACCGAGAAGGCCGTCGCACTTCGCAGCAGCCCCATGGGCGCAGGTGCATCCGCGTCATCTCTCAGGCGCGCACCGCTCTCGGAGTCTGCAGGCATCAGCTCGCCGACTTCCTCGATCACGAGCGCTGCGCCGGCGGCGTCGAGCGCCGTGATGAGGTCAGTGACCGCTGCGGCGGGTACCGCGTCGCGCTGCACGATCAATCCATCGACCAGGCCTTGACGCACAGATGCGATCGCGCCGTCGGGGGTGACCCGCAGGAAGTCCACATCGCGGGCCACCGAGTTTCGCGTGCGCTCCCACAGACGGGCATATGTCGACGCAGGGGCTCGCGTGAGGTCGCGTGAAGAACGGGAAAGAACACCGACTCGGAGCGTGTCAGACGAATCGACTTCGGATCCGGCGAGAACTCGACGATAGATATCGAGATACCGGACCGCCATCTGCTTCGTCGTCCAGGCGATACCCCAACCGTGCTGCCAATCGCTGACACCGCGTAGAGCCTTCACGCGTGCTTCACGATCGTAGAGCGCCTCCGTCATCTGGCTGAGCAGCGAAGGCCCGTCCATGCCGTCGAGCACCCACCCCGCGGTGAAGCGTCTCACGCGCTGCGCGACGTTGGGGAAGTCGAGAACGAAGACGGGAATGCCGACGCTCCACATCTCGGTGAGGGTATGGCAGTAGGTTTCGTCCCAGATCGAGAGCACCGCTCCCGCGTGGGGCGCGATCTTCTCGACGAGTTTGCCGAAGTTCTCACGCTTGTAGGCGCCGTGGTAGACGACGCGTGATCCCTTGGATTCGAACTTCTCTTTTATCGGTCCGAGAATGTGCCACTCGATCTGTCCATGGGCATCGGCGTCCGCCATCGAGCGCAGAATCTCCGCTCCCTTTGCCGCGTTGATGCCCCCTGGCACCAGAATTCTGAGGGGCTCTCCGTATACCGGGCGCGCGGCGACGAACCTGAGGACGTCGAAGTCTCGGCCGTGTTCGATGACACTGAACCGTTCGGGATCCATCTCGGGAAAGTGGTAGAGGATCAGGTCGCGGGCGCTTTCCGACGTGGTGACGAATGCGTCGCACATCCGGATCGCACGCCAGAAACGATCCTGCCACCACTGCAGCCAGTCGCCTGTCGGTGTCGGGTAGTCCTGTACCGGCCAGCCGGAATCGCGGTACACCGAACCGGACCCGACGTACTCGTCGCCCAGGTACGTGCCCCGATCATCGATCAACTTCAGATTGGGAGACAATGCGTAGTAGTCGTGAAACGACACGACGACCTTCATCCCGAGCTGAGTCGCGATCCCCGGCAGCGACAACGAGTGCCACAGAAGATGTCTGATGTGTACGATGTCGAAGTCACACTGCCTGAGCCACGTCCCGATCACGCTGTCGTACTCGGGCGAGATGTGACCGATCGGCTCGAGCTCGTGGTCCAGTTCGTGTGTGTGCACTGGGTGCAGCTCGCCGTCGACAACCCGGCTCAATGTCATCTCCCGCGAATCGCAGCGCAGCACCCAAGGCTCCACGGCATCGTCGAGCGCGTTCATGAGGTCCGCATTCGTCTGAGGCGTCCCACCCGTCGTCGTCGAAATGACATAGAGGACGCGCGGAAGCGCCACAGTGCTCGTGGATGCCACGGTCAGCGCCACGTGTGCGCGGTTTCGCGCGATCGCAATCTCCGGACTCTCTCGGAAAACGCGGATCGCATGCTTGTATTCAGGGTATCGAGCGTCTACAACCGCTCGGCCCGCGGCGAGCAGCTCGGTCTTGCTATCACCGAAGCTCTTCGATCGATCGTGGAAGACATAGGTGCTGTCATCGATGACATGGATCCAACCGGCTCGGCCTGCGCGCATGCAGAAGTCGTTCTCTTCGCCGTAACCACGTGGAAAAGCCTGCGCATCGAGCGGTCCGATCTCCTCGATGCAGAGTCGGCTGATCCACATGCAGAAACCGTTGCCGGTGGGAACTCTCGGATACACCCTCACCGACTCTCGGCGGAACGCGCGCGCATAGGCGATCTCGTCGACCCCCGCCGGCAGTGGATTCTCGTTTCCGATTCGCGGCGCCGAGAACGCTCCGGCTCGGTCAGACATGGCGGTCACTGTCGCGGTCCGAGGCGAGTTGGCGGCGGCCGCGAGCATGCCGTCGAGCCATCCGGGTGTCACTCGCGCGTCGGAGTTCAGGAGCACGACGTCGTCGTCCCCGGCTTCGACGATCCCCCGGTTGACAGTCCTCGTGAATCCCATGTTCGTCTCGTTGGCGAGGATTCTGATCCTCGTGTTGTCGCGGTGGCGAGCAAGTACTTCCTTCACCCGTGCATCAGGTGAGCAGTCGTCGATCAGCAGGATGCTGGCAGATCCAGGGGTGTGAGCCAAGAGACGCTCTATACAAACCGACAGATCGTCCGGCGCGTTGTAGATCGGGACGATGATGGTCACCCCACGGTGCGAAGGCTCCTCGAAGCGGACGCTTCCCCCCTGTGACTGGCGCGGGTGCGAGCTGAAGCGATAGTCGTCGCTCGTCGTCTGGTCCGGGAACCGCAGCGAAAGTGCGTGCTCAGCACCGTCAGAGACCCATCGGTGCAGCGGATTGGCGAATCTCACTCCGCCCTGACCGTTGGCGAGACCAGCCTTGCGCAAGTCATTTCGGGGTAGCGAGTTCTTGACCGTCAGATATGGATGACCGTCGAGAAGCACTTCCACATCGAAGACGTCGTCCGGCCAGTTCTCATTGATGGCCCATCCGCGCACGTCAGCGGCGTCGGTGACTTCGAGGCTGCCGCGGTACGAGTCTTTGAGGGCTGCGGTGCTCACCTCTCTCTCGAGCATGATCGACCCGTCTGCGGGATCGCGGAGCGACACCACGACAGATTCTGACGAGGTGCGGAATCGGCCGATGGGAACGTTGAATCCCCATGCTCCCGCTCCGTCTTCCGTGGCGAGCTCCGGAACTGCGCGGTCGCACATGAAACCTGAAGCCACGCGATGTTCGTCCAGGTACACGTCGGCAACGACCGGGTCGTTCCTGCCGTTCAGCTTCACCCAGCCGCTCAGCGCCCCCTTCTTGGGCTCGCGGATGGCACCGCGCCAGGGCGTGCCGCTGAAAGGCGCCCCGAACTCTCGCTCTGCGATCACTTCGCCCGATCCGCTCGCCAACACTGCGACCTTCACCCGATCCCCGAAGGTCGCGGATGCGGGGAGTTCCCACACGAAGCCGTGCCTGCCGTGCGTGTCACCGGCGGAAACCAGGTCCTTTCGCAACCGATCAGCGGGGACGTTCTCGGCAACGAGCAAGCCGTCGAGCTTGATGTCGAGGCGAAGGCTCGCTTCGTCATCGTGACGACGAGCCCAGCCGAATACACCCCGCCCGTTGAAACCGTCGATCACTCCGATCAGTGCTGTCATTTCGGCAGCTCCACCCCTCCTAGTACGGCGCGCAGAAGACCTGCCTTAACGGATCACGAGCCCAAGCCAGAGTATCGCACGGCCTTGCCCGACCAGGATCCGCACCCCCCTGTGGTGTCCCTCGGGCAGCTCGCGAGGGAAGGTCGGGCGCCAGCGCACGCATGTACGCTACTGAAGGCAGACACGCCTACACACGGAGATATGGGGAGTGGCTGAACAATGAGCGACTACGTGTTCATCAGTGATCGGACCGGCCAGGCTGCGCAGATCGTCGACAACCGGGCGTCTGCCCTGATCGCGGCGCTGGGGTATCGCGCTGAAGGCACGGAGCGGTTCGTCTCAGCGAACCGACGCATGGCAGCCATGCAGTTCTCACGCTCGACTCACCTCTATCGTGCCGGCGACCAGAGGCACACGGATCGAGACGGAGCCGTCACCCTCCTCAAAGGCCACGCGATCAGGCGCGGGCGGGACGACGCGCATCTCCTACCTGCCGAGGCGATCGCCCGCGAGATCAGAGGCGGAGGCTCGCCGACCCTGCGCGAACGCCTCGCCGGCGACTACGGTATCTGTCACTTCGATGGAGATGACGCGGCCTTCGTCAGCGACCCCCTGTCCATGGTTCCGCTCTTTTACCACCAGGCGTCAGACGGGACAAGCATCGTCGCGACGCGGCCCCGTCTGATTCAGGCTTTGGTGCCGCACTTGGGCTTCGATTTCAGAAGCCTCGCTTGGCAGGCCATCGCCTTCTGGCCGCTGGGCGAGGACACCCTCGTCAGCGGCATTCGTCGCGTTCCGCAAGGCGGCTGGCTCGGGGTCAAAGACAGCCGAGTCCTGGTCCATCAGCGCCCCCTCTCGTATCTGAATCGGCAAGACGGCGGCGAGATGCGGGCAGAACTTCAACGGGACCCGGAGGCGGTGCTGGACCGTGTGATCGGCGAGATGGCTGCCTCGCTCAGAGCAGTGTTCGACACGGGAGCGAGGGTGAATCTGGCGCTCACGGGTGGTCGCGACTCACGAGCCATCGCCGCTCTGGCCACCATGACCGGGCCGCTGCCAACCACCCTCTCGGCTTTCTCGAACGGTGTCCCTGACCACCCAGACGTGGCTGTCGGACGTAGCGTGGCGGACGCTATCGGCGCGGAGTTCACCAACAACATTCCCAAGCCGGCGAGCTTCTCCTCCGGAGACATATTCAGGCAGCGACTTGGAGCGGTCTTCCGCTACGACGGAATGCTGCCGGTCTGGGATGGTGGAGGAAGCCCGGGCATTTCGCCCGCGGTCCTGCTCCAGGGCCACGTGGGTGAGGTGTATCGGGACAAGTGGTTCAGCACTCCCTATGATTCCCCCGAGGACTTCGCTCGTAGGATGTTTGCAGGAAACAATGTCGACCCCAACGATCTCTTGCGGACCGACGCTGCCGCCGAGCTCAGAGAACAGCTGGCTGACCGTGCACGCTACTACGTCGACAGCGGTGCCAGCGTGGCTCAGCTCGGAGGGGTCTTCCGCATCGAGGGCATGCAGTCTTGGGAAAGCGCTCAGTTTTCCCAAGGGGCGTTGTGGGCGAGCCACCCGGTGCATCCTCTCTACGACCCGGATCTGATCGACCTCTCCTTCCTGGCGCCGCAGGAATGGCGCAACGACGAGCGCATTCATTACGAGATCATCAAGAGAAGCGCTTTCAACCTGGTCGACTTGCCGTTCGCTGAACACGGTTGGCATCAGGGTCTGGAACTGAACGCGGGTTGCAGTGCCGTCCATGTCCCCCCCGTGCGGAACACTCGCCAACTTGTATCGGCATCGGGCTGGCAGTCCGCGCTGTTCTTCAAGTCCCCCTTGCAGAGGCGCTTTCTTCAGATCATCGACGAATGCGGATCGAGTCCGCTATGGGACTACTTCGACAAAGAGAAGACACGATCCGCGATCACCACCGCGCGCGCGGACATCCCCTCGATCAAGATGACCCGGCTCTATTCGCTGCTGACGTCCCTGTGCTACTCGCACGGCTACGAGCTCCCGCTCAAGTTCAACGCGGCGGCGGGAACGGAAACCCTCGAGGCCCGAACCGTATTGCGCGCGAAGTCAGGAACCACAGCGCTTTTCGACGGACGTCAGAAAGGAGCGCTTGTCGATATGTCTGCCTCCGACACGCTCGATGGCGTTCCCGTAGTGGACGTGCCCGACCTCGTCATCGATGCCGCGACTGGAAACGACGCGGCTTTTGCGAGAGACACCGACGTCTACGATCTTCATCTCGAACTACGGCAGGCAGCCAGCGAGAACCGGAGACTCGAAGCCGAGCTACGCACAGCACGGCGCGAACTGGATTCGTTGCGGAAGGGAGACACGCGGACGGCGTGATCAAGCGCCTGACTGTCTTCGCAAACGAACACGAGAGTCCACCGGCACGGGTGGCAGCTGCCCTCGATGGTGGGTTCCCCGATCGGGGACGTCGCCAACCCGCCAGAATGCCCTCTTACGACCGGGACGTACCGCGCGGAACCCGCCGGTCGGCAAGGAACGCTCGCGACTGCGCGGCGCGCGGTGAGCTGATGCTTCTCCAGGCCTCGAGGAACTCGGGCTCAAAGGGCTCTGCGATACCACGTGACGCACGGTAGAGCGCGAACGGCAAGGCGTTCTCGTCCGAGTAGACGCGAGAAAGGTAACGCTCGGCGTTCCCGGTGAAGATAAGGTCAGGCTCGATCAGTTCGACCATCTCGCGGTGATAGAACCTGGTCCTCAGACACACCACCCGGGTGAAGACTCCACTCAGATGTTTCAGCATCAGCCTGAAGAAGGAGTCTCCGAACAACAGGACCGTCTTGTTGATCGGCGCTTCCGGACTGAGGAGGATGTCGATCATCCCGTCGTTGAAGCCGCCTCCGCTGTTGAACTCCTGCACTTCCCAATCAGGATGGAGCTGGAGTGCCTCTTGAAAGCGCTCCGGATTCAACTTGCTCCCGAGATCTCCTGACCACCGGCGTGGTCGCATGATCCGACTCGCGACTCGATCGAGTGCCTCGGGCGCCTCCACCCCGACAGCCGCCATCATCTCGCGCAGGACGACGAGCGAGCCTGTGTGCGACAGATGGGTGTCAAGAGGCAAACTGCTGTTGGGCTGCTGCCGAAGCTGGTTCACGGGATAGACGACGCGCGGAACCATCGTCGCCGGAAGCTGCTCCAGATACGTCTCTCCCAACCGGACGACCGGTTGGAACGGAAAGTCCTCAGTCAGGACGGACTGCTTGTCTGGGAAGATGACATGCGCGTAACCCACACCTCGCGTGGTGGTGTCGGCAGCGCGAGCCTCGAGGTTGCGAGAGAAGACGCGAACGGACTCCGGCGCCGGTGTCAGCTCGCCGGTCGCATACTTGAGCGGCTGCTGATTTCCGCCGGCGAGAAACGCGACTCCGCTGCTCGACACCAGAACGTCGTTCTCGATACGCCAGTCCGAAAGGGTCCCTCGATCTTGATCTCTGGCGTTCATGGCGTACCTCCGGTCAGGATGCTGGTTGTCCAGCCCACGAAATCCTATCGGCCTGCCTGTAGTCGAACTGGCCCCCGCGCTGCACCGGACCCGTAAGCACGGCTCGCGCCGCTACACAGGAATCCGCACGGTAGGCGCGTCACCGGTCTCCCAGAAGTCCGCGTCCAGCACACGGGTCACCGGATCGGGCTCCTCAGCCCACACCTGCGCCTGCGCGTGCGGCGCCGGCTGTGACGCGCGAGCAACCGCGCGCGCCGCGTTCTGCCGCTGCAGTTCGGCCGCAGCGGCACGACGTTCCCACAGCTCGCGTTCGATCATGGTGCGATCCCTGGCGTGAATCATCGCCCTGAGGATCATCGCCAGCAACAGGCCCGTGTATCCGCCGATCGTGTTCGCCAGCACGTCGAGCACGGTCGATACGCGCTCGTCGAGCGCGATGCCCTGCGTGAACTCGATCGCTCCCGAGAAGGCCGGCAGCAGGAAGATCGCGACCCACCACGCTTTACGTGCGAGTGCGAGACCGAGCAGGAAGCCGAGCGGCACGAACATGCCGATGTTGGCGGCGAACTCGAGTTCGTTGTAGTCGAATCGCTCGGGCACGCCGAGGTTGTGCAGCGCACGGAGCACACGCCCCGCGATGCTGTCGAACTCGAGCTGCTCAGGCTGCGGCCACATCGTGACCAGCAGCACGAACGCGGAGTACACGATCAGCAGCAGCGTCGAGATCCACAGCCGCGCGTGGCTTCGCGGCGGCGGGGGTCCCACCTGGATCTGTGTCATGGTCGCGTTCCTCTCTCACGCCCGAGGTCGGGCGACGGCGATGCCCGCGGGCAGGCTCGGGCCATGTTATCCGTCACGAGTCGCGTCTCACCGCGAAGTCGCCGAGAACCCGCGCGCACATGACATGTCCGCACCCGGGTACGACAAAGGGGCCGGACCCGAAGGCCCGACCCCTGTGCGACAAAGCAGATGCTTACTTGATGATCTTCGTGACCGTACCGGCGCCGACGGTGCGTCCACCCTCACGGATGGCGAAGCCGAGGCCCTCTTCCATGGCGATCGGCTGGATCAGCTCGACCGTCACGTCAGTGGTGTCGCCGGGCATGACCATCTCGGTGCCCTCAGGCAGCGTGATGACGCCGGTGACGTCGGTGGTGCGGAAGTAGAACTGCGGGCGGTAGTTCGTGTAGAACGGGTTGTGACGCCCACCCTCATCCTTCGACAGGATGTACGCGGTACCGGCGAAGTCGGTGTGCGGCGTGACCGAACCCGGCTTGACGATGACCTGACCGCGCTCGACGTCCTCACGCTTCGTACCACGGAGCAGGAGACCACAGTTCTCGCCGGCCCATGCCTCGTCGAGCTGCTTGTGGAACATCTCGATACCCGTGACCGTGGTCTTGACGGTCGGACGGAGTCCGACGATCTCGACCTCGGAGTTGATGGCCAGCGTGCCACGCTCGGCGCGGCCGGTGACGACGGTTCCACGACCGGTGATCGTGAAGACGTCCTCGACGGGCATCAGGAACGGCTTGTCCTTGTCGCGCACGGGGTCCGGAACGTTCTCGTCCACGGCCTCCATGAGGTCGAGGATCGACTGAACCCACTTCTCGTCGCCCTCGAGGGCCTTGAGAGCGGAGACGCGGACGACAGGAGCGTCCTCGGCGAAGCCCTGCGAAGCGAGCAGCTCGGAGACCTCGAGCTCGACGAGCTCCAGGATCTCCTCGTCGTCGACCATGTCGGACTTGTTCAGCGCGACGAGCAGGTACGGCACGCCGACCTGCTTGGCGAGCAGCACGTGCTCACGCGTCTGAGCCATCGGGCCGTCGGTGGCGGCGACCACGAGGATCGCGCCGTCCATCTGAGCAGCACCGGTGATCATGTTCTTGACGTAGTCGGCGTGGCCGGGGGCGTCAACGTGCGCGTAGTGGCGCTTCGGGGTCTCGTACTCGATGTGCGAGATGTTGATGGTGATTCCACGCTGGCGCTCTTCCGGCGCCGAGTCGATGGAAGCGAAGTCGCGCTGCACGTTGGTGTCAGACGGGAACTTGTCAGCAAGCACCTTCGAGATCGCTGCGGAGAGCGTGGTCTTGCCGTGGTCAACGTGACCGATGGTTCCGATGTTGACGTGCGGCTTGGTCCGCTCGAACTTGGCCTTAGCCACTGGGTCCTCCTCAGGACGTCATGTAGAGGGTGCCGGGCACTGGTTTGCGACCGGTTCTCTACGGGTGTGAATCTCAGTTTAGTAGAGAGGGAATGTGAAGTTGTAGGTGACCTGGGAGCCGAGCCGAAACCCGGCTCCCAGGAAAGTGTTACTCGCCGCCCTGGTGCTTCTGGACGATCTCGTCGGCCACAGCGCGGGGAACCTCAGCGTAGCTGTTGAACTCCATCGAGTAGACGGCGCGACCCGAGGTCTTCGAGCGCAGGTCGCCGATGTAGCCGAACATCTCGGACAGCGGCACGTGCGCACGGACGACCTTGACGCCGGCGGCGTCTTCCATCGACTGGATCTGGCCGCGACGCGAGTTCAGGTCACCGATGACGTCGCCCATGTACTCCTCGGGAGTACGCACCTCGACCGCCATGAGCGGCTCGAGGAGCGTGGGGTTGGCCCGACGAAGAGCCTCCTTCATACCCATGGATCCTGCGATCTTGAACGCCATCTCCGAAGAGTCGACGTCGTGAGCAGCACCATCGACGATCGTCGCCTTGACGCCGACGATCGGGTATCCGGCGAGCACGCCGACGTTCATCGCATCCTGGAAGCCGGCATCGATCGAGCCGATGTACTCACGCGGGATGCGACCACCGGTGACCGAGTTGACGAATTCGTACGTCTTCTCGTCGTCGAGGTCGAGCGGCTCGATGTTGAACTGGATCTTCGCGAACTGACCCGAACCACCGGTCTGCTTCTTGTGCGTGTAGTCGTACTTCTCGACGCCCTTGCGGATCGTCTCGCGGTACGCGACCTGCGGCTTGCCGACGTTGGCCTCGACGTTGAACTCGCGCTTCATGCGGTCGACGAGGATGTCGAGGTGCAGCTCGCCCATGCCCTTGATGGTCGTCTGACCGGTCTCGGGGTTGAGCTCCGTGCGGAAGGTCGGGTCCTCCTCAGCGAGCTTCTGGATGGCGACACCCAGCTTCTCCTGGTCGGCCTTGGTCTTCGGCTCGATGGCGACCTCGATGACGGGCTCGGGGAACGTCATCGACTCGAGGACGACCGGCGAGGCCGGGTCGGTCAGGGTGTCACCGGTGGTGGTGTCCTTCAGACCGATGACCGCGTAGATGTTGCCCGCGGTGACCGAGGGGACCGGGATCTCCTTGTTGGCGTGCATCTGGAAGATCTTTCCGATGCGCTCCTTCTTGCCCTTGGTCGAGTTGACGACCTGGGCTCCGGAGTCGAGCTGGCCCGAGTAGACGCGCACGTAGGTGAGGCGACCGAAGAACGGGTGCACCGCGACCTTGAACGCGAGAGCGGCGAACGGATCCTTCGCGTCGGGGTGACGCTCGATGATCGTGTCGTAGTCCTTAGGGTCGTGAGCCTGGATCGAGCCCACGTCGAGCGGGTTCGGCAGGTAGTCGACGACCGCGTCGAGCATCGGCTGGACGCCACGGTTCTTGAACGCCGAGCCGCAGAGGACCGGGTAGATCTCGGAAGCCACGGTGAGCTTGCGGATCGCGCCCTTGATCTCGGCGACGGTCAGGTCTTCGCCACCGAAGAACTTCTCGAGCAGAGCGTCGTCGGTCTCGGCGACGGTCTCGAGGAGCTGCTGACGGTATTCGTCTGCCTTGTCCTTGAGGTCGGCCGGGATCTCCTGGACCTCGTAGGAGGCGCCCATGGTGACGTCACCCTTGGAGTCACCAGCCCAGACGAGAGCACGCATCTCGACGAGGTCGATGACGCCGACGAAGTCGTTCTCTGCACCGATGGGCAGCTGGATGACCAGCGGCTTGGCGCCGAGGCGGTTGATGATGGTGTCGACGGTGAAGTAGAAGTCCGCGCCGAGCTTGTCCATCTTGTTGACGAAGCAGATGCGGGGGACGTTGTACTTGTCAGCCTGACGCCACACGGTCTCGGACTGGGGCTCGACGCCCTCCTTGCCGTCGAACACTGCGACAGCACCGTCGAGGACGCGGAGCGAGCGCTCCACCTCGACCGTGAAGTCCACGTGACCGGGGGTGTCGATGATGTTGATCTGGTTCTTGTTCCAGTAGCAGGTCACGGCGGCAGACGTGATCGTGATGCCGCGCTCCTTCTCCTGCTCCATCCAGTCGGTGGTCGAGGCACCGTCGTGGGTCTCGCCGAGCTTGTGGTTGACGCCCGTGTAGAACAGGATGCGCTCGGTGGTGGTGGTCTTGCCGGCATCGATGTGAGCCATGATGCCGATGTTCCGAACCTTGCTCAGGTCGGTGAGCACGTCTTGTGCCACAGGAGTGTCCTTATCTTTTTGGCAGTCGTACTGCGAAGAGGGGGTGCCTGCCCCCGGCGTGTGGCCGGGGGCAGGCGAAGCTGTTTACCAGCGGTAGTGAGCGAACGCGCGGTTCGACTCGGCCATCTTGTGCGTGTCCTCGCGGCGCTTGACCGCTGCACCGAGACCGTTCGACGCGTCGAGGATCTCGTTCTGGAGACGCTCGGTCATCGTCTTCTCACGACGACCCTTGGCGTAGCTGACGAGCCAGCGCAGCGCGAGGGTGTTCGCGCGGTGCGGCTTGACCTCGACCGGAACCTGGTAGGTCGAGCCACCGACGCGGCGGCTCTTGACCTCGAGAGTCGGGCGCACGTTGTCGAGCGCCTTCTTCAGAGTGGCGACGGCATCCTGACCGTTCTTCGCCTCGACGCCCTTGAGGGCGTTGTAGACGATCGACTCGGCGAGCGACTTCTTGCCGTCGACCAGGATCTTGTTGACCAGCTGGCTGACGATCGGAGCGCCGTATACCGGGTCGTTGACGACGGGACGCTTGGGGGCGGGACCCTTACGAGGCATTGGACTCAGCCCTTCTTTGCGCCGTAGAGGCTGCGAGCCTGCTTACGGTTCTTGACGGCCTGGGTGTCCAGGGCGCCACGGACGATCTTGTAGCGAACACCGGGGAGGTCCTTGACACGACCACCGCGGACGAGCACCAGCGAGTGCTCCTGGAGGTTGTGACCCTCACCCGGGATGTACGCGGTCACTTCGGTGCCGTTGCGGAGCTTCACACGAGCGACCTTGCGCATCGCCGAGTTCGGCTTCTTCGGGGTGGTGGTGTAGACGCGGGTGCAGACCCCGGCCTGCTGCGGGTTCGACTTGAGTGCGGGCGCCTTGGTCTTGGTGACCTTGGGCGAGCGACCCTTGCGAACCAACTGCTGAATGGTTGGCACGTTCTCTCCTCATAATGCTGCACGGTGACAGCGTGATGGGTTTCACATCAGTGACCCACCGGCACGCCGGAATCGACGTGCCTTTGTGGTGGTGGGTATGCCGTGGGGGCGGACCGGCATGGTGCCGACGCCCAGCGCGCACGTCGAGACGTGCACACACCTGATCAAGTGTAATGCCACGTAACGTGGTGGTCAAATGAGGGCTGCAGCGATCTACGACTGATCCGCGTCGAACGGGGAGTCGAGCGAGTCGGTGAGTTCAGCCAGCAGCGCCTCGATCTGCGGCTCGACATGCTGCGAGATCGCAGCCTGGATGTAGATGCGGTGGCGCAGCAGGATGCCGCAGATCTCGCGACCGACCATGTTCGCGTACTCGTCGGCGAGGGCGACCTCCTGACGCAGGGCGACCTTCGCCTCGTCGCTCAACGGGGGCAGAGGCGGCAGATCGGCGACTGCCTCGTCGGCCATGCCGGCGATCGTGAAGAGGAACGGTGCGCCCGGAACCGGCTCGGGGTCGAGCGGCAGCCCGTCGAACTCGGGATCCAGACCGTCGGCCGGGCGGTAGCTGCGTGCCCGGTTGCGCGCGGCCTGCTGATCGAGTTCGCGCTGCAGCATCGGCAGGTTCCTGGCGGTGTACTCGGCCACGGCGTGGTCGACGATCGTCTTGATCCGCGTGGAGAGACCGTGCTGCACACCGTGCGGCGTGTTCGAGCCGATGCCCGCCGCAGACAGGATCGGCGACCCCAGACAACGTCGACAGGGCGCGACCCGACCGCGATGGGTCGMCGGCTCCCAGCGCGGCACCCAGCGCAACCAGGCCTCGACGGCCTGGTCGACCTGCGTCTCCAACGAGCGCTCCACACCTAGAGCGTACGGCGCGGCCGCCGCCGACGTGGAGATTTCCACGCCACGGCGGGGCGTCACTCGTCTTCTTCGCGCTCCCACGGCCACTGCGGATGCTGAGCACGCGTGCGCCGGAGCGCGATGCCGCCCCAGGCCGCGATCGCGGACGCGACGAGGAGCACCGCGCTCGCTCCCCCGCGCACGAGGTCACCCGCGACGACCGTCGCGACGATGATGTCGCCGCTGGCGGCGATGACGCCGATCCACACGACGACCAGGTGCGCGAGCGCCGTGGCCAATGCGACCGCCAGCGCCGACACGAACGACGGCTGCGTCCGCCGCAGCGACGACCACAGCGACAGCGCGAACGCCACGACGGCCGCCAGCATCCCGATCGCGCCGGGCAGCTGACCGAGACCGGGGACGGCGATGATGTCGCTGTCGGTGGCGATGCTCACCGCGCCGAGGCCGAACACCGCCAGCGCGAAGAAGCTGATGGTGGCGAGCACCAGCGCCAGAATGACCGAAACCCCCGGGGACTCGGGTCCACGGGGGTTCGGCGACGACATGTTCGTGACTACCTCGCCAGCGTCGGGCCGGCCTCGAGCGTGCGCTCGTACTCGCGCTGCGCTTCGGCGTTGAGCTCGGTCTTGCGTGCCCCGCTGCGGGCGACCCATGCGCCGAACCAGATGGTCAGCTCACGGGCGAAGACGAATGCCGCGATGGCGAGCGGGTGGAAGAGCTGCGCTCCGATGAGCTCGCTGCCCTCCCGGGCGGTGAGCAGCCAGAACGGCGCCTCGAAGAGCGCCCCGAGAATGTGCCCGCCATAGGCGATGAGACCGACGATGATGCCGAAGACCACCCAGAGTCCCCAGCGTCCGCGGTTGATGAAGGCGCCGAGCAGCCAGAAGCCGAGGAAGAACCCGACGACCGGAACCCAGTAGCCCCAGGTCATCAGCGGAGCGAGAGCGGCTTCGCCGATGTTCTCGCCGGTGATGTCACCCGCGACGGCACGGAGGCCGAGCGTCGCGCCCAGGTAGAGGATCGCGAAGGCGATGGTCGCGAGCAGGCCGATCGCGCCCGCGGTGCCGCGGTTGCCTCGTTCACGGGGCGGTTCGGGAGCCTGGACGAAGATCGGCTGCTGCTGGATCGGAACGACGACCGGCTCGGCGGCTGCCGGCTCCGACGGGACGATCCGGGTCTCCGTCTGGTCGGCCGACGAGTACGCGGCTCCGGCCAGGGCGGACTGCTCGTGCGCGGCCGGCGGCGTGTACGCGGCCGTCGCGTCGGCGTCCGTGTTCCAGGACTTCGTCGCGTCGGCATCCGTGTTCCACGACTTCGTCGTGTCGTCTGCGTCGTCGAGGTACTTCGGGTCGTTGAGCTCCGGCGTCGCGAAGGTGCCGGGGTGTTCGTTCTCGGCAGCCTCGAATGCGGCGACATCGGGGTCGACGGCGGGCTGGGTCGGAGCGGGAGCCGACGTCTCGTGCGTGGGGTCCGCGGGCGTGCCGTGCACGCCTGCACTCGCTGCGGCGGCGTCGTCGAGTCCAGCGTTCGCGCTGTCGACGACGTCGTTGACGTCTTTCGGCCGCTCGGGCTGTGGAACCTCGGGGTCACTCATGGGTGCGCCTCTCATCGGATGTGTGCTCTGCGAGATTACCGCCGCGCGCCCGCGCCCCGACGGAGGCGTGCCGACGTGTCGCTGAGCCCGTGATCACGCATCTCGTCCTCGGGACGAGATGCGACGGCACCGTCAGCGAAGGGTGGCGCGGAGGGCGTCGCCGATGAACGAGGCGACGACCGGCACGATCGGCATCGAGAACCAGATCAGGGCGCCCACCACGCCGATGCACAGCACTGCGGCGATCCAGCTGATCACCGCGTTTCGCCCCGCGACACGCGTCATGCCATCACGCTACGACCGCCGGCGCCGCGCCGGCGGTCGCAACGCCGCGAACGATGCGACCACGACCGCAGGTCAGCCCTTCGTCGCGCCGGCCGTCAGCCCGCCGACGATGTACCGCTGAAGGAACAGGAAGAGGATCATCACCGGGATCGCCGCCATCACCGCGCCAGCCGAGAACGCCGACCAGTCGGCGTAGCGCGGGTTCGCGACGAGCTTCGTCAGGCCGACGACCAGGGTCTGCTGGTCGACGTCGACGAGCATGACACTCGCGATCACGTACTCGTTGACCGTGCCGATGAACGACAGCAGCGCGACCACCGCGAGGATCGGGGCGACCAGCGGCAGGATCATCGTGAAGAAGATGCGGGCGTGACCGGCGCCGTCGATGCGGGCGGCCTCGTCGAGCTCCATCGGGAGGGTGTTGAAGAAGCCGTACATCAGGTAGGTGTTCACGCCGAGCGCGCCACCGAGGTAGACGAGGATCAGACCGGTGTGCGTGTTCAGGCCGATGGCGGGGAACCAGTCCCCGAGCGTCGACATCAGCAGGAAGATCGCCACCACGGCCAGGAGCTGCGGGAACATCTGCACGACGACGATCGTCACGAGGCCGATGCGACGGCCGGCGAAGCGCATGCGCGAGAAGGCATATGCAGCCAGGGCGCCGATGAAGACGGTCACGGCGCCGGTCACCACGGCGATGACCAGCGTGTTCAGGAACCACAGGCCGTAGGGGTTCTGCGGATCGCTGAGGATGCGCACGTAGCTGTCGAAGCCGAACGCGGAGAAGAGCTGGTTCGAGCCGGTCAGCGTGCCCTTCGGATTGAGAGACGCCGAGACGACGTACAGCAGCGGGAAGAGCGCGAAGGCGCTCACGACGATGGCGACCACATGGCGCCATCCGGTGTCTGCGAACCACGCGCCGAAGCTGCGGCGACGGGGCGCGAGGTCCTGCGCGACGGCGACGGGGCGGGCGGTGCCGGTGTCCGTGGTGCTCATGTCAGTTCAGCTCCTCGAGGGCCTTGGTCTTGCGGAAGCTGATGATCGAGATCGTCGCGACCACGATGAAGATCAGGATCGTGAACGCGGAGGCGAGGCCGTAGTCGCGGGACTGACCCGTGAACGCCACCTTGTAGACCATCGAGATCAGGATGTCGGTGTGCCCGACCGGGATGCTGACGTCCTCGAACCGCGGCCCGCCCTTGGTCAGCATGTAGATCAGGTTGAAGTTGTTGAAGTTGAACGCGAAGGACGAGATCAGCAGCGGCGCGACCGTCACGAGCAGCAGCGGCAGCTTGATGCGGCGGAAGACCTGCCACGGGTTCGCGCCGTCCATCACCGCCGCCTCGTTGACGTCCTCGGGAATGCCCTGCAGGGCGCCCATGCAGACGAGGAACATGTAGGGGAAGCCCAGCCAGAGGTTGACCAGGAGCACCGACACCTTCGCGAGGTTCGGGTCGGTGAGCCACGGGATGTCCGCTCCCCCGAAGATCACCTGGTTGATGAATCCGAAGCTCTCGTTCATCATGCCTGCCCAGACGAGGGCCGACAGGAACGCCGGGAACGCATACGGGAGGATCAGGATGATCCGATAGCCGTTGCGGAACCGCATCCGCGTGTTGTTGAAGACCAGTGCGAGCAGCAGTCCGAGGAAGAACGTGGTCGCGACCGAGAGCAGTGCGAACACGAAGGTCCAGATCGTCACCGAGATGAGCGGACCGCGGATGTTCTCGTCGCTCACCGCGCGAACGAAGTTGTCGAAGCCGACGGTGGTCTGCCAGCCGGGCAGCAGCTCGGCGCCGTCCTCGGCGATGAACGACCCCTGACCGGTGTCGGAGTACACCGCGCCGGTCGTCGTGTCGGTGATGGTGTCAGCGTCTGCGTCGTACTCGAGCGTCGAGACGTACAGATATCCCTTCTGACCGTCGGGGGCGCGCAGGCTGCCGTCATTGGGGTCGTCGCTGAAGGGAACCGAGAGCTGCTCGAGCTCTTCCGACAGGGTGAACACCTTCGCGAGCGGGAGCGTGGTCCAGCCGTCGACGGCTACGGCCTGATCGCCCTCGAACTCGGCGTCGACCTCCTGCAGGGGCTGCTCAGCGGTGCCGAGCAGCGCGTCACCCGACTCGGGGTCGGTCACGAGCAGACCATAGGTGCCGAACTGCTCGACGACCGTGACCGGATAGGTGGCGGAGTCCTCGACACGCTCCTGGGCGGAGGCGAGGAGCGACGAGATCGCCTGGTCCTTCGTGCCGTTGTGCCCGGTGCCGTAGTTCGTGAAGCCGATGTACCCCGTGTACAGCAGTGTGAAGACCTGGAAGATGATCAGGAAGATGATGCCGGGGGTCAGATACTTCGCGGGAATTCGCTTGCGCGAGAAGTAGATGTAGTTGACGAGCACCGTGACGGCCACGACCAGGCCGAGCACCAGCCACTCCTGCTGGCCGAAGAGGACGAACGCCGCGTACAGCGCGATGGCGTCGACGATGGCGAGCAGCAGGATCTTCAGCAGCATCCAGCCGATGGGCCCGGACGCGGCCTCGGCGATCTTCGCCGCCTGGCGCTGGCGCTTGTTCAGTGGAGCCGTGGGCTCAGCGAGTTCTGTCATCTCGTCCCCGTCGTCGAGCTGCCGGGGCGGACGAGGTCCGCCCCGGCAGGGATGGTGCTGGGTGTCGTTACTTGATTGCTGCGGTCACGTCGTCGACGAGCTTCTGCCACGTCGTCGTCGGGTCGGAGCCGTTAATGATGGCAGCCTCTGCGACGCCCCAGAACTCCCACACGGAGCCCATGGCGGGGATGGCCGGCATCGGCACCGCGTCCTCACCGACGGCCTGGAAGCCGGCGATGATCGGGTCGGATGCTGCGGAGTCGGCTGCGGCCGTCAGCGCGGGCAGGACGTTTCCTGCCTTGAACAGCTCGAGCTGCACCTCTTCGGTGCCGATGTAGTTCACGAGGAAGTCGTTCGCGGCGACCTTGTTCTTCGACTCGGAGCTCACGAAGAAGCCCTTGACGCCGGCGAACGGCGAGGCGGTCTCGCCCGTGGGGCTCGGGATCGGGTCGATCGCGACGTTGATGCCGGCGTCGGTCGCGGCGCCGACGTTCCACGGGCCGGTCAGCCAGAAGGCCGCGGTGCCGTCGAGGAACTGCTGCTTGGCGATCTCACCGTCGATGTCGGTGTTCAAGGTGCCCGCTGCGCCCTGAGCGGCGAGCCAGTCGGCGAAGGCGAAGCCGCCGTCGCTGCCGAGCTGGAGGTCGCTCGAGTCGTAGCTCCCCGAGTCGTCGGTGCCGAAGACCGGGGCGCCGAATGCCGTCTGGAACGGGTACAGGTGGTACGGGTTGCCCTCGGTGCCCTGCTCGACCACGAAGGTGCCCTTCGAGACCATGTCGTCGAAGCTCGTGGCGGCGGCGGGGACCATGTCGGCGTTGCGCAGCACGGCGATGTTCTCGACCGCGTAGGGAAGCATGTAGACGGTGCCGTCGTAGGTCGCAGCCTGAAGCGCGACGGGCAGGTAGTCGGCCGACGAGTCGCCGAGCTCGAGCGGAGCGACGACACCGTTCGTGGACAGCTCGCCGAGCCAGTCGTGCGCTCCCATGACGACGTCGGGGCCCTTGCCGGTCGGCACCTGCTGGATGAAGTCGTCCTTCATGTCGTCGACGGACTTGCCCACGAGTTCGACCTTGACCCCTGTCTTCTCCTCGTAGGAGTCGGCGGCGCTCTGCAGCGCGTCGACACGCTCCGCGTCGACCCAGACGGTCAGCGATCCGCTGCTCTCGCCCTCGGCCTCGGCCGAGTCGCCGCCATCGGTCGCGGTCGAGCAACCGGCAAGCGTAAGAGTCGAAACGATCGCGATGACGCCGGCGGCGACGATGCCCCTCTTGTTCACCTTCATTGGTGTGTGCCTCTCTGAAGTGCTGTGGCCTGCAGGACTGCAAGCGCTTACAGTATGCATCGAGATCGGCAGGAATCGCAATGCAAGAAGCCTTCGATATCAAGCTGTAACCGCGGAATGTTGGCTGAGGCGTTATGGAAGCGCTTCCAAGCGAGCATGAAAACGACGGTGTCGATACACTTTGCTTATGGCTGACAGTTCCTTTGACATCGTCTCGAAAGTGGATCACCAGGAGGCCGAGAACGCCCTGAACCAGGCGCGCAAGGAGATCGAGCAGCGCTACGACTTCAAGGGCACCGGCTCGTCCATCGCCTGGAGCGGCGAGCAGATCCTGATCATCGCCGGCACCGAAGAGCGTGCGAAGGCCGTTCTCGACGTCTTCCAGTCCAAGCTCATCAAGCGAGGCATCTCGCTCAAGAGCCTCGAGTCGGGCGACCCGTTCGCGAGCGGCAAGGAGTTCCGCATCGTCTCGACCCTCAAGGACGGCATCTCGTCGGAGAACGCGAAGAAGATCAACAAGATCATCCGCGACGAGGGCCCCAAGGGCGTGAAGAGCCAGATCCAGGGCGACGAGCTGCGCGTGCAGTCCAAGAGCCGTGACGACCTGCAGTCCGTGATCTCCCTGCTCAAGGGCTCGGACCTCGATCTCGACCTGCAGTTCATCAACTACCGCTGACCTCGCAGATCTCAGGGGGACGGATGCCGAGGCATCCGTCCCCCTTCTCTATGCCCGCCGATCGCATTCCGAKATATGGGGCGATGTGCCCGAGACTGGATGCAGTCGCGTCCCGAATGCGACAGACGATGCGGCGATGCATGACGCGCTGCCGAACCGCGGCTCCGCGCTTCGCGGATCGCGGTTCCCGCCTTGTGGGGACTGGGCGCAGTACAGCTCCGTGCACGCCATCGTCTGTGGCCGGCGGGTGTCCCAAACACCCGTCGGCCACAGAAATCACCCGTACTTGATCCCGCGACGACGCACCGCGCGCGAGCCCCGACATGCTCGTCCGAAAACTCGTCTGTGGATTATTGGCATCGCGATCCACTTCGTGATGTAGTGGCCGTCCGGGCACATCATGGGGAGCCCGGATCTGGAAAGCAACTGGGGGCAGTCCATGAACACCAACAGCTCGATGACGAGTGTCAGAGAAAGCAAGCAGCTCTTAGCAGAGGAGGTTTTTCAGCACATCGGCGCGCAGATCGTGGACGGTGTGCTGGAGCCGGGGTATCGCATCCGCGATGTCGATGTCGCCGAAGAACTGCATGTGTCGCGGACTCCGGTGCGAGAGGCGTTACAGCGCCTCGAGCGTCTCGGGCTCGTGACGATGTACCCGAGCAGATACACCGAGGTCACGGCGGTCACACCCGAGACCGTCGAGCAGACGCTCGAGTTCGCGGGGTATCAGGCGGGGATTGCGGCTCGAATGGGCGTCGCGCGGATGAGCCAGGAAGAACGCGAGAGCCTCGCCGAACTCGTCGAGCAGATGTACACGGCGCTCGATGACGACGTGCACATCTCCAACACGAGGTGGGCGGTGTTCTCGTTTCTGAGCACGCGCAGCCGGAACGCACAGCATCAGGTGCTGATCAACGATGCGAGCATGGCGCTGTTCCGCAACCTCCGCGGCTGGAGCGTTCCCGAGAACGACCGGGAGCGCATGCTCCAGGTCTATCGGGACTTCCACGACGCGGTGCTGCGCGGCGATGCCGATGACGCAGAGCGTCAGGCCCGACTGATGCACTACGTCTGACCGCTGCGTCTGATCGCTGTCAGCGCGCGGCCGTCCAGCCTCTGACCCACCGGTCGAGGCGACGATACGCTTCCTCTCTCGCCTCATGGCGAGAGAGGAAGACGTCGTGCAGGGCACCGTCGATGCGCTCGACGGTGACAGACGGACCGAGCTTCAGCGCCGCCCGCGCGATGTCGTCGACCACCAAGACCGAGTCTGCTCGGGTGAGGTCTTCGGACCATCGTGTGGGCGTCGCCGAGCGTGCGGAGAGCAGCACGCACACGGCTGCGTCGATCGTCAGTCCTGCCGCGACCTTGGCGTGTCCGGAGAGGATCGCGTGGAACCATCCCGCGTGCACGGCCATCGTCTGCGCGGGTCGCCACGTGAGGTTCACCTCGACAGGGTCCTCGGGGTCGGCGACCTCCTGCTGCGCCCGGGTGTAGAACCCGAGATCGACCTGCGGGGCGACCTCGCGGGGAGCCCACCGCGCTTGCAGCTCTGCGACGGGAGCGATCAGCGGGCGGGCCGACGCGACCTGGAACTCGAGCCACGGACTGTTCAGGATCACGGCATCCGCTGTCCCGGGGTGCCGCGATGCCCACAGGCTCAGCGTGAGCCCGCCCGTGGAATGTCCGAGAAGCACCAGGCGCCGCGTGGATGCGGTCGTCTCGGGGCTGCGGCCCATCGCGTGCAGGGCCGCAGCGATGTCCTCGTCGTACGCGCCGAGGTCGGTGATGTACCCGGGCGTCTGACCGTCGCGCAGACTGCGTCCGTACTTGCGCAGGTCAAGGGCGAAGAAGCGCGCACCTCGCGCGGTCCAGAAGCGAGCGAGTCTCTTCTGGAAGAAGTAGTCCGACCAGCCGTGCACGTAGAGCACGTCGACGCCATCGAGCGGAAGACGATGCCCCCGCATGCGGTTCCACCACGGCTGCTCCCGCGGCAGGGCTCGCACGAGAGTGGCGACCAACGGCCCCTCGTCGTCCTCACCGAGTTCGAGCGTGAGCTGCTCGAACTCGTCGCCGAGAACGTCCGGTATCCACTCAGGCATGCCGCCAGGCTAGCCGACGGCGTGCGGGCTACTCGGGAGCGGTGTGTCCGACCGTGAAGTTGCGCACGACCTTCTCTGCCAGAGGAGCCGGGTCGGCGGCACCGGATCCGTTGTCGTAGGTCATCAGGCGGATCCAGTCGAGGCCGACGCGCACGTCGAGGATCTTCTCGCCGTTCTGGCCCTCACTGGCCTTGGCGGCATCGGCGCCCTCGACCTCGACGGGGTCGCCATCGAGCTTCTCGAACGCCCATGCTCCTGCGGGAAGCGTCGTGAGCATCAGATAGCTCGATCCCTCGTACTCGCTTCCGGCCGACTTGAAATAGCAGATGCGGGAGCCGTTGACGACCTCGTACACCTCAGCAGGGATCCCCCAGCCGCCGAAGTCCGTGAAGAGAGCCGCGTCCGAGACTCCGAATGCGGCGTCCACCTGCTCCGGCGTCACGAAGCGCTCGCAGGGAGCACCGACGATGTCGCTGTCGACGTACTCGACCTCGCGCGTGCTCGACGCCGCCGACGCCGCGATCCCCCGCAGCGCCTCTTCGATCGGGGAGGTGTCGTCCGCGCCGAGATCGGGGTCGACGACGGTGGCCGACAGCAGCACGTCTCCGTCTGGCAGCTCGAACCCGCAGCGTCCGTTCTCACAGCTCGCCGCTTCGCCCCAGAAACCCTGACGCTCGGTCGCGCCGGCGATCACCGCCTGCGCATCCGGGACGATCGTGACCTCCCAGTTGCGCTCCGCGTCGCCTGCCGAGCAGGCGATTCCGCCGGCCCGCTGGAACATGTGCTGCGCCGGACCGGGAAGCCAGCTCATCGCCGACACTGTTGAGAGCACCGGCTCGACAGGTGTCGACGGCTCGCCCAGGAGCTCCTCCATCGTCGCGGCGACGTCGTCGCACGTCACGTCGAACGCCGTCTCCGGCTCGACGATCGGCGCCGGTGTCGGTGTCGGCGTCTGAGACAACGACTCAGACGGCGAAGCCGAGGGCTTCGGCTCAGCTGTCGGCCCGGCGGTGCACCCAGAGACGAGCAGCAGGGCAGCAGTGCCGAAGACGATCAGAGAGCGCAGTCGCATGCACTCAGCCTAAGGATGCCGACTCTCCGACACGCGAGGTGCCGACAACGATCCGGTGTCGGTCACTCTCCGCGAGAGACGCGCACCATCTCGTCACGCGGCACGACCTTGACGCGGGCACGCTCCTGCGGCGCGCCGAGGGCGACCTCGTGCTCGTCGAGTCGATGCCAGCCCTCGAGGTCGGTCCACTTGACGCCGCGTTCCTGCAGCAGCGCGGGGATCGCCTCTTCTGAAGGGTCCTCCGGGTGCCACCACGACCCCTGGTCGTTGATGATGTGCCGCACGGTCTCCATGGCATCCGACTTCGTGTGGCCGATGAGCCCGACCGGTCCGCGCTTGATCCAGCCGGTGGCGTAGATGCCGGTCATCTGCTGGTTCGAGTCCTTGGCGAGCACCTGGCCCTCGCGGTTGGGGATCACGCCGTGCTTCTTGTCGAAGGGCACGCCGGGGAGCGGTGAGCCGAAGTATCCGATCGCGCGGTAGAGCGCCTGCAGCGGCACTTCGCGCATCTCACCCGTGCCCACTGCGCCGCCCTGTCCGTCGGGCTTCGTGCGCTCGTAGACGAGGGCCGCCACGCGGCCGGCTTCGTCCTTGCGGACCTCGACCGGGCGGGCCCAGAAGTGCAGGTGCAGGCGACGGGATGCCGTTCCCCCTGCGTTGTTCGCATCGCCTCTGGTGTCATTGACCGACGGCCGCTTGCGCCACGACTGCAGGATGCGGTCGATGACCATGACCTGCTTGTTGCTGGCCACGGCGTCCTTCGACGCCTCGTCGTAGTCGAAGTCCTCGTCGTACACGACCATGTCGACGTCGCGCAGCTCGCCGAGCTCGCGCAGCTCGAGCGGGGTGAACTTGACCTGCGCGGGGCCACGGCGACCGAACACGTGCACGTCGGTGACCGCGCTCGCCTTCAGCCCCTCGTAGACGTTCTCGGGGACCTCGGTCACCAGCAGGTCTTCCGCGTGCTTCGCCAGCATGCGGGCGACGTCGAGAGCGACGTTGCCGTTGCCCAGCACGCCGACCGAAGCGGCATCCAGCGGCCATTCGCGCGGCACGTCGGGGTGTCCGTCGAACCAGCTCACGTAGTCGGCTGCCCCGTAGGCGCCGACCGCATCGATGCCGGGGATGTCGAGGGCGGTGTCTCGGATCGCTCCCGTGGCGAAGATCACCGCGTTGTAGTGGTTCTTCAGATCATCGAGCGTGATGTCCTCACCGAAGCGCACGTTGCCGAACAGACGGATGTCGCCGCGGTCGAGCACATCGCGGAGCGCGTTGATGATGCCCTTGATGCGGGGGTGGTCGGGGGCCACTCCGTAGCGGACCAGGCCGTAGGGTGCCGGAAGCTGCTCGAAGAGATCGATGGAGACGTCGAACTTTCGCTCGGCCTTCAGCAGGATGTCGGCGGCATAGATGCCGGCGGGGCCCGCTCCGACGATGGCCAGTCTGAGCTTGGTCATAAGGGGTCCTTTCGTATGCCGTCACGCCCGACGCACGCGGCCGATGGCCGCGACGCGGTCAGCTGGAGCGTTCGACGAGGGTCTCTGCGAAACGGGTGAGCGCATCGCGCACGGTGCCGCGCGGAAGCGCGGTGAGCGCATCGATCGCATCCCGGGTCCAGGAATGCGCGAGCGCGAGGGTCTTCTGAGTGCCGACGTGGTCTCGGAGCTCGGTGAGCGGGCCGTCGAGGATCCCGGGGTCCTCGCCCTCGGCGATGCGGGTGACCCCGTCGTCGATGCGGGCGGCGAGGTCGATCGACGCGTCGTCGGTCTCGGCCTTCAGCAGCAGGTACGGCATCGTCGGAACGCCGGCGCGCAGGTCGGTTCCCGGCACCTTGCCCGTGTCCTCGGGCTTGGCCGACAGGTCGATCACGTCGTCGAGCAGCTGGAAGGCGACGCCGATCTTCTCGCCGTACACCCGCAGCGGCTCTTCGTATTCCGAGGGTGCGTTCGAGAAGATCACGCCGCCCTGCGTCGCCGCGGCGATCAGGGAACCGGTCTTGTCGGCGAGCACCTGGAGGTAGAACTCGATGGGGTCGTCTCCGGGCTGCGCACCGAGAGTCTCGTGCATCTGGCCGAGGACCAGACGCTCGAAGGTGTCGGCCTGCAGGCGGATGGCGCGCTCGCCCAGACGCGACATCAGCTGGCTCGCGCGGGAGAAGAGGATGTCGCCGGTGAGGATCGCGATGTTGTTTCCCCACACCGCGTGCGCGGCGGGGACGCCACGACGGCGGTCGGCGCCGTCCATGACATCGTCGTGGTACAGCGATCCGAGGTGCGTGATCTCCAGCGCCTTCGCGACGTCGATCACCTGCTCGGTGTTGCCGTCGCCCAGCTGGGCCGCCAGCAGGGTCAGCACGGGGCGGATGCGCTTGCCCCCCGCCTCGTAGAGGTAGCGGCTCGCGGCGTCGGCCAGCGGGTCGGCGACGCGCACATCGTCGGCCAGACCGGTCTCGACACGCTCGAGACCGTCTTCGATCGCCTGAGCGATGCGTCGACCTGCAGTGCCGATGAAGACACGGTCGCTGAAACCGAGACGGCTCGCCAGTCGCGAACCCGGGGCTACGCGGCTCGAAGTCACGGTCTCAGCCTACCGTCGTCAGCCGTGCGGGTTCGCGCGTGGTACTCACGCGGCCTTGAACGCCCGGTGCAGCGCGACGATCCCGAACGAGAGGTTGCGGTACTCGACCTCGGTCCACCCGGCCTCGCGAATCCACGCAGCGAGCTTCTTCTGATCCGGCCAGTCGCGGATCGACTCGTTCAGGTAGTCGTACGCGTCGCCGTTCGTGCCGGCGATACGGGCCACCCGAGGTAGCACCTGCGAGTTGTAGAAGCGGTACCCGGTACGGAACAGGGTGCCGGGCGGGGTCGAGAACTCGTTGATCACGAGGCGACCGCCCGGCTTCGTCACCCGCAGCAGTTCGCGGAGCGCCTTCTTCGGATCGTTGACGTTGCGGAGGGCGTACGACATGGTGACGGCGTCGAACTCGCCGTCCTCGAAGGGCAGATCGGTGGCATCCGCCTGCACGAAAGAGAGATTGCGGATGCTGCCGTGGCGCCGCTTGCCCTCGGCGAGCATGCCGGGCGAGAAGTCGGCGGCGACGACCTGCGCTCCGCTGCGGGCGAGGGATGCCGACGACGATGCGGTGCCCGCACCGAGGTCGAGGATCTTCTCCCCCGGCTTCGGGGCGACGGCCCTGGTCGTGGCTGCGCGCCAGAGGGCGTCGTTGCCGACCGTCATCGCCGTGTTCGTGCGGTCGTAGCCCGCGGCGACCTGGTCGAACATGCCGCTGACGCGGGCCGGGTCCTTGCCGAGATCGGCGCGGTTTGCTTCGTTCGAGGTCACGTGCCCAGTCTAGGCGCGAGGTGCAGGGCATCGAGGCGATCGAGCCAGAGATCCGGAGTCGCATCGTCGAACGGAGCGGTCTGATCGCGCACGCGCTGCTCGAGGTCGAGCGCGAGTGCCTCGAGCCGGGTGATGATCTCGGCGGGATATCCGTACTGCACGATGTGCTCGGCCCACTCGTCGCGGTCGTCGACCCAGATGCCCCGCGGCCCATCGACCCGCACGACGTCGAGGTCCATGTCGATGCCGACCGCGAGCAGCGGGTCGTCCGACCAGCGCACATCCCATCCGATGTCGATGTAGACGCGCATGCCCTTCGGATGATCGCGATTCACGGTCAGGGCGAAGTCGGGCTGTCGCGGCACCAGCGTCACGTTGGGGGTCTCTGCGATGTAGGCCGCACCCGGTCGAGCGCTGGGCCAGCCGGCCGGCTGGCCGATCCAGTCGCCCCACTCGTCTGCACCGAGATACACGCACTCGTGCCGCCAGTGCGGCGAGCCGTCCCATTTGCGCCACTGGAAGATCATCTCGGTGCCGGGTTCGGGGCGGGCGTCGCTCATGCACTCAGCGTAGGCGGGGTCACTCACATCCCGGTCGACGAGCGACGAACTAGGCTGGAGGGGTGAGCAGCAGGCTGGTCGTGGAGACCCGAGAGATCGATCCGGTCGAGGATCTCCTGGCCTACGCCGACCCGTCGCGGCCCCTCGCCTGGCTGCGCCGCGGTGACGGCATCGTCGCCGTGGGAGACGGCGTGGTCGAGACGGTCCGCATTCCCGCAGGCGCTGCGTCCATGCGCTCGGCCGCCATCGCTGCCGCCTGGCGAGACCTGGCGGAGGATGCCGAGATCGACGACGACCTCCGGCTTCCCGGCTCGGGGCTCGTCGCGTTCGGTGCGCTGACGTTCGACGAGGACTCCGCCGCCGACAGCGTTCTCGTCGTGCCTGCGCTCGTGATCGGCCGGCACCATGGGCGCACGTGGCTCACCCGCATCCGCTCGACGTCGCACTCCGCGGCCGAACCGCAGCCCGATGCGTCGACGATCGGCTACGGCCCCCATTGGGCCGGCACGGTCGGGCCGGGGGCGCAGAGCCCGCAGGGCTATCAGGACTCCGTCCGCCAGGCGCTCGACCGCATCGCCGGTGGCGCCCTCAGCAAGGTCGTGCTCGCTCGCGACCTCACCGGCAGCATCCCCGCCGGATCCGACCTGCGCCGCCTCGTCCGCGCGCTGTCGACCGGATACCCCGACACCTGGGCCTTCGCGGTCGACGGGCTGATCGGCGCGAGCCCCGAGACGCTCGTCACCGTGCAGCAGCGCACCGTCACCGCCCGTGTGCTGGCCGGAACCATCGGCCGAGGGGCCGATGCGGACGCCGACACCACGGCATCCGCTCACCTGGCCTCGAGCACCAAGGATCTCGACGAGCACGAGTATGCGGTGCAGAGCGTGCTCGCCTCGCTGCGCCCGCACACGCGCGCGCTGGCCGCGAGCGAGCAGCCCTTCCTGCTCAAGCTGCCGAACCTCTTCCACCTGGCGACCGATGTCGAAGGCGAGCTGGCCGACGGCGGCTCGTCGCTCGATCTGGTCGGCGCCCTGCATCCGACGGCCGCTGTGGCAGGAACCCCCACATCCGCTGCGATCGCGGCGATCCGCGAGCTCGAACCGTTCGACCGCGGTCGCTATGCCGGCCCGGTCGGGTGGGTCGACGGAGCCGGCAACGGTGAATGGGCCATCGCGCTGCGCTGCGCGCAGTTCACTCCCGCCGAGACCGACATCGCCGTCACCGCCTATGCGGGCGCGGGAATCGTCGCCGGCTCGGACCCCGAGTCGGAGCTGCTCGAGACCCGAGTCAAGTTCCGTCCGCTGGTCGACGCCCTCGCCTGAGCGACGCCGGTCGCCACCCGGTCAGCTCGCGGCGAGACGCTTCTTCTCGGCCTCGACGTCGAAGTCGGCCGCCGGCCACTGCGGATCGATCTGCTGCAGTGCGTCGAGCAGCAGCTCCTGCACGGCGAGGCGGGCGAACCACTTGTGGTCGGCCGGGATCACATGCCAGGGTGCCGCAGCGGTCGAGGTGCGCTCGAACGCCTTCTGGTAGGCCGCCATGTAGTCGTCCCAGAGCAGTCGCTCGTCGACATCGCCCGGGTTGTACTTCCAGTGCTTGTCGGCCCGCTCGAGCCGCTCCATCAGCCTCTCCTTCTGCTCGTCGCGAGAGATGTGCAGCATGACCTTGATGATGCGGGTGCCGGAGGCCGCGACCTCGGCCTCGAACTCGTTGATCGCGTCGTACCGCCGTTCGATCTCGTCGGACGGGGCCAGCGACCGCACCCGGCCGATGAGCACGTCCTCATAGTGCGAGCGGTCGAAGACGCCGATGAACCCCGGCTCCGGCAGCCGCTTGGCGACACGCCACAGGAAGTCGTGCGCGAGCTCCTCCTCCGTCGGCGCCTTGAACGCCGTGAGCGCGACACCCTGCGGGTCGACGCCGCCGACGACGTGCCGCACGATGCCTCCCTTGCCCGCCGAGTCCATCGCCTGCAGGATCAGCAGCACCGAGTCCTTCGCGACTCCGACGCGACTCTCGGCGAACAGCCGCTCCTGCAGCTGATTGAGCTCGTCGAGACCGGACGCGAGATCGCGCTTGCCGTCGGCCTTCGCGCCGCTGTATCCCGGAGTGCTCTGCGGATCGACGTCGGAGAGACGGAATCCGTCGCCGACCTGGAGGGTCTTGGCCCACTCGTGCGCTGTCATGCGTTCATCCTGCCACTGCGGATGCACGCCACGCCGAACCGGATCAGCGCGTGAGCGGCACCTCGATCAGCTGACGACCACCGGCCGGAGCGGTGAGAGCCTGATCGAGCGCCGTGCGGGTCGTGACGCGCTGATACTCCCACCCGTAAGCGAGGGCCAGCTGCTCGAGACGCACCGTGTGCGGGGTGTAGAACGCTCTGTCGAGGTCGGCGCGAGCCGCTGTGCCCGCGACCTCCAGGCCGTCGAAGATCGTGCCGCCGCCGTCGTTGCCCACGATGACCTGAATGCGCGGTTCGTGCTCATCGGGTGGCAGCAGCAGCGCTCCGACGTCGTGCAGGAAGGCGAGGTCGCCGAGCAGCACGCGGGTGACCCCCGGGGCTCCCCCGGCCTGACTCGCGAGAGCGATGCCTGTGGCAGTCGCGATCGTGCCGTCGATCCCGGCGAGTCCGCGGTTGGCGTGCACCGGGACCTTCTTGCCGCCGAGCACCGAGTCGGCCACCCTGACGAGGCGCGACGAGCCGAAGACGAGCCGGTCGTGCGGCCAGGTCGCCCGCCAGACGGCGTCGGCGAGGAGTTCGCGATCGAGCGGGCGGCGCACGGCAGCCAGCTCGGCCCTCACGGCATCACGTCGAGCGGACGGATCGGTGGAGGTGAGACCGTCCTGGTCGGGGGCGCGTTCGCTGAGGTCGACGGCGCGAGCGGCGGATGCCGTGAGCCAGGCTCCGAGCCACTCGCGATCGGCGGGGCCGGCGGCGACCGCGACGGACGCCGCAGGCGTCGTGCGCCCGTTGAGGTCGAGAGCCTCCCCGCCGCGACGGACGGCGATCACCTCGACGTCGGCACGCGACAGCAGACGGGCCACCTCGCGGCTGAGAGTCGGATGCCCGAGCACCACGGCGCGCTCGATGCGGCCGCCCAACTCGTCGTCGCTCAGCAGCGCTCGATAACCGTGCACGACCTGGCGTCCGAAGCGGGCACCGCTGACGATCTCGGCGATCAACGGCCAGGATCCGGCGTGTGCGACCTCTTCGGCATCCGGCCCGGCATCGGCCCCCGCGATCACGACCGTACGCGGCCCGCGCTCGAGCACGAGCGACTCTGCGGCGACCGGCCTCGGAGCCTCGCCCGGTGCGATGTCGACAGCGGGAACGTCGCCAGACAGCGGCTCACGCGACGGCAGATTCAGGTGCACGGGGCCTGAGACTCCGGGGAGGCCGTGCTCGGCATCGGCCCCCATCGCGGCCGCGACGGCTCGCACCGCCAGACCTGACCAGTCGCCGTCACCGGGAACAGGTGCGTCGATCTGCTCGCGCACCCAGGAGGCGAACATGCCCGGTTGGATCGTCGCCTGGTTGGCTCCGACTCCGCGGAGCTCGGGCGGGCGGTCGGCCGTCAGCAGCAGCAGCGGCACTCCTGAGTGGAAGGCCTCCATCGCCGCCGGGAGGAGATTCGCGGCGGCGGTTCCCGAGGTGCAGAGCACTGCGGCGGGAACTCCGGTCTCACGCGAGAGACCCAGTGCCGTGAACCCTGCGACGCGCTCATCGATCCGCACATGCAGGCGCAGGTGCCCCTGGTTCGCGGCGTGCACTGCGGCGAGCGCGAGCGACTGAGATCGAGAACCCGGCGAGAGCACGAGATCGCGGACGCCGTGGGCGATGAGGTCGGCGATCAGGGATGCCGCGGCATCCGTCGCCGGCGATGCTGTCACGGACGCGTGTCCGGCGCCGTGCCGTCCGGTGCGGTGCCGTCGTCGGTCTCGTCCTCGAGCTTCGCGAGCTCCTCTTCGAGGCGGCGGATGCGGGCATCCTGTTCGCTCTTGCTGATGCTGCGGAGGAACTGGGGGTCGTCGTCGGGGGCGATGATGCGGATCGCCCCGCCGTTGTCGTTGGCGCGGCGGCGGCCGAGCGTGAACCAGAGGATCCCGCCGATGACCGGGATGAAGACGACGATCGCGATCCACGCGGCCTTGGGCACGCCCCGGTGACGCGTCGGCGGCTGCACTGCGCAGTCGACGATGCTGAACACCCAGAAGATGGCGGCCAGGAAGCCGCCCACGATCAACAGTCTCGCCACCCCTCCAGTGTAGGCGGGTCTGCGAGACGTGGACCTGTGGGGGTGCCGTCGAGCGGTCGCCGATGCCCGATTGTTAGACTGCGCGCACCATGCATGCCCCGTCGACGCGACTGCGACACCAGGGCGTCGAGCGGATGCTGATCCTCCGGGTCGCTCTCGCGCTCGGCCTCGCCCTGCTGCTCGTGATCGGCGCGTGGTCTACGTCGCATGGCAAAGCAGATGCGCACGCGACGCTGTGCCTCGCGCCGGGTGCGAGCGCCGCGTCGCTCTCGGGCCACCATGACGGTGGCGGCACCGCGATGGATGCGGCCCCGTCCGATGCCGGGATCGTCGTCGTCGCCGCGCTGTGCTGCTTCGTGCTCGTGCTGCTCCTTCTCCGGTTCGGCAGACGCGGCGGTCTCATCCGCACCGGCATCCCGGCGCGTGCGTCTGCTCCGCCTCGCGCGGGCCCGCAGCGGTGCATCCCCGCGCTCACCCTCACGCAGCTGTCGCTCTCCCGCACCTGAATCAGGCACGCCGTTCGTCGGCGACCCCCGGCCGCACTCTCGTCGCGGCCTCATCACCCTGCCTGATCCGAACCGTTGGAGAACCCCATGAAGACCCCTGTCAAGGCGACCCTGATCGCCATCGCCGTCGCGATCGTCCTCGCGATCGTCGGCATCGTCTATGCCATGTCGCAGCAGGCCGCTGATCCGGCTCCGCCCGAGGGTGAGAAGCTGCAGACCGTCCGCACCGACTCGCACGTGCTCGACGACGGAGGGGCCGGAGCCGTCACGGTCGTCGAGTTCCTCGACTTCGAGTGCGAGGCGTGCGCCGCGTTCTACCCGATCGTCGAAGACCTGCGTGAGCAGTATGACGGCGAGATCACCTACGTCGTGCGGTACTTCCCGCTGCCGGGGCACATCAACTCGACGCAGGCCGCTCTCGCCGCCGAGGCCGCGGCAGAGCAGGACCGCTTCGAGGACATGTACCACCGGCTGTTCGAGACGCAGGCCCAGTGGGGCGAGCAGTCGGAGGAGACTCCGGAGGTGTTCCGGGCGCTCGCCGTCGACCTCGGACTCGACATGGCCGCCTACGACGCGGCGGTCGCCGACCCGGCGACGCTCGAACGCGTGCAGGCCGACAAGAGCGACGGCGAGCGGCTCGGAGTGCGCAGCACCCCCAGCTTCTTCATCGACGGCGAACCCGTCGTGCTGGAGGCGTGGGATGACCTCGAGGCGGCGATCGAGGAGGCTGTGAACGGGTGAGTCAGAGAAGGCCGCGGGCGACGAGCGCCTCCTGATAGCCCGCGGCCTTGTCGTGGATCACCTGTCGACAGGCGATCAGCGACTCGATCTGCGCATCGAGTGAGCGTTCGTGTGCACGCAGCAGGGCGAGTCGCTCGGCCTCATTGCCGCTGCCCGCTCGCACGAGGGCGGCGTATTCGCGCAGCAGCGCGATCGGCGCCCCGGACTCGCGGAGCCGCCCCAGCAGGGCGAGCCATGCGAGCGAATCGTGGGCGTACACGCGCCGCCCGCCGGAGGTGCGGGGCACATCACGAGGGAACAGCCCCTCGGCCTCGTACCAGCGCAGGGTGTGCACGCTCACGCCGGCCAGGCGCGCGAGCTCGCCGATGCTGAACGTGCGCGTCGTGTCGACCACATCAACCATGAGGACTCCTCCTTGACTTCGAGTGCACTCTAGATCGTACGGTCGGATCATGACAGCTCCTCTCGACATGATCGCCCGCCAGCAGCCGCTCTCGTCGGAGTTCGGCTACCGCTCCACCGCGGCCGAGGTGATCGCGGGCACAGACCTCGCCGGCAAGACCGCGATCGTCACCGGCGGCTATTCCGGACTGGGACTCGAGACGGTGCGCGCGCTGGCGGATGCCGGAGTGCGCGCGGTCGTTCCGGCACGGCGTGTGGATGCGGCGCAGCAGGCACTCGACGGGATCGCGGAGGCGGCGGTACGGGGCGCCGATCTCAGCGACCTCGACTCCGTCGCGGCGTTCACGGAATCGGTGCGCCGCGACGGTCAGCCGATCGACCTCGTGCTGAACGTCGCCGGCATCATGGCCACCCCGTTCGGTCACACGGCGCAGGGCTTCGAGTCGCAGTTCGGCACCAACCACCTGGGTCACTTCGCCCTGGTGGGCGGGGTGGCGGACCTGCTGTCGGACCACGCCCGCGTAATCTCGTACTCATCCGGAGGGCACTTCCGCTCCCCCGTGCGGTTCGACGACATCGACTTCGCGGCGACGCCCTACGACCCCTGGGTCGCATATGGGCAGTCGAAGACGGCGAACGCTCTGTTCGCGGTGGGCCTTGCGCGACGCGGCGCCGAGCGCGGCATCCTCGCCTTCTCGGTGCATCCCGGCGGGATCATGACCGAGCTGCAGCGGCACGTTCCCCGTGAGGAGCTGCTCTCTCGCGGCTGGATCGATGAGGACGGCACCCCGAACCCGCGTTTCAAGACACCGGCTGAAGGTGCGTCGACAGGGCTCTGGGCAGCGACCGCCACGGAGCTGGTCGAGCGCAGCGGTGCGTATTGCGAGGACTGCTCGATCAAGGGGATCGTCGCGCCCGACCACAGCGACATGACCACCGGCGGGGTGAAGGAGTGGGCGATCGACCCTGAGGCCGCCGAGCGACTCTGGGCGCTGTCGGTCTCCGCGACAGGCGTCGACGCCTTCGCCTGAGTCTGACCGCCGCGGCCCGATCAGTCGAGAGAGAGCCGGAGGATGCGGTCGTCTCCGTCTGACGGATCACCGCGTCCGTCGGTGTTGTTCGTGAGGATCCAGGCGTCTCCTCCCGGCCCGACCACGACATCGCGCAGGCGGCCGAACTCGCCGACGAACTGTTCGGTGCCGGCCGTCAGATCATCGAGCGGCACCGTGCGCAGGCGCTCGCCCCGGAGGTTCGCGATCACGATGCTCGAGCCCGTCACGGCGATGCCGCTCGGGCTCGCAGTCTCCGGCCGCCACTGCTGCACGGGGTCGATGTAGTCGCCGTCGTCGGCGATTCCCTCGACCTCGGGCCAGCCGTAGTTGCCGCCGGGCTCGATGACGTTGAGTTCATCCCAGGTGTCCTGCCCGAACTCGCTCGCGTACATGCCGCCTTCCGCATCCCAGGCGATGCCCTGCGGATTGCGGTGCCCGTAGCTGTAGACGGGTGAGTCGTCGAAGGGGTTGTCTGCGGGAACCTCTCCCTCGGGTGTGAGCCGCAGGATCTTGCCCGACAGCGCGTCGAGGTCCTGAGCGCTGTCACGATCGCCCGCGTCGCCCGTCGTGACGTACAGCATCCCGTCGGGCCCGAACGCGATGCGCCCGCCGTTGTGGTTGCCGGCTGCGGGGATGCCGTCGATCACCACGGTCGCGGGCCCCAGCGACAGTCCTCCCGCGTCCCCGAGGATCGTCCGCCGCTCGACACGGTTCTCGCCCTGCGCCGTGAAGTACGTGAAGAGCTCGCCATCGCTCACGGCGAGCCCGAGCAGTCCGCCCTCGCCACCGGGTTCCACGCCGTCGATGACAGCGACCTCGTGCACCTCGCCGGTCTCGCCGATCTCGAGCACGCGGGCGCTGTCGCGCTCGCTGACCAGAGCGGCGTCGCCGTGGAAGGCGATCGACCAGGGTGCTTCCAGCTCGTCGACGAACGACTCGGATGCCGGCGCGGACACCGGGCTCGGTGCGGGGGCGCAGGACGCCAGCACGAGAACTGCGCTGACGGATGCGGCGGCGAGCGCGGCAGCGGTGCGCGGTCGGGTCGCTGAGGGGCACGGCATCCGATTCGCAGGCATGAGTCCATCCAACGCGTTCTTCGCGCGGAGCGACAGGGACGATCCAGGCGTCGTCGCGTGGGCCGCGTCGGTCGGGGTCATCGCGGGCCTGCTTCTCGCCGGGGGGGGTTCATGACGGTCGGCGGCGTCGGATTCCGATGGGCATGGAGCCACTATGTCCCGCGGCGTCTCACTCCGGAAGATGCGTCGCCCTCGCTACGCTGAGCGCATGACCGAGGCGCGAACCCCCACATCGCATCCTGTTCTCGCCGTGCTGCGACGCATGCCGGCCACCCTCACGATGGTCTCGGTGATCCTCGTCGTCGGCGTGGTGTGGCAGGGACTGTGGAGCCCGTTCGAGAACACGGACCTGTTCGGCACCGTCGCATACGGTCTGCCCAACCTCGCGCAGGGCATGTGGTGGACGCCGTTCACCGGCACGTTCTTCATCAACGCACCCTGGGTGTACGTCTTCACGATCTCGGGATTCTGGGGCATGGCGTACCTCGAGTACCGCCGCGGCACCAGGGTCGCGCTCGCCTATTACTGGGTCGGGCAGCTCTTCGCGATCCTGGCCACCGCACTCGTGCTGTTCTTCGCCTCGCAGCTGCCGTGGGCCTGGGCGCAGGAGCAGGCTCAGGCGCTCGATGTCGGCGCCTCGGGCGGCACCATGGCCTGCATCGCCGCGGCGATCGGACTGTTCCGGCCGCCGTGGCGGGTGCGCGGGTGGCTCGTGCTGCTCGGATTCGTGTTCATCGCGATGCTGTTCTGGGGCGCGGTCGCGGATCTCGAGCATCTGCTCGCCGTGCTGCTGATCCTGGTCGTCGATCGCACCCTGCGCGTGCAGCGGACCACCGTGCGCGAACAGCGCCTGATCGCCGTGATCTCCCTGCTGGTGCTGGGGGCGGTCGAGATCATCACGACCCTGGTGGCGACCGACGGCCCGTTCGGTCCGACGGAGCCCGTGTCGGGAGGATTCATCGACCTGGCGATCGACCTCGTGGTCATCGCCGTGCTCGTGAACGGACTGCTGCGAGGCCGCCGCTGGTCGTGGGTGCTCGTGATCCTGCTCGGACTCTTCAACATCCTGATCGCGGCGCTCGTGCTCATCCTGATCACCGTGTTCTCGCAGGCTCAGGTCGACGTGCGCTGGGATGGCGAGACCGAGCTCGCTCTCGCCAACGGCTTCCTCTGGGTGATCCTGCTCGTCTACCTGGTCGCGGTGCGTCGGGCGTTCCGGGCGAAGCGCAGGTCACCGCTCGGAATCCAACCCGCCCCGACCGTCGATGACGTCAAGACCGAATTGCGCGCGCACGGCGGCGGGACGCTGTCCTGGATGACGACGTGGGAGGGCAACAGCTACGCCCGCAGCGCCGCAGGGATCGTCGCGTACCAGCGCCGGGCCGGGGTCGCGCTCGCGCTGGCCGACCCGATCGGACCCTCGGCGTCGCGTGCAGACGCTGTCGCGGAATTCATCCGCACCGCCGAGCTCGCGGGCCTCGTGCCGTGTTTCTTCAGCGCCGACGATGCGACGCGGGATGCCGTGCCGGCGGGCTGGCGCAGCCTCGTGGTCGCGGATGACACGATCGTCGACCTGCCGGGCCTGGAGTTCACCGGCAAGCGCTGGAACTCGGTGCGCAGTTCGCTCAATCGAGCAGGACGCGAGGACATGACCTTCCGGCTGACCCGACTCGGCGACGAGTCGTGGGGGTGCGGCAGCAGCTGCGGGCGATCTCGGAGGCCTGGGTCGGCGACAAGGACCTCCCCGAGATGCGGTTCACTCTCGGCACGCTCGACGAGGCCGAGGATCCCGAGGTGCGACTGGCTCTGGCGCTGGCCCCGAACGGCGACGTCGACGGATTCCTGTCATGGCTGCCGGTCTACGGCGAGGGCGGCACCGTGCGCGGATGGACGCTCGATCTGATGCGGCGCCGGGATGGCGGCTTCGGGCCCGTCATGGAGTACCTGATCGGATCGTCGGCGAAGCAGTTCTCGGAGGAAGGCGCCCAGATCATGTCGCTCTCGGGGGCTCCGCTCGCCCACGACTATCCGCCGGATGCCGGCATGATCGCCGTGCTCAGCGACCGCCTCGCCGAAGCACTCGAACCCGTCTACGGTTTCGCGTCGCTGCACCGCTTCAAGCAGAAGTTCCATCCGCGCTACGAGACGATGTACCTGCTGTTCCGCGATGAGGCCGATCTCGCGGCCATCGGCACGGCCCTCACACGAGCCTTCCTGCCGGATGCCACGCTGCGGCAGTTCGCGGGCGCCGGTCTCGAACTGGTGCGCGGCAGCAAGGACTGATTCGGCCCGTCAGCCGTCGCGCGGCGGTCTGCGCAGTCTCTTGACGTCAGTGCGCTGCTTCTTCGCGGTCAACCGACGCTCTTTCGATCCGCGGCTCGGCTTGGTGGCGCGGCGGGGAGGTGCGGGCGGACGCAGCGCCTCGCCGACGAGTGCCACCAGCAGCTCCCGCGCCGCGTCACGGTTGCGCAGCTGCGCGCGGTGCTCGGAGGCGGCGATCGTCAGCACCCCGTTCACCAGACGGCCGCTCAGTCGGTCGAGCAGACGCTCGCGCTGGTGTGGCGAGAGCACGGCACTGCCGGCAGCATCCCAGACCAGCTCCACCCGGGAATCCGCGGTGTTCACACCCTGCCCACCAGGGCCGGACGACCGGGAGAAGCGCCACGACAGCTCGGCCTCGGGGATCGTGAGACCCGCCGAGACCCGCAGGCCGGGGCGATGAGGGGTGGCCATGCATCCATCATCCCCCCGGCGTGGGGTGCGCGCGTCAGCCGACGGTGTCGACGGCCTCGAGCGGGACGCGGTTCGCGGTGCCCGCTGACGGCTGCTCTCCGGCATCCCTCTTCGCGATGTTCGCGATGTGCGCCCGGCCGACCACGATCGCAGCGACGACCATGAGCGCGGCTCCCAACCAGTACGGCGCCGCGTGGCTGACGGTGACGTAGAGCGCGCCCGCGATCAGCGGCGCCGCGGTGTTCATCGCGGCGTTGAGCGATTGGGTCGCCCCTCCGAGCCAGCCCTGCTCGTCGTCGCCGACCGCGTTCGACATGGCACCGTCCAGCGCTGCTGTGGCGGCTCCCTGCCCTGCGGCGAGCATCAACGCACCGACGATGAACACCCACGGCTGCGCGAAGACCGAGGCGACGACCGCAAGGCCGACGAGTCCGATCGTCTGCGCGACGATGCCGCTGATGATCACACCGCGCTCGCCTATGCGAGGCAGCAGGATGCCGAGCAGCACGCCCTGGATGAGGATGTCGATGATGCCGACGCCCGCGGTGAGGAGACCGATCTGGGTCGGCCCCCAGCTGATCGAGTCGAGCGCCAGCACACTGAAGTTGTTGACGAAGAAGCCGAACGGCAGCGCGAGCAGGCCGAATCCGATCATCAGACCCCGCAGCTCCTTGCGGCCGAACGCCTCGGTGAAGACACCGAACGGCTGGATCTCACGGATCGAGATGCGCTCGATGCGGTTCTCGGGCTTCAGGCTCTCGGGCAGCAGGAAGATGCTGAGGATCGCGATCGTGAGGGCGACGGCCGCGGTGAGGAAGACCGGCAGCTGCAGGCTCACTGCCGCGAGGAGTCCGCCGATGGCGGGGCCGATCATCATGCCGATCCCCGAGAGAGCGCCGAGCAGGCCGAACCGCTGAGCGCGCTTCTCGGGCGGGGTGATGTCTGCGAGGTAGGCGAAGAGCGCCGGCAGGTCCCCGGCGGTCACCCCCTGGATCACGCGAGCGAGCACCAGGACCCAGATCGCACCGCCGATGCCGAAGAGGGTCATCGCGAACGCCGCTCCGAACGCGGCGGCGATGATCACCGGGCGTCGACCGAAGCGGTCGGAGAGGCGGCCGAGGAAGGGGGCTACCAGGAAGGCGCACAGGCCGTTGACGGCTTCGAGCACACCGACCCAGATCGCGAGATCGCCTTCGTGCGAGACGTACTGCAGCACGACGAAGGGCAGGACGGGGAGCACGACGGTCATCCCGATGACGGTGAGCATCGTCAGCACGATGAGCATGATCCAGGCGCGCTTGTCGCTGCGCGCGAGCGGGTTCTTTAGTGAAGTCACTCCGAAACTGTATCAATACCAGTTTTGGTGTCAAGCCAGTTTTGGATCGAATGCGCGATACGGTGGAGGCATGACGAATACCGAGCCACTCGGACGCCGGGAACGCAAGAAGGCGGCGACCCGCAAGAACATCTCCGATGTCGCGACGATGATGTTCCTCGAGCGGGGCTTCGACAACGTCAGCATCCGCGAGGTCGCCGACGCCGCCGACGTCTCGCCCACGACGGTGTTCGCGCACTTTCCTCAGAAGGAGGCGCTGGTCTTCGACGAGGACGACGAGCAGCGCGACCGGCTCGTCGGCGCCGTCCGAGACCGACCGGACGGCACCACGATCAATCGGGCGATCCGCGACTTCTACACCGCAGAGGTCGGCGCCAACATCGATGAGCACGGCAACGACGTGACGCGGATCTTCCTCGCCTTTCTCAACGAGACGCCCGCACTGCGCGACTATGCCGCCAAGATGTGGCTCCGCCACGAGGATGCCCTGTCGGATGCGATCGCCGACGAGCTCGGAGTCCCCGAGCCGACCCCGGAGATCCGCGTCTACTCGCGTTTCGTGCTGCAGATGCAGCTGCTCGTGAACGAGAACGACGACCAGCTCGGCATCCTCGACGCCGGGTTCACGGTTCTCGAGAACGGGTGGGCTCCGGTCGAGGCGGCGCTCACGGAGTCGCCGGACTGACCCGCGCTGGAGCTGCGCGGTCTCACGGCGAAGCGCCTGCCGCGCGCGGGTCCACTCCCCCCGACGAAAAGCGATGCCAAGCTGGTGACATGGCATTCGGGATGGCCCGCGACGTGTTGCGCCCCACAGACTCTCCGCGCGCGGATCGAGTGACCTATGTCGAGCTGTTCTTCGACCTCGTGTTCGTCCTCGCGCTGACCCAGCTGTCTGCCTACCTCTACGAGAATCAGACGCCTTTGGGCGCTCTGGAGGGCGTCATCATGGTGTGCGCCCTGTGGTGGGCGTGGGTGTCGACCACCTGGGTCACCAATTGGCTCGACCCCGTCACGCTCCCCGTGCGCGGGGCGGTGATCGCACTGGCCCTCGTGGCGCTCGTGATGAGCGTCTCGATCGCTGAGGCGTTCGGCGATCGCGCATGGGCGTTCGCCATCGCCTACGTCGTCCTCCAGGTGGGACGCACGGTCTTCATCGTGTGGGCGACAGCCCGTCACGACCGGCGGGTGGCCCGCGATTTCTCCCTCCTCCTCTGCTGGGCGGTCGCCGGCGGCGTGTTGTGGATCGTCGGCGCGCTGCTGCCCCTCGGGTGGCAGCTGCCGTTGTGGGCCGCCGCGCTGGCTCTCGAACTGCTGGGCACCGTGCTCGGTTTTCCGGTGCCCGGACGGGGGAAGGTGCAGCTGAAGACCTGGGATCTCTCCGGTCCGCACATCGCCGAGCGCACGTCCCTCTTCGTGCTCATCGCACTCGGTGAAGGCCTGCTGGTCACCGGCTTCGCGTTCGTCGACAAGGAATCGTCCGTCGCATCCATCGCTGCCTTGGTGACGGCGTTCGTCGCCGCCGCGGCGACCTGGTGGATCTACTTCGATCACGGCGAACGCATCGGCGCCGAGGCGATCGAGGCGTCAGGCGAACCGGCCCGGCTCGCTCGCACCGTCTACACATGGGTGCATCTTCTGATCATCGCCGGCATCGTGCTGATGAGCGTGGGCGACAAGGAGATGCTCGCGCTTCCCGACCAGCGCGGCCTCGCCGCGGCCGTCGTGGTCGTCGGCGCGCCGTTCCTCTTCCTCACCGGCACCGTGCTGTTCCGCCGCGTGCTCGAAGGGCGCTGGGCGCGAGCGCAACTCGTCGGTCTGGTGGCTCTCGCTCTGCTCGCCGTTGTGCGGCTCGCGGGCTTCACCGTCGACGCGCTCACGCTGTCGATCACGACGGCGACGGTTCTCGTCGGTGTCGCAGCGGGCGAGACCCTCGAGCGTCTGCGTCGCGGTCGCCGCGCAGGGGGCTGACCGCGGGTGGGTCGCGGGCAGAGCCCGAACAAGTGGACGCGACGGCGGGAGTCGAACCCGCCACGCCTTCAGGTATGAACTGAGGCCCGGGACCGCCCGGATCGCCGCGATGGGAATGACGCTACCCGGCTGCGACCGGGAAGGCCAGGATCGTTGCGGGGATTGACAGAGTGCGTCCCCGCATGACAAGGGGCGTCACGCCGCGTCACACGGCGGCGTCCGCCGAGCGGTGTAGCGTCTCGAACATGGCAGCCGCAGACAGTCCCGCGACGACCCCGCAGAAGACCCACCGCTATCTCCGTCTGTCGCTGGTGCTGATCGTGTTCGCCCTGCTCGTGAGCGTCGCGCTGCAGAGCTTCGTGGTGATGTGGGAGCCGATGATGTTCGGCTGGAATCCGCTCCACTCGATCAGCCACGCGATCTACACGCCGGCCCGCGACGTCTTCGCCGGAGCGCTGATCGCGACATCCGTCGTCCTGCTGGCTCTCTCAGGACGCAGCCGGGCGACGACGCTGCTCGACGTATGCGCCGTCTTGGCGCCGCTCATCGCGATCGTTCCGACCGGGCTCGCCGACACTCGCGCGGTCGGCCACATTCCGTGCCCGATCGCCACGGAGTGCATCCCCGCGGGATACGTCGGCAGCGCCAAGGCGGGGATCGCGGTCTATGCCGTGGTGGTGGTGGCCGTGGTGATCACGATGGCGGTGATCCGCCGCCGCACGCGCACCCCGAACCGGGCGGCCGTGCTGGTGTCGTTGTTCGCGCTCGTCACGGCCGCTGTCGTCACGGCACTCGCCTTCGCCCCGGCGCTCAACGAGTACTTCCCGTTCAACTTCTGGCCTGTGAACAGCATCCACTTCGCAGTGACCCTGCTGTTCTTCGGAGTGTTCGCGGCGGTCCCGATCCTCTACGCGGGCGGCCCACTCGAGCCAGGCGAGACTCCGCCCACACCCCGGCAACGATCGGTCTATCGCTGGATCGCGGGGCTGCTCATCGCCGACCTCGTGCTGCTCGTGGTCGCGGTGCTCTTCCGTCAGACCTTCGGGGAGACGCCCGTCGTGCTCATCGGCGAGGCGGTCGCCCTGATCCTGTTCGCGGCATTCTGGTGGGTGCAGACATTTCAACGGTGGAACGACCGGAACCCTCCTTCGATCGCCGCACCCCGCCCTTAGTCGCGCGGATCGGGAGCCGGCGCATCGAGCGCCCGCAGAAGCCGCTGCACCGACTCCCGCAGCTCGGCGCGATGCGGCTCGGGGAAGCTGGTCGTGTACTCGACGCCCTCGGGGATCCAGAGCAGCGCGTACATCGCCTCGCGCCAGTCCGAGCCGCCGAAGGGCCAGCGCGTGCGATTCTCACCCTCGGGAGTCGCGCCCTCGGACCAGGGCCCGAACATGTCCTGCATCTCGGGGAACGGCAGCTGCATCACGGCATCCGCCTCGATCTTCTGCGGCGACCACGACGCGGCGATGAGCACCCGCTCGTCGATCTCCTCGGTCGAGATCTCGCGTCGCGTGAACAGCACCCTGGTGTGCTCGACCGAGACGATCCGGTCGACGCGGAAGGTCCGCCAGTCATCGCGGTCGAGATCCCAGCACAGCAGGAACCATTTGCGGCCCGAGGGAGCGAGCGCGTGCGGCTCGACCCGACGCACGGTCTCGGCACCCGCTCCGTCGACGTAACGCATCCGCAGACGCTCGTGGTCTCGGGTCGCGAGAGCGATCTCCCCCAGCACGACGGGCGAGACCACCGGGGCGTCGCCGATGCGCGGTGGCTGCACGGCGGCGGCGAGCGCATTGACCCGCTGACGCAGCGCCGACGGCAGCACCTGCTCGAGCTTCGCAAGTGCCGTCAGCGTCACCTCGGCACCGCCCACCAGCTGCTGCGTCGCGGCGACGCGAAGACCGATCGCCATCGTCACCGCCTCGTCATCGGTGAGCAACAGCGGGGGCACGGCACTGCCGGCCTCGAGGCGGTATCCGCCGGCCGCTCCGGGCGTCGACTCCACGCGGTATCCGAGCTCTCGCAGCCGATCGACGTCGCGGCGCACCGTGCGCTCGGTGACGCCGAGCCTGCTCGCCAGTTCCGTGCCGGGCCAGTGCCTGTGCGTCTGCAGCAGATTGAGCAGGGCGAGGGCTCTGGAGGTGGTGTCGGACATGTCTCAAGATTGACAGAATATGCGGACAGGATCTGTCCTGATTGCGTTCTAGCCTGCTGGCATGTCGAACGAATCCATCATCGAAACCGAAGGCCTCACCAAGGTCTTCACCGTCAAGAAGACGTCGGTCGAAGCGGTCACCGACCTCTCCTTCACTGCGGTGCGCGGCGAGCTCGTCGCGTTCCTCGGTCCGAACGGCGCTGGCAAGTCGACGAGCCTGCGGATGCTGACGACGCTCATCCCGCCGACGTCGGGGACCGCCCGCGTCGTCGGCCACGACATCCGCACGGATGCGGCCGGAGTTCGCGCACGCATCGGCTACGTCGGTCAGCTCACGAGCGGCAGCTTCTCGCAGCGGGTGCGCGATGAGCTGCTCAGCCAGGGCGCGTTCTACGGCATGAGCCGGCGCGACAGCACCCGTCGCGCCGATGAGCTGATCGAGTCCCTCGATCTCTCCTCGTTCGCGACCCGCACGGTGCAGCAGCTCAGCGGAGGCCAGAAGCGCCGGCTCGACATCGCGCTCGGTCTCATGCACGCGCCGCCGCTGATCTTCTTGGACGAGCCGTCGACCGGTCTCGACCCGCAGAGCAGGGCCAATCTGTGGGAGCACATCCTCGACCTGCGCACCCAGCACGGCACGACCGTCTTCCTGACCACGCACTATCTCGAAGAGGCCGACCGCTACGCCGAGCGGGTGATGGTCATGGACAAGGGCCGCATCATCGCCGACGACGACGCGGCAGCGCTGAAGGCGACGCTCGCCGGCGACGTGCTCACCTTCGGCTTCGCGAACGATGCGGATGCCGCGAACGCACGCCCGGTCGTCGCTCGCCTCAGCGGGGCCGAGGTGTCGCTCGACGACGACTCGCTGACGCTGGCCGTGCCCGACGGCGACCGACTGCTGCCGGTGATCGTGCGCGAGCTGGATGCCGCCGGCATCCTGGTGCGTCGGGCGACCGGCGTCCCACCCACCCTCGACGACGTCTTCCTCGCTCTGACCGGGCGCACGCTGCGCGAAGCGGGCGAAGGCACCGCCGATGCATCCGAGTCCGATGCCGCAACCGGGGTCGAGAACGACAAGACAGGAGTCCTCTCATGACCACCACGACCGACACCCTCGTGCGCGCGAATCTCATGCGCGACACCAGGAACGTGCTGACCCGCGAGCTCAAGCCGGTGCTGCGCGACCCGTTCACGCTGATCTTCAGCCTGCTGCAGCCGCTCGTGTTCCTCGGCCTGTTCGCTCCGCTCCTCATCGGCGGGTCCGGTCGACCGGCCGGAGAGACCCTCGCCTGGTTCGTGCCCGGCGTGCTCGTGATGATCGTGCTGTTCGGCACCGGCGCCACGGGCTCGAACCTGCAGTACGAGATGATGACCGGCTCGCACGAGCGCACGCTGGTCGCGCCGCTCGCGCGCTCATCGCTGCTCGTGGGTCGTGCGCTCAAGGAGATCGCGCCGATCGTGGTGCAGGCTCTGATCATCGTGCTGATCGCGTGGCCGTTCGGGTTCGCGATCAACCTGCCGGGCCTGCTCATCGGGCTCGCGCTGCTCGCGGTCTTCGGCGTCGGACTCGGTTCGCTATCGTACTCGTTGGCGTTGGCCACCAAAGACCGCGAATGGCTGTTCTGGGGAGTGCAGCAGTCGCTGATCTTCCCGTTGCTGATCCTGTCGGGCATGCTGCTGCCGCTCGACGACGGCCCCGCCTGGATGCGGGCGGTCGCATCGGTCAACCCGGTCAACTGGGTGGTGCAGGCCGAGCGCGCGCTGTTCGCGGGCGACCTCGGCGATCCGACCGTGCTGTGGGGTTGGGTCTCGGCGCTGGCGGTGGCGGTCGTCGGACTCGTGGTGGGAGTACGGGCTATCCGTCGCAGCAGCTGACCGGCGACGATGCCATGGCTCGATCCGGTGTCTCAGCGCCGGATCGAGTCGTGGAACGGGTTCGGCTCGAGGGTGATGTCGGTCGTCGCGTCGGCCCAGGTGCCGCCGTCGCCGGACGCGCGGCCGCGGCACAGAGCAGCGAGGAGCGCCGTCGCAGGCACCCCCACGGCGAGAGCAGCAGCGCCGCCGAGCGTGCGGTCCTTCGAGCCGAGCACGCTCGCGCGGTGCCACGCCTCGTGAAGCGCGCCGCCTCGGGCTGCCGGCACGCGCTTCGCCGGCAGAGCACCGGCCCGGCGCAGAGCGACCAGCTGCTCGACGTGGTTCCACCAGGTCGACTCGGCCGCCGGGTGGAAGTAGTTGTCTCGCAGCCAGGCGGGGTGCGGATGCCGGAATCGACCGGCCACGACCTCGTTGCGCCCGCCGAGCAGCCCACTGCCGACGAAGACGGTGTTGAGCAGGCTCTTGCTGACGCCGAACGAATCGAGCGCGATCACAGGCACACCGAGCGCCACGGCTTCGACGGCCGCGGTCGAGCTGACTGTCACGAGTCCGGCCGCCGTCGAGAGCGCGGCAGCCATCGAGGAGTAGGAGACCACGAGGTTGTCGGGACGCCGGGCAGGCAGCAGCTCGAGATACGGATCGCGCTCGAGGTGGGTCTCGGACTCCCCTGGGCGCGAGCGCAGCTTGACGACGACTCGACGATTCGGGTCGGCCTCGGCCGCCCTGACGAGGGTGGCGGCGATCTCGGCGCGTTCGTCCCGTCCGACCGGCACCAGGGCCTGCGCCGCGAACACGATGTCGGTCGCCGGCATCCGCACGGCGCTCGGAGTCGGAGGACGATCGGCGATCAGGGTTCCTGCCGGGTGGCCTGCGTCTGCGCCGAGCACCCGGGCCCGGTCAGCGGCGAGCATACGCGATCGCGATCGGGCGAACGGCAGTGTGGCCAGCGCCGTCGGCACCTGCACTCCGATCCGGTGGCCCAGCTCGGCGAACGCGCGTTCCTCACGGTGGGAGTGCACCACGAGCAGGTCGGCATGGCGGCGGTACTCGAGGGCGCCCCGCTGGGCGGGGATCGCCATACCCGGCAGACCCGCGACGACCACCGGGCGGTGCGAGAGCGTGTCGACCAGGCGTCCCATCAGGCGCACGAACGGCCCGCGCCCGGCGAGCAGGACGACGTCGGGACGCTGTCCCTCGAGCCACGCGGCAGCCTGCGCGAAGCCGATGCGGGTGACGTCGTCTGACAGCATCCCGGTGCCGGCCAGCGCCGTGCGCTGCTGATCGACGCTCGCGGTCAGCGGCGTCTGCACCAGCAGCAGATGCGGACGGATGCCGGGCACACTGCCGAGCAGCGACGCCGACCACTTCACGAACGAGTCGGCGTCGGCGATCGCGACGACCCGCAGCGCGCCCGACCTGCTCGTGCCCGGTTCGCTCATGCGGAGATGCGCCGCAGCTTCGCCATGGGCGCGCGCTCGCTGTCGAACACGCGCTTGACTCCGTCGCCCAGAGCCATCTCGATCACACGGATGTCGCGCACGAGGTGCTCGAGGCCGGTGGGCTCGAGGGATGCCGCATGGTCGGAGCCCCACATCGTGCGGTCGAGCGTGATGTGGCGTTCGACGGCGACCGCGCCGATCGCGACGGCGGCGAGAGAGATCTGCAGACCGCGCTCGTGGCCGGAGTAGCCGACCGGCACTCCGGGGTAGCGATCGCGCAGCGTGGCGATCGCGCGGAGGTTGGCCTCCTCGGGCTCGAGCGGATAGGTCGACGTGGCGTGCATGAGCACGACGCGGTCGGTGTCGAGCGTGGACAGGGCGCGGTCGATCTGCTCGATCGTCGACATGCCGGTCGAGAGGATGATCGGCTTGTCGGTCTCGCGCAGCGCGAGGAGCAGCTCGGTGTCGGTGAGGCTGGCCGAGGCGACCTTGTGAGCCACGACGTTGAGGTCTTCGAGGAAATCGACGCTGGGCACGTCCCACGGGGACGCGAACCAGTCGAGTCCGAGCATCGTGGCGTGGTCGCCGATGGCGATGTACTCGTCGCGGCCGAACTCGACGCGGCGACGGTAGTCGAGGTAGCTCATGGTGCCCCAGGGCGTCTCGCGCGGGACATCGCGCATGTGCTCGGGGGTGGAGATCTCGGGAGTGCGCTTCTGGAACTTCACCGCGTCGGCTCCCGCCTTCGCCGCGACGTCGATCAGACGCTTGGCGATGTCGACGTCGCCGTTGTGGTTGAGGCCGATCTCCGCGATGACATAGGCGGGGTGGCCGCCGCCGATCACGCGTGAGCCGATGCTGACAGTCATGGTTCCTCCGGTCGTCGAATGGCCTTCTCCCCTGAGTACGCGCCGAGAATGAACGCCACACGACAGGAGGGTTACCGGCACCGGTCAGGCGGGCAACACCCGTTCGATCAGCTCGCGGACGGCGCCATGTCCGCCGGCGCGGCTCAGCACGACACGGGCCGCCTCGAGGACGAGCGGATGCGCGTCGGCCACCGCGACCGGCCAGCCGACGATGCGCAGGGCCGGGAGATCGTTGACGTCGTTGCCGAGGTACGCGATGTCGGCGAGCGGGATGCCGACCTCCTCCGCCCACCCTCGCAGCGCCGACTCCTTGTCGTCGATGCCGTGCAGCACCGGCACGCGGAGTTTCTCTGCCCGAGCGCGCACGACGGCGTTGACCTCGGTCGAGAGGATGAGCATCGGGATGCCGGCGCGCCGCAGCAACGACACCCCCATGCCGTCCTCGCGGCTCACCCGCACGCGTTCGACGCCGTCGGCGTCGACGGTCGCGGTGTCGTCGGTGTGCACCCCATCGAAATCGGTGACGATCGCTCGCACCGGCACCCGCTCAGGGCTCTCGTGGAGGGCGGCGAGCGCGCGGGCGATGCGCAGCTGCTGTTCGTCGTCGATCTCGATCGCCGTCCACTCGGGCACCTCGACGATGCGGATGCGGCCGAAGAAGCGATGCCTCGCCTCGCGGAAGCCGTCGGCGCGGAACACGTAGAACGCCCCCGTCTCGAGGAAGTGCGGCTCGCGATCCTGACGCCGCGGGCGATGCGCGGCATCGTGGTTGAGTGCGACGGCCGCGCCGGCATCCGCTCGCCCTTCGCCGCTCGATTCTTCTCGGCCGCCGCGCGACCACAGGAATCCATAGGTCTCGTGGGCGGCGAACACGCTGTCTGCCCTGCGCTCGCGCACCTCGCGCACCGCACCCGACAGTGCGTCCTGGGCGATGAACGGCGAGGTCGCCTGCAGGAACGTCACCACCTCGGCCGGCTCCCCCTCGCCTTCGAGCACGTCGAGCGCATGCAGGATCGCGGACTCCGACGAGGCCGTGTCGCCGGAGATGTCCGCCGGTCGCCGCACGACTCTCGCCCCGGCTGCCTCGCTCACCGCGGCGATCTCATCGTCATCGGTCGAGACGACCACGAGGTCGATGCCGTCGGTCTCCGACGCGGTGCGCACGGCCCGTTCGATGAGCGGCACCCCGCCGACGCGTCGCAGGTTCTTGCGCGGCACGCCCTTCGACCCGCCTCGCGCCGGGATGATCGCGACGACCCTGCCCGCTGCTGCCGTCTGCTGTTCCGCGCTCATGTCGCTCGTCCCCTCGCCGTCGTCGCCCGTCATCGCTGTCATCGCTGTCACCCTGCTCATCGCCCTCTGAGCACCCGCCACGCGCGCGCGAGTCTGCGCCGCGCTGCGAGCACTGTGAGCCTCGCCTGCTCGACCCGGCCGATGCCGCCGACCGGGCGCAGCGCTCGACGCACGGCCGTCTCGCGCGGGGCTCCCGGGAGGCGCAGCTCGGCCAGCCTCTCGGGGGCGAAGTACCGATCTCGATCAGAGGGACGGATGCCGGTGAGCAGCTGCTCGGCCCGACCGCGGAGGTGCCCGGCGACGACGGGCTGCATGGCATAGCCGACCGCGTCGATCAGCAGCTGCATGCGCTCAGAGTCGCGATACGGGGAGTCTGCGCGGGTGAGCGCATCGACGATCGTCGCCGGCACTCGGTTGCTGTTCTCATACGGAGTCAGCCGCGCCAGCACGGTGTCTGCCCCGACCGCATCGATCTCGCGGCCGAACAGCGCCTGCACGGTCGGCAGCGCGGTCGAGAACCCGGCGATGACGGCTGTCGCGTCGATGCGTTCGGCCAGCATCTCTGCGGCGAGCGCGCCGCGGTACTCGCGGAAGTCGATGCCGTGCACCCGTGCCCGGTCGCGCAAAGCGTCGCTCAGTCGAGGCGGGGCGGCGGGGTGCGGTTTGAAGACGATGTGCTGTGGTCGCCGGCTCGCCGCGCGGTCGATCATCTCCTTCTGCAGCGCGATCTCCTCGCCCTCGCTGACCAGGCCGAGAGCCGACAGGTACTGGCCGAGCACGAGCACGGTCGACTCCCCATCGAGAGCGCTGTCGAGCTCTGCTGTGTCGTCGACCACCGCGGCGGTCTCGCCGAGCACCGCGCGGAACAGGTCGGGTGAGACCGGCACCGGCGTCGCGGTGGGTGCACCCACCAGCGGTGTCAGTCCCGGCACCACGTCGGCGTGCACGACGCGACCGATCCGAGCAGTCACCGTGTGCGGCATCCGCACCCGCATCGGCGAGTACGTCATCAGCCCGTCGCCGATGATCGTGAGTCGCGCGTGCGGGAAGAGCAGCATCAGGGTGCGCGCCGGGGCGATCTGCGGGCTCTGCACGAGCAGTTCGAGGTCGCCGGGGTCGATGTTCCACGCCCGGAGCAGCAGGCGGCGCAGCAGCGGCAGGTCCGAAGCATGGGGCTTCCACGAGCTCGGATGCAGGGGGCCGAGCATCGCGTCGAGATCTTCGATGCGGTCGAACCTGTCGCGGAGGCTCGCCAGCGCAGGGTCGGCGGCGATGCTCACCGATGTCTCGGGCACTCGCGACGACACGAACGGAACGAGGATGCGCTCACCGTGGTCGCCGAGCAGTCCGCCGTCGAGCGCTGCGGCTGCGGTGGCCAGCCCGTAGGCGCTGTGCACCGCGAAGAGCTGCGTCATGCGGCGATCCCGACCGTGCGCAGCAGCGGCGCCAGCACGCGGCGCCGGGGTCCGTCGAGACGCGACAGCACCGCCGATGCCTCTCGCTCAGGCAGACGGCCGAGCAATCCGCGCAGGCCGGCACGCATCTCGCCGCGCAGCGACGGGGTCATCCTCCTCGACCGCACGAGGTGGCGCGACGAGAGCGCCATCACGCTCCACACCGCCTTCGGCAGGAACCGGTCAGACTCGGCATCCGCCTCGACGATGTCGAGCACCTCGCCCATCGCGCGCGCGAAGTCGAGCTGTCGCCGGTCGCGCACCTGTGTGAGCGATGTCGACACCCCGCGGCGGTAGAGCAGGGCCGGGGCGTCGACCACCGCGAACGAGCGGGCCTGCAGGTGCAGCCGCCAGATCCACGGTCGATCCTCGGCGGTGAAGAGGCCCGGTGTGAAACCCGCGAGCCCCTGGTCGATCAGGCGTCGGTGCATGATCCCGGCCCAGGCGAACGGGTAGTCGACCATGGTCGGCTCGTCGTCGGGCAGGATCGCCTCACGGGGCGAACCGACGGTCTCCCGCCACGGGTACGGCGCCGGCACGAGGGTGCGCACGCCGGTCTTCACCGTGACGTGGTCGGTGCGGAGGAAGTCGCAGCCCAGCTCGTTCAGCCGCCGGGCCAGCACCGAGAGTCGCTGGGGCTGCATCCAGTCGTCTCCGTCGAGGAAGCAGAAGGCGTCGCCCTCGACATGCTCGAGCCCCTGGTTGCGGGCACTCGCGAGCCCCTTCGGCCGAGGGTTGACGATGACCTCGGCGTGCGGGAACCGCTCGGCGTATCGCCTCATGAGCGTGCCGGTGTCGTCGCGCGAGCCGTCATCGATCGCCACGAGCTTGAGCGAGGCAGGGTCGTCGAACTGCCGTGTCAGCGTCTCGAGCGTCGTGCCGATGTAGGCGCCTGCGTCTTTCGCGGGCAGGATGACGGTGACGAGCGGTGTGCGCACAGAACTCCCCCGGGTCGACGGTCTCGGAATGCTCGCAGGCGCTCCTTGCCGGTCGGGGGCCGGCGGGTGAACGCACGGTGACGCGATATCGGCCGACCCACCGGTGCCCTCTGCCGGATTCGCACCTGGCCCGACGATCGGCGACGATGGGTGCATGCTCTGGCCGTTCGGAACCACCTGGCGCCCGGTGCGCCAGAAGCGCCGCGCCACGGTCGACCTGCGGTGGCTGAGCGCCCGCACCTGGACCCGCCGCTGGTATCCGCAGGGCATCGATCTCGGCCTGTGGCACGGGCGCCGCACACTCGCCGTCAGCTGGTTCCGTCAGCGGCTCGACGGTCACCACCTGGCGTCCCGCGTCGCGTTCGTCGACCTCGAGCGCTCTCGCCATCTCGACGTGCTGCTCGCCATCGACGAGGGCGGAGAGCTGCAGCCCGCCCCGATCCATGCCGGCGGCCTCGCGTGGTTCGACGATCGGCTGTTCGTCGCGGCGACCGGTCGCGGCATCTGGGAGTTCGACCTCGCCGACATCCGCCGGGTGCGGGGTGCCGAGGCGCGACGCATCGCCGGTGCGAGCGGTCGAGGCCTGCGCGCCTCCGCACTCGTCGCGGTGCGCACCCGCGTGCACCCGATCGAGCTGCGGTGCTCATACCTGGGTCGCGTGTTCGACGACGACGGCACGCCCCTGCGGCGAGTGCTCATCGGCGAGTACACGAAAGACGACGCGGGGCGGATCGCGGAGTTCACGGTGCCCGACGCCGATGACGACGACTTCCGCGAAGAGAGCCGCTTCACCCCCGGCATCACGCAGATGCAGGGAGCGGCACGCTGGGGCGACCGGCACTTCGTCTCGCAGTCCAACGGCATGCGCCCCGGCGCGCTGTGGACCGGCAGCCGGGACGCCCTGGTGCGCGATCGGGTGCCGCTGCCCGTCGGCTGCGAGGATCTCGCTCTCGACCTCGACGCGAAGCTGCTGTGGTCGCTCGGCGAGCACCCGTGGAAGCGCGTCGTACGCGGCATCCCCTTCCAGTCGCTCGGCCTCGACGGCTGACAGCAGACCCCTCAGCTCGCGAACGTAGACTGTGCGGGTGAAGAACCGTGCACCTTTCCTCGTCTACACCGTGCTGCGTCTGCTGGCCTTCCTCGTGCCGCTGGCGATCATGTGGTTCTTCTTCCCGATCTTCCGCGAGTACTGGTGGCTCGCCGCGATCTTCGCCGCCCTCATCGGCATGAGCATCTCGATGCTGTTCCTGCGCCGACCGCTCACCGATGCCTCAGCGCGGATCGTCGAGCGTCGCGGAGGCCGCAGCTCCGCCGCGCAGGACGATGCGGATGCCGAGGACGAGGCGATCGCCGGCGAGGCCGGCGCCACCACTCGTCGCGAGGACTGACTCAGCCGGCGAGCGCCCAGAAGAACGCGCCGGCGTAGAGGAGTGCGGTCAGCGATGTCAGGGCCAGTGCCGTGACCAGCTCCTTCGCCTGGCGGTAGGTCCAGACGATGAGGATGGCCGGGAGTCCGGCGAGCAGCGCGAGCAGACCGATCCACGCGATCGGGTACAGCAGCGCGATCAGCACGAGGATGCCGAAGGGCACGATCACGAACAGAGTGAACAGCACCTGGGTCGCCCGCTTGCCGATCAGCACCGTCAGGGTGCGCTTGCCGACCACGCGATCCTGGTCGATGTCGCGCAGGTTGTTGGCGAGCAGCACAGCACAGGCGAAGAGACCGGCGGCGATCGCTCCGAGCCACGCCTGCTGCGGCAGCTCGAAGACCTGCACCCACGTGGTGCCGAGGGTCGCGACGAGTCCGAAGAAGATGAAGACGAACACCTCGCCGAGCGCGTTGTATCCATAGGGTCGCTTGCCGCCGGTGTAGAACCAGGCGGCGATGATGCAGGCCGCACCGATCGCCAGCATCCACCACTGCTCGGTGCGGATGACGATCGCGACGCCGACCGCCGCGGCGAGCGCGAAGAACACGAGAGCCGCGACGAGCACGGTGCGCGGCTTCACCCGACCGGATGCCGTCAGTCGAGCCGGCCCCACACGCACGGCGTCCGTGCCGCGGATGCCGTCGCTGTAGTCGTTCGCGAAGTTGACGCCGATCTGCAGCAGCACGGCGACCGCGAGGCACGCCAGGGCGATCACCCAGTGGAACTCCGGACCGGTGCTGCGTGCGGCGCCTGTGCCGATGACGACCGGGGCGACGGCGAGCGGCAGCGTGCGCAGACGGGCGGCGCCGATCCAGTCGCCCAACGTCACGGGCCCGGCGTCGATGACGGCCTGGCTCGCGGGGTTGCCGCTCGCCCGCTTCGCGGGATTGCCGCTCACACGGGTCTGGTTCTTCTTGCGCTTCGAGGATGCTGCCACGCAGGGAATCCTACTGGGGCCGCCGATGGACGACGCGCGGACGATGCCGCGGGCTCAGCCCCGGCGGAAGGTCAGATGCGTGACTCCCGACTCGGCGACCTCGGACTCGACGTCGTAGCCGTTCTCGATCCCGCGCAGACCGTCCCAGATGCGCTCGCCTCGGCCGAGCACGAGCGGGTTCACGGCAAGGTGCACCCGATCGACCAGTCCCGCCCCGAGGAACTGCCGCACCACGTCGATACCGCCGCCGATGCGCACATCGCCCCCGTTCGCGGCGTCCAGAGCACGCGGCAGCACCTCTTCCGGGCTCCCGTCGACGAAGTGGAAGACGGTGCCGTTCGCGAACTCGATCGAGTCGCGCGCAGTATGGGTGAGAACGAAGACCGGCACCTCGAACGGCGGTTCATCGCCCCACCAGCCGCGCCACTGCGGATCGTCCGGGAACTGGTGCAGGCCGAACATCCCGGCGCCCATGATCTCGGCGCCGATCCCCTCGAAGTAGGCGTGGGCGTACTTCTCGTCGACTCCGGTCGTGCCTGCTCCTGAGTCGTCACCGAGCACGCGGCTGCGGAACGTCCGCGTCGCGGCGTAGGCAGCGACCAGACGCGGCCAGTCGTCGCCGAAGGGGTTCTCCGGTGTCTGGTCGGTGGTGGTCGCGAATCCGTCGAGGGAGACGTTGAGATCGACGCGGACGGCCATGATTCTCTCTCTTCTGTCGTGTGCCGGGCGACGCAGGTCAGGGGTTCGGGTTGCTGTCTTTGCCGTCGAGCCAGAGGGTGTCGGACGCGTCACCGTGCGCTCCGCCCTTGCCGACGTGCTTGTCGCTGATCTTCGGGCCTTTGAGGATCACGTGCACCATCGCCTGCGCATGGCCGTGGCCGAGGCCGTAGTCCTGCTTGAGCCAGTTGAGGACCACGGTCGACTTGGTCGACTCGTCGAACCCCTGCTCCTTGGCGAGTGCGATGAACTGGCGAGGCGTGAGGCCGGTCTGGGTCTCGACCTTGTCGAGGTATGCCTGGAAGGACATGGATGCTCCTGGGAGTCAGCGCTGGCGTGGGATCCTCTGCGACGAGAGATCTGTCACAGTATGGCCGGTGCGACGCCGTTCTTCCAGAGTGCGATCAGGTGTTCGAAACCGGGATCAGGCGTCGGGGGCGACCGAGATGATCGGCCGGTGCTCGTAGTAGGTCTGCAGCACGACCGTCGTGCGTGTGCTGACGTTCGCCGCGAGGCGGATGTCGCGCACGAGCTCTTCCAGCGCACGCGGCGATGCGACCCGCACGAACAGCATGTAGCTGGCGTCGCCGGCGATCGAATGGCACGCCTCGATCGCGTCGAGGTGCTCGAGAAGCTCGGGGGCGTTGTCGGGCTGGGCCGGGTCGAGAGGGGTGATCTCGATGAACGCCGAGAGAGGGGTGCCGACCAGCTCGGGGTCGAGGATCGCGCGGTAGCCGGTGATGACGCCTCTGGTCTCCAGGCGACGGAGTCGCGACTGGACGGCCGAGACGGAGAGCCCGACGGCGTCGGAGAGCTGAGACAGCGTCGCACGCCCGTCTCGTGAGATCTCGGCCAGGATCGCGCGGTCGACGGAGTCATCCATGGATGTAATATTATCGTCAGGATTCCGTATATGCCGGAATCTTTCCGTGAAAGTCTCCGATCGGAGGTCCCGATGTCCATCATTTCCGCCAACAGCTCCGCTGCACAGGCCATCGTCGGCGAACCCGAGGTCGTCGAAGACGCATCGACCGCGGAATCCTCCGCAGCGTGGGCGCAGCTCAAGGACGCGGCGATCGCGATCCGCGAGATGCAGATCAAGGACGGCTCGATCCCGGATGCTGCGCACCACGCCGCAGCCCGCGATCTCGTCGGGGCGGTCACCGCCGGCATCCGCGCCCTCGCCCCGGCCTTCCCGCACGACGCCGAGTACCTCGCCGCGTCGATCGTCGATTTCGACCGCTGGGTCTCCGAAGGATTCGGCGTGCCGGACTTCTTGGATTCGCTCATGGCCTTCCAGCCTCAGCAGCACCGGGTCGACGGCATCCGTCATCTGGTCGTCTTCCCGATGTACACACAGAACGGCTCGAGCGATCGCCTCGTCGAGGCGCTCATCGTCGAGACCATCTGGCCCGAGTTCATCGCGGCCCTCGAGGCCGGCGACTACGGCAACAAGCTGTTCGTCTCGCTGCGGCTCGTCGACTTCACGCCCGGGTACGACACGAACTCGGCCGTGCTGTTCCCCGAGACCGTCGCGATGCGCGAGATCCCCTCGTTCACGTGGGGCGCGATCTTCCAGGACCGTGAGGCCGCCCGCTACCGTCGGGTCACCCGCGCGGCCGCCGAGATCACCAAGCTCGAGCTTCCCGAGCGTGCCGCCGCGATGCTCGACGACCAGGCGCTGACCGAGCGTGCGTTCGTGATGTGGGACATCATCCACGACCGCACCCACATGCGCGGCGACCTGCCGTTCGACCCGTTCATGATCAAGCAGCGGATGCCGTTCTTCCTCTACTCGCTCGAAGAGCTGCGGTGCGACCTGACCGCGTTCCGCGAGTCGGTGAACATCGAGCGGTCCCTGCGTGCGCGTGCCGAGGCCGGCGAGAGCCTCTCCGACTCCGAGCACGAGATGCTCGACCACGCGGACCTCGTGCAGTACGCCGTGATCTTCGACCGGATCTTCCGCTTCGCGATCACGGGATCGCGTGTGCGCAACTACGACGGTCTCGGTGGACAGCTGCTGTTCGCCTGGCTGCACCAGCGTGGCGTGCTGCACTGGACCGACACCGCCCTCGCGTTCGACTGGGCTGCCGTGCCCGATGCGGTCGTCGCCCTCGGCGATGCGATCGACGAGCTCTACTGGCGCTCGATCGATCGCCCGAAGACGGCTCACTGGCTGGCCGCCTACGATCTCGTCCGTTCCGTGCTCACCCCGAACCCCGCCTCGCGTTGGGCCCGCGGCCTTCCGGACGAGATCCTCGCCGGCGCCCCGAAGGGTTTCACCCACGCGGTGCTGGACGACGAGTTCCCCCTCTCCATGTTCTTCGAAGCCCTCGACAAGAAGATGAAGCCGGTCATCGAGTCGACCGTCGGCATCCGGGGCACCGACGACTGACTCGCGCATTTCTGGGGTCCGGTCGCGGGGGCGATCGGACGCAGCGTCTGCGGCCATTCCTGCCCGGGGTGGCCGCAGCACTGTTCCTTCGAGAGAGTTGAGCACATGAGCGTCACCGACAGAACCGTCCTCCTCGCCGGAGCCACCAGCCCTTCGGGACTCGCGCTCGCTCGGGCACTCGTCGACGCCGGGGCGCAGGTGATCGCCACCGGTCGCTCCGCCGAGCGGCTGCAGTCGCTGCGGTCGATCGGAGCCCAGGTCGAGGTGGCTGACGCGACCTCACTCGAGGCGATGACGGAGCTGGCCTCACGGCTCGACACGGTTGACGCGGTGATCCCGCTGGTCGGCGGCTGGCGCGGCGGCGGCGGGCTCGCCGGGCAGTCCGATGACGACTTCCGCGCCCTCCTGCCGGCGCTCGATGCGGTGCGTGCGACCAGCCGGGCGTTCGACGGTGCACTGCGTGCGTCGGATGCCGGACGTTTCGCGATCGTCTCGTCCACCGCCGTGGGGCGCCCTCTGGCGGGCGGTGCGAACTACGCGGCCGTCAAGGCGGCGAGCGAGGCGTGGACACGCGCCGTGGCTCAGGGGTTCGCCAAGGCGGCCAGGGATGCCGGGGAGCCGCTGCGCGCGGCATCCGTGGTGTTCCGGGCGAAGGCGCTCGACCCTGAGTCGCTCGCACCGCGGGTGTTTGCGCTGTGGGACGGCGACGCCGCCGATCTCAACGACCAGATCGTCACGCTCGACTGACCCGGTCACCCCGCGTCGCCGCACGCGAGTCCGCCCCGGTCGGACCGACCTCGGCTATCGCCGCGACTCGGGAACGTYGGGCGGCAGTCCGCGCAGCGGCGGCGGCGCATCCGCGAAGCGCGTGCCGTCGCTCGTCACTCGGTCGCTCGTCACCCGGTCGATCGTCGCCCGCTCGACCGTCGCGCTGTCGTCCGTCCCGCTGACCTCGGCCGCGGACGCATCTCGATCGCCGTCCTCCACAGCATCCTCGCCGTTCAGATCCTGCTCCGGGGCGTTCGCATAGAGCTCGGTGAGCTTGCGATACGACTTCGTGAAGAACGCGAGTGTGGCAGCCACCACCATGATGATGCCCGCGAACAGGCAGATCAGCGCTATGCCCCGAGCATCCCCCGTGCCGAGCAGCCACTCCCACTGCTGCTGCCCCTCGGAGGTCTTCATGTACGGGATGATCAGGAACTCGGCGATCGGCGCGATCAGGAACGCCGTGATGGGAGCGGCTGCGGCCTCCATCGCGGCGGCGACGCCGAACACACGCCCCTGCCGGTCGTAGCGGACCACCTTCTGGATGATCGTCTGCTCTGCCGCCTCGACGGGAGGCACGAGAGCCATGTAGATCCACATGCCGATCACATAGAGCGGCCACCACTCGCGCAGCATGAACACCGAGCCGAGGATGCCCATCGCGATCACGACCAGCAGCAGCGTGCGCATCGGCTTCGCGCCGAGGCCGAACTTCGCCACGAGTCCGCCGCCGATCAGGAATCCGGTCGACGCGAACGCGAGAGCGAACCCCCACATCTGGGCGTCGAAGAGAGTGAGACCGTAGGGGTCCATCAGCGCCATGTACACGCCGCCGATGAGGTTGTTGAAGGTCGAGAAGATGATCAGCGCGAACAGCCCGGGCGCCAGCCTGATGGCCGCCACGCTGCCGCGGAAGTCGAGTGCGCTCTTGGCGTCGGGGTCGGGGTGCGGTGCCCCCTCGGGGATGCGGATGAAGAGCAGGTGCACGAACGTCAGCACCATCGCGCCGATCGCGATCGCCAGGGTCCACCCCATGCCGAGGAAGCCGATCGAGAGCCCCGAGAACACGCTCGTCACGAGGAATGCCAGCCCCTGCACCGTGCCGACCAGGCCGTTGGCGTTGGCCCGCCGATCTTCGGGCACCAGCAGCGTGACCGTGGTCGAGAGCGCGATGTTGCGCAGCTGCTCGATGACCCCGCCGAACAGGATGATCGCCGAGAACAGCCAGAACCAGGGGCCGCCGAGGTCGAGCAGCGCCGATTCGGGCTGCCAGACATAGAGCACCCCCGCGATCAGGAACGCGACCGCCGAGATGACGCTCGAGAGCAGCATCACCGTGTGCTTGCGGTTGCGATCGACGATCGTGCCGAAGATCATCGCGAAGAAGGCGACGAACAGCATGTAGGCGCCGCCGATGATGCCGGTCGCGAGCACCGACTGCGTCTCGATGTACACCCAGAACGTCAGCGCGAACCACAGGAAGCTCGTCGTCACGTTCGCGATGAGCGTGTTGACGAGGACGTTCGCGAAGGCCGTCTTCGCTGCGGTGCGCTCCATGATTAGAGGGTAGGCGGGGCCTCGGACATTCGGTAGAGCGGTTCCGCAGCGCGGCGTCTGCGGCCGGCATCCGGCAATAGGCTTGTGCGGTGAGTATTCAGCATGACCCCGCCGTCCGGGGCTTCGCCAGCGACAACTATTCCGGCGTCCACCCCGAGGTCCTCGCGGCCATCGCAGCGGCGAACGGCGGCCACCAGGTCGCATACGGCGAGGACGCCTACACGGCGCGTCTGCAGGAGGTGTTCCGCTCACACTTCGGAGAGGGCGTCGAGGCCTTCCCGGTGTTCAACGGCACCGGCGCGAACGTCACCGGCCTGCAGTCGATGCTGCCGCGCTGGGGTGCCGTCATCGCGGCGTCCAGCGCCCACATCAACGTCGACGAAGGCGGCGCCCCCGAGCGGATCGGCGGGTTCAAGATCCTCGCCGTGCCGACGGACGACGGCAAGCTCACGCCCGAGCTCGTCGACCGCGAGGCCTGGGGCTGGGGCGACGAGCACCGCGCGCAGCCGCTCGTGGTCTCGATCACCCAGTCGACCGAGCTCGGCACCCTGTATTCCGTCGACGAGATCCGCGCGCTCGCCGACCACGCGCACGAACGCGGCATGATGCTGCACCTCGACGGCGCACGCATCTCGAACGCGGCCGCGGCCCTCGACGTGCCGTTGCACGCCTTCACCCGCGACGCCGGTGTCGACGTGCTCAGCTTCGGCGGCACGAAGAACGGAGCCATGCTCGGCGAGGCCATCGTGGTGCTGAACCCCGAGGCGTCGACGGGTCTGCAGTACTCCCGCAAGTTCAACATGCAGCTCTCGTCGAAGATGCGGTTCGTCTCGGCGCAGCTCATCGCGCTGCTCGAGGGCGACCTGTGGCTGCGCAACGCCCAGCACGCGAACGCCATGGCCCAGCGCCTGCGCGGCGCGATCGAGGCCGGCATCGCCGCCGGCGAGATCACCGGAGTGTCGTTCACGCAGCCGACCCAGTCGAACGGCGTCTTCGCGACCCTTCCCGACGGCATCGCCGACGGGCTGCGCGAGAAGTTCCGCTTCTACGACTGGGATGCCGCGCGCAACGAGGTCCGCTGGATGTGCGGGTTCGACACCGAGGAGTCGGACGTCGACGAGTTCGTCGCAGAGCTCGCGCGCCTCACCACGCGCTGAGAATTCGGTCGCGGCGCCCGTGACCGACGAGAGAGACCCACCATCAGAAGTCGTGACGGTGGGTCTCTCGCGTATGCGGTGACTGCGCCGCTAGCGGAGCAGACCGAGATTGGCGAGCGCCAGACGGATGAGCGTGCCGCGCCCACCCTCCATCTCGGCGGCGACCGTGTCCGACGCCGCCGCCTCCGGCGAGAACCACGTGACCTCGAGCGCGTCCTGTCGCGGCTCGCACGTGCCGGTGACCGGCACCACGAACGCGAGCGAGACGGCGTGCTGACGGTCATCGTGGTAGGCGCTGACCCCCGGGATCGGGAAGTACTCGGCGACCGTGAACGGCAGTGGCTGGGGCGGGAGCAGCGGGAACGCCATCGGGCCCAGGTCGTTCTCGACGTGGCGGAACAGCGCATCGCGGATCGTCTCGCCGAACCGGACTCGACCCGAGACGATCGTGCGCGTCATCTCACCCATGGGGGTCGACCGCAGCAGGATGCCGATCTCGGTCACCTGGCCCGAACCGTCGGTGCGCACCGGGATCGCCTCGACGTAGAGCATCGGCAGGTGGCGTCTCGCCTCTGCGAGCTCGTATTCGCTCAACCACCCCGGATTGGAGTCGCGCGAGGGCTGTGCGGAGCCGAAACCCTCGAGGCCGTCGTCGGGCTCGGGATCGGGATCAGGTGTGCGGACGGACATGTCTCCTTTCTACCAGCCGCATCCTCGCCCGAACACCGACTTGCGGCCACGACCGGCATACGATCCGACGATCAGCGCCTGCGCGTGTCGGAAGGCGCTGGCAGGATGGACGGGTGAGCGAAGAACTGATGATCGACGGGCTCCTCACGCGCTGGTCGACCGAAGACCGCGCGGGGATGCCGCTGCTGGTGCTGCTGCACGGATACGGCGCCGACGAGCACGACCTGTTCGGCTTGGTGCCGTATCTGCCCGAGGGCATCGCCGTGGCATCCGTCGCCGCCCCGCTCGCACCCCCGTGGCCGATGCCGGGGCGCTCCTGGTATGCCATCGAGGGCCTCGACGGCCGCAGCGCCGCGTCGGTGACGCTGGCGGCAGAGGCATTCCTGCGCTGGCTCGACGATGCTCGGGAGGATACTCCTGCGGTGGCTCTCCTCGGCTTCTCGCAGGGCGCCGCCGTCGCGCTCCAGGCCATGCGCCTCGCCCCGCAGAGCATCGACACCGTGGTGGCGCTCAGCGGCTACGCCGCGGCCGGCGAGCTTCCGGGTGACGAAGCGCTGACCGAGTCGCGACCGCACGTCTTCTGGGGCCGAGGCACGAACGATCAGGTGATCCCCGAGGCGCTGGTCGCCCACACCGCAGAGTGGCTGCCCTCGCACTCCGAGCTGTCAGGGCGGGTCTACACCGGACTCACGCACAGCATCTCGGAGGAAGAGCTCCGCGACGTGCACGTCTTCCTCACGAAATGGCTGGAGCGGGCCGCCAAGGCCTGATCGAGCCTGTCCGCAAGTGCGACACGCCCGGGGTTGCGAAAGTCCGACACGCCCGGGTATCGTCGTGGAGTCCTGTCCGCCGTGTCTGGAAGTCCTTTGATCTGATCCGTCGCCTCCGCGCTCACCTTTCCGCGCGCTGACCCGACGATCGCCGACTCCACGGCAGACCACGCCCGCTGTCCTCCGACAGCGCCCCGCTCAGACGGGGCCCTCGGGCGACCGGTGTCAGTGCACCCTCGCACTCGTCGGGAGACACCATGTCAGTACCCACCCTCCACGCGTCGGTCACCCTCGACCGACTCACCTTCACCTGGCCGGACGGCACCACCGCGCTCGACTCGGTCTCGGGATCGTTCGGCTCCGGTCGCACCGGGCTGGTCGGCCGCAACGGCGCCGGCAAGTCGACACTGCTCCGCCTCATGGCGGGCGAGCTGAGTCCCACGACCGGATCCCTCACCACGACCGGCGAGGTCGCGTACCTGCCGCAGCAGCTCACGCTCGACGTCGACCGCCGGGTGTCCGAGCTGCTCGGAGTCGCCGAAGCCCTCGATGCCGTCCGAGCGATCAGTGCGGGCGATGTCGACCAGGCACACTTCGACGCGGTCGGCGACGACTGGGACATCGAGGCACGAGCCGAGCAGTCCCTGGCCGAGGCGGGCCTCGCCCCCGAGTTCCTCGACCGACGTGTCGGCGAGCTGTCGGGCGGTGAGGCGGTGCTGGTCGCGATCGCCGGCATCCGTCTGCGGCGTGCACCGATCACCCTGTTCGATGAGCCGACCAACAATCTCGATCGGGACGCCCGCGCGAAGCTGGCGGCCATGGTCAGGTCGTGGAAGGGCACGCTCATCGTGGTCAGCCACGACCTCTCGCTGCTCGAGCTGATGGACGACACCGCCGAGCTCTACGCCCAGACGCTGAGCGTGTTCGGGGGCCCGTACTCCGAATGGCGAGCCTGGCTGGATGCCGAGCAGGAGGCCGCCAGGCAGGCAGAGGTCACGGCGAAGCAGGAGTTCCGCAAGGAGAAGCGTCAGCGCATCGAGGCCGAGGTCAAGCTCGCGCACCGGTCGCGCACGGCGAAGAAGGCGGAGATCGAGAAGCGCGTGCCGAAGATCATCGCGCACGGTCGCAAGATGGCCGCGGAGGTGTCAGCGGGAAAGCTGCGCACCGAGGTCGGCGCGAAGGAGGATGCCGCTCGCACCGCGCTCGATGAGGCGGGGCGCCGTCTGCGCTCGGATGCGTCGATGAAGATCGAGCTTCCCGACCCGCAGGTGTCGCGCTCGCGGCGCATCGCCATGATCGGCGACGGCGAACGGTCATGGATCATCCAGGGCCCCGACCGCGTCGCCCTGATCGGGCGCAACGGCGCCGGAAAGACGACACTGCTCGAGCGGTTGGTGGCCGGAGCCGGGGTCGGTGTCGGCGTCGGCGTCGGCGTCGGCGAGTCAGCACCGAGGCCGACGATCGGTCCGGATGACGGCTCTACCGCCCACGGGGAGGAACCCCTGCTGGCTGCTGAACGGCCGCAGCTGGTCGCGACGGCGCTCACCGACCGCATCGGCTACCTGCCGCAGCGGATCGACGGGCTCGACGAGAACCGGTCGGTGTTCGAGAACATCGCGGATGCCGCGTCGCAGGTGCCCGAGAAGGAGCTGCGCAACCGTCTCGCCAGGTTCCTCATCCGAGGAGCCACGGCCGAGCGCCCTGTCGCCGCCCTGTCTGGCGGCGAACGCTTCAGGGTGGCGCTGGCCAGGCTGCTGCTCTCGGATCCCGCACCGCACCTCGTGGTGCTCGACGAGCCCACGAACAACCTCGACATCGACACCGTCGACCAGCTCGTCGAGGCGCTGCGGGCCTACCGCGGGGCGGTGCTGGTCGTGAGTCACGACGACGCGTTCCTCGCCCGTCTCGACCTGGGGCTCACGCTCGAGATCGACGCCGAGGGCGCGCTGCACGAGGCGCTCTGACGAGGTGGCGCCCGCCGGCGGGCGGGCGCCACCTCGGATCACGCCTACCGCATGGTCGTCTCTGGGGACAACGGCCGCCCCGATGTCGGTGGCACGGGTGATGATGGACTGATGGGTGACGTGCTCGACCGCTTCACTCCTGCCACGCAAGACTGGTTCAGGGGTGCGTTTCCCGAACCCACTCCTGCGCAGGCCGGTGCGTGGAATGCCATCTCAGCCGGCAAGCACGCGCTCGTGGTGGCTCCGACCGGGTCGGGCAAGACCCTCTCGGCCTTCCTCTGGGCGATCGACAGCGTGTTCCGCGAGCGTACCGAGCAGCCCGCCAGGGCCAGAGACGGCTCGCGCACGCGCATCCTCTACATCTCACCGCTGAAGGCTCTCGGCGTCGATGTCGAGCGCAACCTGCGCTCTCCGCTCATCGGCATCGGGCAGTCGGCCAGGCGCCTCGGGGTCGAGGCCCCCTCCGTGACCGTCGGCGTGCGCTCGGGCGACACGACGTCGAGCGACCGCCGCAAGCTGGTCTCCGATCCTCCGGACATCCTCATCACCACCCCCGAGTCGCTCTACCTCATGCTCACCAGCCGCGCCGGCGAGACTCTGCGCGACGTGCACACGGTGATCATCGACGAGGTGCACGCGGTCGCCGCGACCAAACGCGGAGCACACCTCGCGGTGAGCCTCGAGCGTCTCGACGCGCTGCGCCGCACTCATGGCCATGACGAGCCGGCCCAGCGCATCGGACTGTCGGCGACCGTGCGCCCTATCGACGAGGTCGCACGATTCCTCGGCGGCGCCGCCCCGGTCGAGATCGTCGCCCCGCCCGCATCGAAGACGTTCGAGCTGGGCGTCATCGTCCCGATGGACGACATGACCAATCCGCCGCCGCCTCCCGGGGCGCCGAAGGATGCCGGCGATGCCGCCGATGCGGAATACACCGAGGTCACCGGCTCCGTCTGGCCGCACGTGGAGGAGGCGATCGTCGACCGCATCCTGCAGAACAAGTCGACCATCGTGTTCTCGAACTCGCGAAGGCTGGCCGAACGGCTCACCGGGCGACTGAACGAGATCTACTCCGAGCGCATCGGCGTCGCCCTGCCCGAGGCATCGGTGCCGGCGGCCATGATGGCGCAGGCGGGTGCGACAGCCGGCGCCGACCCCGTGCTCGCCAAGGCACACCACGGCTCGGTCTCGAAAGAGCAGCGGGCACAGGTCGAGGAGGAGCTGAAGTCCGGCGTCCTTCGCTGCGTCGTCGCGACGAGCAGCCTCGAGCTCGGCATCGACATGGGTGCGGTCGACCTGGTGATCCAGGTCGAGGCGCCGCCCTCGGCAGCCTCCGGGCTGCAGCGAGTCGGTCGCGCCGGCCACCAGGTCGGCGAGATCAGCCGTGCGGCGCTGTTCCCCAAGCACCGGGGAGACGTACTGCACACCGCGATCGTCACCGAGCGGATGCTGGCCGGCAAGATCGAGGCGATCCAGGTGCCGCGCAACCCGCTCGACATCCTCGCCCAGCAGACCGTCGCGGCGAGCGCCCTCGGCGAGATCAGCGTCGAGGAATGGTTCGAGACCGTGCGTCGCTCGGCGCCGTTCCAGTCCCTGCCGCGGTCGGCCTACGAGGCGACGCTCGACCTGCTCGCCGGACGCTACCCCTCCGACGAGTTCGCCGAGCTGCGCCCTCGCCTGGTGTGGGACCGAGACGCCGGCACGCTGACCGGGCGTCCCGGCGCCCAGCGCATCGCCGTCACCAGCGGCGGCACGATCCCCGACCGCGGACTCTTCGGCGTCTTCGTCGCCGGCGAGTCGACCGGTGCCCGCGTCGGCGAGCTCGATGAGGAGATGGTCTACGAGTCACGCGTCGGCGATGTGTTCACGCTCGGCACGACGAGCTGGCGCATCGCCGAGATCACGCATGACCGCGTCAACGTGATTCCCGCATACGGCCAGCCGGGCAAGGTGCCGTTCTGGCACGGCGATGGAATCGGCCGCCCGTTCGAACTCGGCGAGGCGCTCGGCAGGTTCTCCCGCGAGGTGTCGGCGGCCACTCCCGAAAAGGCCGCTCAGCGCCTGATCGACGCCGGTCTCGACGAGCAGGCCAGGATGAACCTGATGGCGCACCTCACCGAGCAGCGCGAGGCGACGGGCACCCTGCCGACCGACCGCACCCTCACGGTCGAGCGCGGGCGCGACGAGGTCGGCGACTGGCGGGTCATCCTTCACTCCCCCTACGGCATGAAGGTCCATGCTCCATGGGCTCTCGCGATCAACGCCCGCATCCGCGAGCGCCTCGGAGTCGAGGGCTCGGCGGTCGCGAGCGACGACGGCATCATCGTGCGCATTCCGGATGCCGAGGCCGAGCCTCCCGGCGCCGAGCTCTTCGTGTTCGACCCCGACGAGCTCGAGCAGCTGGTCACGCAGGAGGTCGGCGGATCCGCGCTGTTCGCCTCCCGCTTCCGCGAGTGCGCCGCCCGTGCCCTGCTGATGCCGCGGATGAACCCGAACAAGCGCACCCCGCTGTGGCAGCAGCGACAGCGCTCGGCACAGCTGCTCGAAGTCGCCCGCCGGCATCCGACATTCCCGGTGATCCTGGAGACCCTGCGCGAGGTGCTGCAGGACGTCTACGACCTGCCGTCGCTGCGCACGCTCGCGGTGTCGATCGCCGACCGACGCATCAGACTCGTCGAGACCCAGCCGTCTCAGCCGTCGCCGTTCGCGCGCGACCTGCTCTTCGGCTACGTCGGCGCATTCATGTACGAGGGCGATTCGCCGCTGGCCGAGCGTCGGGCGGCCGCCCTCTCGGTCGACCCGGCGCTGCTCGGCGAGCTGCTCGGCACGGTCGAGCTCCGCGAGCTGCTCGACCCCGACGTCATCGCGCAGTTCGAGCGCGAGGCGCAGCGCCTCGATCCCGAGCGCCGTGCGCGAGGTCTCGAGGGCGTCGCCGACCTGCTGCGGATGCTGGGTCCGATGGATGCGGTCGAGATCGACGCGCGACTCGACCCCGAGACCGGTTCGGCCTCCGACCACCTCGCCGCGCTGATCGACGCGCGCCGCGCGATCCCGGTCACCGTCGCCGGAACCACGCGCGTCGCCGCGATCGAAGACGCCGGCCGCCTGCGCGATGCGCTCGGCGCGGCGCTGCCCACCGGCATCCCCGTCGCGTTCCTCGAACCCCTCGCCGATCCGCTCGGCGATCTCGTCGCACGGTACGCCCGCACGCACGGCCCCTTCACGACGGATGCCATCGCTACGCGCTTCGGCCTGGGCGCCGCGGTCGCGCGACACACGCTGCAGAGGCTGGAGCACTCGGGTCGACTGACCAGCGGCTACTTCCTGCCCGAGGCCTCCGGAACGGGCAACGAGACCGAGTGGTGCGACACCGAGGTGCTGCGCCGACTGCGGATGCGGTCGCTCGCCGCGATCCGAGGCAGCGTCGAACCGGTGTCGCCCGAGGCGTATGCGCGCTTCCTGCCCGACTGGCAGCACCTCGGCCGTCCGCTCGAAGGACTCGACGGCGTGCTCGCCGTGATCGAGCAGTTCGCCGGGGTGCCCATTCCCGCGAGCGCCTGGGAGTCGCTCGTGCTGCCCTCTCGCGTGCGGGACTACTCCCCCGCCCTGCTCGACGAGCTCACGGCCGCGGGAGAGGTCATCTGGTCGGGTCACGGCACGCTGCCCGGGCGTGACGGCTGGGTCTCGCTGCACCCTGTCGATCTCGCGCCCTTCACACTCCCCGAACCCGACGACGAGATCGCCACCGATTCGCTCGAGGCCCGGGTGCTCGCCGCACTCGAGGCAGGCGGGGCGTACTTCGCCGCCCAGCTGAAAGAGATGGCCGGCGCCGAGAACGAGCAGTCCGTGCTCGAGGCGCTGTGGTCGCTGACCTGGGCGGGGCGTGTGACGAACGACACCTTCGCCCCGATCCGGTCGCTGCTGGCCGGGGGGTCGCAGGCTCACCGCGTGACGCGACGCGCCCCGCGCACCCGCACCTACCGGGGCATGTCGCTCGCGCGCACCGCGGCGCGCCCCTCATCGATCGGCGGACGCTGGTCCCTGCTCCCCTCGGTCGACACGGATGCCGCTCGGCGGGCGACCGTCACAGCCGGCCTGCTGCTCGACCGCTACGGCGTGGTCACCCGTGGCGCCGTGCAGGCCGAGGGCGTGCCGGGCGGCTTCGCCCAGACATACCGGGTGCTCGCGGGATTCGAAGAGGCCGGGCACTGCCGACGCGGTTACGTGATCGAGAGGCTGGGTGCCGCGCAGTTCGCGGCATCCGCCACCGTCGACCGCCTGCGTACGTTCGCGGGGCTCGCCGACCCGCCCCCACGCAAGGCCGTGACGCTCGCCGCGACCGACCCCGCCAATCCCTACGGCGCAGCGCTCGGGTGGCCCAAGCGCGACGAGGTGTCGCATCGTCCTGGGCGCAAGGCCGGCGGCCTGGTGGTGCTCGTCGACGGTTCACTCGTGCTCTACCTCGAACGCGGCGGGCGCACGGTGCTGTGTTTCACCGACGACTCCGAGGTGCTGCGCGCCGCGGGATCCGACCTCGCCGCGACGGCGCGCGCCCGGCGCCTCGACACCCTCACGGTCGAGAAGGTCAACGGCGAAGGCGTCTACGGCACCGAGCTCGCCCTCGCGTTGCAGGAGGCGGGGTTCGTCGCCACGCCCCGCGGCTACACGCTGCGCAAGGTGATCTGAGCGCCGCCATGACCGCTGCTTCTAGGCTGGACGCATGATCGGGGAGTTCGTCTACGGCATCCGCACGCTGCTGCGCGGCTTCGGCACCTGGCGACGCCGCCCCGGCCTCATGGCCCTCGGACTCGTGCCAGGACTCATCGCGGCGCTGGTGCTGCTAGCCGGTCTCGTGCCGCTCGCGCTGTCGCTCGGGCCGATCTCCGACGCGGTGACACCCTTCGCCGACGGCTGGATCGCCGAGTGGCGATCGATCTTCCGGGCCGCTGTCGGCATCGTGATCTTCGCCGCGGCGCTCGCCCTGGCCAGCGCCGTGTTCAGCGCCCTGGCCCTGGCCATCGGCGACCCGTTCTACCAGCGCATCTGGCGGGCCGTCGAGGCTGACCTCGGCGACGCGCCGCCTTCCGACGGCGGCGGATTCTGGATGGCGGTCGGTGAGGGACTGCGGTTGGTGCTCCTCGGCATCCTCATCGCGATCTTCGTGCTGGTGCTCGGCTTCGTCCCTCTCGTGGGCGGCTTCCTCGCAGCGGTCGGAGGCGTCGTGCTGTCGGGCCGCATGCTCGCACGCGAGCTCACGCAGCGAGCCTTCGACGCCCGCGAACTCACCCCCGCCGACCGTGCAGTGCTGTTCCGCGGCAATCGCGCGCGGGTGCTCGGCTTCGGCGTCGCGACGCAACTCTGCTTCCTGATCCCCGGAGGTGCGGTGGCCGTCATGCCCGCCGCCGTCGCAGGCGCCACGACTCTCGCGCGCACCATGCTCGAGCGCACGCCCCTAGCGCAGCAGACATCGCCTCCGCTCGCGACCCTGCAGCCGGCACAGCCCGCACCGCCCCTGCAGCCGGCACAGCGCGCGCAGCCCGCGCAGCCC
>NZ_JBGFFH010000002.1:0-445253 GCF_056175745.1 Microbacterium sp. LjRoot205 | reverse complement strand
CCGCAGGCCGAGGCTCCCGCAGAGCCCGAAGCCGCCGCGCCCGCTGCCGCCGAGGCGGCTCCCGCGGCCGCACCCGCCGGCGACGCCACTGACATCGTCCTCCCGGAACTCGGCGAGAGCGTCACCGAAGGCACCGTCACGCGCTGGCTCAAGCAGATCGGCGACACGGTCGAGGTCGACGAGGCTCTGCTCGAGATCTCCACCGACAAGGTCGACACCGAGATCCCGTCGCCCGTCGCCGGTGTGCTGCAGGAGATCGTCGCAGCCGAAGACGAGACCGTCGAGGTGGGCGCTGTGCTCGCTCGTGTCGGCTCCGGAGCGGCCCCCGCGGCCGCACCGGCACAGGCACCCGCGCCCGCCGCAGAAGCTCCGGCTCCTGCCGCGCAGCCGTCTGCTGCCGAGGCGCCTGAGGCCAAGGAATCGGTCTCGGAGGCCCCCGTCGACAAGCCTGCAGAGCGGCCTGCCGCCGAGGCGCCCGTGGCGGCTCCCGCACAGGCGGCTCCGGAGCAGGCGACCGGCGGCGCCGCCGCGGCTCCAGCTCAGGCCGAGCAGAAGCTGTCACTCCCGACCGAGAGCGACAACCTGTACGTCACCCCGCTCGTGCGCCGCCTGGCCTCGCAGCAGGGCGTCGACCTCGCCAGCGTCACCGGCACCGGTGTCGGAGGACGCATCCGCAAGGAGGACGTCCTCAAGGCCGCCGAGAGCGCCTCGTCTGCACCCGCTGCAGCCGCAGCCCCTGCAGCACCGGTTCCGCTCGAGGTGTCGCCGCTGCGTGGCACCACGCAGCCGATGTCGCGTCTGCGCAAGGTGCTCGCAAAGCGCGCCGTCGAGTCGATGCAGCAGACGGCTCAGCTCACCACGGTGGTCGAGGTCGATGTGACCGCTCTTGCGGAGTACCGCGACAGCGTCAAGGGATCGTTCCTCGAGAAGACCGGCGACAAGCTGTCGTTCCTGCCGTTCTTCGCTCTGGCTGCCGCCGAGGCACTGCGCGCCTTCCCGATCGTGAACGCCACGGTCGACGGAGAGAACATCGTCTACCCGGAGTCCGAGAACGTGTCGATCGCCGTCGACACCGAGCGCGGTCTGCTCACGCCGGTCCTGCGCGATGCCGCATCGAAGAACATCGCGGAGATCGCCCACGAGATCGCCGACCTCGCCGCGCGCACGCGTGACAACAAGCTGAAGCCCGACGAGCTCGCCGGCGGAACGTTCACGCTGACCAACACCGGTTCGCGTGGCGCGCTGTTCGACACCCCCGTCGTGTTCCTGCCGCAGTCCGCGATCCTTGGCACCGGAACGGTCGTCAAGCGTCCCGGTCTCGTCAAGGTCGGTGGAGCGGACGCGATCGCCGTGCGCTCGTACGTGTACCTCGCGCTCTCGTACGACCACCGCATCATCGACGGAGCCGACGCCGCCCGCTTCCTCGGCGCGGTGAAGGCCCGCCTCGAGTCGGCGCAGTTCGCCGCTCAGCTCGGAGCCTGACCACAGCATCACCCTGGCTGGTCCGCGACGTCATACACGTCGCGGACCAGCCATTTCTCTGCGATCCGTACGAGCACGACCATCCGTTCCCCACCTTCCGACGCCGCACCATCGCTGACGCCCTGAGACGGGGACACCCGGATCACTGCGACGTCTCCGTACTCATCCACCGATTGGAGCTGCAGCGCTCCCTCCTTGCCGCCGCCCAACTCGTCGACGACACCGACAGAGCCTTGAGCGACAGCACCGCCGCAGACCTTGTCCTCGTTCTCGCCGCAGATGCCGATCGCACTGATCAGCATCCGCGCCGCCTCCACGGGGTCCGTCGGGTCGGATCCGTCGCTCGGCGATCCCTCCCCCGGCGTCGGCGGATCCGGTGCGGGTGACATGGGCGTCGGCGATGAATCGGTGGAGACGGGGCGCACCTCCGTCGCGAGGGGAGTGCTCTTCGGCACGGCGGGGGCGCCTTCCCCGTCAGGCTCCCCCGTCGCCCCGCCGGGCCAGAGCAGTCCGCCGGCGAGCACCACTGCCGCCGCCGCAGCGGCGACGATCGTTCGTCGACCGCGTCTAACGGGAGCACGTCTGCCAGCTGCGGTGCCGACGTCTGCCGACTCGGTTCGACGGACCGAGCGTTCGACGATGCCGGGCCCAGGTCTGCGTCCGAGCCGGAGGGCGACGGCGTCTCGATACCCGTTGAGGCTATGCACGATCCCACCGACGATTCGAGACGACAGTGCCCCGACTCCGCCGCGGTCCCTCGGCAGCGACGCGCGGGTTCTCAGATGGCGCCGCGCGACGGGCCGTGCCACGACCGCATGCCTCGCCGCATCGGTATGCCTTGCCAGCGCTGGCGCATGCACATCTCGCTTCAGCGGTTTCGGAGCCGCCGTGTCGAACAGCTCGGCCTCCCACCTCTCGAGCTGACGAGCCGGCATCCCCGGCCTTGCGATCTCGGCACCGAGCCCTTCCTCGATCACGACGAGCAGACGAGCGAGCGTGCGATCGGCACAATCCTCCCGCAACCGCGCCACGAGGGCACCCGCCGCGGCTCGAGCAGTGTCGCCGGCACCGATCACGAACGTCGGTCGTCCGTCGTCCGTGAGCCACCACTCGCCGGTCTCATCGTGCCCCTCGGCTCTCGCGAGTTCGCCCAGACCGCGCAGGATGCTCGCCACGAGAGTGGTCATCTCTCCGGAGGCGAGCGAGGCATCGGCTGCGGCACGGCGTCCGACGAACGAGGAGACCCGCTCCGTGCACCACGGCAGAAGAACGTCATGCCCGTCGGATCGCCGCACGATGTCGAGCGGACCCGCGACGTGATCGTCTCCGGCGTGCTCCCACCCCGCCCACCCGCTGATCGACTCCGAGTCGACCCGCACGGCCACCGACCCGCCCCGGGTGACCAGCATTCCCGCGTACGGCCCTTCGCCCGCGTCGATCCTCCTGATCGCGCGATGCGCACCCGGCACGAGCACCGCCCCTCGTGACCGCGCCTCTGTATCTGCCATCACCCCATGTCAGTGCATCGCACGGAGCCTGTGTGGGAGGGAGGCGGGATGTGGACGCTTCCGCGGGGATCGACGACCTGTGCAGAGGAGGATGGTGACCAGGAATCCGCCTGACGCGAACGACGCCATGAGCGCCTCCCGGAGTCGGTATTCTTATGCACATGGCAAACCGCACGTCCGCGCCCGAGAAGCGTCCGGGATTCTTCTCCCAGATCAAGTCCCTCTTCAAGTTCACGAGAGAGATCTACCCCTGGCTGCCCTGGGCTCAGATCGCGCTGCTGGTCCTCGGTGTGCTCGTCGGCCTCATCGTCGGTTACCTGATCCCGCCGTTCCAGGTGTGGACCCTCATCCTCTGGGGCATCTCGGGCCTGATGCTCGGTCTGCTCGGCGCGATGTTCCTGATGACGCGCCTGTCCACCTCGGCGATGTACCAGAAGATCGACGGAATGCCCGGTGCCACGGGCCACGTGCTCAGCACCAGCCTCGGTCGCCACTGGCAGGGCTCCGAGACGCCGGTGGGGATCAACCCGAAGACGCAGGACGCCGTCTACCGCACGGTCGGACGCGGCGGGGTCGTCGTCGTCGGAGAGGGGTCACGCGGACGCCTGACCCGCCTAGTGAACGACGAGCGCAGCAAGGCCGCCCGCGTCGCCCACGGCGTGCCTGTCACCGTGCTCTACGTCGGCCACGGCGATGACGACGTCGCCATCGCCGACCTCGCCAAGACGATCAAGAAGCTTCCGAAGGTCATCGACAAGGCCACCATGGGCGCCGTCATCCGACGCATCGAGTCGGTGTCGCAGTCGATCTCCTCGCTGCCGATCCCGAAGGGCATCGACCCCACGAAGGTCCGAGCGCAGCGCCCTCGTTGATCTGACGCCTGCATACGACGAAGCGCGGCCGTCCTCTGTCGAGAGGCGGCCGCGCTTCGTCGTTTCACTCGGAGAGCGGCTGACGCGGGAGGCGGCGGACCTTGGCGCGGCGACGCCGGCGCTCCGGCACCATGGATCGCATCTCGTCGAGCTTGCCGAAGCAGAAGAGTCGATCCTCGGCCTCGAGGACGACGTGCTTTCGCGGGTTGGGGATGACGGAGACGCCGCGGTGCAGCGTGAGCACCGTGATGTCGCGCTCCCAGAGTCCGGCCTCGCCGAGCGTCTTGCCGACGAGATCGACCGCGCCGTGCACCATCAGCTCGGCGACGCCGTAGCCCGTCGACACCGTCAGGCGCTGGCGCACATCGATCTCGGGGAACGCCACCTGCCCTGCGATGTAGTCGATGATCGCCCCGGCGACGTCGAGCTTGGTGGCCGTCTCGATGCCCTGGAGCCCTGGCGAGGAGTTGACCTCCATCACCAGCGGGCCCTCATCGCCCTCGAGCATGTCGACTCCGGCGACGCGCAGGCCCATGATCTGAGCCGAGCGAACAGCCGCGCGTTCGTAGACGGGGTCGAGCTCGACGGCTTCGACGGAGCCCCCGCGATGCACGTTCGAGCGGAACTCGTCTCCGGCTGCGGACCGTCGCATCGCCGCCACCACCCTGTCTCCCACCACGAGCGCGCGGATGTCCCGACCGCGGCTCTCGGAGATGAACTTCTGGATGAGCACGTTCTGCTTGGTCGAGTGCAACGTCTCGATGATCGCCTCAGCGACCTTCACCTGCGGCGCGAGGATGACGCCGATCCCCTGCGTGCCCTCGAGGAGCTTGATGACGRCAGGAGCGCCGCCGACGCGCTCGATGGCGGGCCGCACATCGGCGCGGTTGCGCACGAACGCCGTGGGCGGCATCGCGATGTTGTGGCGCGAGAGGATCTGGTTCGCGCGGAGCTTGTCGCGGGCACTCGAGATCCCGTTCGCCGTGTTCGGCGTGTACACGTCCATCTGCTCGAACTGGCGCACCACTGCTGTGCCGAAGTAGGTGATCGAGTTGCCGATTCGGGGCAGGATCGCGTCGTAGTCGCTGAGCTGACGTCCGCGGTAGTGCAGGTCGGGTTCGTCGGCCGTGAGATCGATCGCGAAGCGCAGCGTGTTCAGCACTTTGACGTTGTGACCTCGCTGGAGCGCGGCGGCGCGCAGCCGTTGGGTGGAGTACGCCTGCGGCGCGCGGGAGAGCACTGCGATCTTCACGGGGGATTTCCTGCCAGGATGGTCGGGTGAGTAAGTCATCCCATTCAAACACCCTTATCGGGTGGCGAGAATGGGTGAGCCTGCCCGATCTCGGTGTGGACTGGCTCAAAGCCAAGATCGACACGGGCGCCCGCACCTCTTCGCTGCACGCATTCGAGATCCAGGAGTTCGAGCGCGACGGCGTGTCGTGGGTCCGGTTCCGGGTGAAGCCCTGGCAGGACAGCCAGGAGGACGCGGTGATCGTCGAATCCCCGGTGCACGATCGCCGCGCGGTGCGCAGCTCTTCCGGCCATGCGCAGGAGCGACTCGTCGTCGAGATGCTCATTCGTCTGCATGACCGAGAGGTGCTCGCCGAGGTGACATTGAGCAACCGAGATGAGATGGGTTTCCGCATGCTCATCGGTCGTGAGGCGCTGCGACAGGGCTACGTCGTCGACCCCGCACGCTCGTTCCTCGGAGGTCGCGCACCGCGCGAGGCACGACGCCGCAACCGCGGCAAGGAGTGAGCCGCGTCAGGCGCGGATGAGAACGAGTCCCGTCACCTTGTCGTGAACACCTCGCTGGTCGGCATCCCAGATGACCGCCGGGATCACGATGACGATGAGCAGCGTGCGCACGATCGGCCGCCACACTCCCACCCAGCCACCGCCGAGGCGTACGACGCGCATGCCGAGGATGCGGTGTCCGGGGCTGCCACCCGCCGTCGGGATGAACAGGATCTGCAGCAGGGCGAACACGCCCATCGGCGCGAACATCGTCAGGCCTGCCTCTGCGGGCAGTGCGAACTGGTCGTATCCGAGGAAGCCGGTGGCGATGATCGTCGCAGCGATGTAGTCGATGAGGAGAGCCCCGATCCGCCGCCCAGGGCGGGCGATGCTGCCCGTCCCCGTCTGCGGCATTCCGAGTCGTTCTCCGGGGTACGTGTTCACAGCATCCGTCACGTCATCAGCCTACCGGCGCGTAACATGCTGGAAACAAAGCGGATACCGTGGAGTAACGCCCCGCACGTACTGTGCACAATGGCCGTGAAGCCATCGATCCGCAATCCAGGAGTCGTACATGTTCAAAGATTCGTCCGAGGTGCTGACCTTCATCAAGGAGAACGACGTCAAGTTCCTTGACATCCGATTCACTGATCTCCCGGGTGTGCAGCAGCACTTCAACATCCCTGCGGCCACTGTCGACGAGGACTTCTTCGTGGACGGGCAGCTGTTCGACGGCTCCTCGATCCGCGGCTTCGCCAGCATCCACGAGTCCGACATGCAGCTCATCCCTGATGTCACCACGGCTTACATGGACCCCTTCCGCGAGGCGAGCACCCTCGTGATGATCTTCGACATCTACAACCCCCGCACCGGAGAGATCTACTCGAAGGACCCGCGCCAGGTCGCCAAGAAGGCCGAGAAGTACCTCGCATCGACCGGCATCGCCGACACCGCGTTCTTCGCCCCCGAGGCCGAGTTCTACATCTTCGACGACGTGCGCTACTCGGTCACCGCCGGCGAGAGCTTCTACAAGGTCGACTCCGAAGAGGCCGCGTGGAACACCGGTCGCGAGGAAGAAGGCGGAAACCTCGCCAACAAGACCCCGTACAAGGGCGGCTACTTCCCCGTCAGCCCGGTCGACAAGACCGCTGACCTGCGCGATGACATCACCCTGAAGCTGATCGAGGCCGGATTCATCCTCGAGCGCTCGCACCACGAGGTCGGCACCGCGGGCCAGCAGGAGATCAACTACCGCTTCGACACCATGGTGCACTCGGCGGACGACATCCTGAAGTTCAAGTACATCGTCAAGAACACCGCCGAGGAGTGGGGCAAGGTCGCCACCTTCATGCCGAAGCCGCTCTACGGCGACAACGGCTCGGGCATGCACACGCACCAGTCGCTCTGGAACGACGGCAAGCCGCTGTTCTACGACGAGGCCGGCTACGGTCAGCTCAGCGATGTCGCCCGCTGGTACATCGGCGGACTCCTGGCACACGCCCCGGCCGTGCTCGCGTTCACGAACCCGACCCTGAACAGCTACCACCGTCTGGTCAAGGGCTTCGAGGCGCCGGTCAACCTGGTCTACTCCGCAGGAAACCGCTCGGCTGCCATCCGCATCCCGATCACGGGCTCCAACCCGAAGGCCAAGCGCATCGAGTTCCGCGCTCCCGACGCCTCGGGCAACCCGTACCTGGCGTTCGCGGCACAGCTCATGGCAGGTCTCGACGGCATCAAGAACCGCATCGAGCCGCACGAGCCCGTCGACAAGGACCTCTACGAGCTTCCTCCCGAGGAGGCCAAGAACATCCCCCAGGTCCCGAACTCCCTGCTGGACTCGCTCGACGCCCTGAAGGCGGACCACCAGTTCCTCCTCGAGGGCGGCGTGTTCACCGAGGAGCTCATCGAGACCTGGATCTCGTACAAGTACGAGAACGAGATCCTGCCGATGGCTCAGCGTCCGCACCCGTTCGAGTACGAGCTGTACTTCGGAGTGTAGCCAGATCACGCGGAATTCCGGGGGTTAGTCCGCAGGGAGTCCGCAGAATCTCACAGAGAGCCCGTCAGGCCATGCCTGGCGGGCTCTCTTGCGTCTCGCGTAGAGTCCTTCTCGGTCCCGCCCTAGGCGCGTCAGCTCACCCCGGCTACGCGTCCAGCTAGTCGGAGAGGGAGGCTGCCCGTTCGAGCCGGGCCGGGATGGGCCCACGCGCCTGCAGCGCTGCGGTCACAGCGGCACGTGACGATTCGTCACGTACGAGGTAGGACGTAAGTGGCTGCCGCGCGCGCGAATCACCCCAACTCCGTATCCGGGAGGACGCGAGCAGCTCCGGCCGTCTCGTAGGTCGTCCGCTACAGTGGTCCGCGTGCAAGGGTACGCAGAGCGCTTCGACTTCGAGCGGCAGATCATCAGGGGTTGGGTGTTCGATCCGGAGGCAGCGGATAACCGGGATGTTCGGGTGGTCGCCACCTTCGACGGCGAGATCGTCGGGGAAACGAGACCGAGCGCAACTCGTGGCGACCTGCAGAAGATCACGACCCAAGACGCGTGGTTTTCTCTTGAGTGTTCCCGACGCTTCACCGCTCTCGATGTCGTATCCGGACGGTTCCTGGTCAAAGCTCTGAGCGATGGTCGAGAGGCAGCACTGAGCCTCGGAGCCGAAGGTCTAGCCACCCTGAGGAAGACCGCCGTTGAAGAACTGAATGGCGTATCGTCGACCACCCTTTGGTCCCCGGAGGACCGGAACGCGGTGAAACACCAGGTCGAGGCGGGCAACCTGTCCCCCATGCTCATGCCGGCCGGGTTGCCGTCGATGGATGGGTCAGCGGTCATCGGCCTCCGCGGGCACCTGTTCCTCACCGGTGGGACCAACTCCCTGCTGTCGCTGTACGACGAGCCCGTCGACGATGCGCTCCTGTCACGAGTTGATCAGTGGATGGATGTGCTCGCCCAGCGGGGAGAAGGATGCGAGGCGCGTGGCGCGCGCTTCGTTCAGACCATCATCCCGGAGAAACTGACCGTCCTGCGCGAGGATGCTCCTCTCGATATCGATGGTCCGAGCCCCGTGCTTCTAGAGATAGAGAGCAGGCTGCGCGACGCCGACTTCTACGTCAGCGGCCTTGCACCCTTTGAGGAGTGGAACGAAGTCGATGATCCGTTCCTGATGACAGACACCCACTTCTCAGCGGTCGGTGCTCAGCGAATGTTCTCTGCACTGGCCGCTCAGATCGACCCCCAGCTCGTTCCGCTCGTCGATGGCGTTCGCATGTACCAATTCAGGCACGCAGTCGGTGACCTCACCGGCCGWTTCAGGTTGCCTTTTTACTCACGTATCGTCGAGCCGAGCGCCGATGAGCTTGCGGCCTACGCGGGCGGCCTCACGATGGTGGAGAAGCACTTCCCTGCTGACGGCGGCATGAGGGGCCGCCGGTTCAGGTGGACCAACAGCACCGCCCCGAGCCCGCTCAAAGTGCTCGTCTTCGGCAACTCATTCTTCGGGACGGGTGATTTCGCCGGCTACCTCTCGTGGTGGGGAAAGCACCTGTTTCGAGAGTTTCACTTCCACTGGGGACCAGACATCGACTGGGATCTCATGGATGAGCTGAAGCCCGATCTTGTGGTGGGGCAGACTGTCGAGCGTTTCCTCAACAGGGTTGCCGCGAGCTAGACCGCGAAAGCAGAGAACCCCACTCTCCTCGCCCTCCCGGCCGACAAGCCGACAGGGGCGCAATTTGTAACCATGAATCCCCAAACATGGCCCTCGGAAGTCCGCGTCTCACAACGACTCTCATGATCCCCCTATACCCCCGGAGGAACGAGCTGTACTTCGGAGTCTGATCCGCAGAATTCTCCGAGAACGCCCCCGAGCTGTGGCTCGGGGGCGTTCTTGTCTTCCTGCCCGCCGCAGACCGCACCGTGTCCGTCTTGCGGGGGATGTGGGTGCTCGCCCGACTACGTATCGTGCTGCGTATGACCGAATCAGACGAGAACTCCGAAGCAACCGAGAACTCGACGAAGAAGCCGGGTGTCGGCATCGCTCTCGGGATGGCGATCGGGCTTCCGATCGGTGCGGGGGCAGGGATGCTGCTGTTCGACAACGTGGGCGTCGGGGTTGCGTTCGGCCTGGCGTTGGGAGTCGCGTTCGGCGCAGCGTTCGAGTCGTCGCCGAAGAGCGAGAAGGGCGACAAGCCCGAGACGGCCGAGTAGCGCGCGCTCAGCCGACGAGATCCAGCACCCATTCGTTCATCGTCAGCTCTGCACCGCGGAACGTGTCGGTGAAGGTGCCCACCATCTCGAACCCGCTGCGACGGCAGACGCCGTTCGACCCCGCGTTCTCCACCGAGGGGAATGCCGTCAGGAACCTGCGGTCACCACGGTGCGCTGTCGCGTCATCGATCAGCAGACCGAGAGCCCGGGAAGCCACGCCTCTCCCCTGCGCGTCAGGAATCACGAACCACCCCGTCTCGAACGCCGGCTCGTCACGCCACTCGGAGTTCCAGAACCCTATCGACCCCAGCGAACGACGATCCTCGTCCTCGATTACGAACATCCTGGCCTCTCCCGCCTCCCACAGGCGGAGGTAGCGGGCGTTGCGGTCGACCAGCTGCTGCTCGCTCTCGACGCCGTTCAGATGGGCCGTCATCTCCGGAGTGTTCGCCACACGCAGCAGCTCGAGATCACCCGCGGACCAGGGTCTGAGTGTCAGGGCATCCATGCGTGAACGATCGCACAGGCATCCGACATCCACCACGTCATACACCACAAAGAGCGTGGCCGTGTCGCGCTTGCTTTCCCCCGCATCGACTGGTCAACTGAGGGGTCCGAACGAACAATAGCGAGGGGCCATCATGCGCCGCAAGAACGACAGGCTGCAGTCGAAGAAGGTCCACACGACCGAGACTCCCCCGGCTCAGCCCAAGACCGCGGCGGCGGCGCTCGCTCGCATCAACCCGTTCACATACGGACTTCTGGGTGCGCTGGGCGTCCTGGTCGCCCTCCTGATCGGAGGCATCGTCGATCAGCTCGCGACGGTGCTCGTCTACATCGGGGTCGCCGTCTTCCTCGCCCTCGGCCTGGACCCCGTCGTCTCGTTCATCGAGCGCAAGCTCCCTCGCCCAGCGGCGGTCGCGATCGTCGTCTCCGTCGTGGTCCTGGCTTTCGTAGGGATCATCCTCGCCATCGTGCCGCTCCTCGTCGAGCAGGTGACAAACCTGATCCAGGACGGCCCGAAGATGGTCGAGGACTTCATGGCCAGCGCCTGGTTCAAGGACGTCAGCGAGCAGTTCGGCTCCACCTTCGACGACGCGGCCCAGGGCGTGCTGAGTTTCGTGCAGGACCCGGGCAACATCCTGAACATCAGCGGCGGCGTGTTCGCGGTCGGCGCCGGCATCGCCGGAGGGTTCACCGGAGTCACCATCGTGCTGATTCTGACGCTGTATTTCATGGCGTCCCTCCGCAGCATGAAGCGCGTCGCCGTGCGCTTCGTCCCGTCGTACCAGCGGGACACCTTCGGCGGGCTCCTGGAAGACGTCTCGGGTGCCGTCGGACGATATGTGATGGGACAGGCCAGCCTCGCGCTGATCAACGGCATCCTGAGCCTCATCGTTCTGAGCATCATCGGCGCGCCCGTGCCTGCCCTGCTCGCCCTGATCGCCTTCATCGGCTCGATGATCCCACTCGTCGGCACCCTGACTGCGTCGATCATCAATGCGCTGATCTGCCTGATCGTGAGCCCGGTCACCGCGCTCATCGCCTTCGGCTACTACCTCGTCTACATGCAGATCGAGGCATACGTCCTATCGCCTCGCATCATGAACAAGGCCGTCGCTGTACCCGGTGCGCTCGTCGTCATCGCTGCCGTCGCCGGAGGCGCGCTCGGCGGGATCCTGGGCGCGCTCGTCGCGATCCCGGTCGCCGCCAGCATCATCATCGTCGTCCAGAAGGTCGTGTTCCCGCTGCAGGACAGCAAGCTCGTCCCGCCGGGAACCCTCAGCGAACCGTGAGCGCTGCGGGCTGGACCCGCACAGTGAAGTCGGAGACCGCTCCGACCTCTTCGCCGTCGATCTCGAACGTCTGCGGTGACGCGAGCTCGACCCGGATGCGTTCTGCGGAGATGTGGGTCGTCGAGTCGGTGCTCACCGCGGTGTCGACATTGCCCATCATGCGGCGGATGCCGTTCTCCCAGACGAAGGCGCGGACCGTGTCGAGCCACTGCAGTGGCCCATCGGCGCTCACGAGCAGCATGTCGAGCAGCCCGTCATCGAGCACGGCGTCCGGCAGGAGACGGATGCCGCCCTGCACCATGCCGCAGTTGCCGATCAGCATCGTGTGACCGCGGAGGGCCTGCGGCTCCTGCTCGTCGAGCGTGAGGGTGATGTCGGTCATCTCGGTGCCGGCCAGGGCACGCCCCATCGCCTCCACGTATGCGATCCATCCGGCACGGTTCTTCAGGTCCTCGTCGGTCTCCACCAGCATCTGAGCGTCGATGCCGAAGCCGACCATCACCACGAACGCGTGCTCGGTGCCGTCGTGGTCGACCCAGCCCATGTCGATCCGCTGCGGCTCCCCGTCGCGGACCCGCTCCAGTGCGGCGGGGATGTCGTTCAACGGGATCTCGAGGTTGCGAGCGAGCAGGTTGCCGGTGCCCTGCGGCACGATGCCGAGCGCGGAGTCCGTGCCCGCCAACGATTCCGCGACCGCCCGCACGGTGCCGTCTCCACCGACGGCGATCACCACGTCGCAGCCTGCGGCCACCGCGTCGGCGGCCATACCGCGCCCCGGGTCCTCGATGCTGGTCTCCCACCACTCGACGGGCGTTTCGACTCCGTCGGAGACGAACGTCGCGGCGACGGATTCGCGCAGCGAATCCCCGTCAACCTTGGAGGGGTTCCAGATCACACCGAGCTTCGAGATCGTCATGCGCTCAGCCTGTGCGACCGGCGCAGAAAAGGCAAATGGCGCGCCAGCCCTTGACGCGACGCGAGACCGCCTACCCGTAGAAGAGCTGCTCGAACGCCCGGCGCGCACGCCGGGTCACCCCCAGGTAGTCATCGTCGAGCACGCTCGCTGAACGATCGGGATAACCGAGCAGTCGACCGATCGCATCGAGGTCGCGCGGATCCGTCGGCAGCACGTCGCTCGTCTTGCCGGTGTACAGGGTGATCGCCGAGCGCAGGCGACTGGACAGCAACCACGCGGCGCGGAGCAGATCGGCGGCATCGGCCGGGACGAATCCCGCGTCGACCGCAGCCCCGAGGGCGGTGAGGGTCGACGTGGTCTGCAGTGCAGGCACGTCGTGGGCGTGCTGCAACTGCAGAAGCTGCACCAGCCACTCGACATCGCTGAGCGTGCCTGGGCCGAGTTTCAGATGACGACGCGGATCCACTCCCTGCGGCAGCCGCTCGCCCTCGACCCGAGCCTTGATCCGCTTGATCTCCCGGGTGCCCTGCAGATCGACCTCCGCGGGGTACCGGATGCTGTCGGCGAGGGCAGTGAACTTCGCGATGAGAGTGGCGCTGCCTGCGACCCCTCGTGCTCGGAGCAGAGCCTGGGCCTCCCACGACAGCGACCAGCGTCGGTAGTACTCGGCATACGCCTCGATCGACCGCACCACCGGGCCGTTGCGTCCCTCCGGCCGGAGGTCCGCATCCAGATCGAGCGGCACCCGATGATCGGTCAGATGCTCCCGGAGTCCTGCGACGATCCGCGTTGCGAGCGACTGCGCCCGCTGAGGGTCGACGCCGTTCGCGTCGTACACATAGAGGATGTCGGCATCGGAGCCGAACCCCAGCTCCGCTCCCCCGAATCGGCCCATGCCGATGACCGCGAAATCGAACGCCTCGTCATCGGCGGTGACGATCTCACGCCGGACCGCGCGCAGCGCCGCCTGGATCGTGGCGTCGGTGATCTCGGTGAGCGAGGTCGCGATCTGCTCGATCGAGAGCACATCGAGGACGCCGCCCATCGCCGTGCGCAGCAGTTCGCGACGTCGCAGCGCTCGAACCGCCTGCAGTGCGTCACCCACGTTCCTGTGACGCGTCTGGATGGCCCTGGCCTCCTCGTCGAGCGCCGCGCCGCTGCGCGGACGCAGGAGCTCGCTGCTGTCGAGCCAGGCCACAGACTCGGGGATCCATTCCATGAGCTCGCCGACGTATCGTGACGACGACAGCAGCCTCGTCAGGCTCTCAGCGGCGCCGGACGAATCCCGCAGCATCCGGAGGAACCAGGGGGTGTCGCCGAGACGCTCGCTGATGCGGCGGAACGCGATCAGCGCATAGTCCGGGTCGCTGCCGTCGGCGAACCAGCGGACCATCACCGGCATGAGATGCCGCTGGATGGTCGCCTTGCGACTCAACCCCGTCGTGAGCGCGCCGATATGTCGCAGAGCGCCCGCCGGGTCGCGGAAGCCGATGGCCATGAGGCGATCGTGCGCCTGAGCGGTCGAGAGGGTGCGCTCCTCTTCGGGCAGGGAGGCCACGGCGCTCAGCAGAGGACGGTAGAACAGCCGGGTGTGGATGTCGCGCACCTCACGCCGGACGCTCTCCCATCGAGCCCAGATCGCCTCGCCGGACTCTCCGAGCCCCGTGCTGCGAGCCAGAACGCGCAGGCCGGCGGGCGTGCGAGGCATCAGGTGGGTGCGGCTGAGCTCTTTGAGCTGCAGCCTGTGCTCCATCAGCCGCAGCACGCAGTAGTCGTCCGCGAACGACGCAGCCTCCGCCCGACCGATGTAGCCGCCTTCGACCAGCGCGTCGAGGCTCTCCAACGTGCCGCGGGTGCGCAGGCTCGGGTCGGTGAGGCCATGCACGAGCTGCAGGAGCTGCACGGTGAACTCGATGTCCCTCAGTCCACCGGAGCCCAGTTTGAGCTGGTACGGCGCATCCTCGGGGTCGATGTGCTCCATGACCCGCTCGCGCATGCGCTGGACGCTGTCGACGAAGTTCTCCCGCGCGGCGCTGGAGAACACCTTGGGCTGCACCGCGGCGATGTACTCGGCGCCGAGCTCGGGATCGCCTGCGAGAGGCCGCGCCTTCAGCAGCGCCTGGAACTCCCAGCTCTTGGCCCAACGGTCGTAATACGCCAGGTGCGAGCCGAGTGATCGCACCAGCGCCCCCTGCTTGCCTTCTGGACGGAGCGCCGCGTCGACCTCCCAGAGCGGCGGTTCGACCTCGATGCCGCTCAGGCCGCGCATCGTCTCCCTCGCAAGGCGCGTCGCGATGTCGATCGCCCGCGATTCCGAGACGACATCCTCGTCTGCGGTTCCCCCGACGAAGATCACGTCGACGTCGCTGACGTAGTTCAGCTCGCGTGCGCCCGCCTTGCCCATGCCGATGATGGCGAGCTGCGTGGCAGCGACCTGGTCGCGACTCATCGTGTCGACGAGCCGTCGACGGGCGATGGCCAGCGACGCCTCCAACGCAGCGCCGGCGATATCGGCCAGCGCCGCTGCGACATCGGCGACGATCCGCACCGGGTTGTACGCCGTCAGATCGATCGCGGCGATCAGTGCGAGGTTGCGCCGGTAGGCCACGCGCAGCGTGACCACTGCACTGTCGTCGCCCGAATCGGCGAAGCCGTCGCGCGCGCCGACCGCGTCGAGCATGCGCTCGCGCAGCTCGTCTGCCGACGGCAGCCCCGTGGATCGGTCAGCCAGCACCGACACTTCTGTCGGATGCCTGAGGAAGAAGTCGGCGAAGCCCTGTGACGACCCGAACACCCGCCATGCGCGTCTGCGCGCCCGCTGGTCTGCGAACACAGCTGCGATCGGTGCCGCATCGCGCCGCGCCACGCGCAGCATCCCCTCGACTGCCGCGTCGGGATCAGCAGCATCCGCCTCAGCGAGCAGAAGCGACCGGTCGACACCGATCAGCGTCGCGAGCTCGGTGAGGTTCGCCGCCGCCTCGCTGAGCTCGGCGAACCCCAGCCTGGCCAGCGCGGAGAGCGAGACAGAGTCGTCCGAACGGGCCATGGACGACGCTCAGAGCAGCTCGAGGTTGTTCTTCAGCTCGAGCGGTGTGACCTGGCCACGGTAGGCCTCCCACTCCTTGCGCTTGTTCAGAAGCACGTAGTTGAAGACCGATTCGCCGAGGGTCTCGGCGACCAGCTCGGAGCTCTCCATGTACTCGAGCGCGTGGTCGAGGCTCGCGGGCAACGCGGAGTAGCCGAGCGCACGACGCTCGGCGTCGCTGAGCGACCACACGTTGTCCTCGGCCTCCGGCGGCAGCTCGTACTCCTCCTCGATGCCCTTGAGCCCCGCCGCGAGCATGAGCGCGTAGGCGAGATAGGGGTTCGCTGCGGAGTCGAGCGCACGGTATTCGACGCGTGACGATCCGCCCTTGTTGGGCTTGTACATCGGCACCCGGACGAGCGCGGAGCGATTGTTGTGACCCCACGTGACGAAGCTCGGAGCCTCGTCGCCGCCCCAGAGCCGCTTGTACGAATTGACGAACTGGTTGGTCACCGCGGCCATCTCGTTCGCGTGCCGCAGGAGCCCGGCGATGAAGTGGCGTCCGGTCTTGGACAGCTGGTACTTGGCGCCCTCTTCGTAGAACGCGTTGCGCTCCCCTTCGAAGAGCGACATGTGCGTGTGCATGCCGCTTCCCGGGTGACCGCTGAGAGGCTTCGGCATGAACGTCGCGTAGACGCCCTGTTCGATCGCGACCTCCTTGATGACCGTGCGGAACGTCATCACGTTGTCGGCCATGGTGAGCGCATCCGCATAGCGGAGGTCGATCTCGTTCTGCCCGGGCCCGCCCTCGTGATGGCTGAACTCCACCGAGATGCCGAGGTCTTCGAGCATCCGCACCGAGCGACGCCGGAAGTCGTGCGCGGTGCCGCCGGGCACGTTGTCGAAGTAGCCGGCAGAGTCCACCGGCACCGGACCCTCAGGACCGAACGACGACGACTTGAGCAGGTAGAACTCGATCTCGGGATGCGTGTAGAAGGTGAACCCGGCATCGGCGGCCTTCGCGAGGGTGCGCTTGAGCACGTGGCGCGGGTCGGACACAGCCGGACGCCCGTCGGGCGTGGTGATGTCGCAGAACATGCGCGCAGTCGGATCGATCTCGCCGCGCCACGGCAGGGTCTGGAACGTGGTGGGGTCGGGCTGTGCGAGCAGGTCGGACTCGTAGCTGCGGGTCAGACCCTCGATGGCAGAGCCGTCGAACCCGATCCCCTCGGCGAACGCGCCCTCCACCTCGGCCGGCGCGATCGCGACGGACTTGAGGGTGCCGATGACATCGGTGAACCACAGGCGGACGAACTTGACGCCGCGCTCTTCGATCGTCCGGAGGACGAAATCTCTCTGCTTGTCCACGGTCACTCAGCGCCCTTGCCGGTGCCGGCGTCCCAGCCGCTCTCGGCCGCTTCCTCCTCGGCCCAGGCGCGCGAGCGCTCTTTGAGCTTCTCGGGAGCCCGAGACGCCTCGGCCTCGGTGTCGAAGGGCCCGACGCGATCGGCCGACGCGGAGATCATCCCGAACTCCACCTGACCGGTCTCCAGGTTGTACCAGTACTTCTCATCGCCGTTCGACATGGCCGATCCCCTTCTTCACGTGGTGTCATCGATCCTATCGGCGCTGACGTCGGTCGCTAAGCTATCGACCATGGCAAAAGCGATCGGCGTCGACATCGGCGGCACGGGTATCAAGGCAGGTCTCGTCGACCTGGAGCACGGCATCATGGCCTCGGACAGGGTGCGCGTGCCCACTCCCAAGGGCGCATCTCCGCAGGATGTCCTCGAGGCGGTGCAGACGGTGCTGAAGACCCTCGACGTGAAGGACTCGACCCTCCCCCTCGGCGTGGCCTTCCCCGCCATCGTCAAGCGCGGCAAGACGCTTTCCGCCGCCAACGTCTCGAAGGAGTGGGTCGACTTCGACGCCGAGCGCTTCTTCCGTGACGGACTCGGACGCAACATCGTCTTCGTGAACGACGCGGATGCTGCCGGTGTCGCAGAGGCGCGCCACGGTGCGGCCCGCGACGTGCGCGGCTTCACGCTGCTCACCACCCTCGGCACGGGAATCGGGTCGGCGTTCCTCTACGACGGCGTTCTGCTGCCGAACACCGAGCTCGGACACCTGAACTTCGGCGAGTACGAGTCGGTCGAGACCTATGCGGCGACGTCCGCGCGCGAGCGCGAGGGCTTGAGCTGGTCGGAGTGGGCCGAGCGTCTGCAGAGGTTCTACTCGCACATCGAGTTCCTCTTCAGCCCTGACCTGTTCGTGGTCGGCGGCGGGGTGTCGAAGAACGCCGGAGACTTCCTGCCGCTGCTCGACCTCAAGACCCCGATCGTGCCGGCGATCCACCGCAACAACTCGGGCATCATCGGCGCTGCATCCCTCGCCGGCGACTGACACGCATACACACACACGTACCGAGCGCAGAAGGCCTCGCCGATCCGGCGGGGCCTTTCTGCATGTCCAGCCGAACGCCGGATGCACGCCGCAGAAAATACTGCGTGGGGTCGCAGAGCCGTGACAACATAGCCTCTCCGTGTGCTTCTCGGTCGGCGAGACGACCCGGATGGCCGGCCTGGCTGTGAGGGCCGCGCCGTGAAGAAAGGCAGCTTCGAGATGAACGAACCCTCAGAATCGTCCTGGAGGAAGCCGGTTTCACCGGCGACGTCAGCCGGTCTCGTACCGGTCGAGAGACCTCAGGCGAAGAAGCTGCGGTCGCGCCATGTCACCATGATCACCCTGGGTGGAATCATCGGGGCGAGTCTGTTCGTCGGATCGGGCAACGTCATCCGCGCCGTCGGGCCGGCCGCGGTGCTGTCGTACCTCATCGGCGGGCTGCTCGTGTTCCTCGCCATGCGCATGCTCGGCGAGATGGCGGCGTCCCGCCCGGCCATCGGCTCGTTCATGGAGTACGCACGAGTGGGCCTCGGCAACTGGGCCGCGTATCTCGTCGGATGGCTGTACTGGTACTTCTGGGTCGGCGTGCTCGCCTACGAGGCGGTGCTGGGCGGCGAGACCATGGCGAGCTGGTTCCCCGCGGTCCCGTCATGGGCCTGGTCGCTGATCCTGATCGGCATCTTCGTCGGCACGAACATCATCTCCGTCCGCGCCTTCGGGGAGGTCGAGTTCTGGCTCGCCAGCGTCAAGGTGCTCGCGATCGTCGTCTTCCTCGGCGCCGGTCTGCTGTTCGCCTTCGGACTGTGGCCGAACTCCGAGATCTCGATCTCGAACCTGTGGGAGCACGGCGGCTTCGCGCCGAACGGCTTCGGCGTCGCCTTCACAGGGGTGGCGCTGGTGATCTTCTCGTACTTCGGCACGGAGATCGCCGTGATGGCCTCCGCCGAGTCGGAGGACCCTGCCAAGGGCATCCGTCAGGCGACGAGCACGATCATCTGGCGCATCCTGCTGTTCTTCGTCGGCTCCGTGCTCATCATCGTCACCGTCGTTCCCTGGAACGAGCTGCCGGTTCCGACCGATGTGGCCAATGCGCCGTTCACGTACGCTCTCGAGCAGTTCGGCATTCCCGGCGCGAGCATCATCATGCAGCTCGTGATCTTCACCGCGGTCATCTCGGTGCTGAACTCGGGTCTCTACTCGGCATCGCGCATGTTCGCGGCCCTCGCCGAGCAGGGCTTCGCGCCGAAGATCGTGGCGAAGAAGTCGAAGAACGGCGTGCCGGTGATGGCTCTGCTGGCCTCGACCAGCGGAGGACTCATCGCCACCCTGGTGAACTTCCTGACGCCGGGATCGGGGATCTTCGACTTCATCATGAACTCGGCCGGACTCGTCGCCCTGTTCGTCTACGTCTTCATCGCCCTCACGCAGTGGCGGCTCCGTCAGAAGATGACGCCCGAAGAGGTCGCGAACCTCAAGCTCAAGATGTGGCTGCACCCCTGGCTCAACATCCTGCTGATCGCATGCATCGCGGCGGTGATCGCCGTGATGATGTTCAGCGAGGGCGGACGAACCCAGGTCTGGACGAGCCTCATCGCCACCGGGGTGCTCATTCTGTTCTGGCCGCTCGTGCGACGCAACCTCAAGCGACGGAAGGCGTCGGATGCGGGGAGCAGCGCCCCGGACACTGTCAGCGGCGCTGAGGCTCCAAGATGAACGTTTCCGTCGCGAGCGGCTCCATGGCTCCCGGTCCCAGCGTCAGCACATCGCCCGGGTACAGCATCGACCCCAGACGGCTATAGCTCATCGCCGCGTAGACATCGCTGCACAGCCGCTCCCTGATGGCGGACGGCGCGTCGCCAGCGGCGACCGTGTACGTCGCGATGCTGCCGTCCGCTGTCTTCGTGATCGTGCCGCGCGCGAAATCGGTCATTCCGTTGTCCACCGGCAGTACGCCGTTCCACGTCGCGTAGTAGGTCGGCTCTTCATCGCCCTCGCTGTAGCCGGTCAACGAGATCTTGGACAGCACGTCGCAGCGGCTCACCTCAGCCGTCGCGGTCGGTGTCGGCACGGGCGTACCGCTCGGCGTCGGCTTCACCACGGGCTGAACTGCCGCGGGAGTCTCGGTGCCCTCCGGAGCCGGCGCGGTGCAGCCGGTGAGCGCTGCGGCAACCAAGGCGGCGAGGAACGCCACGGTGGCGGCGGCTGTGCGGTTCGACATGAACGAACGCTACCGAGCATCCTGCCCCGAAGCCAACGGTGATGATGCGAATGGGCCGACCTGTACGCCGGGTTCTGTTCCGGGGTTCTTCGCCCCTTCGACGGCCATCTCTCTCGGCGACACGTTGCCGTGGCACTCTAGCGGTCTACCCGAGGACTCGGCGAGCCGCGTCAACATCCTCTGTCTGACCTTGCTCCGGACGAGGTTTACCTGGCGGGCCATGTCACCATGGCCCCCGGTGGTCTCTTACACCACCCTTTCACCCTTACCCCTTGCGGGGCGGTCTGCTCTCTGTGGCACTTTCTCGCGGATTGCTCCGGGTGGGTGTTACCCACCGTCCTGCCCTGAGGAGCCCGGACGTTCCTCGGTGCGGTTGCCCGCCACGCGACCGTCCAGTCGACCCATTCGCACGTCCAGTCTACGACCAGAGCGTCCTACTTCTCAGCCGACTCCGCGATCCGCAGATCGAGCGGGACCTCGATCGGGAAACCCCCGAAGAGTCGGCGCGTGGCCACCGCCGCCGCTTCGCGTACGGCATCCGCGGCGGCATCCGCCTGCTCCTGAGGAACATGCAGGATCACCTCATCGTGCAGGAAGAAGGCGAGGTGGGCACGCGAGCCGAAGATCCCGGATGCCGGAGCCTCTCGCTCTGCCTCGGGAAACTGCTGCAGGCGGTGCCTGATCTCAGCGAGCCAGATCAACGACCACTCTGCCGCGGTGCCCTGCACCACGAAGTTGCGCGTGAAGCGTCCCCAGTCGCGCGCGCGGCGGCGGGCGAGTGCCACCTCGGCGGGGTCGGCGTCGGCACCGGTGGCGGCGGCCTGCATCGTCTCCCACTCGATCGACGGACGCGGAGACGACCGCCCCAGCCACGTCGACACGACTCCCCCGTCCTCGCCGAACCGCGCAGCCTTGTCGACGAGCGCCATAGCGCGCGGATACACCTTGCGCAGTCGGGGAACCAGCCGACCGCTGTCACCGGTCGTCGCTCCGTACATCGCCCCGAGGACGGCGTACTTCGCCTCTTCGCGCGTCGCCACCGCACCCGATTCCACCACCCCGGCGTAGAGGTCCTTTCCTTGCGCGGCCCGGGCCATCGCACGGTCGCCTGCCATGCCTGCGAGCATCCGCGGCTCCAGCTGAGCGACGTCGGCGACGACCAGCGTCCACCCATCGTCGGCGCGCACCGCGGCGCGCAGGTTGCGCGGCAGCTGCAGGGCGCCGCCTCCCGCTGACGCCCACCGCCCCGTCACGACCCCGCCCGTGATGTAGATCGGCCGGAAACGCCCGTCATGCACCCACTCGGCGAGCCACGCCCATCCGTTGGCGCTCAGCAAGCGCGACAGCTTCTTGTATGCCAGCAGCGGCTCGACCACGGCATGGCTGTGCTGGGCGAGCTCCCACCGGCCCGTCGACTCGACCTGCACGCCGACACGGTGCAGAGCGCGGAGCAGCTTCGGCTGGCTCTCGAGGTTGAGATGGGGGTCTCCGAGGATCGAACGCACCCGCTCGGCCTGCGCCACCATGCGGCTGGGCAGGCCTCCCGCGATCGGTCGGGTGCCGAGGATCTCGGTGAGGATGCCATCGTGCACCGACTCGTTCCAGGGCAGGCCGGCCGCGCGCATCTCCTCGGCGATCAGTCCTCCGGCCGATTCGGCCGAGGTGAGCAGCGTCAGGCGACCGTCCTTGCTGTCCCTGAGAACGCGACGTTGCTCGCGGTACTGGTCGATGGCGTCACCGACAGGGTCATCCGGCGCGTCATGCGCGACGACGTCGAACAGCGCCGGGGCTTCGTCGACGGGCTCACGTCGCACCCAGGACGACGACGGAGCGAGCGGGCGCGGGACCTTGTCCGTGTCGCGAAGAATCGCGTGGCAGAGCAGCAGATCGTGAGAGCGGGCGAGCATGACCCCCGCGTCGAGCAGGACGGGGTAGATCTCGCGGGCGCTGCGGATCACCCAGCGCGGCGAATTCTCGCGCTCCTGAGCCGCGACCCACGCAGGCATCTCGGACGCGGAGAGGTCGAACCGATGTGCCTCGGCATCGTCCGCATCGAGTTCCACCGCCGTGTAGCCGCCCGAGCGAGCCGCCACCAGGACGACGCGACGTTCGGTCTGCTCCCGCGAGTTCACCGCTGGCGTGCTCGCGGCGCAGAGATCACAGCCCGGATTCCTCGGTGCGCACCAGGATGCAGCCGCACTCGGGGCAGAAGACCACGAGGTCGTCCGGCGCGTTGCGGATGTCGTTGAGGTCGGTGCCCGGGAGCAGCATCCGGCAGCCTTCGCAAGTGCCACGGCTCAGCACCGCGGCGCCGGCGCTGTTCGCGGCGCGGCGTGCGTACTCGGCCAGGAGCGGCGCCGGAAGGGATGCCGTCACCGCCTCGCGATCGCGCGTCAACTGGGCGATGAGGTCGGTCGCGGCCGCGACGTCGGCCTTGGCCTGAGCGGTGAGCGCGGTTCCTTCTGCGGTCGTGGTGCCGAGCAGCGCCTGCTGCGCGGCGACCGCCGCGTCGGCATCTTCGACACGACCCATGACATCGAGCTCGATGTCCTCGAGGTCGCTCTGGCGCTTGGCGAGGCTGGCGATCTCGTGCTCGAGCGCCTGGGCCTCCTTCGAGTTCGTGGCCGTGGCGAGCCGATCGGCATCGCGGGCCCGGCGCTGCTCGACGAGCTTCACATCGGACTCGAGCCGCTTGAGCTCGGTGCGCACGTCGTCACGTGTGCCGGTCAGCGCGGTCAGCTCGCGGAGCTGATCCTGACGGATCGCGACGAGCTCGGTGATGCGGGCGGCCTGCGGGGGCTTGGTGCGCGCGCGCTCCGCCTGCGCGATGCGCCGGTCCAGGTCGGCGACGTCGAGCAGGATGCGCTGGTGTTCTGGGCTGGCGTTCACGCTCTCAAATCTAGTCGCTGCGCGGTCACGTCCATCACCCGACCTGTCCGTCGAGGTAGAGCCACCTGCGGTCCTCGCGCACGAAGCGGCTCCGCTCGCGGAGCGAACCGCGCTCGGCGCCCTGCTGCCAGAAGGCCTCGAACTCGACCTCACCGTCGCGATCGAAAGGGCCGCCGCCGGCGCGATCGATGATCACGAGGCGCCGCCAGACCACGTCGTCGTCGAGGTCGATCTCGGCGGGGCGGGTCGACGGATGCCAGGTCTTCAGGAGGTACGCGGCATCCTTGATCGAGAACGCCGTGAAGCGTGAGCGCATCAGGCGCTCGGCCGTTGGTGCGAGTGCCCCGTCGAGCAGAGGCCCGCAGCATCCGCCGAAGACATCTCCGGAGCCACACGGACAACGCGCCGCATTATCCGGGACGCCGTCATCTGGCGCCATCCTCTGCAGTCCGCTCATCGCTCCAGCGTACGCTGGCGCCATGACGGCTCTCCCTCACTTCACGGCCCACAACGGCTTCGCCCTCCCCGCTCTCGGACTCGGCACCTACGCCCTCAACGGGGATGCAGGCGCGGATGCCGTGGCCTCGGCGATCGGCGCCGGGTACCGGCTGATCGACTCGGCATTCAACTACGAGAACGAGGGGTCGGTCGGCCGCGGGGTGCGCGAATCCGACGTGGACGCGTCCGAACTCATCGTCACGACCAAGCTGCCCGGCCGTCATCACCCGCGCGCGAAGGCGCGGACGAGCATCGAGGAGAGCCGGTCACGGCTGGGCGTCGACGCGATCGACCTGCACCTCATCCACTGGCCGAACCCGCACCAGGACGAGTACGTGCAGGCATGGGAGGCGCTGGTGGAGGCTCAGCAGCGCGGAGTCGTGAGACAGATCGGCGTCTCGAACTTCCTCCCCGAGCACCTCGAACGCATCGAGCGCGAGACCGGCGTCCGCCCCGTCGTCAACCAGATCGAGGTGCACCCGTACTTCCCGCAGGACGAGCAGCTCGCCTATCACCGCGAGAACGGCATCCTCACCGAGGCGTGGAGTCCACTGGGACGCGCGAAGCAGCTGATCGAGGAACAGGTGATCGGTGAGGTCGCCGCGGCGCACGACATCTCCCCCGCCCAGACCGTGCTCGCCTGGCACATCGCACGGGAGACGGTGGCGATTCCGAAGGCATCCTCTCTCGAACACCAGGTCTCGAACCTCGCCGCAGCAGAGATCGTGCTGACCACCGCCGAGGTCGAGGCGATCACCGCGCTCGGACGCGCAGACGGACGGCTGTTCGACGCAGATCCCGGGTCGCACGAGGAGTCCTGAGGCGGCGTCCTGAGCGGGCGTCGGCAGAGGGCGCTCATAGACTGGCGGCATGCCGGTCATCGCAGGGATCCCGATCACACCGGTGACCGCTCGGCTGTATTTCGCTGTGCAGGCTCTGGCGGGAGTGGCCTGGTGGATCGCGGCGGCGCTGTCGGACGACGTGCGTCGTCTCACCCTCGGAGACCTGCCGGCGGGACTCGTGGCGGTGTTCGACATCCCGCTCTTCGTCATCGGTTCGGCTGTCATCGCAGCGGGTTTCCGGTGGGCTGTCTGGGTCGCTGTTCCGTGGACGGCCATCGTCGCCGCCGGTATGGCCGTCTACGCCACGGCGACGGGCCTCGCCGGATGGGGCGCCCTGGTCATGGTGATCGCTGCCGGGGCGAGCGCAGCGGCGGGAATCGTCCTGCTCTGCGGGCGAGCACCCTTGGAATGGCTGGTCACCGGTCCGCTCGCTTTCCGGCCGGCTGCGAGCATCGGCACGCGAGCGCTGCTCGCCCGCACCGGACTGCAGACGCTGTTCTTCTGGGGCACCTTCCTGGTGGTCATCCCCATCGTGGTGTCGCTCGTCGAGGCCCGGTGGTCGCTGCGCATCGAGGTTCCGTTCGTCGTCCACCTGGCCGGCGGTGTGCTTCTCGTCGCCGCGACCGCCCTCGGAATCTGGTCGGCCGTGTCGATGTCGGTCGAGGGCGAGGGCACCCCGCTCCCGTCGCAGATGGCGCGGCGACTCGTGATCTCCGGCCCCTATCGATACGTGCGCAACCCGATGGCGGTCGCCGGCATCGCGCAGGGCATCAGCGTGGGCCTCATCATGGGCTCCTGGCTCGTCGTCACGTATTCGCTCTTCGGATCGCTGTTGTGGAACTCGGTCGTGCGACCGCTCGAGGAGGCGGATCTCGAAGCGAGATTCGGGTCGGAATTCGTGGAGTACAGCAGCAGGGTGTCGTGCTGGCTGCCGGTCAGACCCGCTGTGTCCCGAGCACTCTGAGCAGTTCGAGCTTGCTCGCCGCATCGCTTCCCGGCGCTGCTGTCAGCACGATGAGCGCCTGGGATTCGTCCTCGGTGAACAGCGCCTGGCAGTCGACCTCGATCGGACCGATCTCCGGATGGATGAGGACCTTGTGGTCTTCGAAACGCCGCCGCACCTCGTGCACGTTCCACAGCTCGGCGAACTCCGGGCTGCGGACGATGAGCTCGCGCACGATCTCGCCGGCTCGTGAGCGCTCGCCGAGCGCGCCGTATGCGGACCGGAGCGACGCCACGAGCACACGACTGTGCCTCAGGTGATCCTGCTCCGGGTAGCGCCCGCGCTCGTCATGCGGGTGCGCGAACCAGCGGTAGATCCCGCTGCGCTCGATACCCTCCAGACCGCTGACGTCGCCGAGCAGCGCCCGTGCGGCGTCATTCTGGATCAGGACCTCGTCGAGCATCGAGACGACGAAGGCGGGCGTGTCATCGAGGCGGTCGAGAACACGGAGCATGCCCGGATGCACGTAGTCGGTGAAGGTCGTGCGGTCCGGGGCGCTGTGCCCGCAGATGCGATGCAGGTAGTCGCGCTCGTCGGGAGTCAGCCGCAGCGCCCGTGCGAGCGAGGCGAGGATCTGCACGCTGGGCTGCGGACCGCGCTGCTGTTCGAGGCGCGCGTAGTAGTCGGTCGACATGGCTGCGAGCTGCGCGACCTCCTCGCGACGGAGACCGGGAGTGCGGCGGCGCGCTCCCGCGCCGAGCCCGACGTCTGACGGCTTCAGCTGCTCCCTGCGTCGCACGAGGAACTCGGCCAGTGCTTCTCTGTCCACCCGTGAAGTATCTCGTGCTCGGCGTCGTGCATCCAGGGATCGGGGATCCCTGGATGCGTGGTCTCTGGTGCGCCGCTGCGACACTCCGAAGAGTGGATGCATGAACATCACCGGAAACACCATCTTCATCCCCGGCGCCACGAGCGGCATCGGCCTCGCGCTCGCCCGGCGACTCAGCGAACGAGGCAACACCGTGATCGTGGGCGGACGTCGTGTCGAACTGCTCGACGAGATCGCGGCGGCGAACCCGGGCATCGACACCGTCCAGATCGACACGACGGATGCCGGCAGCATCCACAGTGCGGCGCAGACGGTGCTGGCCACGCATCCTTCGCTCAACGTCGTCATCGCGATGGCCGGCATCATGCGCCCCGAGGACTGGACGTCGCCCGCAGGGTTCCTCGAGACGGCCGAGGCGACGGTCACCACGAACCTGCTCGGCCCGATCCGACTGATCGCGGCGTTCATCGAGCACCTGCGCACCATGCCGGATGCCACGATCATGACCGTGTCGTCCGGGCTGGCCTTCGCCCCGCTGCGCGTCACCCCCTCGTACAACGCCACGAAGGCGGCCATCCACATGCTCAGCGAATCGCTGCGCCTGCAGCTCGCCGACACGAGCGTGAGCGTGCTCGAGCTCGAACCGCCCGCTGTGCGCACGTCCCTGATGCCCGGTCAGGAGACCAGCGACTTCGCGATGCCGCTCGACGAGTTCGTCACCGAGGTCGTCGAACTCATCGAGGCCCAGCCGGACGCGACCGAGATCCAGGTCGAGAACGTCAAGTTCCTGCGCTACGGCGAGGCGCGGGGCGACTACGCGCAGGTGGTCGAGACCCTCAACCGGCGCGACCCCCACGCCCGCTGAGCATGCGGCCGTCGACCACCGCGATCAGATCGCTGCGTCGACGGCCTGCGCAGCGGTCTTGTGGGTGAACTCGAACCCGGAGTCCTCCAGCGCCGCCGGCCTCACATCGGCATCCGAGACGAGCAGCGAGTCGGCGGCGTCACGGCTCAGCGCGAGTCTCAGCGCCCAGGTCGGAGCCGGAATCCAGAACGGTCGCCGCATCTTCTTCGCGAGTGCACGGCCGATGTCGTTCGCCGAGGCGCGCGTCGGGCCGGTGAAGTTCACGGGACCCTCGAGACGCTGATCGATCACGTGTCGGATGCCGCGAATCTCGTCCTCCAGAGAGATCCACGGCCAGATCTGGGTGCCGGGCCCGATGGGACCCGCGACGCCGAATCGGGTCAGCTGGATGAGCGGTTTGAGCACACCCTGGCGGTGGATGATCGGGGCCGTGCGCAGCAGCGCCACTCTCGTCTGCTCCCCCGCACGCAGCGCCTCCTGCTCCCAGCGGACGCAGAGCTGCGCGAGGAAAGTGTCACCCGCAAGAGACGCCTCGGTCAGGATCTCGCCGGGTGCCGAGCCGTAGTAGCCGACGGCGGACGCCGAGACGAGCGACGGAGCATCGTCACGCAGGGTGCGCACCGCAGTGGCCAGCGTGCGAGTGGTCGTCAGCCGAGACTCGACCAGCTCACGGCGGTAGCGCGGGGTCCACGGCAGGCGGCCGACGCTCGCCCCGCCCAGAGCCACCACGGCGTCAGCACCTGCCAGCACGTCGGGGTCGAGTTCACGCTCCCCCGGTGTCCACTGCACCTCGGAGGCGTCGCGCGGAGGACGACGCACGAGGGTCGTCACCTCCACGCCGTCCGAGCGCAAGGACGACGCGAGGGCCGTGCCGATCAGACCCGATGCGCCACTGATCACGATCCGCTGCGGCATGATGACTCCCTCTGTCCGTCCACCGGACTCGTTCTCCCTCGCGAGTCTGTCACGTCCGACGCCCTCTGGCGATGTCGGCGGCGACCGGTAGGTTGCCCGACGTGGCCGAACCAGTGCAGTCGTGGTGGGCGAGACGCCAGTTCTCGCGAGGCCGAGACGTGCCATACGAGGTCGGCACCTATCGCTCGCAATGGGCCGCGTACCCCGAGTTGATCCGTCAGTACCATCCCGAGCTCAATCACGGCATCGCGCTCTCGCAGGTGCCGCTGGCCGCAGACGTGCTGCTGTGCTGGGAATGCCGGGTCGGCCATCGTTTCGCCGCGACTCCGTCGGAACAGCGTGAGCGGCCGGGACGGGTGCGTCGCCAATCGGCATGGTGCCCCGAGTGCTCGACGCTCGCCAGGCCCCAGCCCGTGGTGCTGGGAGAGGCCCGCGCGATTCCGCGGCGTCCGAGACCGCAGCTCACGCTGTGCGACAAGACTCCCCATCTGCCGACCGGCGAGGCATTTTCGAGCGTGTGCGCTCCTGCGCCGGCATCCGCCGCCGAAGCCCGGCTCCGCGCAGCGCTCGCGTCTCGCATCACCTTCGCGTCGGGTGTCAACGCGGTCAAGGTGGCGCGACCGTTCTTCCGTCACACCGAGGTCTGGCCCGACATCCTGCTTCCGGAGCTTCGCGTCGCGATCGAGTACGACACCGTCGGGCGCCACGGACTCGAGCATGTCGGCAAGCGACAGGAGACGGACCTGCGCAAGGATCGTGCCCTGCGCGCCGCCGGCTGGGAGGTCATCCGCATCCGCACAGGGCGGCTCGAGCCGCTGGGCCCCCACGACCTGCAGATGCCGTCGGTCTCTGCCCGCGGCGTCGATCGCATCATCGACGAGCTCCGTCAGATCCGCGGCCCGCTCATCGTCGACGCGTACCTGATTCCCGGCTGACGGCGATGTGGCGTGCTCGGGTGACAGAGTTCGAGCTCAGCTCTCGGGTCGGTCGTCGGCCCGCCTGACGACCGCATCCCATTCGGACCTCAGGAAGGTGGCTTCTCCGGCGGCGACGATCTGTGCATTGTCGTTCGGGCCCAGCTCGGGGCGCATGGTCAGGCCGCCGACCTCGAGGCTCGGGATGCTCTGCCTGATGCACTCGACGCTTCCGCGCACCAGCAGTTCCGCCGTCTGCTCGGGCGTGGTCACGGCTCCCATCACGGCGTCGTCGTGAGCGACGAGCACCGCCTGCCATGCGGGCTGTCGGTCGTCGGGATCCAGTGTGTACTGCATCAGCCCCTGCGGCGCGGCCTCGACCACGATGACGATCGCACCTGCGACCGGCTGCTCGTCCCCTGCATACTCGCCCATGATGGATCCCCTGACCCGGGCGTCCCCACGCCCACTGTCCGCTCAGGGTACTGCGAAAAGTTTCTTTCCGAACGCCTTACGGCGATCGGATCTCAACCGATATATGAGTACGGGGAGCAAAGGAGAAGGATCTTGACCAGCACCTACATCGAGACGGGCGGACATGTCCGCGTGTACGACGCGGCCGTCCGCAYGCATCACGAGTTCCCTCTCGGCACTTATCGGGTGCATTTCACCTCGAAAGAGGGCTTCAGCCTGATCAAGATCGACGACCTGACAGTGGGCACCGAACGCGTCTACGGCGGCCGCGACAGGAAGGTCGACAAGATCTTCCGCTCCTATGCCCTCACGGATCGCAGTCTCGGTGTGATGCTGTCCGGCGACAAAGGGATCGGCAAGACGCTGTTCCTGCGCATGGTCGCCGAGGAGGCCCGCGAGCAGTGCCTGCCCGTGGTGATCGTCTCAGAGGACAACGACGGCATCGTGGAGTTCCTCGACACCCTCGACGAGTGCCTGATCATCTTCGACGAGTTCGAGAAGGTCTTCCCTGCGGGGCGCCGCGGCGGAGAGGGAGACAACCGGCAGAACCAGTTCCTGTCGCTGTTCGACGGCCTCTCGTCCGTGAAGCGCATCTACTGCCTGACGGTGAACGACATCAGCGATGTCAGCACCTACATCGTCAACCGCCCTGGGCGGTTCCACTACCACATGCGATTCGAGTACCCGGGCCCTGACGAGGTGCGGCAGTATCTGATCGACCAGGCACCGCACGCCGATCCTGACGAGATCGAGAACGTCGCCCTGTTCTCGCGCCGGGCCCGCCTCAATTACGACCATCTGCGTGCCATCGCGTTCGAGCTCGAGCAGCCGGACGCGCTGTTCGCAGACGTCGTGGAGGACCTCAACATCAAGTCTGTCGAGCCGAGCACGTATCGCATCGAGGCCCGCTTCCCCGACGGCAAGGTCTGGTCGGACGAGGTGGAGATGAACCTCTTCGAGCGGGGCGACGTCGGGCGCACCTTCGAACTGCGCAACGCGACGCGGTCGATCTTCGCGTCGTTCGTGCCGAAGGATCTCATCTTCGAACCGGACGGCAGCATCTTCGTGCCGATCCACAAGCTCGAGCTTCTCGACGACGAGGACGAGGAGCCCGAGGTCTACCCGACGACGGTCAACCTCATCCTGGTAGGTCAGGCGAACTACGGCTTCAGTCTCTGAGCGACCTCGCCGACGCGTCGGACGGCGGGCTCCTGATCAGACGCCGACGGCGTGCGAGAGTATCGCCCGTGTGAACCGCTGGCCGCTGGCTGCGAGGCGCTCGAGATACGCGTCCAGCCCGGACGCGGATGAGCGCGCGGCCGGCGCGGACTCGGTCGTCGGGGCGTCGGCGTAATGGCGGTCCAGCGCATCCCGGAGCATGCGCACCGCCGCGGCTCGCTGCTGAGAGACGGCGGCGTGCGATACTCCCAGCTCGTCCGCGAGCTCGGTCACCGTGCGGTCGTCGAAGTAGATCGCCGTGATGATCCACCGCTTGCGTTCCGGCAGCGCAGCGACGGCCCGTCGCAGGAACTCATCGCGCTCGGATGCGATCGCGAGTTCTTCCGGCAGATACCCGGTCCACACGATCTCCGGCGCATCCGGCGCGTCAAGACTGGTGAGCAGACGTTCGGCGTCATCCAGGCCCTCTCGCGCCACTGCGGTGTCGACGCCCATGGCCGCGGCGATCTCCGTCACTGTGGGCGTGCGTCCGAGCGCCGCCGACAGGGTCTGCCTGACCTTGATCGTCTGCTTCGCCCGCACTCGTACGTCTCGAGGCGCCCAGTCCATCGACCGCAGCTCGTCTTTCAACGCCCAGTTGACGCGTGCCCGGGCGAACGCCCCGAACGGCACACCGAGGCTCGCATCGAACTTCTCGGCCGCACGGACCAGCGCGAACGCACCGGCAGAGGCGAGATCGTCGCGGGAGACATGGGTGATGCGCGAGGCCACATACGCCGTTGCCGCGCCGACGATGTGCAGATGATCGACCACGAGCTGGTCGCGCGGGCGCATAGGCATCGAATTCGCCTCTTTCACTGTAAGTGCAAGCCCTCCCCAGCGACTCACAGTGTGGTCTCTCCCCAGCGACCGGAACTGCTTTCACCTACATGCTAGAGGTGAGACGGGCATGAAAGATCCCCGGAGGCCAAAACCTCCGGGGATTCTCGTTTACGTTCAGATAACGATGACTAATCGTTCACCTTGACTCGACGGTTCACCTCTCGAGTCGCAGAGAACTTCAGCACCGTGTAGTCGTTGACCTCGGCGTCTCCGTCGTCCTTCGCGAACTGCACACGATGCCCCTTGTGCGTCTGCGGATAGAACTTGCCGAAATTGGTGAGCGTCACCGTGTTGCCCCGGCCGACGAGGTCGAGAAGCTCGTCGATCATCGCCGTGTACGCAGTCTGTGCCGCCTGAACCGAGATGCCGCCGCGTCGTGCGAACCTCTGCACGAACTCCCGCTTGCTGACCCGATTCGTCTCGAGCGTCCTTGAAGTGCTCATGTTGTCTTCCGTCCCATGGAATGTCGCTCGTCGCCGAGCGCCGTGCGCTGTACCCCTACCAACCGCATCCGTGACGTGCCCCAGGCACCGATCTCCTGCGACGACGCCGGGATCCCGCCAGTACCCCAGCCTGTGCTCTTCAGAGGATAGTTGCTCTTCCTTGGTATATGCGGTGAATCTCAGAATCCTCTGCATGCTGAGAGCCCGCGCCGCCGGAAGAGCCGTCGATCAGGACGCCCCCTCACCCGCCCAGAAGCGCGCGGATCGGGTACCGCTGATCCTCGAGGATCGCCTGCACCGCACGGCCGGAGGTGGCATGGATGAGGATCGGAGCTCGGAGATTGATGTAGACACCGTCTGCAGAAGGGTTGGCCACGACGAACACACGGATCTCGGAGTCATCGGCGGCGCCGACCTGCGCTCGCACCTCGGCGGGGATGGTCGGCTCGTAGCCGTAGTCCCCGGAGAGCGGATCGAGGAGGAACAACCGCACATCGGCGTCCGTGGCTCGCAGCGCGTGCAACCCCTCCGCGCCGTCGATCTGCTCGAGAGTGAACCCCGTGTGCGGGCTCAGGCCCGGCATGGGCGATGCGAACTCGACGTCCAGCGTCGCGGACCTCTGGTCGGTCGACGCACTCATCGCAGGAACTCCATCAGATTGGTCTGCAGCGATCGCGCCGTCACCTGCAGTGCGGACTGGAAGACGAGCTCGGCAGACTGCAGTCGAACGAGCACCTCGAGGCTGTCGACGTTCTCGACCTCGGTGCGACGGGCCTCGAGGTCGATCGACGCCGAGAGGTTCTGGGCCGAGGCGCGCTCGATCTGCACCTGACGCGCACCCGTCGTCCCTCGCGCGGCGTTGACATCCTTCAGTCGTGCATCGATGTCGCCGAGACGCGCGCCCACCTCCACGCCGCTGCGCAGGTCCGCCGCGATGTCGTTCAGCAGGGCGAACGCGCTGTCAGCACCCTCGCCGAACGCCTGTGAGCCGTCGAAGTCGACGCGCACCGTCTCGTTGTCGCTGATGCGGCGATGCACTCCGTCACCCGTGCCGCCGTTGAACGCGAACGTGGTGGCGTCGAAGGCGCCGCCCGCATCGCTCGTGCCGGCGAAGACGCTGCGACCGAGCACCCTCGTGTTCGCCTTGGCGAGCAGCTCCGCGCTGATCGACTCGAGCTCCTGCGCGATCGACTCGCGCGCTGTCGCGCTGAGCGCCCCAGAGTTGGCTCCCTGCGCGGTGAGATCCCGCGCGCGGTTGAGCAGGTCTGCGCTGGCCCCGAGCGCAGTGTCGACGGTCGTCACCCACGCCATCCCGTCGCTGAGGTTGCGGGCGAACTGGGCGACGCGCGACTGGTCGCCGTGCACGCCGAGCGCTGTGGCCGCTGCGGCAGGGTCTTCGCTCGGCGAGCGGAAGGCACGCTGCGAGGCAGCCTGATTCTGCAGGCGCTCGCGGTCCGCGAGGTTGGTCTGCAACGTCCGCAGCGACTGCTGCGTCATGGTGTTGCTCGTGATACGGCCGATCATGTTCACTCTCCCCAGAGTCAGCGGCCGACGAGGCCGGTGCGGTTGATCAACAGATCCAGGGCCTCGTCGACAGCGGTCAGCACGCGGGCCGCTGCCTGATAGGCGGTCTGGTAGGTCAGGAGGTTGATCGTCTCCTCGTCRCCGTCGACCGAAGAGTTCGACTGCTGCGCGGTGACCGCCGCGACAGCTCCCATATCGGCGATGTCGGCGCGCTGCAGGTCGCCTGCGACGGTGACCGCGAACCCGGTGACGAAGGTCGACCAGGTCTTGGTGGGCCCAGTCGCCGATGCACTGAGCGCGCTGATGCGGTCGGCGATCGTGGTGTCCTTCGCTCCGGCTCCCGGCGCTGCCAGAGCCAGCTCGTCGAGACCGGTGGGAACCACGCTGAGCCCGAGAGCAGCAGGGCCCGCGCCGTTGAGCGTGAAGAAGTCGCCCCCGGCTACACCGGACGATGTGACGCCCGTGCGGTGCACGTCGTTCACGGCGGTCGCGAGCGCTGTCGCCGTCTCGTTGTAGGCCGCAGCGACTCCCGCCAGCGTGCCGCCGTCGGATGCGGGGGCGAGCGCACTGATGGTGCCGCCGACGATGCCGCCCGTGATCGGCACTGCCAGGCCCGGCCGATCGGCCCACGCGACGGTGATGCGACCGGCATCGGCGATGTCACGCGGCCCGCTCGCCACGAGCGCTCGACTGCTGTCGCCCGACACGAGCGCGTTGCCGTCGACGCGAAGGGCGAGGGTTCCGTCTGCCTCCACGTTGCCCTTGGCCCCGACTGCGGTCGAGAGCTGCTGGGCGAGGACGTTGCGCTGGTCGATCAGCTCATTGGCGTTGCGCCCGGACTGCAGTGCATCCCTGATCTGACCGTTGAGCGAGGCCACCTGGCCTGCGACGGCATTGACGTCAGCGAGCTGACTGTCGACCTGTCCACGCAGGTCGCTCCACTGCCCGGCGATCGTCTGGTATCCCGCGGCGATCTGTCCGATGAGCACGTTGGCATTCGTGAGCACGACCTGGGCCGCAGCCGGGTCCGGCGTGTTGGCGAGGTCGGACCAGCCCGCCCAGAAGCGGTCGAGATTCGCCGCGAGACCGTCCTTCGTCGGTTCGGCCATCACGCCCTCGGCGCTGCTGGCGGCCGTCGCGCGGGCGCTCCAGAATCCCGACGTCGACAGGGCATCACGGACGCGAGCGTCGAGGATGTCGTCGCCCAGCCGCGCGATCCCGGTCACGCCGACACCGCCGCCGATGCCGAGTCCCGACGGCCAGAGTCCCGTCTGCCCGGGCGCTGAGAACGAGGTCTGCTCCACCCGCTGGCGCGTGTAGCCGGGGGTGGCCTGATTGGCGATGTTCTGACCGGTCACGGTCATCCCCGCTCGTGCCGCGGAGAGCGCGGATTCTGCGAGGCGGAGCCCTGCGAATGACGACATCGTTACCTCACACCCTTGTGTCGAGAAGTCGGGCGTCCGCGCCGCGGACGACATCGCCGTGCGTGTCGTACTCGCCGGTCGGAACGCCGAGACCTGCGATGGTCTCCTGTGTGACCCGGATGGCCGTGCGCAGACGCTGCTCGTTGACCTTCTTCATGTCGCCGATCTCGTCGGCCAGGGTCGTCATCGCGTCGAGGTGCCCCGTCAGGATCTCGCGCCACGCGTCGGTCGGTGCGGCCTCGATCAGATCGCGGAGCGTCGTCGCCTCCGGCACGCCCCACTCGTCAGCCACAGCGATGACCAGCGTGTCACGCGAGAGGGCGACTGTCGGCATGGCCGCGATGACCCGCTCGATCTCGTTCGCCGCATGGTGGATCCAACGGTTGCGTCCGGTCGCGAGCAGCATCTGCTGCTCGTCGAGCTTGAAGAGCAGCACCTCGAGAAGGTCGCGCTCTCGCATCAGTTGCATGCTCAGGTCGTGAGCGGCCACGGTTCGTCACCTCGTCATGTCACGGTTTCCATGACGGGATCGCCCGTCACATCCACGACTATCGCGACAAGGAGCGGGCCAGTAACTCGGCGCGCGTCGAGATGACGCTCCTGCGACCGGATCAGGGTGCCGGGGTCGTTCTTCCCAGGATGCCGACGAGAACCGATTCGGCGGACCCATCGGAGGATGTCTGGACGGCTTCCTGGTTCGCGTCGCTCACCGCGAGGACGATCTCGGCGCGGTTGATGCGCTTGTCGCGAGGCGCATCGATGCCGACGCGGACGCCGCTGGGCGTCACCGCGAGAATGGTGACGGTGATGTCGTCGCCGATCACGATGCTCTCGTTGGCGCGTCTCGTGAGTACCAGCATGCGTCGTCTGCCTTCCATGGCGTGAGCGCTGTTGCGCCCTCTGCCCACAAACGTATCGCACTCAGCTCGTAAATGAGCAGATCCAGGCCCTACACGGCCGCGCTCGGAAGAGCCGACTGCGTCATGCGCACAACTCCGACGACGTCGGTCGCGAGGCCGCCTGCCGCCGCCTCGTCGTACGACAGCACGGGGAGGCCGCTGACCTGCGACGAGACCATCCGACGCACGGCCTGACGCAGAGACGGAGCACACACGAGCACGGGTTCCGGACCCACCTGCTCGAGCTCGGCGACGGTGCGACGCACGTTCTCGAGCACCTGCATGGTCGACTCCGGCGTCAGCACGATCTGCGGATGACCGTCGACGACCCGCATCCCCTCGAGCATCTGCTGTTCGAGCATCGGCTCGAACATGACGACCCGGATGCGTCCGTCTTCGGCGAAGCGCGAGGCGATCGCCGGCCCGAGCGCCGCCCTGGCCGCGTCGATCAGCCCCGCGGTCTCGGTCGAGGTCTTGCCTCGCAGTGCGAGCGCCTCGTAGATGCGGGAGAGGTCGTTGATCGGCACCCGCTCGGCGAGAAGCCCCGCCAGGACGCGCTGGATCGCGGCGAGCGACAGCACGGCCGGAGTGAGCTCCTCGACCGTCGCGGGGCTGGACTGCTTCAGGTGCTCGGTCAGCTGGCGTACGTCTTCGAGCGAGAGCAGCCGATCGGCCTGGCTCTGCACGATGTCGGAGAGGTGGGTGATGATCACGCTCGCCCGATCGATCACCGTCGCACCCGCCATGTCAGCGGCGTGCGACATCTCGGCGGGCACCCATTTGCCCTCGAGGCCGAACACGGGGTCGACCACGGCCGTGCCGGGAAGCTGCTCGAGACCCGTGCCGATCGCGAGCACGTGTCCGCGCGGCACCGATCCGCGCCCGGCCTCGACCCCGGCGATCAGGATCGAGTAGGTCTGCGCCGGCAGGTCGATGTTGTCACGGGTGCGCACCGGCGGCATCAGGATGCCGATGTCCAGAGCGAGCTTGCGACGAAGGGACTTCACCCGGGTGAGCAGATCCCCCGCTCCCCCGGATGCCAGATCGACGATGTCAGGTGACAGCGAGATCTCCAGCGCGTGCACGCGCATCCTGTCCATGAGCTCTTCCGGTCCCTCGGCCCCGGCCTCGACGGCCTCCTGCTGCAGCGCATCGGCCTCGAGTGCGGCATCGCGGTCTTCGTTGGCCTTGACGCGGGATGCCGCGAACAGCAGCACCGCTCCGATCGCCAGGAAGATCACGAGGGGCATCCCGGGGATGAAGCCCATGGCGATGGCTGCGAGGCCCGTGATCACAAGGGCGTTGCGCGACTGCATGAGCTGACGACCGGCCGCCTGTCCCATCTCGGACTCGGCGTTCTCGCGAGTCACGATCATGCCGGTCGACACGGCCATCAGCAGCGCGGGGATCTGGGTGACCAGTCCGTCGCCGATGGTGAGGATGCTGTAGGTCTCGAGGGCGTCGCCGACCTCCATGCCGTGCTGCACCATGCCGATGATGATGCCACCGACGAAGTTGATGACGACGATCACGATGCCCGCGATCGCGTCACCCTTGACGAACTTCGACGCGCCGTCCATCGCGCCGTAGAAGTCGGCCTCCGCCGCGACCTCGGCTCGACGCCTGCGCGCCTCGGTGTCGGTGATCAGCCCGGCGTTCAGATCCGCGTCGATCGCCATCTGCTTGCCGGGCATGGCATCGAGGGTGAATCGTGCTCCGACCTCGGCGACGCGCTCTGCACCCTTGGTGACGACGACGAACTGGATGACGGTGAGGATGAGGAAGATCACCGCACCGATCACGAGCGACCCGCTGATCGTGATCTCCCCGAACGCCTGGATCACCTCGCCTGCATGCGCCTCGCTGAGCACGAGACGCGTCGACGCGACGTTCAGACCGAGCCGGAAGAGCGTCGCGACGAGCAGCAGGCTGGGAAAGACCGAGAAGTCGAGCGGCTTCTTGATGAACATCGCGGTGAGGAGGATCAGGAGCGCGAACGAGATGTTCAGGACGATGAGGACGTCGAGGAGCCCGGTCGGGATGGGCACGATGAGCAGGAGGATGATGCCCACCACTCCTACGGGCACCGTCGCCTTGGACAACAGCTGACCGATCATGCGTCTCGCCTTCGTTCTCTCTCGTCGTTCGAAATCTGTTCGTGACCCGGCTCAGAGGCCGCGGTCCCTGGTGCTCGCGAAGGGCATCGTGTGCGTCCCCCTGGCCGACCCTCGGCGCTTGAGATGCTCGATGAAGGCGAGCACCTGGGCGACGGCGGTGTAGAGCTCTTCGGGGATCTCCCGCCCGATCTCGCAGGCCGAGTGCAGCGCACGCGCGAGCGGGACGTCCTTGATCATCGGCACGCCGGCTTCCTCCGCCCTCTCGCGGATCTTCTGCGCCACGACCCCCGCCCCCTTCGCCACGACCCGAGGGGCCGACTTGCCCGGCTCGTACCTCAGCGCGACCGCGACGTGGGTGGGGTTCACCAGGACGACATCGCTGTCGCCGACCGCGGCGATCATCCGATTGCGGCTCATGGCGAGCTGCCGCGAACGGCGCTGCGAGCGCACGAGCGGATCGCCCTCGCTCTTCTTGTGCTCGTCCTTGGCCTYGTTCTTCGTCATATGGGTGTGCTTGCGGTTGCGTCGCATCACGACCGCCACGTCGATCGCGGCCAGCAGGATGCCCACCGCGACCGCGACCTGCAGGAGCGCGATCGCTCCCCCGGCCGCCTGCTCGAGCAGCCAGGTGATGTTGTGGCTGCCGCTGGCCATGAGCACAGGCACGAGACCTGAGACGACGATCCAGAGCGCGAGCCCGATCGCCAGCGTCTTCAGCAGCGCTTTGGCACCCTCCCAGAGCGCCTGCTGCCCGAAGACCCGCTTCATGCCGGACACGATGTTGAACTGCTCGGTGCGCATCGTCACCCCTCGCAGATGGATGCCGCCCTGAGCGACTGCGGTGGCCGTCGTCGCGAGCAGCACCACCACCAGCATCGGGAGCAGGATGCCGCCGAGCGATGCGATCGCCGAGCCGAGCACGTCGAGGGCCGCGCCGTCGGTGGGGTTCATCGCGACGGGTGTCACGGCGAGGAAGAGCTCGGTGACGACCTGCGTGCCGGAGGCGATCGTCGGCACCATCATCACGGCGGCGGCCGCTATGCAGACCCAGGCGGTGAAGTCCTGGCTGCGGCCGATCTGCCCCTTCTTCCGCGCTTCCTTCAGGCGACGCTCGGTCGCCTTCTCGGTGCGTTCGCCGCTGTCGGACTCACTCATCGCGTCACCCCCAGGAGCAGCCTCGCGGCCTCCTCGGCGATGACTGCGACGACACTGGGCAGCGCCGCGTAGACGAATCCGACCAGCAGCAGCGTGAGGCCGATCTTGATCGGGAAGCCCATGGCGAACGCGTTCAGTGCCGGCGCGACGCGACTGACCAGTCCGAGACCGACGTCTGCGAGGAAGAGCACGATGAGCAGCGGGCCCGCGATCTGCACGGCGCTGAGCATCATCTGCCCCGCCGCCCCCACGAGTGCCTCCGCCGGCTTGGCGAGATCGATCATGCCGGTGACGGGCACGGCGTCGAAGGAGCGGAACAGGCCCCCGAGCACGAGCTGGTATCCGTCCGAGGCGAACAGCAGCATGATCGCGGTCATCTGGAACAGGCGCGTGAACTGCGCACCGTTGATCGCCATCCCTGGGTCGAACGCCTGCGCCAGCTGGAACCCGCCGAACGTGTCGACGAGATGGCCCGCGCCCTGGATCGCGCTGAAGAGCACCATCACCAGAAAGCCGAGGAGCGCGCCCGTCAGCGCCTGACCGGCCAGGGCGAGCATGAAGGCTCCGGTGTCGAGACGTTCGTAACCTGCTGTCACCACCGGCGATACGGCGAGAGCGAGACCCACGCCGAGCATCGCGCGGATCCGCATCGGGATCGTGCCGTGGCTGAACGGCGGCGCCAGCACCAGGAAGGCGGTGATCCGCACGCAGGCGAGGGAGGTCGCCTCGAGCCACGTGAAGTCGATGGGGATGTTCATCAGCCGCCGTTCAGCAGCGACGGGATCCGCGCGAACATCTCGTTCGTGAAGGCGATCATCTCGGCGATCATCCAATGCCCCGTCACGAGCAGGGCGATGCCGACGGCGACGAGCTTCGGCACGAACGAGATCGTCATCTCCTGCACCTGAGTGATGGACTGCAGCAGCGAGATGGCGAATCCCACCACGAGCGCGGTGATGAGCAGCGGCGCGCAGAGCTTCGCGCCCACGATGAGCGCCGCCTGCCCGATGTCGATGACGGCCTCCGGGTTCATCAGCCACCCCCGTTGTACGACTGGACGAGCGCCGTGATGACCATGCCCCAGCCGTCGATGAGCAGGAACAGGAGGATCTTGAACGGCAGCGAGATCATGACGGGAGGCAGCATCATCATGCCCATCGACATCAGTGCGCTCGCGACGACGAGATCGATCACGAGGAAGGGGACGAAGATGATGAACCCGATCAGGAAGGCAGCGCGCAGCTCGCTGATCATGAACGCCGGCACGAGCGTCTGCAGCGGGATGCTGGCAGCGTCCGCGGGGTTCTCCATCTGCGCCGCCCGGTGCATCAGCGCGATGTCCTCTTCGCGGGTGTAGGTGAGCATCCACTCGCGCAGCGGCTCCTGGGCGAGCTCGAACGCCCTGCCGAAGTCGATCTGACCATCGGTGAACGGTGCGACCGCGACGGCATTGATGTCGGTGAGCACCGGCCACATGATGAACAGCGTCAGAAAGAGGCTGAGCCCCGCGAGCACCTGGTTCGGCGGGATCGACGGCAGCGAGAGCGCATTGCGGGTGAGGGCGAGCACCACGAAGATCTTGGTGAAGCTCGACATCATCAGCAGCAGGGCCGGAGCGACGCTGAGAACGGTGATGCCGAGCAGCGTCATGATGCTGTCGGACGGGGTCCCGTTGATGCCGTTGATCGTCACGCCGTCGCCATCACCGGTCTCCGTCGGCATCAGCGACGCGGCGGCGTGCGCACCGGTGGTCTGCAGGAGCACCAGAACCGCCGCGATGCCGAACGCGACGCCGAGGAGCACCCAGGCACGCCGCGGCAGTCGCGGTGCGCGCGCAGACGGCGACGCGGCGACTGCGGCGGATACGGGCACGGCGGCACTCCGAAGATGGGTGACGTGGCCGATCCGTAGCCAGAGGGTCGAGCGATCCGTGCTCGCAGTCGACTATCGCGACACGACGAGGTGCACGTAACCGCGTCGACCGATGAGCTGACTGCCGTCAGGCGACGGAGCGAAGCGCGCGATCGACGATGTCGTCGGGCATCTCGGAGACAGCGGGGCGCTCGTCCTCCGCGAGGACATCCTCGGCGAGCGGAGGCGCCTCCTGGGTGTCGACGACGTTGATCCCGTGCTCGGTCACGCCGAGCACGTAGCGGATGCCGCCGAACTCGGCGACCACGAGCTGCGCCTTGCCCCCGATGCCCGACCGCGCCACCACGGTGATCTTCTCCGGGCGCGGGCGCGGGGCTGCCGCCGGACGCGACGGCACGAGCTCGGTCAGCTTGGCGAGCTTCTTCGGCATCAGCCCGGCCAGCGGGCTCACTCCCTTCGCCTGCGACTTCTGCAGGCGACGGCTCAGGAAGAGGAGCAGACCGAGCACCGCTCCCAGCGCCACGATCGCTCGGAGCGCGACGAGGATGTCGTCCATCGTCAGACCGTCTCGGCGCCGTCGAGGATGCGCTCGACGCGGATCGCGAAGTCGCCCTCCGCGACCACGACGGTGCCGTGCCCGATCAGGCGGCCGTTCAGCTTGATGTCCGCGGGAGACCCGGCCGCGCGGTCGAGCTCGACCACACGCCCCGGTTCGAGCGAGAGCACGTCGCGCACCGGCATCCGTGTGCGCCCGATCTCGACCACGAGCTCCATCTCGACGCCCGCGATGCGATTCAGTCGCTGAGGACCCGCCGCGGCTGCGGACCTCGCCCCGTCGATGCGCACGGATGCGCGAGCCACGACGCTGCCGTCGGCGTCGACCATGTCGAACACCTGCGTGCCCGAGTCGGTGAAGACATCAGTGGCCGCGATCACGGCTCCGTCGCCGAGCGAACCGCTGCCGAGCACGGCGGTGGCCGCCTCGAAGATCGGATGCAGTCGATCGGTCAGCGGTGCGGTCTTCGAACCGTCCTCCAGTTGCGACGGATCGACGACCTGGATCGCGATACGAGCGCCGGGGCTGCCCGTGAAGGTGACGACGACCGCGTCGCCCGACGCTCCCGGGTCGGTCGAGGGCGCCGGGATGACGGGGTATCCGAACGGCAGCTTGCCGGCGATCGCCGCGGCGATGGCGGTCTCGTGGAAGGTGCTCATCAGTGGGTCTCCTCATGGGTGGTCGTGATCTTGCATGTGAGGCGCGAGCCCCTGCTGCCGGGTGTCGCGAGGGCGATCCGCGTCTGTCCGGCCATCAGCTCGTAAGGTCGAGTCTCCGGGTGCGGCAGGCGCAGCAGGTCTCCCGGCGCGAGGTCGAGGATCTCACCGGTGCCGATCGTGATGGGGGCGAGACGCAGCGTCAGCTCCAACGGGGTGCTGCGCACCTGTTCGAGGGTCTGCTCGGTCGTGTGAGCCGATGCAGCATCGGATCCCGAGGCCGCAAGGCGGTCGACGACGGCCGACGCGGGCAGCATGACGGTCGCCGTCGACTCCGAGTCGCCCAGCCGCATCGTGTAGCGGGCGACGATCACCGCGGCGGTGGCGGAGATGACCTGCATGTACTGGGGGTTGTAGTGCACGGCACTGAACCTCGGTGCGCCCGGGAGCAGAGCATCGAGGCTGGCGTGGAGGTGCTCGAACGTGCCCTCCATCAGGTTGCGGACGAGAGCCAGTTCGATCGGAGTGAACGTGCGGGCTGCGGGAAGCGATGTGCTCCTGCCCCCCATCATCTGCACGACCCACAGCAGGGCGCTGTCGAGCCCGAACTGCACGACGCACGGCTCATCACGGTCGGCGAAGGAGCCGGCGACCATCGCCGTCGTGCCGGGGAGCGTGTCGGAGTACTCCTCGTACGAGACCAGGTCGACGCTCTCGAGCGCCAGGTGCGCCCGCACGCGGATCTTGTCGGTCAGCTGCGACGACCACAGCCGGGCGAACGACTCGAACGCCGCCTCGAGATGCCGGGTGCTCTCGCGCCCGAGCTGGGCCGGGCGTCCGAAATCGTACGCCGGGTAGCGCACGGCCGGGTCATCGAGCACGGCGGATGCGGTCATGACGGTCTCCTCGACGGTGGTGTTCACGTGAGTGCTCACTTGTTCGCAGCAGCCGCGAGAGCGGGTATCAGCGCTCTCACCTGCTCTTCTTCGTTCGACTCGACGACGATGTCGACGCGTCTGTTGCTGGCCAGCGCCTGTGGGCTGTCGCCCGGCACGATGGGGCGGGTGTCGGAGAACGCGGTGGCCTTCACGCGTGGACCTCCCAAGCCTTCGTGCTCGACGAGGAATCGAGCCACCTGGGTCGCGCGCCCTCCCGAGAGCTCCCAGTTGGTCGGGAAGGGAGCGGCCGAGACCCGGTGATCGGCGTGCCCCTCGACGCTCACCTGATTGTCGACCGTCGCCAGGACGTCTCCGATGGTGTCGAGCACCGCATCGGCCTTCGCCGAGAGGTCGGTGCTGTTGTCGGCGAAGAAGGTCTCGGCGCCGACCAGCCCGACCTGGAGCCCCCGATCGTCGATCACGAACTGCACGGTGTCCTGCAGTCCCTGAGCCGCCAGGGACGTGCTCATGCGGTCACGCAGGCCCACGAGCGACTCGAACTCGGTCTCCGCGCGGGCGGCGAGGTCGACCACGCCGTCGTCGTCCTGCAGCTCGGGCGGCACGATCACGCCCTCTGCGGTGTCGGCGCCACCCTCGGTGCTCTCCTGCCCGAACCCCGTCGCCAGGCTGTTCGCGAGCAACTCGAACTTCGTCTTGTCGACGTTCGACACGGCGAACAGCACGATGAACAGGCACATGAGAACGGTGACCATATCGGCATACGAGACGGCCCAGCGCTCGTCCGGCTCGTCATGCGAGTCGTCCTCATGCCCGCGACCGCGAGCTCGACGGGCTGTGCTCACTGGACGCCCTCGACCGACTCAGGCTCCCGCTTCTGCTTGCCGGCCTTGGGCTTCACGGTCGACAGCGCCTCGAGTCGCTCCTGCAGGAGGTGGGGCGCGCTGCCGGCCTGGATGGCGAGCATCCCCTCGGAGACGAGGGTCATCCTCTCGAGTTCGACGGCCCCGATCCGACCCAGACGGCCGGCGATCGGGTTCCAGATGAAGTTCGCCGAGAGGAGGCCCCAGAGGGTGGCGACGAAGGCTGCGGCGATCATCGGACCGAGGTGATCGGGTTCGTCGAGCTTCTCGAGCACGTGCGTCAGGGAGACGACGGTGCCGACGATGCCGATCGTGGGCGCGTATCCGCCCAGAGAGCCGAAGAACTTCGAGGCGACGCGGTTGCGCGACGATGTCGCCGCGATCTCGTCATCCATGAGGGTCCGCAGATCCTCGGCATCCGTGCCGTCCGCGAGCGCCTGAAGCGCCTGCCTGGTGAACTCGTCAGGCGCGGAGTCGAGTTCCTGTTCGAGGGCGAGGAGCCCTTCACCCCGAGCCTTCTCGGCATACCCGACGAGGAACGGGATCACCGCCTCCGGTGTCATCTTGGGGCCACGGACCATGCGCCCGAGGCTCTTCACCGCGAGGATCGTGTCGCGGAGCGTGTGGCTCGCGATGCCGACGCCGATCGTAGAGCCGAGCACCAGGATCATCGGCGCGGGGATGAGCAGAGCCTCGAAGCTCGCCCCCTCCATCGTGATCATCGCGACGAGCGCGCCGAACGCCAGGATCACTCCGATGATGAACGCGGGATCCATGATCACGCGCCCGTCTGCGAGGTCAGAGCCTGGGCTGCGCCGAGGACGCGCGCACGGTAGGCGACGATGAGGTCGATCAGGGCGTCGAGGTCCTCCTCGACCACGTACACATGCCCGTCGACCATGTGCAGAGTCGTGTCCGGCGACGCATGGATTCGTTCGATCAGGTCGGGGTTCACCGCGAACCGGGTGCGGTCGAGGCGGGTGACGATGATCATCGAGGGGGTCTCCGGGCTTCGGATGAGAGGGGGAAGTCTGCCCCGACTATCGCGACGCGGCTCTCCCCCGGTAACCAGTCGGCGCACCGGCGGGTCTCGACATCACGACCCGCGAGGGGCGACGAGTCCGGTGGCTGGACCGCCCAGTGCGCGGAGGGCATAGAGGATCGTCGCGAGGTCGACCGCTTCCTGGATGAGAGCACCCGCGACCGCCGGGATGATCCCCGTCATCGCGATGAGCATGAGCCCCACGCTCAGCCCGATGCCGATCCAGATCGCGGTGAGCGCAACACGCAGTGTGTGCCGTCCGATGGCGACCGCATCGACGACCTTGGTCAGTGAATCGACCAGGATCACGACGTCGGCAGCGTCGCCCGCGGCCGTCGCCCCACGCGCGCCCATCGCGACACCGATGTCGGCAGCCGCCAGTACAGGCGCGTCGTTGACACCGTCGCCCACCATCATCATCGGTCTCGGACGGAGGTCGGCGGCGAGCCCGACCTTCTCCGGCGGGAGGAGTTCTGCGTGGACATCGTCGATCCCGACCTCGCGAGCGACGGATTCCGCGGTCGATCGAGCATCTCCCGTGAGCATCATGATGCGCTCGATGCCGTGCGAGCGGAGCCACGACACGACCGAGGTCGCTTCAGGTCGCGGCGCATCCGCGAGGATGAGGACGCCTCCGAACCGCCCGTCGATCGCCACGTAGGCCGCAGCCTCACCTGTCCCGAGAGTTGCGCGCACGGTGTCGGCGGCGAGCGATGCGACGAAAGCGGGCTTGCCGACGACGACGGTGCGGCCGTCGATGACGGCCACCACACCGTTGGTCGCGACTTCACTCGCGTCATCGGATCGACGGAGTACGAGGCGACGCTCTGCGGCGGCGCGACGGATTCCTTCGGCGAGCACGTGCGACGAGTACTGCTCGGCGGATGCCGCGAGCAGCAGCAGTTCGTCAGCATCGATCCCCGTGGCGGGTCGCACATCGACGAGGTCGGGGCGTCCCTGGGTGAGGGTGCCCGTCTTGTCGAAGGCCGCGGACCGCACCCGAGTCAGCTGCTCGATCACCGCACCGCCCTTCATGATCACTCCGGTCTTGGCCGCTCGGGAGAGTCCGCCGAGAAATGCCACGGGAGCCGCGATGAGGAGAGGACACGGAGTCGCGAGCACGAGCACCTCGGCGAACCGTGTCGAGTCACCGGAGATCGCCCATGCGGCGCCGGCCAGTACGAGAGCGACGGCGGTGAACGGAATCGCGAATCGATCGGCGAGACGCACGACCGGGGCGTGCGACTCCTCAGCCTCGTGCACGAGCGCGACGATCTGCTGGTATTGGCTGTCTGCGCTCGATCGCAGTGCGCGGATGCGGACGGCCCGTGCTCCGTTGATCGCTCCGGACAGCACCTCGCCCCCGGCCTCGCGAGCGACGGGCATGCTCTCGCCGGTGAGCGACGATTCGTCGAACTCACCTGACGCCGAAAGCAGCACGCCGTCGATCGGCACGATCTCGGCCGGACGCACCAGCAGCGCGTCGCCGATCGCGACATCGTCGACTGCGACATCCCGAACCTCTTCCGAGTCCGGTGCCAGCGGATTCACGAGGACATGTGCGATCCGCGGAGACCTGTCCAGCAGTGCCGCGAGGTCCCGTTTCGCACGTCGGCCCGCGAACTGCTCCAGGGCTTCGCCGCCCGCGAGCATCAGGACGATGATGAGTGCCGCGATGTACTCTCCGACGGCGAGAGTGGCGACCATCGCGACGACTGCGAGGATGTCGAGCCCGACGTGCCCGCGAAGCACATCCCGCACCATTCCCACGAGCGTCCAGACGACGAACGCTCCGACATAGGCAGTGGCGATCCATCGTCCGACGACGGGTATGCCGACCATGTGCAGAGCGAGCACCCCCGCGAGAACCACGACCGTGATGATGATCACGGGGTACCGCCGGACGAAGCGCATGCCCTCAGCCTCTCTCACGGCTGCCCCTGGCGCCAGGGGCAGTGTTCGACAGAGCCCCCGGCCGCTTCTCGGCAGCGGGCACCCCGGGTCACCGGGTCGCTCCGCAGGCAGACCCGGCGCCATGAGACGGCGCCGGGTCCGTTCGCATCAGCGCTTCAGCTGGGTGAGCTCCTGGAGGACCTCGTCGCTGGTCGTGATGATGCGCGCGTTGGCCTGGAAGCCGCGCTGCGCGACGATCAGGTTGGTGAACTCCTGCGAGAGGTCGACGTTGCTCATCTCCAGAGCGCCCGAGACGAGGCTGCCGAAGCCTGCCTGGCCCGGCTCGCCCATGCGCACCGCACCGGAGTTGACGGATGCGCGGTATGCCGTTCCGCCGGCCTTCTCTAGTCCCTCGGGGTTGGCGAACGTGGCCATGGCGATCTTGCCGAGAGTCTGCGTCGCACCGTTGCTGAACGTGCCGACGATGGATCCGTCGCCGGTGATGCTGTACGACTTCAGGGTGCCCGCTGCCGAACCGTCCTGCTCGGACACGGCGACCGTCGACAGTTCCGCATAGCCGGTGACCGCTCCCAGGTCGACGCTCACGGCCCCTGCGGTGAGCGTGAGGCCTGCCCCGGCCTGCTTGCCGTCGGTGAACGCCAGCGACCCGGTCGCACCGCTGGTCGGCTCGGTGACGTCCCATCCGGTCGCCGTCTTCGTAAATGTGAGACTGAGAGTCGAGGGCGTGCCCTGCGCGTCGTAGACAGTGACGTCGCGCACCAGCTCGTCGCCGGTCGCAGCCGTCGACGGGAGGTTGCCGGTGACGGTGGCTTCGGTCGTCGCCTTCGCGGGAGACACGGCGTCGAGCGGGAGCACGATGTTGCCCGTCGCCTGGCCGGTGTTGACGGCGCCGTCCTGTGCCGACCAGCCCTGCACGATCGAGCCGTCGGCGGTGACCATCTTGCCGGTGGGGTCGAACGAGAATCCACCTGCTCGGGTGTACAGGGTCTCTCCGCCGGATCGGACCGCGAAGAAACCGTCGCCCGAGATCATCAGGTCGCCTCCTCGGCCGGTCGCCTGGGCCGAGCCCTGTGCGAAGTTGGTGCGCACGCCGGCGACCTGCACGCCGAGACCGACCTGGGCGGGGTTGCGACCGCCGACCTCGTCGTCGGGGATTCCCGGGTTGCCGACCAGCTGCGACAGGGAGTCCTGGAACAGCACGGACGAGCCCTTGAACCCGGCCGTGTTGACGTTCGCGATGTTGTTGCCCGTGACATCGAGCATGGTCTGGTGCGAGCGGAGGCCGGAGATTCCGGAGTAGAGCGAGCGGAGCATGGGGTTCTCTCTTCCTGGGTGAGACGGAGGTCAGACTGCGGCGGGGGTGGGCGCAGCGGGGGTGGTCGGTGCGGGGGTGGTCGGTGCGGGGGCGGTCGGTGCGGTGGTGACGCCCGTGATGACGTCGAGCGCGACGGTCTTGTCGCCGATCGTCACCTGCGGGATCGGTCCGTCGAACGAGACCTTGGTCACGAGGCCGGAGACGGTCTTGCCGTCGGCATCCTTGTAGGTCGCCTCCTGGCCGATGAGGGCGCTCGCGGCCTGACGCATGTTCAGGGCGAAGGCCTCGGCGCCGCTGTCGGCGAGAGCCGTCAGCTGCTCCATCATGGCGAGCTGGGTGGTCTGCGAGATCATCTCGTTGGTGTCCATCGGACTCGAGGGATCCTGGTGCGTCAGCTGGGTGACCAGGAGCTTGAGGAACACTTCTCCGTCGAGCACCTGCTTCCGGGCTGCGGGGTCGGTGGTGCTTCCCGTATGGATCGAACTCGGGGCGCTCACTGCGTCGACAGTCATTCGGTCGTCCTCTCAGGCGAAGATGTCGAGCCCCGCGCCGGAGGTGGCAGAGGGCGTTGTCTGGATGGTGCGGGGAAGATCCCGCGCCTGCTCGATCCCGCGGGGGTGGTCGGGGCGCCCGCGGTTCGCCTCGCGATCGCCTGCCCCCTGCCCTGTCGGCGCATCGCCCGCGGCCTGCTGGCCGCGGTCGCTGGAGGCATCAGCGGAAGAGCCGTGGGTGACGCTCAGCGAGGCGTGCGGCATCACTGCGGCGAGGTCACGGCGCAGCTCGACGAGCATGGTGCGTAGCGCGTCGCGCCCGGCGTCGGTCGCACCGCTGAGTTCGACCTGCACGTCTCCGGATGCGGAGATGTGCGCGCGCACCGTGACGGGGCCGAGGCTGTCGGGGTTCACCGTCATCGTGAGCTGGTGCGTCCCCATCGGACGCTGGGCGATGCTCACGACCACCGGCGCGACCTGGGCGGCCACCGCACGATTCGCGGTTGTGGCCGCATCGGGCGACGACACGGGTGTCGCCGTCGGCAGGGGGGCGGCGACCGGCACGGTCGAGGCCGTCGCGGGAGCGGGCTGCGACCCCTGCGCCTGATCCCCCGCATCGCTCGTCACCTGCTGATTCGGAGCGGCCACGGTCGCGGCCAGAGGGGCACCGACCATGGACGGGATCGCGGGCGTCGATTGCCTCGGGAGTGACTCCGGCCGGGGCACGACGGCGACCGGCTCGGACAGCGACGGATCGGCGCCGCCACCGGCAGGCTCCAGCGGAGTCGCCGGAGCGTCGACGTCGACTTCTCGGACGTCGCCCAGCGTCCCGCCCTGCATCGATCGGGGGTCGCCGCGTCCACCGGCGACGACTGCCGCGCTCACCGAAGCGGGTGCCGAGATCGACGCCGAAGCCGACGTCGTCGGCGACGCCGCGGCAACCGGAACCACGTGCATTCCATCCGTCGTGGCGGCGCCGCTCACGGGATCGACAGGTGTCGCCTCCGTCCCGGCCGTCCCGGGTACGGTCTCCACCACCGCGTCCGGAGCCGTCTCACCCGGAACGGTGCTCTGGGACGTCGTCACCTGGGACGTCGTCACCTGCGGCGTCGTCACCTGCGGCGTCGTCACCTGCGGGGTCGTCACCTGCGGGGCTGCCACGGAGGGCCCTGCGGTCTCCGGAGCCGACCACGCGACCAGATGGGTCATGGCCGCGATCGCCGCCTGCGGGTCGATCGTGCGATCTGCTGCCGATGATGCTTCCGCCGTCGATCCGCTCGGCCGATCTGCGGCGAGCATCGCCGTGCCCGAGTCCGACGCGCCGTCGAGCGCCTGACCTGCCGCGGTGAGCGCGTTGCCGAACAGCGAACCGGAGTCACCCGACGCTCGTCCCCCGGTGTCCGCCTCACCCGGGCCGGCGCCGGAGATCATCGCGAGCAGTGCCACCCCGGTCATCCGAGCATCTCGATGATCTTCTGCATCGACGGAGTCGATCCGCCTGTCCCCGAGGCGCTCGCCGAGAACAAGGTCTGCAGTGCTGCGATGACGTCTGCGTTCTCTCCGCCGGATGCCGCAGTGCTGGCGGCCGCTGACCCCTCGGCCGGGGCAGGGGCGGTGGTCTCGGTGGCCGAGGCCGCCTTGGCCGCCTCCAGCACTCCGGCGAACGTCGTCGAGCTGGCCGCCGATGTCTCGGTGGTCGCCTCGGTCGCAGCTGCGGCGGCCGCACGCCCCGCTGGATCCAGCGACACGATCTGGGTCTCGATCGCGTCGACGCGGGCGATCACCGCTGCGAGCCCGGTCATGCCGCGCTCCCCTCACGTCGCGAGGTGCGCACCACGGCGATCTCATCGAGCGCGGTCTGCTCGGCGGCGAGCTCGGCCTTGGCGGTCTCGACCCGGTGGGTGCTCTCGAGTCGCTCGAGCCCCTTCAGATCGCGTCGCGCTTCGACATGCGCAGACCTGGCCTCCGACTCCGCGCTGCGTCTCATGTCGACGAGCGCCTGGAGGTCGCTGAGAGTGCTGCGCCCCGCGGCGCGGGCCGCGGCCATGGCCATCAGCGCCCGAGGATCATCGATCTGAGCGCTGATGTCGGCGAGGCTCGTGATCGCAGTCTGCGCCGCGGTCTCGGCCTGCGCCCGTTCTGCGCTCGCACGCGAGAGATGCTCGGCGGCGACACGTTCCTGGGCGCCGCGCACACGCAGCAGACCAGCCAGTGGGAAGGTCATGGGGTGAGTCCTCCGAAGTCGGTGGTGAGGGTGGCGAGCTGCAGCCAGGATTCGTCTGTCGCGGCGAGGTCGTCGATGCTCTGGGTGAGGAATCGGGAGATCGCACCCTCGTGAGCGATCGCGGCGTCGACCATCGGGTTGGCCCCCTGCCGATAGGCGCCGATCTCGATCAGGTCGTTCGCACTGCGCCGAGCGGCCAGGACGCTGCGCAGCGTCACGGCGTTCTGCCGCTGCTCCGGCGTGGTGACCTTCGACACGACGCGCGACACCGACCCGAGCACGTCGACGGCAGGAAAGTGACCGCGGATCGCGAGGGCCCGATCGAGCACCACATGCCCATCGAGGATTCCTCTGGCGGCATCGGCGATCGGCTCGTTGTGGTCGTCGCCGTCGACGAGCACCGTGTAGAGACCGGTGATCGACCCCACGGGCCCTGTTCCCGCCCGCTCGAGCAGCCGGGCCAGCACCGAGAACGTCGAGGGCGGATAGCCCCGGGTCGCGGGCGGTTCGCCGGCGCTCAACCCGATCTCGCGCTGCGCCATGGCGACGCGCGTCAACGAGTCCATCATCAGCACCACGTCGAGTCCGTCATCGCGGAAGCCCTCGGCGATCCGCGTGGCGACGAACGCCGAGCGCAGCCGTGCCATCGCCGGCTGGTCCGAGGTCGCGACGATCACCACCGAACGCGACAGACCCTCAGGCCCGAGGTCGTCTTCGAGGAACTCGCGCACCTCGCGACCGCGCTCGCCGACGAGGGCGATGACGTTCACATCGGCGGTGGATCCACGGGCGATCATCGACATCAGTGACGACTTGCCCACACCCGACCCGGCGAACAGACCGAGACGCTGTCCCGAGCCCACGGGTGTCATGGTGTCGAGCACGCGCACACCGAGTCCGAGCTGCCGGTCGATGCGCTGGCGGTCCATCACGCTCGGGGCATCGTGGTCGAGCGACACGTGGGCGACGCTCCTGTCGAGCGGCCCCTTGCCGTCGATCGGCCGACCGAGTCCGTCGAGCACGCGTCCGAGCAGCGCTCGTCCCGTCGGCACCTGCAGCGGCGCTCCCCCATGCCGCACCCGGGCACGGGCGGTGATCCCGTCGAGCCTGCCCAGGGGCATGCAGCGGGCTGAGGCACCGTCGACGGCGACGATCTCGGCATCGACCGGGCGGCCGTCCGCCGTGTCGATGCGGATGCGGTCGCCGACCGCTCCGTCGATGCCGAGCACCTCCACCCCGAGTCCTCGCACCGCCTTCACCGTGCCGGAGCGCTCGGGGCGCGCGGCCGTGAGCGCGCGCTGCCACGACCGCGTCCCGGTGATCACCCGATCACCTCGGCAACCTGGTCGTCGCCGTCGAGTGCTGCGGCCGCGCGCGCGAGTGCTGCGGTGATGCGCGTGTCGACCGCCCCGTTCTCGATCTCCACGATGGCGCCGCCGTTGTCTACGGCGGGAGAGACCGATACCTGGATGCCGCGGAGCGCGTCGATCGTCGACTCCTCCTCCTGCAGGACACGGGCGTCCTGCACGCTGAATGCGACGCGAGTCCACCGGTCCGCCGGCATCTCGGCCAGGGCGCGCCGAAGCGCGTGAGCGGCGGATCGCGCAGGATCCGACAATTCCGCTCCGAGGATCGTCGTGGCCAGCATGACCGCGAGTTCTTCGACTCGGTCGGCAGCGAGCGTGCTCAGCTCGTCGATGCGCTGGTCGAGCGCCGCCTGCGCGGTCTCCAGCGCGCGCAGACCAGAGCCCCGCTCGTGCAGGTACAGCTCCTGGAGTTCCTGCATCCGCTGCTGCTGCGCGGCACGCTGGGCCTCACCCTCGTCCAGTGCGACTCTGCGACCTTCGGCGAAGCCGTCGGCGTAGCCCCGGGTGCGAGCGCGGTCGGCCTCGCCTCGGAGGTCGATGGGAGTCTCGCCGACGCGCGGCACGACCAACGGCGTGAAGGCGGAATCGAGCACAGCGGACACCTCGGAGTCGAAGGGCGAGGCCTGTCCGTGGCCCGTAGGTCGAGCGATCCGTGCTCCCTGCCCACTATCGCGACACATATCTGCGGCCGTAACCGCCGCCGCCGAATCACCTGCCGTCGGAGGGATCACTCGATGAGCTCGTCCTCGTCTTCGCGCGAGATCGTGATCTCCTCTGCGGCCTCCAGATCACGGATGATGCGCACGATCTCGGCGCGGGCCTCGTCGACCTGACGCATGCGCACGGGACCCAGCACCCGGGTCTCCTCAGCGAGGTTCTCCTGGTTGCGCTCGGTCATGTTGCTCTTGACCTTGTCGGTGATCTGCTCGTCTGCGCCCTTCAGCGCGAGCGCGAGCATGCGGAGGTCGATCCCGCGCAGCACACGCTGGGCGTCGCGGTCTTCGAGACGAGCGATGTCGGCGAACGTGACCATGCGGCTGCGGATATCCTCGGCCAGCGCCAGGTCGCGCCCCTCGAGGCTCGCGAGCAGCGACTTCTCGAGGGCGGTGTCGGACCTGTTGATGATCTCGACGAGAGGCTGCACGCCGCCGATCGCCTCATGATTGTCGCGCATCGCGAAGACGCCGGTGCGAGAGCGCAGCGAGTCGGCGACGATCGAGATCGCCTCCTGGGTCGCGGTGCCCATCGTCGCGATCGCCTGAGCGACATCGGTGCGCAGCGGGTCCTGCAGGGCGGCGAGCACCGCCGCCGCACGATCGGCTCGCAGGTTCGCCAGCACCACGGCGACCGTGGTCGGCAGCTCGCCCTCGATGATCGTGGCGAGCTGGGCCGGGTCTGCCGCGTTGAGGAAGTCGAAGGACACCGAGCCCTGCGACATCACCCTGCCGACCATCCCGACGGCCTTCTCGCGCCCGAACGTCGTCTCGAGCAGTCCGGTGGCGAGTTCCTGGCCGCCGCGCGACGGCACAGAGCCGCCGGTGGCGATGCGCCGGAACTCCGCGAGGGCGCGGGCGGTGGAGGCGACGTCCACTCCCCCGAGCTGCGTGAGCTCGGCGGCGAGCATCTCGGAGCGCTCCTCACCGAGGTGACGCAGCACTTCGGCGCTGGCCGCGCGGTCCATGTTCATCAGCACGATCGCGGCCTTGCGAAGGCCGCTCATCTCCGGCACCGCAATCGCCGCGGGCGCCACGGCGGTCGAGACCTCGACCGTGTCGGCCTGTGCATCCAGCAACTCGGTCAATGCGCTCATACGGTCGCCTCGTCCATCAGGTCGGCCAGTGCGCTGGCGATGGTGTCGGGTTCGCGCTTCGCCAGATCGTCGATCTCACGGCGTCTGCGCTCGACGAGCACCTTGTCGGGCTCCGGTTCGTCATCGAGGTCGATCGATGCCGACGGCAGCAGCGTCGTGGGTGCCGGGGCGACGATCGCCTCGGCTTCCTTGAGGCCCCTGAGTGAACGGAGCTTCTGCTCCTCGCTCTCGGTGACGGTGGCGAAGTACTCGATCGGACCGTCTTCGGTGTAGAGCACGCGGCGCTTCATCTTGCGGCGCACGACGAGGAAGACGATCAGGATGATCACCGCCAGCAGGATCGATCCGCCGATGATCGCCGACCGCAGCAGCTCCTGCTGCATCTGCGCCTCACGCTCGGCCTCCGCCGCCGCGAGCGCCGTCGCAGCCGCCGTCGCTCCCGCCTCGTTGAACTCGACGAACTCGACGGCGATCTCGTCGCCGCGCTCGACGTCGATGCCGGCGGCCGATGCCACGAGCGATTCGATCTGGTTCGCCGTCACGCCTGTGACGGTTCCGCGGTTCAGCGCGATGCTGACCGTCTGCCTCGTCACCTCTCCTGCCGGGGTGATGGTCTTCTCCGTCGACTTGTTCACGGCGTTGTTGCGAGACGTCTCCTCGAACTCGTAGGCGCCGGTGCCGTCGGCGTTGTTCGGGACCGCGATGTTGTCGGGGCCGAGCACGCCGGTGCCGCCCGCTTGACCGCCGTTGTAGGTCTCCGTCTTGGTCTCCTCCGACGCGCTCAGCTCCCCCTCGGGGGCGGAGTACGTCTCGTCCATGCGCTCGGACGTGGAGTTCGCGACGTCGGCCGACACCGTCACGGTGGCGTTTCCGGGCCCGACGATCGTCTCGAGCATCTTGCTGACGGATGCGGCGACCTTCGCCTCGTGCTCCGTCGCCTGCTTCGACGAGCTGCCGGTGAGGCCGGTTCCGACAGCCGAGAGCACTCGGCCGTCCTGATCCGTCACCGCGACGTCTTCGGGGGTCATCCCCGGCACAGCGGCGCTCGTGAGGTGCACGATGGCCTCGATCTTCTCGTCGCTGAGGGTCGATCCGTTGCGGGTCTTCACGAACACGGATGCGGTCGGGCTCTGCCGCTCCGAGACGAACACGCTCTCTTCGGGGATCGCGAGCTGCACCGATGCGGTGGAGATGCCCTCCATGGCACCGATCGTGCCGGCCAGCTCGCCCTCGATCGCGCGCTTGTAGGTGACCGACTGCTGGAACTCGCTCGCGGTCACACCCATGTCGTCGAGCAGCGTGTACCCCTCGCTGGTGTCTCCGGGAAGACCGGCCGATGCCGCTGCCAGGCGCTGCGCGTAGACCTGGTCGTCGGGCACGAGGATGGTCGCGCCGCCCTCGGTGAGCTCGTAGCCCACGCCCGCCGACTTCAGCTGCTCGACGACAGCCGAGGCATCGCCAGCGCTCAGGCCGGTGAACAGCGGACTCATCTGCGGCTTGGTGAGCCATGCGCCGAGCGCGATGGCCCCCATCACGAGCAGCGCGACGCCGATGATGGCGATCGTGCGCTGTGCGAGAGAGAATCCTGAGACGACCAGCTTCGCACGGTCGTAGTAGCTCGTGAGCATCTTGGGCATCGTCAGGCCTGCATCCTCATGATCTCGTTGAACGCCGAGACGCTGCGGTCACGCACGGCGACCACCAGATCGAGCGTCACTGAGGCGCGTGTCGAGGCGATCATCGCCTGGTGGATGTCCTGCAGGTCACCTGTGACGGCCTTCACCGCCAGCTCGTTCGACGACGACTGCAGCTGCTGGAGGTTCTCCACGGCACCCGAGAGCGATGTCGCGAAGGCGCTCCCCGATGCCGATGCACCGGATGCCTCCGGACCCGTCTCGAAGCTGAGCGCAGAGAGCGGCGTGACGCCTGCCGCGGAGATGGCCTCGACGCCGGACATCAGTTGCGCCCGATCTGCAGTGCGGCCTCGTACGTCGTCTTCGCACGGTCGACGACGGCGGCGTTCGCCTCATATCCGCGCTGCGCCAGGATCAGCATGCTCATCTGGTCGCCGAGCTCGACGTTCGGGTACTGCACATAGCCGTCCTCGTTCGCGTAGGGGTGCTCGGGGTCGTACACGAGCTTGGCCTCGGCATCGGATTCGACCACGCCTGCGACGTAGACGCCCGGACTCTCCGTGCCGGCCTGCACTGTGACGAACTTCTCTCGGAACGCCTCCTGGCCCGCGGGAGTGGCCGTGTTCACGTTGGCGATGTTGTCGCTGAGCGCGTCGAGCCACTTGCGGTGCGCGGTCAGGCCGGTGCCGGCGATGCCGATCGCGTCGAAGGTCATGCGGAGGCCTGCCCGATCGCCTTGGTGATGGACGCCGCCTGGCCGCCGATCGCCTGGCTGGCGAACTGGAACCGCAGCACGGTGTCGATGTTCGACAGGGTCTCGGTGTCGAGGTTGACGTTGTTGCCGTTCACCCTGGTCGGTTCGAGCGATCGCTCGACCGTGGCGCCGACTGTTCCCGAACCGCCTTCGACGGCGGAGCGCAGCTCGTCCTCGAACTGGACGCGCTTGGCCTGGTAGCCGGGCGTGTTGACGTTGGCGATGTTCTCGGCGATCGAGCGTTGGCGCAGGGCCAGCCCATCGAGGGCGCTGATCAGCGCAGAGGAGGTGACGGATTCGAGCACGGGGGCACTCCGGACGTTGGTGGAGAGGCCGATCCCTGGCCAATCGTCGAGCGATCCGTGCTCGGTGCCGACTATCGCGACACTCGACTGCTCACGTAACCTCGATGCTCAACCCTCGACGTCGAGATATGCGGGTACGTCGGTCTTCGAGGTCGGCACCCGTCGCAGTGCGGCGATCTCGCGTGCGACATGGGCGCGGGAGGTGACCAGGCCGCCGATCATGAGCTGCTGTCGCGCGAGAACAGCCTCTGCGCGTTCGCGAAGCTCCTCCGGCACGGGGCCGGGTGGCGCATCGAAGGGCTGGTCATCGAGCTGCTCGTCGGCAGCGTCGAGAGCCCGCTCGAACTGGTCGAGCACCGTCAGCCAGGCCGAGAGGTTGTCAGGCACGAGAGCTCAGGCCAGAGCCGTGATGGGCGTCTGCGTGCCGGACGTGATCGCCGCGGCCGCCGCATGCCAGGCCTCACGCAGCGGAACGACGAGATCGCGGCACTCTGCGGTGGCGACCCGATCACGAGCGATGTTCGCGGTGATCAGACGGCCCGTGAGGTACGTGTACACGCCATGCAGTTCAGCGGAGCCGTCCCACTCATCGGTGAGTGAGCCGTTCAGTTCGGCGACGATCTGCTGCGCGTGCACGAGGTGGTTGCCCGCGGCCGCCCAGTCTCCGGACTCCTGCGAGGCGTCTGCGCGCTCGATGTCGACCAGCAGGCGGTCGTAGAGCAGCACGAGAAGGCGTTCCGGCGTGGCCGAGGCGACCTGCTGCTCGAGGTACTGCTGCTTCGCGCGGTCGAGAGAGGTGATGGGCATGGTTCTGGTCTCCGATGAGATGGTGGTTGCGGTGCTCAGGTCACGACGTCGTCGTGCCGTTGAGGCCTGCGAGCTGCGAGGTGAGCCACGACGACTGCGACTGGAGCTTCGAGAGCTGGACCTCGAGCTGCGCATACGTGCGCTCGAGCGTCGCCTGCCTCTGCTCCAGCCGGACGTCCCATCGCTCCACCTGGGTCTTGAGCGTCTTGACCTCGGTCTCCTGACCGGTGATGCGCTGGGTGAGCAGCCCGTCGTACTTGTCGGAGTACTGGTCGGTGACGCCTTCGACCCGTCCGGCGATCGACGAGAAGATCTCCTGGGTCTTCTCCGGATCCTCGGCGAGGGCCTTTCCGAACTTCTCCGCGTCGAAGGAGAGCACGCCCTTGTCGCTGATCGAGATTCCGATCGTCGACGGCGATACTCCGTCGACCGGAAGCTGCATCGCGTTCGCGAGAGCGCCGCGGAGATTGCGAACGGTGCTGTCTCCGGTGAACACGCCGAGAGTGGTGGTCTCGCCGACATCTCCGATCGTCGCCTTCGATCCCTTGTCGATGCGCGTCAGCAGCGCAGCGATCTCCTTGACGAACGTCTCGGCGGTCGTGGTCTGCTTCTTGTCGTCCCTGGCGACGGTCACCGTCACCGGATCAGCGCTGGGCTTCGTGACCGTGACCTCGATGCCCTCGCCCACGCTGATCGTGTTGCTGGCGCTGTTCAGCGTCTGCTCGGCGGCGGTTCCGGCGAACAGACGGATTCGGGCGTCGGCCCCCTGCGTGATGACGGCGGCGCCCGGCTCGGCGCCGAGATCCGTCGAGGTGCCGGCCGCGACGTCCGCGGCAGTGCCTCGATGCACGGCGAACTCGCCGGCTGCGCCGGTCTCGATCGACGTCAGCTGAATGCGAGAAAGCGGCTTGCCGTCGGCATCCACACCGGCGGGGACGACCGTCGCGCTCACCCCGGCCTTGGACGCGTTGATGGCCTTGGCCAGGTCCTGCGGACCCGTGCCGAGCGGGGTCACCTCGATAGATTCACCGTCCGAGCCGACGAGAGTGAATGCGCCGCCCCATGCCGCGGATCCTCCGGATGCCGTGACGATGGAGTGCGCCGTGGCGACGGCGTCGACGACGACGTCGGTCGAGAACGCCGATGCCTTCGCGCCGGCCGTGACCGTGACGGTCTCGGATGACGATGTCGCCGTGAACGAGGCGAGCGAGGAGGGTGCGGCCGCGGTCTTGGCCTTGGCGACGAGCTCCTGCAGCGTGGTGTTCAGCGACTGGAGGTTCGTGATGATCGAGTTGCGGTCTGCGATCTTGTTGGTGATGAGCGTCTTCGGAATCGCCGAGACGTCCATGAGCGCTTTGATGAGCTCTTGCGTCTTGAGCCCTGATACGAGTCCGTCGAGTTTCATCCCGGTCGTCTTCCGTGCGAGGTGGTCTGGGGTGTCCTACAGGAAGGCGCCCGAGCGGAGGTGACTCCGCCCGGGCGCCTGTTGCGCCTCAGGCGCAGCGACTCAACGGAGAAGCTGCAGGACGCCCTGGCCCGACTGGTTCGCCTGAGCGAGCATGGCGGTGCCGGCCTGCTGCAGGATGTTCGAGGCGGTGTACTTGACCATCTCGGCCGCCATGTCGGTGTCCGCGATGCGGCTCTTCGCTGCGGCCAGGTTCTCGGCCGAGACCTGCAGCGAGTTGATCGTCGACTCGAAGCGGTTCTGCACGGCACCGAGGCCGGCACGAGCCGTCGAGACACCCTTGATCTCGGTGTCGAGCGCCGCGATCGTGGTGAGCGCAGCGGCAGCGTCCGTCACCGTCAGCGCCTCGATACGAGCGCCGAGACCGGAGAAGTCGGTCAGGGTGACTGCGATCTGGTCCTCATCGGCGTCAGAGCCTGCACCGACCTGGAACGTCAGCGTGCTCGCGCTGTCGATCAGCTTGATGCCGTTGAAGTTGGTGCTGGCGGCGACGCGGGTGAGCTCCTTGCCGAGCGAGTCGATCTCGGTCTTGATGGCGGTGCGCGAATCGGCGTTGTTCGAGTCGGAACCCGCCTGCACGGCAAGGTCACGAACGCGCTGCAGGATCGAGTGGACCTCGGTGAGCGCGCCTTCCGCGGTCTGGATGACCGAGATGCCGTCCTGAGCGTTGCGTGCTGCGACGTTCAGGCCGTTGACCTGCGAACGCAGGCCCTCGGAGATGGCGAGGCCGGCGGCGTCATCGGCTGCGCGGTTGATGCGCAGACCGCTCGAGAGCTTCTCGAGCGACTTCGAGACGTCGTTCTGGTTGACAGAGAGGTTGCGGTACGCGTTGAGTGCACCGACGTTGGTTGCGATCTGAAGACCCATGAGAATTCCTCCGTGGTTATGGGGCTGGACGCGGGCCCATCCGTGGGCCTGCACAACCGATATTCGCGACATGCGCCGCCGTCGTAACCACGGAGCCGGAAGATTCCGGGGGTCGGTTCAGACGGCGGCGAGGAGCTCGCTCGACCGGTCGCGAGCCTCGGGGCGGATCGGGCCGAACAGGGTCTCGAAGAACTCCGCCCGCGCCTTGGTCGATCGATCGCCGGTCGTGCCGTTCTCCCATGCCTCCATGGCCTCGCGCATCAGAGCGAGACCCCGCGAGCGGACCTTCGACACATACGCGTGGCTGACCTCGAGCTCTTCGGCGATGTCCTTCACCATCCGGTCTTCGAGGTAGATCCCGCGGACGACCTGTCGCATCGCCGCCGGCAGCGCCTCAATGACGCGGTTCACCATCGCACGCGTCTCCGACTGCTCGACCGCGTGCTCGGGCAGGATGACGCCGTCGGTGAGATCGGCGGCCTGACGCCCGGTCTCGACGTCGAAGTGCTCCTCGAAGCTGGTCGCGGTGCGCACCATCTCGTCGAGCTTCATCATCTCGGCCACGACGTCGACAGTGAAGCCGGACTCCCGCGCGAGCTCCGCCGTGGTCGCCACCCGGCCGGTGCGAGCGAGCAGAGTCTCGGCGGCGACCCGCAGGCGTTCGATCTTGTCGCGACTGCGTTCGCCGGCAGGATCCGCTCTGCGCATCTCCGACAGCATCGCCCAGTTGATCTGGCTGCTCGCGAAGGCGCCGAAGGGAATGCCGCGCGCCGGGTCATACGACATCGCGGCACGGGCGAGGCCCAGGCGTGCGGCCGAGAGCAGATCGTCGAGGTCGACATGCGTCGCCGATCTCGCCTTCTCCACAGCCAGGAAGGTCGCGAGCGGCATGTTGTCGCGCGCCAGCTTCTCGGGCGAGGCAGAGACGACTTCAGGCTGAGTGGAATCAGCAGAAACAGCGAAACTACTCAGCAATGTGACTCCGTGGCTTGAACGACTGTTTTACGAGTGAAGTTAGCATGAAGCGCACGTTTATGAGTAAAAAATGATCAGGGCGCGCCGATACTCAGTCGCCCTAGAATCAGTCCCACACGGCAGGAATCCCCCGCGAGCGACTCGCGGCTCCGCTCCGACCGAACGAAAGAAGACGATCATGGGTGTGATCTCCCGCGGCTTCGGCGCACGGCGACGCGAGTCGGACGACCGCCTCCCTCCGGGCCAGTACCTCACCGAGGACTTCCCCGTGCTCTCCGCAGGGCCGACGCCGCGAGTCTCCCTCGACACGTGGGAGTTCGCGGTCGTCGGTCTCGACGGCATCCGTCGCACCTGGTCATGGGACGACCTGCAGGCACTCCCGATCGACACCATCACCACAGACATCCACTGCGTGACCCGGTGGTCGAAGCTCGGCACCCGCTGGCGTGGGGTCTCGCTCGATCATCTGCTGCAGGATGCCGGCGAGGGCGATTTCACGCGGGTCTTCTCCTACGGCGGGTACACCACCAACGTTCCGCGCGCCGACCTCACAGGCGGCAAAGCGTGGGTGGCGTTCGAATTCGACGGCCAGCCGCTCGCTGCGGAGCACGGCGGCCCTGCTCGCCTTCTGGTGCCGCACCTCTACTTCTGGAAGTCTGCCAAGTGGGTCCACGGTCTGGATCTGCTCGAGAACGACGAACCCGGATTCTGGGAGCAGAACGGCTACAACATGTACGGAGATCCCTGGAAAGAGGAGCGTTACTGGTGACCACGGCACCGCTGTGGCTGGTCGCCAGAGTCGTCGAGACACGAAACCCCACCCCCCACGGTCGCGTGCTCGAGCTGCGGGTCGACGGGTGGCCGGGGAATCTGGCCGGTCAGCACGTCGACGTGCGTCTGACCGCAGAAGACGGGTATCAAGCGGTCAGGTCGTATTCCCTCGCATCGTCCGGTGACTCGGACATCATCGAACTCGCGGTCGACGAAGTGCCCGAGGGCGAGGTCTCTCCCTATCTCGTCGAGGACGTGCGCCCCGGAGACGAACTGGAGGTTCGCGGTCCGATCGGCGCCTACTTCGTGTGGACCCCCACCCAGACCGAGCCCGTGCAGCTCATCGCAGGCGGGTCGGGGATCGTCCCGCTCATCGCGATGGCGAGGCAGCATGCGCGCACGGGCAGCCCGGCGCCTATGCGCCTGCTGTACGCGGTGCGTTCAGCCGCCGATGCGTTCTACACGGACGACCTCGCCCAGCTCGCCGACGACGCCTTCCTCGTCGACTGGGCGTACAGCCGTTCGGCGCCTCCGGGCTCCGAACGCCCGGCCGGCCGGGTGGACGCGGCGACGATCGCGGCCTCCACCATTCCCGCCACCGAACACCCGTCGGTCTACGTCTGCGGGCCGACGGGCTTCGTCGAGGCGGTCGCAGACCTGCTCGTGGCGGCGGGGCATCCGCCGGAACGGATCCGCACTGAGCGCTTCGGAGGTGCCTGATGGACGCTGCCCACCCCGGTCATCGCACGCGAGTCGACGGCAACGCCGCAGGCGGGATCCTGCTCGAGGTCTTCGGCAGAGACATGACGAGCGCGCGAGCAGCATGCGCGCACTGCGACCGCGAGGCCGAGCTCGCCGACGCGATCGCCGAGCTCGATCCGGCCGGCGTCATCCTCCTCTGCCGCGGGTGCGGTCGCACACTGCTGACCTGTCTCCGCGACGGCGGCAGCGCGACCCTCGTGATCGGTGCTCTGAGTCTCCTGCGCTGGCCGGCCGACGGATAGCGCCCCGACCTGTGGGATGCAGGTCCTGGGGCGACGCCGCGTCCCCCGGCGTCGGTCAGAGCTCGACCGGCGGAGCGGGCTCCGAATCCGCGACCTCGGGGTGACGCGCGAGGTTCACGATGGCGGCGACGAGTCCACCCCAGATCGTGACCATCGCGATGATCATCATGACGACGGCTGTGACGGTCATGCGCTGGCTCCCTTCTCCGTCGAGCGGGGTTCCGTCGTCGGCACCATCGGGATCGACGAGGTCTCGGCATCCGGCTCGTAGTGTTCTTCGGCGAGGAACTCGTCGTACTCCGGGTCGTCCTTGGCGTGCGAGCGACCGCTCCACGGCAACGCGGACAGCAGCAGCGCGAGCGCGACGAGTGCGATGACCATGCCCCATCCGAAGACGGCCAGGAACCATCCGGGGTAGCCGCCGTACGGCTCGGAGATCTTCGAGATCAGCTCGGTGACCAGCAGGTAGCCGAGCACCAGGGGCGCGAGCGCACCGACGAGCAGCATCCAGACCCGACCGACCCGGAAACTCGAACGGCGATCGAGGTGCTCGACGAGCGCCGGCAGCTTGTGCAGCAGCCAGGCCACGACGATCACGGCGACGAGCGCGACCGCCATGATGCCGAAGGCATTGACGAACGCGTCAGCCGTATCGAGGACCGACAGAGCGGTGGTCGTCGAGAAGAGCGCCATCGAGACGATCGCGAGCGGAATCGACACCGTCAGGGTCGTGCGGATGCGCGCCCAGCCGAGCTTGTCCTGCAGGGCTGCGACGATCACCTCGAGGATGGAGATCAGTGAGGTCACGCCTGCGAAGACCAGCGCCCCGAAGAACAGGACGCCGATGATCGAGCCGCCCGTCGCCTGCGACACGATCGTCGGGAAGGCGATGAACGCGAGTCCGATCCCCGACGACGCGACTCCGGCGACCTCGGTGCCCTGCGCCTGCGCCATGAAGCCGAGCGCGGCGAACACGCCGATTCCCGCGAGGATCTCGAAGCCCGAGTTCGCGAAGGCGACCACCAGGCCGGAGCCGGTGAGGTCGGTCTTGCGCTTCAGGTATGACGAGTACGTCACCATGATGCCGAAGGCGACCGAGAGCGAGAAGAAGATGTGCCCGTAGGCAGAGGCCCACACGGCGGGGTTTCCGAGTGCTTCCCAGTTCGGCGTGAAGAAGGCGTTCAGGCCGTCCATCGCGCCGGGAAGGAACAGCGACTGCACCACGAGGATCGCGAACATCACTGTCAACAGCGGCATCAGGATCATGTTGGCCCGGCCGATTCCTCGCTTGACCCCCAGCGCCATGATCACGATGACGATCAGCCAGACCGCGACGAGCGGCAGCCCGACCTGAGGCACGAACTCGGTCGAGATGCCGACCTCGGCGACGTCGGCCGAGCGGAGGAAGTCGACGAAGAAGAAGTCGTTCTCGTTGCCCGGCCCCCAGGTCAGCTGAGCGGAGAACCAGGTGTACATGGCGGCCCACGCGATGATGACCGCGTAGTAGACCGCGATGACCACGCAGATGAGCACCTGCCACCAGCCGAGCGGCTCTGCCCTGCGGTGCATCCGGCGGAAGGCCAGCGGCGCAGAACCGCGGAACCGGTGACCGATGGCGTAGTCGAAGAACAGCAGAGGGATGCCGGCGGTCAGCAGCGCGCAGAGATACGGGATGAGGAACGCGCCGCCTCCGCCCTCGTATGCCACGTAGGGGAATCGCCAGATGTTCCCCAGCCCGACGGCGGAGCCGATCGCAGAGAGGATGAAGACGTTCCGCGAGCCGAACGCCTCACGTTTAGGGGTCTGCGTCGTTGCGGTGGCCATGCGCCGAGAGTACCGGAGTCGCGATCAGTTGACTGCGCGACTCTCGGGGCGCGGCGGCGCGCAGGCGGCGGTCCCCCCGGGCAGCCTGTGTCTGAAGCGGGCGATCAGCGTGTAGCCGAGTGCCGCAGCCCAGGAGAACGGCGACGTCACGAGCAGCTGGCCCACGACGCGCAGAGACCTCGACCGCTGCATCCTCAGCAGCGCGGCGAAGGCGGCATGACCGCGGAACCGGCGCTCGCCGACCAGAAGCCACACGTAGCGGGTGACATCGGCGGAGCTCAGGCCGATCTCGTCGAGGTCGAGCCACTGCCACGGCTGAGCCTCGGGGAACCTGACGAGCCACCGCTCGAGTCGGCGGACCCACGTGGTGCAGAAGGCACAGTCACCGTCGTAGACGAGCAGCGGTTGCGGACGCATGGCATCGACCCTACGCCTCGTCCACTCCCCTGTTGTTCGTGCGCTCTCGCGCCGGCGGTTCGCAAGGGCCTTGCGACACGCCACGCACCACTGTAGGTCTGGGCACATGGGCAGGTTCGTGTACGAGGGAAGCCAGAAGGCCGAGATCGACGATCGCACGCTCCACCATCTGCAGGTGGTCGTGACGACGAAGCTGCGACGAGGTGAGCCCTTCCTCTTCACCTGGAAGGATGACACCAGCATCGGCGGCGGTCGCAGCACGGTGTGGTTGCACCCCGGTTGCAACCTCGTCTTCAGCTACTCCGGCGGCCGGGTGCCCGATCTCAACCGTCAGTGGGTCGAGGCGCTCGCGTCGACCGCGAACGCCCCGTCGGGGTTGTACGTCGTGCGCGAGCCCGCTGTCGAGCCGAGCGCTGACCCCGGGCGATCCACGCGCACCGGGTGAGAAACGCTTGCCCCGTGGCTACGCAGGGAGCTGCTCGTCCGCGAGTCTGCCGAGGAAGTCTGCGGACGGAGCGAAGAAGACGCAGCCGGTCGTCGCGTTCGAGAAGTCGAGCAGCCTGTCGTATGCGCCGGGCGGATCGCCGATGAACATGTTCTCGAGCATCTTCTCGATGACCCACAGATATCGCGAGTACCCGATGAAGTAGGTGCCGAACGACGAGGAACCAGGGCTCCCGAAGGGCATGTTGTCGCGGAGGATGTCGTGCTCGACCCCGTCGACGACGATGGTGGCGAGCGTCTTGTGGGACTTCTGCCCCGCGACGGCGTCGTCCAACTCGACGTTGTCTGCCTTCTTCCGACCGATGATCGCCTCCTGCTGCTCGGTCGTCAGCGACTGCCACCGATCGAGCTCATGCAGGTACTTCTGGACGACGACGTAGCTGCCGCCGACGTGGTCTCCGTCTTCCGCACCAACGAGAGTCGAATCGGCCACGCTGTTCCCGACAGGATTCGCCGTGCCGTCGACGAAGCCCAGCAGGTCGCGGACGTCGAAGTAGCGGAAGCCGGCGGTCTCGTCGACCACGGTCACGGCGTCGCCGAGAGCGTCGAGCAGCTGCCTCTCGAACTCGAAGACGAGATCCTGACGGTTCGCACGGATGTGGAAGAGCAGATCGCCGGGGGTGCTGGGGGCGGTGTGCACGGGACCCACGACCGCCGCGAAGGGGTGCAGCTCCGCGGGAGCGCGGCGCGCGGTGAGTCGCGGCCATGCTGAAGAGCCGATGCCGACCGTGCACGACAACATCGCATCGAGGTCACGGAATCCCACGTTCTTCACGATGTCGTCCATGCCGCTGATCGCGTCACGCACGGACGCCGCGGCATCCGCACCCTCTGCGATCCGCAGCACGAGGAACGTCGCGCTGGAAGTCAGGGGCGCATCGACCTTCTGTGATTCGATCGGGACGCGGCGGGAGGGAGAGCTGCTCACGCTGTCGAACCTAGAGGATGTCGACGAACAAGGCTTCGACGGGTGTCGAACGAGCAGGGGCATTCCGGCGGGCACCCTTGAGTACGGCCCAGAATCCCGACATCATGACCCGGACAGCACACCGACCACAGGAGACCCGCCCATGAGCGATGTCAGCGACTTCATCCGTTCCGACGTCCCGCCATCCGGCCCCGGGTGCGTGGACTGCGAGAGCCTCGGGTCGTGGTGGCTGCACCTGCGTCGATGCGCGTTCTGCGGGCACATCGGATGCTGCGACGACTCCTTGCACAAGCACGCGACGAAGCATGCGCACTCGAGCGGTCATCGGGTGATCCAGAGTTTCGAGCCCGGCGAGGACTGGTTCTGGGATTTCGACACCGAGACCGCCTTCGACGGACCCGTCCTCGCGCCCCCGCACAGCCACCCGCTGTCGCAGACCACCCCGGGTCCTGCTGAGCGGGTCCCGGCGGATTGGCAAGAGCAGCTCGCCGGGAACGCATGACCGACGTCTCGGGCGATCAGCCGCCTCTCCGCCTCATCGCGGATGCCGACGGTCGGGACGAGTACGCGATTCGCGACTATCTGACCCGCAGCGGAGTCCCCTTCCTCTCGATCGCGGTACCGGCAGGCTCCTCGTCTGCGGGGGGCGTCGATCTCGCCGGCAGGCGTCTCCCCCTTGTGGTTCTGCCGCGTGGCGGCGTCCTCGAAGATCCGACCCCGGAGCAGGTCGCGTCGGCTCTCGGCTGGGTCCATCCCCCTGCCCGATCGACGTACGACCTGATCATCCACGGCGCGGGTCCTGCGGGACTCTCGGCTGCGGTCTACGCGGCATCGGAGGGTCTCAGTGTCGCCGTCGTCGAACGCGACGCCGTCGGCGGTCAGGCCGGCTTCAGCAGCCTCATCGAGAACTACCTCGGTTTTCCCGGTGGAGTCTCCGGGGCAGAGCTCGCGGAGCGTGCGCGCCGGCAGGCGGTCTCGTTCGGAGCGGATCTCGTCCTCATGCGTCACGGGGTCGATCGCACGTTCACGGATCACGACGTGCGGGCGCTGCTCGCCGACGGCTCCGAGATACACGCCCGCGCTGCCCTGTGCGCGACAGGAGTGCAGTGGCGTCGACTCGACCTTCCGCGAGCCCGCGACCTCCAGGGTGCGGGCATCTACTACGGCGCCGGCACCAGCGAGGCCTCCGCCTGCATCGGACAGCATGTGTACGTCGTCGGCGGCGCGAACTCCGCAGGACAGGCCGCGATGAACCTGGCCGCGCACGCCGCACATGTCACGGTGCTCGTGCGCGGACCGTCGCTCTCATCGACCATGTCGGCGTATCTGCTCAACCGACTCGCCGTGCAGCCCAACGTCACCATCCTCGTGAACACCCGAGTCGTCGCCGTCGACGGCGACGAGCACCTGCAGGAGATCACCCTCGACCAGGCGGGAACGGCGACGCGGTTGCCGGCCACGCACCTCTTCGTCTGCATCGGCGGCGCGCCCAACACCGAATGGGCGGAGACCACCGATGTCCGCCTCGACAGCCGCGGTTTCCTGCTCACCGGCGTAGACCTCTCGCCCGACGACCTGGATCGATGGCCCCTGAAACGCGCCCTACTATCTGGAGACCTCCGTTCCCGGGGTCTTCGCCGCCGGTGACGTCCGCGCGAACTCCGTCAAGCGCGTCGCATCGGCGGTGGGCGAAGGCGCCATGGCGGTCACCCTCATCCATCGATACCTGGCCGAGGTCACTCCGCTCTGATCAGCGCAACGGGGTGATGCCCTCCTGCGTGGTGGGCTCCCGCGCCCAGCCGCCGCGCTGCACCCGGCGGGGTGAGGGGACGTCGTGACCCACCTCGGGCTCTCGGACGTGTCCATGTGAAGGCTCTTCTCTACTCGTGGGAGGGGGTGGTCGGTATGCGGTGGCGGTGAGGTCGCGCGATCTCCAGCAGGTGCGCGACCTCCGGTGGGGTGCCGCTCATGGCGCGGGCACGAGCGATGAGCTCTGCATCGAATTCGGTGGTCCGCCCCTCGTGTTGGCTCACATGCTCCCGCCACGAGCCGACCGCGTACGCCTCCACGACGGAGTCCGGGTCGTCCGCGTCCACGTACACCTGCCATTCCCTGGCGCCGGTCCGCAGACGCGTCTGCTCGACCCGCTGCATCAGGGCGAGGAACTCCTGTCTCCGCTCCTCCGTGATCCGGTATCGGATCAGCACCAGAACGGCAGAGTCATCGTCACCGCCCGCGCGCGGCCGGTCGTCGACCCCCGGCACCTCGACGATCCTCCGGCCGATGCCGCTCGTCGCGGGCATCGGCCACACGAGGAGGGAGAGCCCACCCAGGCCACACAGGATTCCCGCTCCGACGACCACGAGACCCGGATCCCAGATGGCCGCGAGCACCCCTGCGCCCGCAGAGCCGGCGGCGGTGCATCCGAACAGCACGAGTTGGTAGAAGGACAGGCCGCGCGTGCGCACCCAGACAGGCAGGAAAGCCTGGATGGTTCCGTTGATGGTGGCGATCACACCGATCCACGCGAGCCCCGTCGCCACGAGCGCCGGGAATGTCACCCACAGCGTGGGCGAGGCGACGAGCGCGACGAGGCCGGCGCCGAAGACCACCGACGAGGCGAGCACCACGCCGTTGACGGCTGCGACCCGACGCGCCCAGGGAAGCACGAAGGCGCCGACGATGGAACCGGCGCCGAGAGCCGCCAGGAGAAGACCGTATCCGCTCGCGGAGAACCCGAGGGAGTTCTTCGCGATCGTCGGGAGCAGCGCCCACAGGGCGTTGGCGGGGATGAGGAAGACGGCGAGCCGGAGCAGAATGAGCCGGACGACCCGCGAATGGCGGACGTAGCGGATGCCGGCCCTGGTCGCGTCGACGAAGGGCTCCGGGCGGATCGCGGGCGGGCTGTACGTCTTCCAGAAGAAGAGCACCCCGAGGAACACGAGGAACGAGAGCGCGTTGAGCAGGAAGACCGCCGCGACTCCGAACTGCGCGACGACGAGACCAGCGATCGCCGGTCCCACCGCCCGCGCGATGTTCACGCCGATGGAGGAGAGACTCGCCGCGTCGAGGAGGAGCTTCGGCGGCACGATGTCGGGCACCAGTGCCTGGAACGCAGGGAGCTGGATGGCCGAGACCGTCCCCAGCACGAACGTCGACGCGAGCAGGACCGTCGTGGTCGTCTGACCGGTCGCCGTCAGGTAGGTCAGCCCGAGCACGACCGCGAGTTGCACGATCTGCGACCAGAGAAGGACGAGCCGACGGTTGAGGAACTCGCCGATGACACCGGCAGGAATCGCGAACAGGAGCACGGGAGCTGCCGATGCCGTCTGGACGAGCGCCACGAGCAGCGGGGATCCGTCGCCCTGGACCAGCAGCCACTGGGCGCCGACCGTCTGCATCCAGCTTCCGATGTTGCTGACGATGGACGCCAGCCACACCAGACGGAAGATGGGGACGGCGAGCGGAGCGAATCCTGCCTTCCATCCGATGCGCGCCGGCGCAGCACTCACCTGCGCCTCAGCCATGGGCCGCGATCTCCTCGAGGATGCCTCCGATGAGCTGCACGATCTCCGCAGCGTGGCTCTGAGTGACCAGATGCGGCGCGTCGAGTTCCGTAACGGCCCGACAGCCCGCCCGCCGATACCCGAAGCGCTGAAGCTGCGGGCTGACCAACCGGTCTTCGGTCGCCACCACGCCCCAACTCGGCTTCGCCCTCCACCCTGCGCCGGACGCCCGCTCGGTGAACACCGAGGCGGCGATCGGGCGCTGCGAGACCGCCAGAACACCCGACTCGTCCGAGGGCAATCCCTGCGCGAGCAGACGAGCGAACTGATCGGGCGCGACAGTGAGCTCTGTCCGACGTGCTCCGGCGTCGCCTGGGAACAGGGCGGGCACGAGGTGGCCGGATGCCTCATCCGGGGCGAAGCGATCCCTCATCTCGGCGATGCTCTCCCCCTGATCCAGCGCGTATCCCGCTATGAAGAGCAGTCCGGTGACGTTGGTCGCCTCACCGGCCACGGTGACGACCGCTGCTCCGTATCCATGCCCGACGAGGAGCACCTCTCCGTCGACGCGCTCGACGAACGTACGGATGTAGTCGCAGTCGCCGAGGAAGCTGCGGCCGATCACGGGCKGGACGAGCACCCGATGTCCGCCGTCGAGCAGACGGAGCACGATCGGCCACCATCCCGATGCGTCCAGAAAAGCGCCGTGCACGAGCACCACCGTGCTGGTTCTCATCATCTCGCCACCTCGTGGTCGTACGTGCGTGTGAGACGAATCTAGAAACCGAGAGGCCGGCGACCATGCGACAGGAGTCGAAGACGAGCATCTCCACTTCTGCCTGCTTTCCTCCTGGTGTGTGCGCGAGAGAGAGGGTTCCATGAGACGTACTCGAGTTCGGTGAGGTGGAGTCCCCTCCCATCGACGCAGAGCGACACGGTGAGCCCATCCCCCGCTAGGAGCGAACCCATGACGATCAGCGATACGACGACCGACGCCACCTCGATGGCGCTGCACGAGATCGCGGACCAGCTCGAAGCGTCCCTGAGTCGCCCGGTGGTCATTCGCCGGTTCGGCCCACCGGGGATCGTCGGCCCGCAGTCCCCGACGCTGCTGTCCGTGCCGGTGCAGGACGACGGTGATGCCGTCGCGCTCATCGTGATCGACCTCGGCGCGGGGTCGCCCCTCACAGCGAGCGAATTCGAGGCCGTCGATGCGGCGGCCGCGCTCGTCCGGATCACCCTTCGTCGTGACCCCGGTTCATCGCGAGCCGATCGCGAGTCGGTCCTGCGCGATCTGCTGGACGTGGATGACTCGGTGCGTCGAGACGCCTATTCGCGCGCACTCAGACAGAGGTGGGTGCAACGCGAGGCGGGCACGGTCGTGCGCGCCGTCCTGATCGACTCCACCGTCACCGACGTCGACCGCATCGCCTTCGGCCGCCACCTCGCCCATCTGCGTCCGGTCCCCGCGCACTTCATCACGCTCGAGGGCGGAGTGGTCATGTTGGTCGGTCAGCCGTCGGACATCGACCTCGCCGACATCCTCCTGCAAGAGGCCGCACGACGCGGGATGAGGATCCTCGGCATCGGCTCCGCCTCGCCGCAGCGAGGCGCGACAGACCTCCGGAGCGCAGCCGACGAGGCGGCGATCGCCGCCTCTCTCGCTGCGGCCCTCCCCCAGTTCCATCCGTCCGTCGACGCGAGCGATCTCGGCGTCTGGCGGCTGCTCGCCTCGGCATCCGCGAACCCCGACGCCCTTCGGATCATCTCTCCGGCGGCCGACGTGCTCTACTCCCAGACGGACGACACCCAGCGACTGACAGTCGAGACGTACCTCGACGTCGGCGCCAACGTGGTCGCCGCGTGCCGGATTCTCTTCGTGCATCGCACGACGCTCTACTACCGGCTCGAACGCATGCCCCCGATCGTGAAGGATGCGCTCGACGACGGTGTCAAGCGCAGCACGCTGCACCTGGCGCTGAAGCTCATCCGGCTCTGGGAATCGACGGGCCGGCTGTGATCGCGTGTCGCGAACCGACCGTCATGCGGACTCCACGGCTGTTTCCGGCGATCGCGGCGTCCCGATGGCCGACACGTCACGACGCACCCTCTCGAAGATGAACGCCTCGCTGCTGCCCGGCCCCAGAAGAGTCAGAGCTTCATCAGCCTCGGCGATCGCGGCCTCGCCTTCGCCGGCGTGGATCAGCGCACGGATGTGTCTGCGCATCATGAGCAGCACTCGGGTGTCGTCGTTCAACGAGCGAGCGATGGCGATGCCCGACTCGCCGATCCGCATCGCATCCTCAAATCGTCCGACGGCGACGTAGGCGTCGATCAGGTCGAGGCACGCCGCGTACTGGGTGACGATGCTGGTGAGGCTGTCCGAGGTCTCGGTGGATCGCACCCTCGCGAGGGTGGCCTCCGTCGCCGCGATGGACTCGAGGAACTGACCGCGCTTGCCCTTGATCATGGATGACAGCACCTGGGCGTTCTCCAGCCCCGTGGTCTCGTGCGCAGCGGTGAATGCGTCGATGGCAGCGAGGGCAGCCCCATCAGCGTCGACGAGACGATCCAGGGTCCAGCTCGCCCATCCGATGTAGTACTGCGCCCAGCCCTCCTGGGCCGAATCCCCGGCGCGCCGTGCAGCAGCCAGCGCCGACCGTCCGGTGATCACCGCCTTCTCGCGATCGCCGACCTCGACGATCTCAGCCCACGCGACATATCCGAGCTGCGCCGCTTCCTTCGCCGGATCCCCCAAGCGCTGCGCCGCGCTCGCCGCGAGCGAGTAGAACCGGTGCCAGTTGCCCCACGTCATCCAGATGTCGGAATACCAGTGCAGCGCATCGGCGACATCGCAGACCACCGCATCGTCGCCGAGCTCTGCGGCTTCCGTATACGCCGGCCACCAGTGCTCGACCTCTGCGCGGATCCAGGCCGCGGCGGCCTCCGCACTGACGAACCCTCTCCCGGTGCGGCCGAGGTCCGTGGGCTCCCGCATCGGCTCGTACCAGGCGCCCGCGCGCTCCAGGCTTCCGAGCAGCCAGGATCGAACGTGGTCACGGCGCCGCGCTATCTCGTCCGGTCCGACCGTCATGCGCAGCTTGCTCCGGCCGAAGAGTCGCATCAGATCATGAAGGCGGTAGCGATCGCCGCCGCGTGCTTCGAGCATCCCCAGATCGGTGAGATCGTCCAGGCGAGACTCGACCTCGGCGAGATCGGCTGAACGCGCCGCCGCGGCGGCGAGGTGAGCGCCGAACGTCCTCCCGTCGATGAGGGAGATCCAGCGGAACAGGGCGGCGGTGCGGGGGTCGAGCTCGTCGTAGGAGAGCGAGATGGCGGTTTCCACGGCCAGATCACCGGCGACGAGAAGACGCAGCCGGTCCTCCGACGTGCGCATCCGGCCGAGCAGGTCATCGACCGTCCATGCGGGCCGGCTGGCGATGCGATTGCCGACCACGCGCAGCGCCAGAGGGATGTCGTCGCAGAGGCCCGCCACCTCACCCAGAGCATCGTCGTCGGTCACGGCCTGCGGGATCAGCCGACGGAGGAAGGAGATGCTCTCCTGTCGTCGAAGTGGTCCGAGACGCAGTCGCCGCACGCCTTCGAGACCTGCGAGGCTGCGGCGAGAGGTCACGACGACGACATCGCCGGCGCAGATCGACAGGATGGGACGGATCTGCGCCTCGTTCGCGACGTTGTCGAGCAGCACCGTGACCGGGGCGATGTCGACGGCTGCCCGCCATCGCGCTCTCGCCTCGCCGAGATCCGCGGGCGGTTTCTGCTCCGCTCCGGGGAGCTGGCGCAGCATGGCGGTCATCACCTGCAGCGGAGTCAGGGGCGACGAGCTGAAGCCGTCCAGCCCGAGGAAGACGTTGTGGTGGCCGCTCGTTTGCCCTCCCCGTTCGAGGATCTCGATCGCCACGGTCGTCTTGCCGATTCCCGGGGCCCCGCTGATGATCAGTGCGGGGCGCTGCGGATCCGGAGCCGGCGGACCGTAGAGGATCGCGAGCGCCTCATCGATCTCGGCGTCGCGGCCCGAGAAGTCGAACACCCGGTGCGGGGAGATCGCCCCAGGGCCGTCGCTCGCGAGGGCGGCACGCGGTCGGGCGCGCGCAGCGCGGAGGAACGCATGCTGATCGGCCGCATCGAGGCCCAGTCCGTCGGCCAGCGCGTCGACGGTGCGGCGTTGGGGAGAGACGCTTGCGCCTCTCTCGAGGTCGCCGATCGTGCGAACGCTGACACCCGATCGCGAGGCGAGCGCTTCGAGGGTCAGGTTCTGGCCCACTCGCAGCGACCGCAGCAGCAGCCCGAAGGGTGAGGGTTCGGTCACGACGTCCGCCTTTCGCTGAGATCAGCTTGGCAGGTCTTCTCCGCGGAACGATGGCGGGACGGTTACGGGGCGGTTTCGTCATCGATCGGGACGAATACTCCACGCTGCGCGCGCGACGCGGGCCCGACGAACGCGCGACGCATGACCACCGCTGCCGAGACCGTCGCGATCAGGACGATCGAGATGAACACGAGCAGCACAGCGGTCTGCGATGCGAAGGTGAGGATCACACCGATCGCGAGGACCGGCAGGGCGAGACCGCAGTACGCGATCAGGAAGATCAGCGCCAGCGTCTCACCGCGTCGACCGGACTCCGCGAGAGCGGATGCCGTGGCGACCGCCGATCTGAACAGCAGCCCCACTCCGACGCCCGCCACGATGCCTCCTCCGAGGAATACCGGGAGCGACGGCAGCAGAGTTCCTGCTGCGACCGCGACGAGGCCCACTGCGCAGCAGACGGCCGCGACCGCGAGCTGGATGCGCATCGGCACGCGGGCGAGCGCCACCTGCCCGGATGCCGCAGCGGCGAACACCGAGCACGCCGTCACGCCGGCAAGAAGATGGTCGTGCTCGCCGAACGTGCTGATGAGGATGGTCGGTGCAAGAGAGGTGAACAGCCCGAAGAGAGCGAACCCCGCGAACGCGCCGAAACCCGCGGCGACGAACGCCGTCCTCGATCGCGGGGGCGCGGCGATCCGCTGCGGTCGATACCGCCGCGGCTCGTGCGGCGGCGTCACGGTCTCGGGAACGCAGGCGACGGCGATCGCGGCGACGATGAGCACGACGAGGAACACCGCGTGCGGCAGCACGAGCGGTGCGGGCAGGAACTCGGCGAACAGACCGCCGATCAGCGGTCCCAGCGCCAACCCGCCGAGGTTCGCGGCACCGGCCACCGATGCGGCGACGATGACGTTCTCGCTCGGTCGGGCGTGCGCGCGCAGCTCGCCGAGATGCGCGGTGGCCGTGGCAGTGAGGATGCCCACGCTCGCACCGTTCACCAGTCGCGCGGCGAGGAGGCCGGGCACCTCGTGCCACAGCAGGAACAGCACGGCGCTGAGCACCGCGATGAGGATCGCTATGACCAGCATCCGGCGCCGACCCATCCAGTCGCTGACGTGCCCGAGCAGGAACAGGCTGAGCACGACGCCGACGGCGAAGGCCGCGAAGATCAGCGTGATGACGGAGACGGGGAACCCGTCGGCCTCCTGGTAGAGCGGGTACAGCGGTGTCGGCACCGTCGCGTACGCCATCACGAGCAGGAAGGCTGACGCGACCACCCAGAATCCCGCACCGTGTGAGAGGCGGGAGTTCGTCATGGTGGAGACACTATCGACGCCCTGCCCGGTCGGCACCGGACGGATGTCGAAAGCGCACGGGGCGGATCCTGGACAGATGTCGAGCGGTCGATGACGGCGCGCGGGTTAGCGTGGTCGCGCTCCCACGAAGCAGACGTGGGGCGACCGACAGTCGTCCGGCATCGTTCGGGACGACGGAAACCTGGAGGCTGATCATGGCGTTCGTGACCACGGATGATGGCGCAGAGATCTACTACAAGGACTGGGGCAGCCCCGAGGCTCAGCCCATCATGTTCCACCACGGCTGGCCGCTCTCGTCGGATGACTGGGACGCCCAGATGCTGTACTTCCTCGGCAAGGGCTACCGTGTCATCGCCAGCGACCGCCGCGGGCACGGACGGTCGTCGCAGATCGGCACCGGGCACGACATGGATCACTACGCGAGCGATGCCTCGGCAGTCGTCGAGCACCTCGACCTCCGCAACGCGATTCACATCGGCCACTCGACGGGTGGCGGCCAGGTCGCACGCTACGTCGCACAGTACGGTCAGCCCCAGGGCCGAGTCGCCAAGGCTGTGCTCGTGTCATCCGTGCCCCCGCTGATGGTGCAGACCGACGCCAACCCCGAGGGCACGCCGATCTCGGTCTTCGACGGCTTCCGCGAGGCGCTGGCGGCGAACCGTGCGGAGTTCTTCCAGGCGGTCGCCTCCGGCCCCTTCTACGGATTCAACCGCGAGGGCGTGGAACTCTCCGAGCCCGTGGTGGCGAACTGGTGGCGCCAGGGGATGACGGGCAGCGCCCTGGCTCACTACGAGGGGATCAAGGCCTTCTCCGAGACCGACCAGACCGACGACCTCAAGGCCATCACGGTGCCGGTGCTGGTCATCCAGGGCGATGACGACCAGGTCGTGCCGTACAAGGATGCATCGGTGAAGCAGGCCGAGCTTCTGAGCGACTCGACTCTGAAGATCTACGAGGGCTTCCCGCACGGCATGCTGACCACGCACGCCGACGTGATCAACCCCGACATCCTCGCCTTCATCCAGCAGTAGCAGTCTCAGCGCGATGCGGCGGGCGCATCCGGGCTCAGTTCCCGGGCGCGCCCGTCGCTAGGAGCCGGAGATCCCGGCCCCGACGACGTCGAAGGCCGCAGCGAGCAGTCCGATGGCCATCGCTTCGGGCAGCGGCTCGAGCGGCCGGTGCGCCCTCGGGTCCTCGTCGGGACCGTGGTCGGGACGAGGATCGCGGTCTCGGCGCCGGGGGACGAGGTGCGCATGCACATGCAGCCCTGCGGCCGCGGAGAGTGCGACGTCGATGCGATCGGCTCCGGTCGCTCGGCGGATGATGCGGGAGGCGAACTGGATGTCGATCAGGAAGAGCTCGGCGATCTCCGCCGGCGCGTCGGCGATGTCGTCGTAGTGATCGCGGAGGCTCAGGATGCTCCGGCCGGGGAACCGGGCGTCGGAGAACAGTCCGACACGCGACACGGTGAGCCTGCCCACCGGATCGGCCAGGACGAACGAACACTCTCGACAGCTCTTCACGTGGCCTCCTTCCCGGATCGCCTCGACGTCCGCAAGCCGCTCAGAGTCCACGAAGAACTCTACGAGCGGCGCGACGATGCACGAAGAGATCCCCCCGGGCCTGGCCATTCTCGACACTGCAGAGTACAGTTCCGCGCCCGTCGGAGACCTGAGGTGGAGGATCGTCCACCGTCAGCAGGCGATCGATGAGGTGGGCCCTGCCGGGATCGAACCGACGACATCCACGGTGTAAACGTGGCGCTCTACCAGCTGAGCTAAAGGCCCTGGTGCGTCCAGTCTACAGATGACCCGATGCGCACCGATGTCGTGGAAGGGGGATAGGCTGAGGGCGGCACGCGTTGTGTACAACCGACAAGGTTGCCCGCGTCGCTTCCCGTTTCAATGGCATGACCTGCCAGCTTGACGAAAGGCTCCCCCGTGACTGTGCACGACCAGGATCCGTATTCCCAGGGCCCCCTCGACAGCGATCCGGAGGAGACGGGCGAGTGGCAGCAGTCGCTCGACGAGCTCGTCGACGCGAAGGGCCATGGCCGTGGCCGCGAGATCATGCTCAGCCTGCTCAAGCGCTCGAAGGAGCTGCACCTGGGCGTGCCGATGGTCCCGACCACGGACTACATCAACACGATCGCTCCTGAGAACGAGCCCGAGTTCCCGGGCGACGAAGAGGTCGAGCGTCGCTACCGCGCGTGGATCCGCTGGAACGCGGCCATCACGGTGCACCGCGCACAGCGCCCCGGCATCGGCGTCGGCGGTCACATCTCGACCTACGCGTCGTCGGCGGCCCTCTACGAGGTGGGTTTCAACCACTTCTTCAAGGGTCTCGACAACCCCGGCGGCGGAGACCAGATCTTCGTCCAGGGTCACGCCTCCCCCGGCACGTACGCCCGCTCGTTCCTCGAAGGCCGCCTGAGCGAAGACCAGCTCGACGGTTTCCGCCAGGAGAAGTCGCACGCGCCGTACGGCATCCCCTCGTACCCGCACCCGCGGCTGATGCCGGAGTACTGGCAGTTCCCGACCGTCTCGATGGGTCTCGGTCCGATCAACGCCATCTACCAGGCGATGTCGAACAAGTACCTCGAGAACCGCGGCATCAAGGACACCTCCGAGTCTCACGTCTGGGCCTTCCTTGGCGACGGAGAGATGGACGAGGTCGAGAGCCGCGGTCAGCTGCAGGTCGCAGCCAACGAGGGCCTCGACAACCTCACCTTCGTCGTCAACTGCAACCTGCAGCGTCTCGACGGCCCTGTGCGCGGCAACGGAAAGATCGTGCAGGAGCTCGAGTCGTTCTTCCGCGGAGCCGGCTGGAACGTCATCAAGGTCGTCTGGGGCCGCGAGTGGGACGACCTGCTCGCCCGCGACACCGAGGGCGCGCTGCTCAACCTGATGAACGTCACCCCCGACGGTGACTACCAGACCTACAAGGCCGAGTCCGGCGCGTACGTCCGCGAGCACTTCTTCGGCCGTGACGAGCGTGCCGCTGCTCTGGTCAAGGACTACTCCGACGACCAGATCTGGAACCTCAAGCGCGGTGGCCACGACTACCGCAAGGTCTACGCCGCCTTCAAGGCCGCGACCGAGCACAAGGGCAAGCCCACCGTCATCCTCGCCAAGACCGTCAAGGGCTACGGCCTGGGTCCGCACTTCGAGGGCCGCAACGCGACCCATCAGATGAAGAAGATGACGCTGGACAACCTCAAGACGTTCCGCGACGCGATGCACATCCCGATCACGGACGCGCAGCTCGAGGAGAACCCGTACCTGCCCCCGTACTACAACCCGGGCCCCCAGGACGAGACGATCCAGTACATGCTCGAGCGTCGCAACGCGCTCGGCGGCTTCCTGCCCGAGCGTCGCTCGACGCACGTCGGCCTGGCGCTCCCCGACGACACGGCGTACGCCCTGCCGAAGAAGGGCTCCGGCACGCAGGAGATCGCCACGACCATGGCGTTCGTCCGACTGCTGAAAGACCTGCTGCGCTCGAAGGACTTCGGCCACCGCATCGTGCCGATCATCCCCGATGAGGCCCGCACCTTCGGAATGGACGCCTACTTCCCGTCCGCGAAGATCTACAACCCGAACGGCCAGCACTACACCTCGGTCGACCGTGAGCTCCTCCTCGCCTACAAGGAGAGCCCGCAGGGTCAGATCGTGCACGTCGGCATCAACGAGGCCGGCGCACTCGCGGCGTTCACCGCGGCCGGCACCTCGTACGCCACGCACGGCGAGCCGCTGATCCCGATCTACCTCTTCTACTCGATGTTCGGATTCCAGCGCACGGGTGACGCGCAGTGGGCCGCCGGCGACCAGATGGCCCGCGGGTTCATCATGGGCGCCACGGCCGGCCGCACCACCCTCACGGGTGAGGGCCTGCAGCACGCCGACGGCCACTCGCACCTGCTCGCCGCCACCAACCCGGCGACGGTCTCGTACGACCCCGCCTACGGATACGAGATCGCGCACATCATGCGCTCCGGTCTCGAGCGCATGTACGGCGGAGAGCACGAAGACCCGAACGTCATGTACTACATCACGCTCTACAACGAGCCGATGGTCATGCCCGCCGAGCCGGAGAACGTGGACGTCGACGGCATCGTGCGCGGCATCCACCGCGTGTCGGTCGGCGAGGGCGAAGGCCCCCGCGCTCAGCTCTTCGCATCGGGCGTCGGACTCCCCTGGGCCCTCGAGGCGCAGGCGCTGCTCAAGAACGACTGGGGCGTGATCGCGGATGTCTGGTCGGTCACCTCGTGGACCGAACTGCGCCGCGACGGCCTGGCCGCGGACGAGCACAACTTCCTGCACCCCGAAGAAGAGCCCCGCACGGCGTACCTCACGCAGAAGCTGCAGGGTGCCGAGGGTCCCGTCGTCGCCGTGAGCGACTTCATGCACGCCGTGCAGGACCAGATCCGTCCGTGGGTCCCGCAGCGTTTCGCGACGCTGGGCGCCGACGGCTTCGGCTTCTCCGACACGCGTGCAGCCGCTCGTCGCTTCTTCAAGATCGACGGTCCGTCGATCGTCGTCCGCACGCTGCAGTCTCTCGCCGAAGACGGGGTCGTCGACCGTTCTCTCGCCGCGCAGGCGATCCAGAAGTACAGCCTGCACGACGTGAACGCCGGCACCAGCGGCAACGCGGGCGGCGAAAGCTGAGTCGTCGGTGACGGGTTCCTCTTCGCGCGGCATGGACAAGTCGGCCACGCTCACCTGGCTGCGCCGGATCTCCGGCGACATCGCCTCGGTGACGATCAAGCGCCTCGAGGACACCCTCCCGTGGTACGCCGACATGCCACCAGCCCGCCGCTCTGCGGTCGGGCTGGTGGCTCAGGCGGGCATCACGTCGTTCATCCAGTGGTATGAGGATCCGACGTCGACGCCATGGATCGCCGCTGACATCTTCGCGGCCGCACCCAGAGAGCTGCTGCGCAGCGTCAGCCTGCAGCAGACTCTGCAGCTCATCCGAGTCACCGTCGAGGTGACCGAAGAGCGCGTCGCCGGAAGAGGCGCAGATCTCCGAGAGGCGATCCTGCTCTACTCCCGCGACGTGGCCTTCGCCGCGGCCGACGTCTACGCCAGAGCCGCCGAGGCCCGCGGTCTGTGGGATGCCAGACTCGAGGCCCTCGTCGTCGACTCCATCCTCACCGGTGAAGCGGACGAAGAGCTGCCGAGTCGGATCGCTGCCTTGGGCTGGCACGGTCACGGAGAGGTCGCGGTGCTGGTCGGCACGACTCCGCCGCAGTTCGACGTCGACCTCGTGCGTCGCACAGCGCGAAAGCTCGCTGTCGACGTGCTCATCGGAGTGCAGGGATCCCGACTCGTGCTCGTGATCGGCCGCGCTCGCATCGCCGGCCAGGAGCCTGCCGAAGGCGAAGAGGAAGAACTCGGCTTCGAAGAGATCGCGACGCGACTCGAGCCCTCGTTCGGCCCCGGTTACGTCGTGCTCGGGCCTGCGGTCGCCGCGCTCGTCGACGCGAGCCAGAGTGCACGGGCGGCCCTCGCCGGGTTCGCCGTGGCGCGCGCATGGCGCAGCGCTCCCCGTCCGGTCGACGCAGACGACCTCCTTCCCGAACGGGCGCTCGCGGGCGATCCACTCGCCAAGCAGACGCTGATCGAACGCATCTATCGCCCTCTGCAGGCGCACTCCACCGATCTCGTGACGACGCTCTGGAGTTACCTCGACAACGGCCGCTCGCTCGAGGCGACCGCCCGAGAGCTGTTCGTGCACCCGAACACCGTGCGCTACCGCCTGAAGCGCGTCAGCGAGGTCATCGGCTGGGACGCCACGGGTCCGCGCGAGGCTCTGATCCTGCAGACCGCGCTCATCCTCGGTTCGATCGGCGCCGCAGAGCAGGTCCGACGCAGGGCTCCCCTGCGTCGTCCGTCGCGCTGATCGGCGATCTGAGCCCCATCAGCTGTACGCCACACACAAGGGTTTTCTCGAATCTTGTGATGGATCATCCACCACTGATGGCGGATCGTTGGCAGACTGGGGTTGTGATTGTCGTCGTATGCCCTGGACAGGGCTCGCAGACCCCCGGTTTCCTCTCCCCCTGGCTCGAGCTCGACGGTGTGGCAGACAGCCTCGCCGCGTACTCCGAGGCGGCGGAGGTCGATCTCCAGCAGCACGGCACGGTGTCGGATGCCGACACGATCCGCGACACGCGCATCGCCCAGCCTCTGATCGTCGCCGCATCCCTGATCGCGGCGAACGCGCTCACGGCGCGTGGCGGTCGCCCCGCCGACGGTGTCGCCGGGCACTCGGTCGGCGAGATCGCCGCGCTCGTGGGCAGCGGTGTCATCGACGCCCAGACCGGCATGCGCCTGGTGGGCATCCGCGGCCGCGCCATGGCTGACGCGGCGGCACAGACCCCCACCGGCATGAGCGCCGTGCTGGGCGGCGATGAAGAGGCGATCCTCACGCGTCTCACCGAGCTCGGGCTCTCACCCGCCAATTACAACGGCGGCGGACAGCTCGTGGTCGCCGGCGAGCTCGCAGGACTCGACGCCCTTGCCTCCGAGCCCGTCAAGGGGACCCGCGTCATCCCGCTGCAGGTGGCCGGCGCATTCCACACGTCATACATGGCCTCAGCCGTCGCCGCTCTGCGCGATGCGGTCGCGACGGTCACCCCGTCCGACCCGCAGATCACCCTCTGGTCGAACCGCGATGGATCCGTCGTCGCCGATGGCGCACAGGCCCTGAGCCACCTCGTCGACCAGGTGTCGTCACCGGTGCGTTGGGACCTCTGCATGGCGTCGTTCGCCGATCACGGCATCACCGGCCTGATCGAGCTCGCGCCCGCCGGCGCGCTGACCGGTCTCGCCAAGCGCGGTCTGCGCGGAGTCCCCTCCGTGGCCGTGAAGACCCCCGATGATCTCGATGCGGCCGTCGCGCTGCTGAACGGAGAAGCCGCATGAGCCCCATCCTGAACCAGGTCACCGGTCCCGCCTTCACGCGGATCTACTCCTTCGGTGCTGCCCGTGGCGAGAACGCCGTGCCGAACGACGACCTGATCGGCCCCATCGACTCGAGCGACGAGTGGATCCGCCAGCGCACCGGCATCGTGACCCGCGTGCGCGCCGACAAGGGCACGGATGCGATCGACCTCGCCGCGATCGCCGGCGCGGAGGCCATCGAGAAGTCCGGCGTTCCCGCCGACCAGATCGACCTCGTGATCGTCGCCACCATCAGCAACCCGAAGCAGTCGCCGTCGGTCTCGGCGATCGTGGCCGACCGTGTGGGTGCGAACCCGGCTGCCGCCTACGACGTCAACGCGGCCTGCGCCGGCTACGCCTACGCGATCACTCAGGCCGACGCGCTCATCAAGTCGGGCGCCGCACGCTACGCGCTCGTGATCGGCACGGAGAAGCTCTCCGACGTCGTCGACCCTGCCGACCGGAGCATCTCGTTCCTGCTCGGCGACGGCGCGGGCGCTGCACTCATCGGTCCGAGCGACACGCCGGGCATCGCCCCCGCAGTGTGGGGTTCGGACGGCTCCAAGGCCGATGCGGTCGGCATGAACGCGACCCTGACCGAGTTCCGTGACGGCGAGGTGCCGTGGCCGACCCTGCGCCAGGAGGGCCAGACGGTCTTCCGCTGGGCCGTGTGGGAGATGGCGAAGGTCGCCCGCGAGGCGCTCGACAAGGCCGGCGTCGAACCGACCGACATCGCCGCGTTCATCCCGCATCAGGCCAACATGCGCATCATCGACGAGTTCGCCAAGCAGCTGAAGCTGCCGGAGTCGACCGTGATCGCGCGCGACATCGAGACCACCGGCAACACGTCGGCAGCCTCGATCCCCCTCGCCAGCCACCGGCTGATGGCCGAGCATCCCGAGCTCTCGGGTGGGCTCGCGCTGCAGATCGGCTTCGGCGCCGGACTCGTGTTCGCCGCCCAGGTCGTCGTCCTCCCCTGAGAACGCGCCGACTTTCCCTAGACTGTTCCACGGTTCCGAATACAAACCCGTAAGAAAGAGGAAGACCACATGGCTTTCACCAACGATGAGGTCCTCGCAGGCCTCGCAGAGCTCATCACCGACGAGACCGGCATCAACGCATCCGAGGTCGCCCTCGAGAAGTCGTTCACCGACGACCTCGACATCGACTCGATCTCGATGATGACGATCGTCGTCAACGCCGAGGAGAAGTTCGGCGTCACCATCCCCGACGACGAGGTCAAGAACCTCAAGACCGTCGGCGACGCTGTCAACTTCATCGTCGCAGGCCAGGAGTAATCCTCGAAGGATGCCACCCCCGCGCTGCCGGGGCGTGGCATCCTCCGCCTTGCCCGCTCTCTGCTCGACCCGCCTGACAAGGAACCACACATGACCAAGCGCATCGTCGTCACCGGCATCGGCGCCACGTCCGCCATCGGCGGGACAGCACCCGAGAACTGGACGAACCTGCTCGCAGGCCAGTCCGGCACCCGCACCCTCGAGCACGACTGGGTGCAGCAGTACGAACTTCCGGTCACCTTCGCCGCCGAGGCGATCGTCCGCCCCGAAGAGGTCCTGCCCCGCCACGAGGCGAAGCGGCTCGACCCCTCCTCGCAGTTCGCGCTCATCGCGGCACGCGAGGCCTGGGCGGATGCCGGTTCTCCCGAGGTCGCTCCCGAGCGTCTCGGAGTCGACTTCGCCACCGGCATCGGCGGCCTGTGGACCCTGCTCGACGCGTGGGACACCCTGCGCGAGAAGGGCCCCCGCCGCGTGATGCCGCTGACCGTTCCGATGCTCATGCCGAACGCGGCGGCCGGCAACCTGTCGCTGCAGTTCCAGGCTCGTGCCTACGCGCAGACAGTCGTCAGCGCCTGCGCCTCGAGCACCGAGTCGATCATCCACGCCTTCCACCACCTGCAGGACGGTCTCGCCGACGTCGTGATCGCCGGTGGCACCGAATCGGCCATCCACCCGATCACGATGGCGTCGTTCGCGTCCGCGCAGGCTCTGTCCCGCCGCAATGACGACCCGGCCACGGCCTCGCGTCCCGGCGCGATCGACCGCGACGGCTTCGTGATGGGCGAGGGCGCAGCCGCGCTCATCCTCGAGACCGAGGAGCACGCCAAGGCACGCGCCGCCAAGATCTACGGCTACGTTCTAGGGGGTGGCGTCACCGCTGATGCGTACCACATCACGGGCAACGACCCCGAGGGCACCGGCGCCGCACGGGCCGTCACGCAGGCGCTCGACGAGGCCGGCATCACCGCCGACCAGGTCGCGCACATCAACGCGCACGCGACGTCCACCCCCGTGGGCGACCCCAACGAGTACGTCGCGCTCAAGAAGGTCTTCGGCGAGCGGATCGATGAGATCCCCGTCTCGGCCACCAAGGCGTCGACCGGGCACCTGCTCGGCGGCACGGGAGCCCTCGAGGCGATCTTCGCGCTGCTCGCGCTCCGCGACCGCGTCGCCCCGCCGACCATCAACATGACCGAACCCGATCCGGCTGTGCCGTTCAAGCTCTCGGGCGAGGCGCAGCCTCTCGGCGACGGCCAGCTCTTCGCGATCAGCAACTCGTTCGGCTTCGGTGGCCACAACGCCGTCGCCGTCTTCGCGAGCGCCGACTGACCTGCAGCGCTGACGAAGAGCGGCCCCCGGGTATCCCGGGGGCCGCTCTCGTGTCTGCAGGTCTAGTGGGCGGTCGCCCGCGCGAGCTGACGGGATCTCGCCGCACGGATGCGAGTGGTCCACGGAAGGAACCAGCCGATGAGCGGTCCCACGCCGAAGGCGAAGAGCACCGTGCCCACGCCGACCGGACCACCGAGCAGGAAGCCGATCAGCAGCACGCCGCCCTCGATCAGGGTGCGCACGAGCCACACCGGCCACCCGGTGCGACCCACGAGCCCCGTCATCAGGCCGTCCCGCGGGCCGGGACCGAAGTCCGCCGCGATGTAGAGCCCGGTGGCGAAGGCGAGCAGCAACAGTCCCGCCACGAACATCGGTGCCCCGACCCAGATCGATGTCGGTGCGGGAATGACGGCGAGAGCCAGATCCGCGCTCGGCCCGACGAGCAGGGCATTGAGCAGGGTGCCCAGCCCGACGCGCTGCCGCAGGGGGATCCACAGGAGCAGCACGAGCACCGAGACCAGCACGGTGACGACGCCGTATCCGATCCCCGTCTGCCCCGAGACGCCGAGAGCGAGGACGTCCCACGGAGCGACGCCGATGCCTCCGCGCACCATCAGACCGAGGGCGACGCCGTAGAGGAACAACCCCACGAGCAGCTGCACGATGCGCTCGACGACGTCGCGTCGACTGGTGGCGCTGATCGGGAGGAGAACGGAACGAAGCTGCATCTCTCCATGCTGGCCCACCCATCCGTCTGGTTCACGAGACCACTCGGCGAGAAGTGGCCTGCTTTCTTCAGTCCACTTTGCGGCATCATGGACTCATGACCTCACGGCTCGTCCAGCAGCTCGGTGCCCACAACGTCGCCGGCGCCACAGCCAAGGCCCTCGCGGAGCACATCCGCGCATTGATCCTCGACGGTCGACTCACCGTGGGCGAGCGGCTGCCGAGCGAGCGATCGCTCGCGATCGAGCTGCGGCGGTCGCGTTCCACCACGACCCGTGTCTACGACCTCCTCGAGCGCGACGGCTACGTCTCTCGTCTGCACGGGGGCGGCACTCGCGTCACTCTGCCGCACACCGCGGCCCCGGCCGGCGGCGCAGCAGACGAGTCGGCCATCGACCTGTCGATCGCGTCGATGGATTCGACGCCTGGGCTGTACGACGCGACAGTGCGGTCACTCCCTCGGCTCGCTGCCATGCGCGGCACCAGCGGCTATTCACTGCAAGGGCTCCCCGAGCTGCGGGAGGCTGTCGCGCAGCGCTTCATCGAGCGCGGAGTGCCGACCGATGCGGACGAGATCATGATCACGTCCGGCGCGCTCAACGCGTTCAATCTGGTGCTCGCCTCGATCGGCCGGCGGGGCGAGCGCGCGCTCGTCGAGCAGCCCACCTTCCCGCATGCGCTCGAGGCGCTCCACCGCCACGGGTACCGGCTGCTGCCGACGCCGGTCGATGTCACAGGATGGGACGAGGGCCATCTCACCGACACCCTGCTGCGCGGACGCCCCCACCTCGCGTACCTGATCCCCGACTTCCACAATCCCACGGGGGCCACGCTCTCCGACGCCGAGCGGACACGCATCGCGGCCACGGCACGGAGCGTCGGCACACACCTGATCGTCGATGAGACGACCGCCGAGCTCGACATCGATCGCGACTGGACCCCGCTTCCCTTCTCCGCCTTCAGCCCGCTTGTGATCACCGTCGGCTCGATGTCGAAGATCGCCTGGGGAGGCATGCGCATAGGCTGGATCCGGGCGGACCGCTCGGTCATGACCCGTCTGCTCGCCACCCGTCCCTCGTTCGAGCTCGGCACCGCGCTGCTCGAACAGTGCATCGCCGTCGAGCTGCTGCAGGAGATGCCGGCGCTCACCGCGCATGTCGCGACACGCCTGTATGCCGGCCGCGAAGCCGTGGCGGCAGGACTCGGCTCCTTCGAGACCATCTCCATGCCACCCACGAGAGGCGGACTCTCCGCCTGGCTCGACCTCGGCGCCCCCGTGTCGACCGCCCTGTCGCTGGCCGCGCGTGCTCACGGACTGATCCTTCCGCCGGGGCCGCGGTTCTCGACGGGCGGCGTGCTCGAGAGGCGCCTGCGCATTCCGATCACCCTGCCGCCTGAGCGCACCGCCGAGGCGATGGGGCGACTGAGACTCGCGTGGGAGGACGTCATGACGGGGGGCCGCGCGGCCGGGGCCGAGATGCCACGCTCGGCCGTGATCTGACAGACGAAGACCCCGTCCCGGATGTTCGGGACGGGGTCTTCGTCATCTGTGGAACGGGGATTCGCCTTCTCAGCGTCCGGGATCGCTCACCGGCATCCGATACTCGCGCCTTCCCGTTCCAGGTCTGTGGGTCCGCCTAGCCGACCTTGTGCAGCCACACCACGCGGGCGTCGTCGCTCGCGTGACGGAACGGCTCCAGCTCCTCGTCCCAGGCGGAGCCGAGCGCGATGTCGAGCTCACGCTGCAGCTCGGTCGCGCTGCCTGCGGCGATCTCCATCGCATAGCGGATGCGGTCCTCGCCCACGACGATGTTTCCCGCGGCATCCGTCTGCGCATAGTGGATGCCGAGGTCGGGCGTGTGCAGCCAGCGTCCGCCGTCGCTGCGGGGTGTGGGATCCTCGGTGACCTCGAAACGGAGATGCTCCCACCCGCGGATCGCGGTTGCAAGAGCGGCACCCGTGCCGACCGGGCCGTCCCAGTAGAACTCGGCGCGTCGAGCGCCGTCGAGCACCGGCTGGTCGCTCCAGTCGAAGTTCACTGCGCGACCGATAGCGCGACCGACCGCCCATTCCAGGTGCGGGCAGAGCGCGCGAGGTGCAGAGTGGATGAACACCACTCCGCGTGCGTAAGCCGTCGCCATGATCTCTCCGTTTCATCAGGTGCGTCTTCCCCAACGACCTGAAACAACGAGAACTGGCGTGAATATGCGGTTGTGGGCCTATTCTCGCCCAGACCAGGCGAAATCACAAGCATGTGATTCACACGACGAAGGCCCCGGTCGCGCGGGACCGGGGCCTTCAGACCGCGAACGGCCGTTGATCAGACGAGGATCACGCCTCGCTCATGGCCTGCTTGACCTGCTGTCCCTTTGCGGCGTAGTACGCGGCGCGTGCGGCGTCGCGGCGGGCCTGCTCGGCGTATCCGGCCTCGAGAACCTCCTGCGGGACCTCGACGTTAGGCACGTCCTGCGTGCCGTGGTACTTCTCGATGTAGGCGTCGAGCTCGGGGCCGGACGTCCACGACGTGATGAGGCAGTAGCGCGGCTCCGTGCCCACGTGGGTCGCGGCGTGCCACAGACGCTGCGTGTCGACGATGAGCTGAGCGCCCGCCGGCAGAGCGATGCGGTACTCGATGCTCGGGTCGGTGCGGTTCTCGCGCAGGACGAAGAAGCTGTCCTTGTCGTCGCTGAGGTTGAAGAACCCGCGGACGACCCAGCCGGTGCCGTCGGGGTTCAGACGGTTGTTGTCGTCCTGGTGGAGGTTGTAGAGGCACTCGCCGTACGGAGTCGGCTGCAGCTCGATGACGCGGCAGCGACCGACGTTGGCACCGGGCTCCTGCGCGCGACGCGTGAGGTTGGGGGCCTTGGCGGTCTGCGAGTCGATCCAGACGCCATCCTTGTCGGTGCGCGGCGGCTTGTGGTTCCAGAAGCCGTTGCACTCGATTTCGCCCTTGGCGCTGGCGAGAGGGGCGAAGCGGGTGTCACCCGACGACTTCCAGTCGTTGTACTCGATGTCGAGCCACTCCTTGGGGTCGAGCTCCTGGTTGTAGCTGTCGAGAACGACGAAGCCCTTGTCTTCGAGCGCAGCGGACTTGATGTATCCCATGATCTGAACCAGATCCTTTCATCGGGGGCCAGCACGTTTTAACAGGCCCTGATAAGGCAAGCCTAACAGGGCACTTCTGGAGCGCCGCCGAGGGCCGCCGTGAATAAGCGAATAGACTGAATCGGGCGCCTGGCGACTCCTCGGCGCACGGCGTTACGGGAGGACGAGACACCAGCATGAGCACTGCGACCAACGTCGAGGCGACAGCTGTCAACACGATCGAGTGGCTCGCAGAGGACTCCACGACCATCGTCGTGCCGGTGTACCAGCGTCAGTACAGGTGGGACATCGGCGGCTGCGAGCAGCTGCTCTCCGACGTCCGGGCCGTCGCCCGCGAAGACTCGTCGCACCGTCACTTCATCGGGTCGATCCTCTCGGCCGCCGACGACAGCGACGCCGACACCGACCTCGTGCTGATCGACGGCCAGCAGCGCATCACGACGCTGATGCTGCTGGTCGCAGCGCTCCGACATGCGGTTCAGGACTCCGATCCCCTGCTCGCCGCCGACCTCGACCGGGTGCTCGTGCGCCCGGACGACCCCGATCGCACCAAGCTGCGCCCTCACGACGCGTGGGCCGAGCTGTACGAATCCGTGGTGCTGGAGCGCGATGTCCAGGCAGAGCGCGAATCGCGGTTCGATGACAACTACGCGTTCTTCCGCAGCCAGGTGCACGCCGACGAGGCGCCGCAGATCTGGGCGGGGCTGAAGAAGCTCGAGCACGTCTCGATCACCCTCGGCGCCGACGCGAACGCGCAGCAGATCTTCGAGAGCCTGAACTCCACCGGCGAGCCGCTGCGCGATCACGAGCTCATCCACAACTACATGCTGATGGGGTTGACCCACGCCGAGCAGCTCGACGTCGAGGCGCGGTTCTGGCTCCCGATCGAGCAGCACACCGGTGAGACCATCGGCGCGTTCTGGCGGCACTACCTCGTGATGACGACGGGGCGCGAGGTGGCGGCCAACGGCGAGCACGGTGTCTACAGCGCGTTCCGACAGTCCTTCCCCCGCGTCGACCTCGATCACCTGCAGGCGGATGCCGAGGTCTGGCGCCACTACGCCGAGATCTACGGCATCCTGCTCGACCCGTCTCTCGAGCGCGACCCCGAGATCGCTCGGCAGCTGCGATACGTGAACACCTTCGGCCGCGCAGCCTATCCGCTGGTCCTCAGCGTCTACAGCGATCACAGCCGCGGGCTCATCGGCCGCGACGAGCTCGTCGAGACGCTCGAGTGGATCCAGGCGATGTATCTGCGGCGCACGCTCGTGAACCTGCCCAACGAGCGACTCGTGGCCCGCCTCTGCCGAGCGCGCGCGAACGGAAGAGAGGCACTGGCTCGAGCGTTCGCCCGGATCACGCCGTCGGACGAGCGCGTCAGCGCCGTGCTGAAGTACAGCGAGCTGCCGCATCCGGCCTATGTCCTCGGGCGGCTCGAGGGAGTCGACGACCCTGACGAGTTCGATGTGGAGCACATCGTGCCCACAGTCCCCAGCGACAGCTGGTCGGGCGACGGCCAGCGTCCGTGGATCGACTACTCGGACGACGAGCGCAACGCGCATCGCGCGCTGGCCCCGACACTCGGCAATCTCACTCTGCTCGAGCAGTCCCTCGCTGAGCGGGTCTTCGGAGAGTCGTACTCCGTGAAACGGGGCGCGGCGTATGCTCGCAGCTCCGTCCCCGAGACCAGTGCACTCGCTGCCACGGAGACGTGGGGAACGGCGGCCATCTCTCAGCGCACGATCCGGCTCACCTCCGATCTGCTGAGGATCTGGGCCCGCCCCGCACTGCCCGAGATCGACGACGACGGGCTCACTCCCATCCTCGATGCGGTGCGTCGGCGCGGGTGGCCGGCCGGGTGGGAGCGCGAGTTCGAGTATGTCGAGTACCGCGGAGAGCGCTGGGAGGTCTTCGACGTCAAACACCTCTTCAACCGCGTCTTCCGTCGCGCGTGGACGGACACCCGCGATGCCGCCGTGTCGTACTGCGCCGCCCACGGCGGCCCGATCTACGACTCGATGGCCTGGAAGGGGCAGTGGGATCAGCTGGACGATACCCACCACCTCTACATGGGCTGGGATTCGAACTACATGATGAACGCAGTGCAGGGCGCGCTCGACGAGGCGGACATCGCCTCGGAGGTCTTCGTCAAGTACTCCTACATCGGGAATGTGATGTGACATGACGACAACCATCCGCCGCCTCCTCGACCTGACAGTCGAAGAGCACACACTGACCGTCCCGCTCGTGTGGGGAGATCCGACAGACACCCGCACGATCGACATCTTCGCGCGGGTCGTCACACGAGAAGGAGGCGAACGCCTCCCCTATCTGGTCTTCCTGCAGGGCGGGCCGGGCCACGAGGCCCCTCGACCGTTCCACTCGTCGACGTCCCCCGCCTGGCTCGACGAGGCCCTCGCGCACTATCGGGTCGTGATGCTCGACCAGCGAGGCACCGGGCTCTCGACGCCGGTCGGCGATGCCGATCTCGAGCGCGGCTCCGCTGCGGTCGCCGAGTACCTCACGCATCTGCGCGCCGATGCGATCGTCCGCGACTGCGAGGCGATGCGCGAGCACCTCAGCGCGGAGACGTGGAGCGTGCTCGGCCAGTCCTTCGGGGGATTCACGACCCTGGCCTACCTGTCCACCGATTCGGACTCGCTCGCCGATGTCTTCATCACCGGCGGACTCAGCACCGTCGACCGGCACCCCGACGAGGTCTACGCGCTCTGCTACGACAAGATGCGCGCCGCCTCCGAGCGGTATTACCGCCGGTTCCCCGAGCACCGAGACGTCATGCGCCGCTTGGTCGATCAGGCCGCGGCAGGCGAGATCGTGCTTCCCGACGGCGAAGTGGTCTCGCCGTCACGGCTGCGCTCCGTGGGCTCGGCGCTCGGCACGAATGACGGGTGGCAGACCGTATGGTCGCTGCTCGAGCGCGATCCCGCGTCGAACGCGTTCCGCCATGATCTGATGCACGCCATGCCGTACGGCGGCCGCAACCCGCTCTACTTCGCGTTCCACGAATCGAGCTACGCGAGCGGGCACGCCACACGCTGGTCGGCGGAACGCACAGAGCCGCAGGACTTCCGCGACGACGTCACACTGTTCACGGGCGAGCACATCCGCCGCGAGTGGACCGAGACCGTGCCCGCCTTCCAGCCGTGGCGAGACGTCACGCTCGCGCTGGCGGACTTCGAGTGGCCCCGGATCTACAACGAGGTCGCCATCGCCGCCTCCGGTGCGACGGGCGCTGCCGCCGTCTATGTGAACGACGTCTATGTCCCGATGGAGTTCTCACTCGAGACCGCACGCCTGCTGCCCGGCGTCGAGCTCTGGGTGACCAGTGAGCACGAGCACAACGGCGTGCGCTCCGGCCCTGTGCTGACGCACCTCATCGACCTCGCGCACGGACGACGCATCCGCTGAGCATCTCCGCCGGAATCCTCCTGCAGACGGATGCCGAGGCGGCGGCGGCCGAATAGCCTGGTCTCATGGCCGACGCACTCGGGATGCTGCTCACGATCGCGATCCTCCTCGTCGTGGTGATCGCGATCGTCGTGGTGATCGTCGCGGTCTACGCGAAGGCGCCGCTCGAGAAGAAGTACGAGAGCGCAGGCGGCGGACTGGGCGGTTCGTTCGACGCGATCTGGATGCCATCGGCACACGAGGCCGGGATGGAGCGCGATCGCCAGACGAAGCGCACCGCACCGGCGCCCGCTCCCGGCGACCCGCCCGGCAGGATCGACGGGGAACGCATCATCATCGACATCTGACCCCGCGATCCACCGGGATGAGACGACGAAGGCCCCGTGTTCCGAGGAACACGGGGCCTTCGAACGCGGTGATCGTTACTTGCTCGATCCGCCGAAGCCCTTGAAGCGCTGGTTGAACTTCTCGACGCGGCCGGCCGAGTCCATGATGCGCTGCTTGCCCGTGTAGAACGGGTGCGATGCCGACGAGATCTCGACGTCGATGACGGGGTACTCGACGCCGTCGAGCTCGATCGTCTTGTCGCTGGAGACAGTCGAACGGGTGAGGAACGTCTCGCCCGAGCCGAGGTCGCGGAACACGACTGCCTTGTACACGGGGTGAATGTCAGTCTTCATGGGATTCCTTAGTTGCTGCCCTGGATTGTGCCAGGGACGAGGGAAGTCTGCGGTGCAGAGAGCACCAAGGATCGATTCTATCAGATCCGCGTCAGGATGCCGCGCGGGCCGCGTAGCGGCCCTCGTCGCTGCTCAGAACGATCGGCATTCCGAACGTCTCGGTCAGCGTATCGGCGGTCAGGGTCTCGGCGATGGGTCCGGCTGCCACGATGCGCCCCTCGCGCATGAGCAGCACGTGCGTGAAACCGACCGGGATCTCCTCGACGTGATGCGTGACCATCAGCATCGCGGGTGTCGTCGGCGACGAGGCATAGCCGCTCAGGAGCGCGAGCAGCTCCTCGCGCGAACCGAGGTCGAGCGAGGCCGTCGGCTCGTCGAGCAGCAGCAGCTCGGGGTCGGTCATCACGGCCCGGGCGATCTGGACGCGCTTCTGCTCGCCGTCGCTCAGGGTTCCGAACGTGCGATCAGCCAGGTGGTCGAGACGCCAGTCGCCGAGCACCCGCAGCGCGCGGCGCTCGTCGATGTCCTCGTAGTTCTCGTTCCAGCGCCCCAGAACGGAGTACGCCGCCGTGAGCACCGTGTTCAGGACGGTCTCGTCGCGCGGCACGCGCTTCGCCATCGCCGACGAGGCGAAGCCGATGCGGGGGCGCAGTTCGAACACGTCGGTTCGACCGAGGGTCTCCCCCAGCACGGTGACGGCTCCGGAGGTCGGGTGCATCAGCGTGTCCGCCAGCTGGAGCAGTGTGGTCTTGCCGGCGCCGTTGGGTCCGAGGATCACCCACCGCTGATCATCGTCGACCTGCCAGGTCACGTGATCGATGATGTCGCGCCCCTCGCGGCGCACGACGACGTCGGTGAATTCCAAGGCGATCGACATGCCTCCAGCCTATCGGCTCAGGCGGTCAGCTCCGCGTAGAGCGCGCGCGTGGTGTCGGCGATCGCATCCCAGCTGAACTCGTCGCGCGCGCGCTCCCGACCGGCCGCGCCGTAGGCGCGAGCCTGCTCCGGATCGGACGTCACCTCGGTGAGCACGCTCGCGAGGTCGGCGACATAGCGCTCGGGGTCGACCGGCGTCCCTGTGCCGTCCTGCAGCTGCTCGATCGGCACGAGACGCCCTGTCACGCCGTCGTCGACGACCTCGGGGATGCCCCCGGTGGCCGTGCCGACGACAGCGGCACCGCACGCCATGGCCTCGAGGTTCACGATCCCCAGCGGTTCATACACCGACGGGCATACGAAGGTCGTGGCCGCTGTGAGGATCGCCGAGAGCTCGTCGCGCGGCAGCATCCGATCGATCCAGATGACGCCCTCGCGGGTCTGCTGGAGAAGCCGCACGCCCTCCTGCACCTCCGCCATGATCTCGGGGGTGTCGGGTGCGCCGGCGCAGAGGATCAGCTGAACCTCCGGCGGCAGCAGACGAGCGGCCTGCAGGAGGTACGGCAGACCCTTCTGACGGGTGATCCGACCGACGAAGACGACAGACGGTCGAGTCGGGTCCATGCCCACCGACTCGAGGAACGCGGGGTTCTGCACCGGACGCCACCGCTCGACGTCGATGCCGTTGTGGATCACACGCACCCGGGCGGGGTCGACGGAGGGATAGCTGCGCAGGATGTCTTCGCGCATGCCGGCGCTGACCGCGATCACCGCCGCAGCGTTCTCGTAGGCGAGCTTCTCGATGCCGCTCGACACCGCGTATCCCCCGCCGAGCTGCTCCGCCTTCCAGGGGCGCAGCGGCTCGAGACTGTGGGCGGTGAGCACGTGAGGGATGCCGTGCAGCTGCGAGGCGAGGTGTCCGGCGAAGTTCGCGTACCAGGTGTGGCTGTGCACGAGGTCGGCGTCGGAGATGGCCGCCACGATCTCGAGATCGGTCCCGAGCGTCTGCAGAGCGGCATTGGCCGAGGCCAACTCCGACGGGGCCTGATAGGAGAAAGTACCCGCCTCATCTCGGGGGGAACCGAAGGCACGAACCTGTACATCGATATTCTGCCGCAGGGCCGTGACGAGCTCTGCGACGTGCACACCGGCACCTCCGTAAATCTCCGGCGGGTATTCCTTCGTGATCATCTCGACGCGCATGTCTAGACGGTAGTGACTCACTTGTCCAGATGCTAGTTAGCCGAGCCGAATCACATCTATTGTGGGTGCATGTCCGCACCAAAGAAGATCTTCGGCATCATCCTCGCCGGCGGCGAGGGAAAGCGTCTCATGCCCCTCACGGGCGACCGAGCAAAACCTGCAGTGCCTTTCGGCGGACAGTATCGCTTGATCGATTTCGCGATATCGAACCTCATCAACTCGGGTCTGCGACAGATCGTCGTCCTCACGCAGTACAAGTCGCACAGCCTCGACCGTCACATCTCGCAGACCTGGCGCATGTCGGCGCTGCTCGACTCGTACGTCACCTCCGTGCCCGCGCAGCAGCGTCTCGGAAAGCGCTGGTTCTCCGGCTCGGCCGACGCGATCCTGCAGAGCCTCAACCTCATCAACGACGAGAAGCCCGACATCGTCGTGGTGATCGGTGCCGACCACGTCTATCGCATGGACTTCCGGCAGATGCTCGACGCGCACATCGAGTCGGGCGCGAAGGCCACCGTCGCCGGCATCCGCCAGCCGCTCGCGATGGCGTCTCAGTTCGGTGTGATCGACGCCGACACCGAGTCGGGCCGCATCAAGCAGTTCCTCGAGAAGCCGACCGACATCGCAGGGCTCGAGGACTCCCCTCACGAGGTGCTCGCCTCGATGGGCAACTACATCTTCGACGCCGACGCGCTGATCGCCGCGGTCGAGGCAGACGGCGAGTCCCCCACCTCCGGTCATGACATGGGCGGCGACATCGTGCCGTACTTCGTCGATCGAGGCGAGGCCGGCTACTACGACATGAAGCGCAACGACGTCCCGGGGTCCTCCCCGCGCGACCGCTCCTACTGGCGTGACGTGGGCACCATCGACTCCTTCTTCGACGCGCACATGGACCTGATCTCCACGCTGCCGATCTTCAACCTCTACAACATGGAGTGGCCCATCCACTCGCAGGCCGTGAACTCGCCGCCCGCGAAGTTCGTGCGAGACTCCGTCGGGCGTATCGGCAACGCGATCGACTCGATCGTGTCCCTCGGATCCGTGCTCTCGGGCACGCATCTCGAGCGCAGCGTCGTCGGCCCGTGGACTCTCGCCGGCGGCGGTTCGACCATCACCGATTCGGTCGTCTTCGACGGAGTGAGAGTAGGCGCCGGTTCCCGGGTGCATCGAGCCATCCTCGACAAGAACGTCGTGCTCGCCGACGGCGCGACCGTCGGCGTCGACCGCGAACGCGATCTCGCGCGAGGCTTCACCGTGACCGAATCCGGCATCACTGTGGTGGGCAAGGGGCTCTTCATCGATCGCTGAGGATGTCGGCCGAAGACCGCCGTGCACCGACCCGCGCCTTGCGGTCGATAGGCTCAGAGGCGTGACTGCCGCTCGATTCCTCGTCGTCCTCGATGCCGATTCCACCCTCATCCGCAATGAGGTGATCGAACTGATCGCCGACGAGGTGGGGCGCGGCGCCGAGGTGCAGGCAGCCACCGAAGCCGCGATGCGCGGCGAGATCGACTTCGCCACGAGCCTGCGCTCACGCGTCGCAGCTCTCGAAGGCGTTCCTGTCTCGGGTTTCGCTCGAGTGCTCGCCCGGATCGAGCCGACTCCGGGCGTGCGTGAGCTCACTGCCGCCGTGCATCAGCGCGGGGGTGTCGTCGGGGTCGTGTCGGGCGGATTCCACGAGATCCTCGACGATGTCGCACCGGAGCTCGGTGTCGACCGTTGGCGCGCCAATCGACTCGAGGTGGTCGACGGTGCTCTGGCGGGTCGGGTCGACGGCGAGATCGTCGATGCCGCTGTGAAGGCCGCCTCGCTGCTGGAGTGGGCGGACGAGCTCGGAGTGCCCCGCCACGCCACGATCGCCATCGGCGACGGAGCCAATGACCTGCAGATGATGGCGGTCGCGGGACTCGGACTGGCGTTCAACGCGAAGCCCGCCGTGCGCGAGGCTGCGAGCCTCGTCATCGGACCGCAGGATCTCTCCGAGGTCATCGCGCTGCTGCCCTAGCGGATGTCCTATGCCCCGTCTACCCTCGGGCGCATGGACATCATCCTCATCCCCGGTCTCTGGCTCGACGCGTCCAGCTGGAGCGAAGTGACCACCGATCTCGAACGCGCAGGGCACACCGTGCATCCGCTGACCATGCCGGGCGTGGGCCTCCCGGCCGCCGAGTCCGCTGACATCGGCATCGCCGACTGGGTCGACGCCGCTGTCGCCGCCGTGGACGCCGTCGCCGCGCCCGTGGTCGTCGTCGGTCACAGCGGCGGTGGCAACGTCGCCTGGGGCGTGGCCGATGCGCGGCCCGACCGCGTCTCGCGGGTGATATTCGTCGACACCGTACCGCCGCCGTCCGGATTCGGCATCAGCGAGTTCGAGATCGTGGACGGCGTCGTCCCGTTCCCCGGATGGGAGTTCTTCCCTGCGGAAGACGTCGACGACCTCGACGAGGCGACCCGTGCGCGCACCGCGCCGCTCACGCACAGCGTGCCAGCGCGCGTGCCCACCGATGAGATCGAGCTCGGCCCCGGTGCGCGGCACCGGGTGCCGGTGACGCTGCTCATGGGAGGTCTCGACCAGGAGACTCTCGAGTCCGAGCTCGAGCAGTGGGGGCCGTATGCCGAAGAGTTCCGTGCGATCGACGATGCCGAGGTCGTGCGCATCGGCTCAGGTCACTGGCCTCAGTTCTCGGTACCGAACAGACTCGCCGCGCTGCTCGATGCGGCGATCACCCGCCGATGACGGTACGTCGTCGGTGGAGTGTCAGTGCCCCATGCCGAGGCCGCCGTCGACGGGGATGACAGCACCCGAGATGTACCCGGCGTCATCGCCTGCAAGCCACGTGACGACGCCTGCCACCTCATCGGGCGTCGCGAATCGCCCGGCCGGGATGTTCGCCTTGTACTGCTTCTGAGTCTCTTCGGGAAGCTCAGCGGTCATGTCGGTCTCGATGAATCCGGGGGCGACGACGTTCGCGGTGATACCGCGTCCGCCGAGCTCCCGCGTGAGAGAACGTGCGAAGCCGACGAGCGCGCTCTTCGAGGCCGAATAGTTCACCTGCCCGGCCGAGCCATAGAGGCCCACGACGCTGGAGATGAGGATGACTCGGCCGAATCGAGCCCGCAGCATGCCTTTCGATGCCCGCTTCACGACGCGGAAGGTGCCTCCGAGGTTCGTCGCGACCACGCTGTCGAAGTCGTCCTCACTCATCCGCAGCAGCAGGGTGTCCTTCGTGATGCCGGCATTCGCCACGACGACTTCGACGGGTCCGAGCTGCTGCTCGACCTCGGTGAAGGCCGCGTCGAGCGCAGCGGCATCCGTGACGTCTGCACGCACCGTGAGAGTGCCTTCGGGGCCTTCGCCGCTGCGAGCCGTGACGGCGACGCGGTAGCCGTCCCTGACGAATCGTTCGGCGATCGCGCGGCCGATGCCGCGGTTTCCACCGGTGACGAGGACGACGCGAGAACTCATTTCCACTCCTGATCTGGCCGGTGCGGGTACGGCGGCCGGGTCGTCATCGATCCTACCGATGATGCTGTGACTCGTTCGGGTCGACGTTTGACAGAACAGCCGCGTGGCTGGAACGCTGAACCCGACGAAAGGCATCACCGTGAGCGACAACAGCATCCCGACCTCGGCGGACGGACAGCAGCCGACTCCCCCGGCGGCGCCTCTCGCACCGGCTCCGCCGGCTCCCGCGGCGCCCTCGGCGCAGCAGTACCAGGCGTATCCCGGTGCGGCGCCGTCGGTCGCTCCTTCGCAGGGCTACGCGACCCCGTCGCCGCAGCCGCCGCAGTATGCCCCACAGCAGCCCTACGGCTCTGCGGTGGCTCAGCCGTACGCCGCCGCCCAGCCGCCGTACTACGGGGCGGCGTCCGCACCGGGTCAGCCCGGTGCCGGATATCCGAACTACGGCGCGGTGCCCTACCCCGCTCCTCGCCCCGCCAGCGGACTCGCGATCACCTCGCTGATCTGCGGAATCGCGGGCGTCGTCCTCTTCTGGGCGGTGGTGCCGCTGCTCGCGTCGATCGTGGCCGTCATCACCGGCCACATGGCGCTTCGACAGACGAAGGAGAACCCGGCGATCGGCGGCCGCGGCATGGCCTTCGCGGGCCTCATCATGGGGTACATCATGGTCGCGGTCCTGGTCGTCGGCATCGTCATGACGGTGATCGGCTTCCTCTTCTTCGGCGCCTTCACGCTGCCGTTCCTCTTCTCCGCCTAGCGGCAGACGGGCGAGCCGCGGAGCCCGCGGCGGCGTAGGCTGGACTCATCGTGAAGAGCAAGCCCCTGGTCCCTGCTGTCACCTCGCTTCCGCAGTCGCCGAAAGACGAGGCTGACCACCGCGTGCGCCGATACGCGCTCACGATGACCATCCGCATCGTCTGCTTCGCCCTGATGATGTTCGTGCAGCCCTACGGCTGGTACACCTGGGTGTTCGCGCTGGCCGCCGCGGTGCTCCCGTACATCGCCGTCGTCTTCGCGAACGCGGGCAGCGACAGCACGGAGACGACGGCAGAGTCCCCGGTGCAGCAGTTGGAGGCCCCGGCCGCGACTCCGACGCTCCCGGTCGACGAGACCCCAGCTCCAGGCATCATCACCATCCACGAGAGCCGCCAGGATCGCGAGTGAGTGGATTGGAGTGCTCGCGCGCCGGATGCCGGAGCGCGGCGACCATGCAGGTGGTGTGGCGCAATCCGCGTATCCACGCGGCCGACCGTGAGAAGATCTGGCTCGCGTGCGATGAGCACGTCGGCTTCCTCCGTGACTACCTGGCGGCCAGGGACTTCCCCGTGACAGTGAGAGATGGTGTGCCCTCGTGAGTGCCCGGATGGGTAGATGGACCGTATACGTGCTGATCGCGATCGGATTCGCGATCGCCTGCGCGTTCCTGTCGAACTGGCAGTTCGAGCGCAATGAGACGCGATCTGAGCAGATCGAGCTCGTGGAGAGGAACTACGACGCCGATCCCGTCCCTCTCGCCGATCTCATCGGCGAAGACGGAGTGCTCGATCCCGGTGACGTGTGGCATCCCGTGGTGCTGAACGGCGAGTACGTCGCCGGTGATCAGCTGCTGGTGCGCAACCGCCCGCACGGCGGCACGAGCGCGTTCGAGGTCCTGGTGCCGTTCCGCGACGTCGACGGCCGTGTGTTCATCGTCGATCGCGGGTGGGTGCCGCCGGGCGACGGCGACTCCCCGGATTCCGTTCCGGCTCCTCCGACCGGAGAGGTCGAGGTCATCGTGCGCCTGCGCCCGGGTGAGCAGCTCCCGGCCTCGGGGCGAGGTGCTCCCGATGGGCAGGTGCCGACGATCAACCTCCCCTCGATCGCCGAGCTGGTCGACGGAGACGTCATCACGAGCGCGTACGGCCAGATCGTCAGCGAGACTCCACCCGGCGACGGGACCCTCGGCGGCTTCGACTCCCCCACCGACGACCCGGGACCGCACCTGTCCTACGCGATCCAGTGGATCCTGTTCGCGCTGATGGGCTTCGTCTTCATCGGGTACATCATCCGGACCGAGATCGTGAAGCACCGTGAAGAGGTCGAGGGAATGCCCGCACCGGTGAAGACGACTCGGCGGCGCGACAAGGACGCCGACGTCGAGGACGAGCTGCTCGACGCCCGCTGACTCGCGTCAGTCCCAGGCCGTCACCTCGCCGATGACGGCGGTCTTGGGGTACGCACCTGCGGGCCCGCCGATCTCGAAGAGGTCGATCATCAGGACCATGGGATAGTCCGGTGCCTGAGCGAAGCGGCGCACCACCCGCCCCTCACATCCGATGATCGTCTCGCCATCGCCCCAGATCACGGTCCAGGTGTGCGGCCTCCGGGCATCGAACGGGAGGGTCACCTCGACCATGTCGGTCGTCAACCTCGTGTCGTGGTGCGACTTGATGCCCGTTCGTACCCGCGTCGTGCTCCCGACAGCTGAGGCGTCGATCTCGAAGATGCAGATCTCGCCGGCGTCCGTCTCGGAGAGGTGTTCGGTACCGACGAGCCACGCCGCGAGCATGCATCCTTCGTCGGTGCCCGCGGCAACGGTGAGGTCGATCCGCCCGCGACAGGGTGTGAAGAGCAGTCGCGGCGGCGTATGCGTCTCGACCACGAGTCCGTCGTCGCGGTGGCGATGCGTGCCGGCGGTCGATCCGACCGGACCGGAGTATGTCGCCGTCTGCAGATTCGAGACCCGCAGCGGCGCGTCGTCCGGGCGCCAGTCGAGCTGATCGTGCTCGATCCGGAGTTGCAGTCCGCCCTCGACGAAAGCGAATCGCGCTGCGGAGCGCTCGGGCACCGTCCAGTGCGGCAGGTAGTGCGGAACCCACTTCTCCGCATCGAGCCCCCGAGTGAAGTCATCCGTGAAAGCCGGCGGTGATGACGGACGCGGCGGCAGGAGCTCGGCCACGGATCAATCCCGCCATGGCATCGGCTTCTCGGGGAGGCGAGAGCTGTCGTCGGGGAGATGCGGAAGTTGTTCTCCTCCGGCTCGAATGCAGAGCCAACGCAGTTCTCCCGGACTGTCGGACCGAGCGCGCCAGGTACGCGCGACGCCCTGTCCCACGCGGATCACCGTTCCCGGGCCCACCTCCACGACCTCGTCGTCGAGTCCCATCTGCCCGCGCCCGTCGAGAAACACGTAGAGCTCCTCGACCTGCGAATGGACATGCCAGTAGCCGGCTTCCTCCCCCGGTTCGAGGGCGTTCGCGGTGAGGCCGATGTACTGCATCGTCAGCTCATGATCGACGACTCGACGGCCGTCGCGCGAGCGCGCCTGGTCGAACCCGCCATGATGTGCGCGCCACTCGTCGAGAGCACCGATCTCGATCACCTGGTATCCGCTCATGCCCTTCGCCCTTCCGACCTCTGATCTGCCGGGCGGCCCATGATCGAGCGGCTCCATCCGTCGTCGACAGCGTCGAAGACCACCCGCGTGTGACGGCGGTCTCTCGATCCCTGCCAGAACTCGACCCGAGTGGGGACGATCCGCCACAGCACCCAGTCGCCGTCGGCGACCTCCGCCCGCGCGGCCGGGGAGCGCGCCGCGAGATCAGCGGCGCTCTCCTCGGCAGTCGCCTCTTCCACACGGCCGCGCACCCGCACCGCGCGCACCTGCGGCTGCCACCAGAAGTTCAGAGCCGCGCCCGGCGAGGCAGCCAGCTGCGCGCCCTTGCGGGACGACCTCGTGCTGGCGAACGCCCAGCCTCGCTCATCGATCCGCTTCAGGATGAGGGTGCGAGCGTCGGGCAGTCCGTCGGCATCCACGGTCGCGAGGGTCACCGTGTGCGGCTCAGCCACCCCGGCCTCAGCCGCTTCGCGCAGCCACGTGGCGAACAGCGCGCTCGGGTCGTCAGGAAGTGCGCTGAGATCCCAGTCAGGGGCTCGCCCGGTGAGAGCGTGCCGACCCTTCAGCCACTCGTTGAGCTGGGCGGTGTCGAAGTCATGTTCGTCGTACGTCACGCTCTCGACTATGCCACGAGGGGCGAAGGATCAGGCGAGCTCGATGAGGTCCTGGTACTCCTGGCTCCAGAGGTCTTCGACGCCGTCGGGGAGGATCAGAACGCGCTCGGGGTTGAGCGACTGCACCGCACCCGGGTCGTGCGAGACGAGCACGACTGCTCCCTCGTAGTGCGCGAGCGCGCCGAGGATCTCCTCGCGCGATGCAGGGTCGAGGTTGTTGGTGGGCTCGTCGAGCAGCAGCAGGTTCGCGGACGAGACCACGAGCGTCGCCAGCGAGAGACGCGTCTTCTCTCCGCCGGAGAGCACCCCGGCGGGCTTGAGCACATCATCTCCGGTGAACAGGAACGAGCCGAGCACTCTGCGCGCTTCCATCTCGGTGATGTGCGGAGCAGCCGACACCATGTTCTCGAGCACCGAACGATTCACATCGAGGTTCTCGTGCTCCTGCGCGTAGTACCCGACCTTGAGACCGTGTCCGGGCTCGAGCTGACCGGTGTCGGGCTGGTCGACGCCCGCGAGCATGCGCAGCAGCGTCGTCTTTCCTGCACCGTTGAGTCCGAGCACGACGACCTTGGATCCGCGGTCGATCGCGAGGTCGACGTCGGTGAAGATCTCGAGTGAGCCATAGGACTTCGAGAGTCCGGTCGCCATCATCGGGGTCTTGCCGCACGGTGCGGGCTTCGGGAAGCGCAGCTTGGCGACGCGTTCTTCCTGGCGGACGTCATCGAGTCCGGCGAGCAGCTTGTCGGCACGCGCGATCATCTGATGAGCGGCGGCGGCCTTCGACGCCTTCGCCCCGAAGCGGGCCGCCTGCAGCTGCAGGGTCGTGGCCTTCTTCTCGGCGTTGGCGCGCTCCTTCTTGCGGCGCTCCTCGTCGGCCACCCGCTGACGCAGGTAGTTCTTCCAGTTCATGTTGTAGGTGTCGATGATCTGGCGGTTCGCGTCGAGGTAGAACACCCGGTTGACGGTCTCGCCGACGAGCTCGACGTCGTGACTGATCACGATCAGCCCGCCCTTGTAGTTCTTGAGGAACTCGCGCAGCCACACGACGCTGTCGGCGTCGAGGTGGTTGGTCGGCTCATCGAGGATCATCGTCTCCGCGTCGGAGAAGAGGATGCGGGCCAGCTCGATACGACGGCGCTGACCACCGGACAGCGTCGAGAGCGGCTGGTCGAGGATGCGGTCGGGCAGCGACAGGTTGTTCGCGATGGAGGCTGCCTCAGCCTCGGCCGCGTACCCGCCCTGACCTTCGAACTCCTCGGTGAGTCGCGCGTAGCGCTTCATCGCCTTGTCGGCGACCGCGGGGTCGTCCGACCCCATCGCGAGTGCGGCTTCGCTCATCCCGAGGTTGAGCTGGCCGAGTCCGCGGGCGTCGAGGATGCGCGTGCGGGCGAGGTCTTCGGGGTTGCCCGATCGGGGATCCTGCGGCAGGTAGCCGAGCTGGCCCGAGCGGGTCACGCTTCCGCCCGACGGCAGAACGTCACCGGCGAGCACCTTGGTGAGCGTGGTCTTGCCTGCACCGTTGCGGCCGACGAGACCGATCTTGTCTCCGTCGCTCACGCGGAACGACACGTTCTCCATCAGGAGGCGTGCGCCCACGCGGATCTCGAGTTCGTGCACGGCAAGCACAGCGGGATGTCCGTTCGTTCAAGGGGATTCAGGCCGAGGGGCCAAACTCCCAGTATAGATCGCCCGGCTGTGTGTTCAGTCGAAGTACAGATCGTGATGCAGCCGGCAGCCCGGATTGAAGACCGCCGAGCACGTCGGACACTCCGATGTCTCGAGGTAGGCGTCGATGCTCAGCAGCGAACCGCAGACGCCGCAGAGCACCGCCTGCGTCGAACGCTCGTCCGTCGACCACCGGCGCGCATCGTGCCGGGCGAGCTCCGCGTGACACAGGTGGCACGGGTACCAGTCGCGGCAGCACGCGAACTTGAGGGCGATGACGTCGAGCGGCCCCTGATAGTGCTCGCACCGGGTCTGGGCGTCGACCAGCAGGCCGTGCACGGTGGTCGCCCCGACCTCGGTCGGGCGATCGTCGGATCTACCTCTCCAGAGGGACGCGGTCGATACCTCAGGGTGATGCCCCACCAGCCACCTGCTTCCTAGCCTTCTGAGGTGGATGTTATCAACGAGCTGATCCTGCAGACCGTCGCCTCTCCCTGGCTGTACGCCGTGCTGCTCGCGGTGACGATCATCGACGGCTTCTTCCCGCCGGTGCCGAGCGAGACAGTCCTCGTGGCAGCCGCCGCGGTGCTCGCGTCGACCGGTGAGTTCTGGACGCTGTTGCCCCTCGGCCTCATCGCCGCTGTGGGGGCGACGATCGGCGACAACATCGCGTTCGCCCTCGGCCGCGGGCTGGGCACGACCCGGTGGGCATGGATGCGTCGTCCGCGGGTCGCCTCCGCATTCGCTCATGCAGAGAGAGCACTCGCGCACCGCAGTGCGGCGCTCATTCTGGGCGCCCGGTACATCCCGGTCGGCCGCGTCGCCGTCAACATGTCAGCCGGTGCCCTGCGCTTCCCCTGGCGGAGGTTCCTCCCGTTGAGCATCGTGGGAGGCATCAGTTGGAGCGCCCTGAGCCTCGCCATCGGACTTCTCGCGGGCTCGTGGATCAAGGACCAGCCGCTCGTGAGCGCCGGCATCGGCATCGCCGTGGCTCTCGTCATCGGGCTGGTGATCGACCGCGTCACGGCATCCCGTCGGCGACGCACCCGTGTTCTGCAACTGGCAGGATGACAGACATGGCACGTCGTCGGCCGCGCACCGAGCGCGCTCCCCGCATCAGCCGTCGCACCGCCGCGCTCACGGCGCTCGGCGCTGCGAGCCTCGTGCTGTTCTCGGTGCTCGTGCCGGTGCAGACCGTGCTGTACGGCACCTCGCTGCCGCTCTCGTTCATCCTCGGTGCCGCTCTGTGCGCCGCACCACTGATGTCGCTGCGTCACCCGCGATGGGCGATCGCGCTGTTCTGCGCTGCGGCGTTCACTCTTCCGCTTCTCGTCGTCCCGGCTCTCGCGACGGAGGCCCCCTGGCCGTGGTCTGTGCCCGCGCTGCTGACGTTCGTGATCCTGGTCGGCGTCGTGACCTTCGTGCACGGGGCCAGAGCGGGCGTCTTCCCCCTGGCCATCGGAGCTCTGCTCTCCCTCACGGCGCCGCTGCTGCGCCCCGAAGTCGTCGCCACTCCCGAGACGGCCGGCAGCGTCACCGCCGACCTCATCGTCACGACCTCCCTGGCCGCGGCGATGTTCCTGGTGGCGGTCCTCGTCGCCGGACGCGTTCGGGTGTCTGCCGAGCTCACCCGCGAGCGTGAGCACTCCGCCCTCGAGGAATCACGACGAGCTCTCGTCGAGGAGCGCACCCGCATCGCTCGCGAGCTGCACGACGTGATCGCGCACAGCATGTCCGTGATCCAGGTGCAGGCGTCGACCGCACGCTACCGGTTGCCCGAGATCGGAGATGCCGCGTCCGTGGAGTTCGACAGCATCGCGGCCACGGCGCGCACCTCGCTGACCGAGATGCGACGGATGCTCGGGGTTCTCCGCACCGAAGACCAGACGGCCGAGCTCGCACCGCAGCAGGGCATCGACGACATCCCGGCCCTCGTCGACACCATCCGTCGAGCCGGAGTGACCGTCGGCCTCGAGATCACGGGCTCCGTGACGGATGCGCCGCAGGCCGTCCAGATCGCGGCCTTCCGGATCGCCCAGGAGGCGTTGAGCAACGCGGTGCGACATGCATCGGGTGCCGCCGTCACGGTGCGCGTGCAGGCCGACCCCGACGCGGTCGGAATCCGCGTCCGCAACGGCCGTGCCTCGGGCTCACCCGCGTCTCCCGGCGGCGGATACGGGCTGCGTGGCATGCGCGAGCGCGTCGAGCTGTTGGGCGGCTCGTTCGACGCGGGCCCCACGACGGGCGGCGGCTGGGAAGTCATGGCCTCGCTGCCGCGCAGAGACGCACTACCGCGGGACAACACCCCAGAGCAACCCGAGGAGACCCCGTGACGATCAGCGTCCTCATCGCCGATGACCAGGCCATGGTGCGGGCCGGATTCGCCGCGCTCCTCGACGCTCACGACGGCATCCGTGTCGCCGGGCAGGCGGCCGACGGCGCCGAGGCCGTCGCTCTCGCCGCGCGGCTCGATCCGGACGTCATCCTGATGGACGTGCGGATGCCGGAGGTCGACGGCATCGAGGCGACCCGTCGCATCCTCGGTCCCGGCTACCCCGCAGCCCATGTGCCGCGGATCCTCATGCTCACGACCTTCGACATCGACGACTACGTGTACGACGCGCTCGAGGCCGGGGCGAGCGGGTTCCTGCTGAAAGACGCTCTTCCGGAAGAACTCGTCCACGCCGTGCGCGTGGTCGCCGGCGGCGACGCGTTGCTCGCCCCCAGCGTGACGAGGCGCATGATCGAGCAGTTCGCAGGGCGGCGGCCGCGCACACCGCGAGCCGCGACCTCGCTGGCCGAGCTCACCGACCGAGAGCGAGAGGTGCTCGTGCTCATCGGGCGTGGCAGATCGAACAGCGAGATCGCCGCCGATCTGTTCATCGCCGAGCAGACCGTGAAGACCCACGTCGGCAAGGTGCTGGCGAAGCTCCGGCTCCGCGACCGTGTGCACGCCGTGATCCTCGCGTACGACGCCGGCCTGGTCGAACCCGCATCCTGAGCCTCGCCAGGATCACACCCCGGTAGGGGTGCGAACCAGCCCTGGGGGTGATCCCCCACACGGCACCGCGTTCATACGCTCCTCGGACACCCCATCCGAGGAGGACTTCATGACCATCGTCGAGGCACCATCCCTCACCGCACTTCGAGACCCGCTGCCGGCAGGTCGCGACACCGCGATCGACTTCCTGCGTGCGGTCTGCGTCGCGGGCGTCGTGCTCCTCCACGCCATCATGGTCGGAGTCACCGTCGTCGATGGCAGCCCGGTGTTCGCGAACGCCAGCGATGGATCGTGGTGGATCGTGCCCGTCAGCTGGGTGCTCCAGGTGATGCCGCTCTTCTTCATCATCGGCGGGTTCGCCGGCTACATCTCCTTCCGGCGCACGCAGGCGCGCGGCGGCGCCGCGGCCTCCTTCATCGCCGCCCGGGTGCACCGGCTGCTGCGGCCGGCCCTGTTCGCGATCGGGATCGTGGGCGCGGCGCTCGCGGCGCTGAGCATCGCCGGCGTCCCGGCCGACATCATCGCCGTCGCCGGCTTCCGATACAGCCAGCCGCTGTGGTTCCTCGCCGTCTTCCTGGGGTGCCAGGCGCTTCTTCCCGCACTCGCGAAGGCTCACTCCCAGAGGCCGCTGATCACGGTGACCTCGCTGGTCGCGGCAGCGCTCGCCGTCGACGCGCTCCGGGCGATCACCGGATTCGAGTGGGTGGGCTTCCTGAATCTCGCGTTCGTCTGGCTCGCGCTGCAGCAGATCGGCTTCTTCCTCGCCGATGGCACGATCGACGGACTGAGCCGACGAGCACGGGCGATCGCGGGAGCTGTCGCGTCGATCACACTCGTCGGTGCCTTCACCACCGGCGTGTACTCCCCTGACCTCATCGCCAACATCAACCCGCCCACAGGTGCCCTGCTTCTCGTCGGAGTCGTGCACCTGAGCGCCGTCTCGCTTCTCCGCGATCGCATCGATGCGTTCAGCCGCCGCCCAGCCCCGGCCGCACTCGCCGCGTTCGTCAACAGACGCACCATGACGATCTACCTGTGGCACATGCCGACACTGCTCGCCATGGCCGGGATCTGCGCCATGGCCTCGCTCGGCAGCGGCATCGCGCTGCCGGAGCCGAGCACCCTCGCGTGGTGGGTGTCTCGCCCGCTCTGGCTCGCTTCCGCGCTGACTCTCACCGCGGCGATCGCGGTGGCGTTCACGCGCGTCGAGACGCAGCCGTCACCACCAGCCGCTGACTCGACTCGCCGGATCGCGATCGCAGCCGCACTCGGCGTCGCCTCGGTCGTGCTGCTTCTCGTAGCAGGAACGACGGTTCTGACGTCCGCACTCGCCGCCGGCGGAATGCTGCTCTCCCAACGCCTCGCACGCCGATCACACCAGACCGCGGGCGGCGAGAGCGTCGCCGACCTCGTCCGCGTGGCGTAGCGTCCTGACCATCAGCGGCACGGTGGTTCGAAGGCCCGGACGAACGCCGCGAGCCCGCTGCGCCTCCCGCACAGCATGGGCGAATCCGGCGACCACCGGAATCATCGTGAGCGTCAGCGAGATCGTCATCGCGACCGCATCGGCATCGACACCCAGCCGATGCAGCGGCCGCAGCATCCGATGCAGAACGGCGAGCAGATCACCCATCCGGGTGGTGATCGTGAGAAGCGCAGCCAGCAGGAGCAGCGACGCGACTCTGCTCGTGCTGATCCACGCGGTCAGCGGCGACACGAAGATCCACAGCGCCGTCCCGAGCACCAGCACGAGCCAGCGCAGCCGCCACATCTCGACGATCAGGACCCTCACCGGAAGCCCGGCGACGAGATAGAGCGTGCACACGACGACGAGCGAGACGGTGACGCTCCATCCGTCATGCGGGTACGCGGACGACACGAGCGCGAGCGCCGCGAAGAGCGCGAGTTTGGGCCCCGCCGACATCCGGTGGAAGATGCTGGCCCCTGGCCGGTACGACTGGATCATCCGCACCGCCCGCGGTACTCGGCGATTACCTCGTCCGGGGTGCCCGCTGCGATGAGCGAACCCGCGTCGAAGAGCACCGCATGGTCGCATCTCGCCGCGAGGTCGAGGTCGTGGGTGACGATGACGACCTGCGACGGCAGTGCCAGCAGCAGGTCGGAGACCCTTCGGGAGTTGCGCAGATCCAGCAGCGTGGTCGGCTCATCGGCCACGATCAGGCGCGGCTCGGCGATCAGAACCGACGCGAGAGCCAGCAGCTGCTTCTGACCGCCGGACAGGTCGGACGCGGGCACGTCCGCCCTGTCGGTCAGCCCGTGCTCGGCGAGTGCCCSGGCCACCCGGCTGGCGATCTCCGTGCGGGGCGAACCGCGCAGCGAGAGCGCGAGATCCTCAGCGGGCGTCGGCATCAGGATCTGCGACTGAGGGTCGGTGAAGACGAAACCGACCCTACGTCGAAGAGCCTTCGTGTCCCGCCGCGAATCGAGATCGTGAACCGTGGCTCGCCCTGCATCCGGCAGCACGAGGCCGTTCAGCAGACGCGCGAAGGTGGACTTCCCCGACCCGTTCGCGCCGATCACCGCGATCCTCTGCGCCGTGAGCTCGACACTCACGTCGCGCAGGATCGCCCGCCCTTCCCTCTCGACGGCGACACCGTCGAGCGAGATCGATCCGACCGCAGTCTCAGATCGCACGGACGGATGCGGGCGCTGCGATCGAACGCGCGGCGAACGCCCGGGGGTACGCGCGTCGCAGCGCGAGAACGAGCGCCGTCGCCGCGGCCGCTTTGAGCAGATCGCCGGGGAGGAACACCAGACTCGCGAGCGCGGTCGGGCCGAGTTCGAGCCCGAGAACGAGCGCTGTCACGGGGATCCCACAGAGATACACCACCAGGATGCCTCCGACGACGACGCCGAGGGCGATTCGCCACCAGCTGAGCCGACCGCGGCCCACGATGAGACCGATCACGATGACGCCTGCCACCCACCCGAGCAGATATCCGGCGGTCGGGCCGACGAAGACACCGAGGCCGCCGCGCCCACCGGCGAGGACGGGCAGTCCGATCGCCGCGAGAGCGAGCACCAGAAGAATCGAGAGCGGAGCCAGTCGGGGTCCGAGCACCGCACCGGCGAGCATGACCCCCAATGTCTGCGCGGTGATCGGCACACCGCCGGGAATCGGCACCGTCACCATGCCGAGAACGATGATGAGCGCGGCGAAGATCGCCACTCTTGCTAGTTCGCGACCGAGGTCATCGCGTTGCTGGGTCATGATCCGACACCTTCCTGAACATTGTTCACCTGAACGGTGTTCACTATAGTGATCACATGAGCCCAGAGCACAACTCCGCCCGTCACGACCGCGATGGCGTCGCACGCGTGGCGCTGGCCCTCCTCGACGAGGTCGGCCTCGCCGACCTGTCGATGCGCCGGATCGCAGGCAGGCTCGATGTTCAGCCGAGCGCTCTCTACTGGCACTTCTCGAGCAAGCAGGAACTGCTGGCAGAGCTCGCCGACCGGATCACCGCGGGGATCCCCCGCGACGATGCCGACGTGCTGACCACCGCGCGCGGCATCCGCGACGCCCTGTTCACCTACCGCGACGGTGCGGAGCTCGTGCTCAGCACCTATGCCCTGCGGCTCGGCTCGTCGTATGCCCAGACCGCGCTCGAGGCCGCGCTCGCGCGCCACGGGCACGCAGAAGCCGCCGATCGGGCAGCGGCGATGCTGCACTTCGTGCTCGGGCACGCGACACTCGTTCAGCAGCGCATGCACGCCGACAGCCACGGGGCCGCTCTCACCGACGGCACGGACGATGTCACCGCCGGCCTCGATCGGGTCTTCGACCTGGGCGTCACCGCGCTCGCAGGGGACTCGCTCGGTGCAGTGGTCAGCCCTCGGACGACTCCGCGGCATGGCCCAGTCTGAGCCCCGGCACCGACGCCAGCAGCACCAGACCGAGGCAGAACGCGAACACCACCCCGAACGATGCGGCCTCGCCGCCCAGCGTAGCGACGAGCAATCCGGCCAGCGCGATCGCCACAGCTGAGCCCGCGGCGTCGGAGATCGACAGCGCCGACGAGTTGAAGCCCTGATTGCCCTCGTTCGAATAGGCGAGGGCGAGCACAGTGAGGCGCGGATACAGCAGCCCCATGCCGCCGCCGGCGAAGCCCCACCCCACGACGACGAATACCGGCGACACTCCCCACTGCGCCGCAGCGAGCACGAGCACGAGCGCCACGAGGAGGAGCGACAGGCTGATCACGGTGATGCGGGTGTTGCCCAGTCGTTCTCCGAAGGCCCCCTGCAGCTGCGAAGCTCCGGCCCATGCGAAGGCGGCGAGCATGAGCGCGATCCCCGCCCAGGTCGCCGTGAAGTCGAAGCGCTCCATCAACAGATAGGGGACGTATGCCTCGGCCGCGAAGAACGCGCCTGCGGCGATGCCGCGCATGAGGACGACGCTCGGCAGACCGCGCCCGGCACGGAGGGTGCGCCGGGGAACGAGCGGCAGCAGCGCGACACCGATCACGATGACGGATCCGATCGCCACCGGCCATGCGAGGCGCACGGTCATCTCCGCCGTGAAGCCGATCAGCACGGCGAAGACAGCGACGACCACCGCGAGAACAAGGCGGATGACGAGCGCCCGGCGATTCTGCGGCTCGCCGCGTCCGAGGTCGACGCCTCGCAGCCGCGCCACGACGATCACGAAGGCGACGCCCGTCAGCACGGCGACGCCGAGGAAGGCCCAGCGCCAATCGAGGTACTCGGCGACCGCCCCGGCGAGGAAGGGACCGATCATCGACGGCACCACCCATGCGGCGGCGAACGCCGCGAACACTCTGCCGTGAAGTTGCGGTGGATACAGCCGAGCGACCACGACGTACAGCGCCACGGTCTGTCCTCCCGCGCCGAGCCCCTGCACCAGGCGCCCGATGAGGAACTGGTCCATCGTCACGGCGAAGCCCGACAGCAGCAGACCGGCGATGAACAGCGACACCGCGGCGTACAGGGCACCACGGGGCCCTCGAGCATCCGACCAGGCACCCGCGGCGACCATCCCGATCACACTTGTCGCGAGCGTGCCGGCGAAGGCTACGGCGTACAGATCGCGTCCGTCGAGCGCCTCACTGACGATCGGCATGACGGTCGTGACAGCCAGCGCCTCGATTGCGGCGAGGAAGATCAGCGCGAACGCACCGGCAGTGACCCAGAGTCGTTCTCGGTCCCAGATCGAGGCGGTCGGCCGCTGCTCGGTCRTCATCGGCCCACGAGCGTCGCGATGCGCTCGATGGCCTCGGTGATGATCTCCGGGCTCGTGCCGAAGTTCAGTCGGACGAAACCCCTGCCCGGCTCGCCGAAGGCGGGGCCGAAGTGCAGGGCGACTCCGGCCTCCTTCAGGATCCGTCGCGCGGGGTTGTCTCCCCATTCCAGTCCCGAGAGGTCGATCCAGGCCAGGTATCCGGCATCGGGGATCCGATAGCGCGCGGCAGAGATCTTCGACGCCAGCAGATCCTCGAGCAGCACGCGATTCTCGTCGAGCGTTCTGAGCAGCCCATCGAGCCACTCGTCGCTCTCCTCCGAGAATGCGGCCACAGCCGCGAGGAGGCCGAACTGCCCGGTGCGCCACTCGACCTCGATAGGAAGCCCGCGCACGATGGCGCTGGTGCGATCGGACGCAGTCACCATGAGCGCGCACTTGAGACCCGCGAGATTGAAGGCCTTGCTCGCACTCACGACGGCGTAGCCCACGCGCTCCGCAGCTTCGCCCGTGTCGAGGAAGGGCGTGAACCCGGTGCCCGGCTGCGCGAGCGGTGCATGGATCTCATCCGAGATCACCGCAGCACCGAACTCATCGGCGATCTCGGCGAGAGCGGTCAGCGAGTCGCGGCTGTGCACCGTGCCGGTCGGGTTGTGCGGATTGCAGAGCAGCATGGCCGTGGCGCCGTCGTCGAAAGCCGCGCGGATGCCGTCGAGATCGAGTTCCCACGCCGTGCCGGTGTCGAGCAGCGGCACCCGCGCGACCTCTGCCCCGGCCTCGGAGACCAGGTCGAAGAACGGTGGGTACACCGGTGTGGTGACGACCACGCGCTCCCCCGGCTGCGTGACGCGGCGCAGGATCTCGACGATCCCCATGCTCACATCGGCGGTCGTGCGCATCCGCGACGGATCCGCATGCCAGCCGTAGCGACGCATCGCGAAGGCGGCATAGGTCTCGGGAAGAGGCGTCCGCGATGCGATGTATCCGGTGTCGCCGTTGTCGACAGCGCGTCGAAGAGCCGAGGAGATCGCCGGCGCCAACGGGAAGTCGGTCTCCGCGACGAAGAGCGGCAGGACATCGGCGGGATACTCCCGCCACTTCTCGCTGCTGCGCTCGCGAAGCTCTGCCAGAGGCAGGGCCTTGACCTCGAGCATCCTCAGATGGCGAAGCCGAGAGCGCGCATCATGTCGCGCCCGTCGTCCGTGATCTTCTCCGGGCCCCACGGCGGCATCCACACCCAGTTGATGCGGAAGCGATCGACGACGCTGTCCAGAGCCTGAGCGGTCTGGTCCTCGAGCACGTCGGTCAACGGGCAGCCTGCGCTGGTGAGCGTCATGTGGATGACGAGAGCATCGTTCTCGTCATCCCACGCAAGATCGTAGATGAGGCCGAGGTCGACGACGTTGATCCCGAGTTCCGGGTCCATGACGTCTTTGAGAGCCTCGGTGACCTCGTCGTACTTCTCGTCGGTGAGGGTGGCTGTCATGCCAATCAGCCTACGCCTCGATCGGGGCTGCGGGGTCGAGGAAACGGTCGTATCCCTCGTCCTCGAGCCGGTCGGCGAGCTCCGGGCCGCCCTCTTCGACGATCTTGCCCGCAACGATCACGTGCACGAAGTCAGGGCGGATGTAGCGGAGGATGCGGGTGTAGTGCGTGATCAGCAGCACGCCGAGACCCGTGGCCTCCTTGGCGCGGTTGACGCCCTCGGAGACGATCTTCAGCGCGTCGACGTCGAGGCCGGAGTCGGTCTCGTCGAGGACGGCGAACTTGGGCTTGAGCACCTCGAGCTGAAGGATCTCGTGACGCTTCTTCTCGCCGCCGGAGAAGCCCTCGTTGACGTTGCGCTGGGCGAACTTCGGGTCCATACGGAGGTTGGACATGGCCGTCTTGACGTCCTTCGTCCACCCGCGGATCGCCGGCGCCTCGCCGTCGATCGCGGTCTTGGCAGTGCGGAGGAAGTTCGTCACCGTCACGCCGGGGATCTCGACCGGGTACTGCATCGCGAGGAAGAGTCCCGCACGAGCTCGCTCGTCGACGCTCATCGCGAGGACGTCCTGGCCGTCGAACGTGATCGAGCCGGACGCCACCGTGTACTTCGGGTGACCGGCGATCGTGTAGGCGAGCGTCGACTTGCCTGAGCCGTTGGGGCCCATGATCGCGTGCGTCTCACCCGTGTTCATCGTGAGGGTGATTCCGTTGAGGATCGGGGTGATTCCCGCCTCGGTCTCGACCGTCACGTAGAGGTCGCGGATTTCGAGAACAGACATTCAGACTTCCTTCGTCACAGTCGGGTCGATGAGCACGTCGTCGCCGTCGATCTCGACGACGTAGACCGGAACGGGCTCATAAGCAGGGAGATTCTGGGGCTTGCCGGTGAGCAGCGAGAACGCGGAGCCGTGGGCCCAGCATTCCACTGTCTCTCCTTCGACGAAGCCCTCGGAGAGTGAGATGTCACCGTGGGTGCAGGTGTCTCCGATGGCGTGGATGACGCCTTCGGAGTCCTTGATGACGGTGATCGGCACGCCGTTCGGCTCGACACGCAGCGGCATGTCCTGCTCGAGCTCGGCGACGCCGCAGACGCGCTCTGCGGTCATGCGTTCACCTCGGCGAGCTCCGTCTCGATCGCGGCGAGAAGCTCGGCCTCCAGCGCGGGGATCCCCAGACGCTGGACGATGTCGGTGAGGAAGCCGAGCACGACGAGGCGGCGCGCTTCCTCTTCGCTGATCCCTCGGGCCTGCAGGTAGAACAGCTGCTCGTCGTCGAAACGACCGGTGGCGCTGGCGTGGCCCGCGCCGAGGATGTCTCCGGTCTCGATCTCCAGGTTCGGGATCGAGTCGGCGCGAGCGCCCTCGGTGAGCACCAGGTTGCGGTTCGCCTCGTACGAGTCGGTGCCGTTCGCGTCGGCGCCGATCAGCACGTCGCCGATCCAGACGCTGTGCGCGCCCTGGCCCTGGAGCGCACCCTTGTAGAGGACGTCGCCCTTGGTGTGCGGCCCCTTGTGGTGCAGGAAGACCTGGCTCTCGAGGTGCTGGCCTGCGTCGGCATACGAGAGGCCGTAGAGGTATCCCTCCGAGCCCGCACCCGCGAGCTCGACGCTCGGGTTCACACGGACGACGCCGCCGCCGAAGCTGATGACGAAGTGCTTGAGCGTGGCATCCGCGTCGACGCGAGCCTGGTGAGCGGACGTGTGCACGGCCTCGTCCTGCCACTGCTGCAGGCTGATGACGGTGAGCTTCGCTCCGTCACGCACGATGATCTCGACGTTCTGCGAGTACTGCGCCGCGCCCGTGTGCTGGAGCACGACGGTTGCGGAGCTGTGCTCGAGCGCCTCGATCACGATGTGGGCGTCGGCCCGTCGGTCTGCACCGAGTCCGTCGATCGCGAGGAAGACCGGCTCAGCGACCTCTTCTTCACGCGGGATGCGGATGTGGAGCGCTTCGGTTGCGCCCTGCCACGCGATCGCGGCGGTGATGTCCTCCGCAAGGAAGACCTCCCCGCGCGGTGCGTCGCCGGCGGCCAGCGGCGCCGACACGTACTGCTCTCCCGAGTTGAAGGAGTAGCTCACGCCGTCGCCCGCGCCCGCGACCTCGAAGAGAGGCGAGAGCTTGGCGACCGGGGTGTGCTTCCAGTTGACCTCGCGACCGGTGGGAGCACCGAAGTCATCCGGGTCGAAGGAGTGGGGGCGCTCCGAGCGGGTCTGCACCGGGACGAATCCGGCGGAGGAGACCTGTGCTGCGGGGTCGATGTGCGCGTTCGTGTGCTGCGCCTCGCTGGGCGCTGTCGTCGAGGCCGCCATTTAGCCGACCGATCCTTCCATGCCCATTTCGATGAGCTTGTTCAGTTCCATCGCGTACTCCATGGGCAGTTCCCGTGCGATCGGCTCGATGAAGCCGCGCACGATCATCGCCATCGCCTCGTCCTCGGGCATGCCGCGAGACTGCAGGTAGAAGAGCTGCTCCTCACTGACCTTCGAGACTGTCGCCTCGTGGCCGAGCTGCACGTCGTCCACACGGATGTCGATCGCGGGATATGTGTCGGAGCGCGATTTGGTGTCGACCAGCAGGGCGTCGCAGCGCACGGTGTTCGCGGAGTGGTGCGCGTTGGCGTCCACTCGGACCTCGCCGCGGTATCCCGCACGACCGCCACCACGGGCGATCGACTTCGACACGATCGACGACTGGGTGTACGGCGCCATGTGGATCATCTTCGCGCCGGCGTCCTGGTGCTGCCCCGGGCCTGCGAAGGCGACCGAGAGCGTCTCGCCCTTGGCGTGCTCGCCCATCAGGTAGATCGACGGGTACTTCATCGTCACCTTGGAGCCGATGTTGCCGTCGACCCATTCCATCGTCGCGCCTTCGTGCGCGACCGCACGCTTGGTGACGAGGTTGTAGACGTTGTTCGACCAGTTCTGGATCGTCGTGTACCGAACGCGGGCGTTCTTCTTCACGATGATCTCGACCACGGCCGAGTGCAACGAGTCCGACTTGTAGATCGGAGCCGTGCAGCCCTCGATGTAGTGGACGTAGCTGTCCTCGTCGGCGATGATCAGCGTCCGCTCGAACTGACCCATGTTCTCGGTGTTGATGCGGAAGTAGGCCTGGAGCGGGATCTCGACGTGCACGCCCTTGGGGACGTAGACGAACGAGCCTCCGGACCACACGGCGGTGTTCAGGGCGGCGAACTTGTTGTCACCGGCCGGGATCACCGAGCCGAAGTACTCCTCGAAGAACTCGGGGTGCTCGCGCAGAGCGGTGTCGGTGTCCATGAAGATGACACCCTGCTCCTCCAGGTCCTCGCGGATCTGGTGGTAGACGACCTCGGACTCGTACTGAGCGGCGACGCCCGCGACGAGGCGCTGGCGCTCGGCCTCGGGGATGCCGAGGCGCTCGTAGGTCTCGCGGATCTCCGCGGGGAGGTCCTCCCAGGACTGCGCCTGCTTCTCCGTGGAGCGCACGAAGTACTTGATGTTGTCGAAGTCGATCTCGCTGAGGTCTGCACCCCACGTCGGCATCGGCTTGCGTCCGAAGAGCTGATAACCCTTGAGACGGGTCTTCAGCATCCATTCGGGCTCGTGCTTGAGCGCCGAGATCCCGCGAACCACCTCTTCGGAGATTCCACGCTTGGCGATGGCTCCGGCGGCATCTTCGTCATGCCATCCGAATTCGTACACCCCCAGGCCGTCAAGCTCCGGGCGGTCGATCAGCACATCCGACATCACACACTCTCCTCACAGGTCCCAAACGGTGTCATCCGCCCCGACACACCTGATCCCCGTCGAGTCTGCGGGAGCGGGTGCCGTTGGTGGGCCCTCATCACCGGCGCATCCATCGCGCCTAAACTGTTAGTGATGCTTCAGCGCGGTAAGCGCTCATCACAACAATCCGATTCTACAGGTTCCGCCTGAAGACAGGGCCGCCCGCCGTGTCCGGGCGGTTCGGAGAAGACTTATGCCCCAGCCCTCGATCTCCTCCCCCGTGAACGCACCGGCCTCGGCTCATGCGATCCTCTGGGGACGAGCTCTCCGCGTGTTCGCCTGGCTGTCCTTCCTGGCTCAGACGATCATCATCGGCACCGGCGGCGCAGTGCGCCTCACGGGCTCCGGCCTCGGGTGCTCGGAATGGCCGCTCTGCACCCCCGAGTCGCTCGTGCCGATATATGCCGATCAGGGCATCCACGGCATCATCGAGTTCGGCAACCGCGTCATGACGGGCGTCGTCGGCATCATCGCCCTCGCCGTCCTGCTGCTCGTGCTCGCGCGTGTCGGCGGCCGACTGCTGGTCTTCTCCGCCCTGCGTTTCGCGGGCGCCGGCATTCTCGCGGCCGTCATCACCTTCGTGATCGTGTCGCTGTTCTCGCTTCCCGCGACTCCGTTCGCCATGGGCGCTCTGCTGATCGCCGTGATCGCGGCGATGGTGCGATCCTTCCGTCTGACGACGGACCGTCGTGATCTCGTCGTCCTCGCCTGGATCGTCCTGCTCGGAGTCGTCGCACAGGCGCTCGTCGGCGGCATCACCGTGCTCACCGGCCTGAACCCCCTCATCGTCGGGTTCCACTACGTCTCCTCCCTGCTGCTGGTGTGCGTCACCGCGGCGTTCCTGGTGCGCCTGTACGGGCAGCCGGGTCCGAGGGAGCGCGCGGTCCCGAAGTGGTTCGCGATCCTGAGCCACGTCACGGGCCTGGCTCTCGCCGTCACGATCGTCTTCGGTGTGCTCACCACCGGTTCGGGCCCGCATTCTGGTGATGCCGACGTGCTCCGTCACGGGTTCGACGCCACCGTGCTGGCGCACGTCCACGCCTGGCCCGGATACATCCTCGCCGCGCTCGTCGCCACGCTCACGATCTCCGCATGGGTGCTGCGGCTCGATCCCCGCAAGTGGTTGCTCGTGCTCGTGCTCGCGATCCTCGTGCAGGTCGGTGTCGGCATCTGGCAGGCGCGTGAGGGCCTCCCTCCCCTGCTCGTCGGCATCCACATGGTGCTCGCGTCGCTCTCGGCGGCGACGTACACGGTCGTGGTGCTGCATCTGAAGAAGCCCGTCGCGCCCAGGGAGTGACGAACCCGCCGTGAGGTCGGCGCGCTCCGAGCCCTCGGCACAGTGGATGCACAGCTGAGGCATCAGAGGCTCATCAGTTGGTCGTGCATCGTGGCCGACATGAAAAAGTCACTGACACGCAGCATCGGCTTCTGGCTCCTCCTCGTGCTCTCGCTCGCCTCGGCTGGTGTGGGCGGGTGGCTCATCGCCGGTCAGATCGGCACCATGACGAGCACTCTGCTCGACGGGACGGCCACCGGCATCGAGGTCTACGTCGGGCAGTCGCTCGTCGTCGTCGGCGCCGCACTTCTGGGCGCGGGCGTCATCGGAATCCTCGTCGCGGTGGCGCTGAGCGCCGTGCAGGCGCTTCTGCCCTCCCCCGCTCCCGTCGTCGTCGAGCCGATCGACGGCGACACCGAATCAGACGCCGCCGACGACGAGACCACGATGGTCGAGAACAGCCCGGCCCACGCGGATGCCGAGCAGATCGCCGAGGACGACGAGGCTCAGAACGGCAGCAGCGGGTCGACGGCGACGGCGACGAAGATCAGCGTCAAGTAGGTGATCGAGGCGTGGAAGACGCGCATCGGCCGCGCCTCGTTCCCCCGCACCGCCTGGTTGTACAGACGGTGCGATTCATAGATGAACCACCCTCCGAACACGAGGGCGGAGACGGTGTAGACGAGGCCCATGTTCGCGATCGGGATCAGCAGCAGCGAGCAGGCGATGGTCGCCCAGGCATACAGGATGACCTGGAGACCGACCTGCGAGGCGTTGCGGGTCACACCGAGCATGGGCACGTCGACGTCTTCGTAGTCGTCCTTGTACTTCATGGAGAGCGGCCAGTAGTGCGGCGGAGTCCAGAGGAAGATGAGCGCGAAGAGGATGAGCGCCGGCCAGTCGAGCGAACCGGTGACAGCCGCCCAGCCGATGAGAACCGGGAAGCATCCGGCGATACCGCCCCAGATGATGTTCTGTTCGGTGCGGCGCTTGAGGATCATCGTGTAGATCACGACGTAGAAGAAGATCGCGGATGCCGACAGCGTGGCCGCCAGCCAGTTCGTGGTGTACCACAGCCACACGGTCGAGACCACGGCCAGGGTCCACGAGAAGATGAGCGCGCCGCGAGGCGTGATCTCTCCCGTCACGAGAGGACGATTCTCGGTGCGGTGCATGTGGGCGTCGATGTCGCGATCGAGGTACATGTTGAACGCCGCGGCGGAGCCCGCGCTCAACGATCCGCCGATGACGGTGGCGAGGACCAGCCACATGTCGGGCAGTCCGCCCTGGGCGAGGAACATCACCGGGACGGTCGACACCAGCAGCAGTTCGAGGACGCGCGGCTTGGTGAGGGCGACGTACGCCTTCACGGTGCGACCGATGGACTTCTTCACAACGGTCTGATCAGACATCGTCGAGATCTCGATCGCCTCCTCCACACGCGTCACGACAGCGTTCCCCAGTCTAGAGCACGCGGGACGATGGGCTCGCCCGCCGTCCGGGCGTCAGCCCCGGTTCACGCTCTGCGTCCGCCTCACGCGGCCGTCACGGAATCGCGTTCCAGGAACGATGATCCCCAGTCCCACCGTGCTGCAGAAGCCACCACAGATCCATGGAATTACTGGAAGGGCGGAGCGTTGTAAAGGGGGGTAATGGGTCGGACCTCGGCGCTATGCTGAAATGACTCGCGCGCCCAGCGCACATCACACACCCTTCCGTAGCGTTGCGGACTGCGATCGTGCAATCCGGGCGCTCTCGAACAGTTGCAGAAGGGCTTCACAGTGTCGGAATTGCAGTGGGATGAGATCGACCGACGCGCGGTGGACACCGCGCGTCTTCTGGCTGCGGATGCCGTGGAGAAGGTCGGCAACGGCCACCCCGGCACCGCGATGAGCCTGGCTCCGGCCGCGTATCTCCTCTACCAGCGGGTGCTGCGTCACGACCCGACCGACACCGACTGGCTCGGCCGCGACCGCTTCATCCTCTCGGTCGGACACTCCTCCCTCACCCAGTACGTGCAGCTCTACCTGGGCGGCTTCGGCCTCGAGCTCGACGACCTCAAGGCGCTGCGCACCTGGGGCTCGCTCACCCCCGGGCACCCCGAGTACGGCCACACCAAGGGCGTCGAGATCACCACCGGCCCGCTCGGCCAGGGACTCGCCTCCGCGGTGGGCTTCGCCTACGCCGCTCGCTACGAGCGCGGTCTCTTCGACCCCGAGGCGGCCGCGGGCACCAGCCCGTTCGACCACTTCGTCTACGTGATCGCCGGCGACGGCGACCTCCAGGAGGGCGTCACCAGCGAAGCGTCCTCGCTCGCGGGCCACCAGGAGCTCGGCAACCTCATCGCGATCTACGACTCCAACCAGATCTCGATCGAGGACGACACGAACGTCGCCTTCACTGAAGACGTCGCGAAGCGCTACGAGGCCTACGGCTGGCAGGTACAGACCGTCGATTGGAAGAAGTCGGGCGAGTACGTCGAAGACGTCGCCGAGCTCCATGCCGCCATCGAGGCCGCCAAGGGCGAGACCTCCAAGCCGTCGCTCATCATCCTGAAGACGATCATCGGCTGGCCGTCGCCGGGCAAGCAGAACTCCGGCAAGATCCACGGATCGGCACTGGGTGGCGACGAGCTCGCCGCGACCAAGAAGGTCCTCGGATTCGACGCCGACGAGCACTTCGCGATCGCCGACGACGTCCTCGCCCGCACACGCGGCCTGGCAGAGCGTGCCGCCGAGAGCCGTGCCGCATGGCAGCAGTCGTTCGATGCGTGGGCCGCCGCGAACCCCGAGCGCAAGGCCCTCCTCGACCGCCTCGAGGCCAAGGAGCTGCCGGCCGACATCGCCTCGGCGCTCCCCGTGTTCGAGAGCGGCAAGGACGTCTCGACCCGCGCGGCGTCAGGGCAGGTCATCAACGCCCTCGCCGCCGAGCTTCCCGAGCTCTGGGGCGGCTCGGCCGACCTCGCCGAATCGAACCTCACCACGATCAAGGACTCCAAGTCCTTCATCCCCGCCGAGTGGTCGACGCACGAGTGGTCGGGCGACCCCTACGGCCGTGTGCTGCACTTCGGCATCCGCGAGCATGCCATGGGCGCGATCGTCAACGGCATCGTGCTGCATGGTCCGACTCGCGCCTTCGGTGGCACGTTCCTGATCTTCAGCGACTACATGCGCCCGCCGGTGCGTCTGGCCGCCCTCATGAACGTCCCCAGCATCTTCGTCTGGACGCACGACTCCGTCGCACTCGGCGAAGACGGGCCCACGCACCAGCCGATCGAGCAGATCGCGACGCTGCGCGCCATCCCGAACTTCACCCTGGTGCGCCCTGCCGACGCCAACGAGACCTCAGCCGCATGGCTCGAGATCCTCCGTCGGCATGAGGGCCCGGCCGGCATCGCCCTGACCCGACAGAACATCCCGGTGTTCGAGCGCGGACAGGGCACAGCGGAGGGAGATGTCTTCGCATCGACCGACGGCGTCGCGAAGGGCGCCTATGTGCTCGCCGAGGCTCCGAACGGCACCCCCGACGTGATCATCATCGCGACGGGCTCCGAGGTGCAGCTCGCCGTCGACGCCCGCGCGGCACTCGCCGAGGAGGGCGTCAACGTGCGCGTCGTCTCCGCTCCGTCCCTGGAATGGTTCGAGGAGCAGGACGAGGCATACCGCGAGTCGGTCCTGCCGAAGGCCGTCACGGCGCGTGTCTCGGTCGAGGCGGGTTCCGTGCTCAGCTGGCGCGGCATCGTGGGCGACCGGGGCCGCTCGGTCGGCATCGACCACTTCGGCGCCTCCGCCGACTACAAGACCCTGTTCCAGAAGTTCGGCATCACCACCGAGGCCGTCATCGCGGCCGCACGCGAGACCATCAAGGAGAACGCATGAGCACCCCCACCGCAGACCTCGCAGCAGCCGGTGTCAGCATCTGGCTCGACGACCTGTCACGCACCCGCATCTCCTCCGGCAACCTCGCCGAGCTGATCGAGACCCGCAACGTCGTCGGCGTCACGACCAACCCGACGATCTTCGCCAACGCGATCACCGACAAGAACAACACCTCGTACGACGCACAGGTCACCGAGCTCGCTGCGTCCGGCGCGACGGCCGAAGAAGCCGTCTTCGCCGCGACGACGCAGGACGTCGCCGCCGCGCTCGACATCTTCCGCCCCGTGTGGGAGAAGTCGGGTCACGTCGACGGCCGCGTCTCGATCGAGGTCTCCCCCGACCTCGCACATGACACCGAGGGCACCGTCGAGCAGGCCAAGAAGCTCTGGGCCAAGGTCGACCGCCCGAACCTGCTCGTGAAGATCCCCGCTACGAAGGCGGGCCTGCCGGCCATCACCGAGGCGATCGCGGCGGGCATCAGCGTCAACGTCACCCTGATCTTCAGCCTCGAGCGCTACGCCGAGGTCATCGACGCCTACCTGACCGGACTCGAGCGCGCGCACAGCGCCGACTTCGATCTGTCGAGCATCCACTCCGTCGCCTCGTTCTTCGTCTCGCGCGTCGACACCGAGACCGACAAGCGCCTCTCGGCGATCGGCACCGACGAGGCCGAGGCGCTCAAGAGCAAGGCCGGACTCGCGAACGCGCGTCTCGCCTACGAGCTCTACGAGCAGAAGTTCGCCGAGAAGCGCGCGCAGGACCTCATCAAGCTCGGCGCGAATACTCAGCGTCCGCTCTGGGCCTCGACCGGTGTCAAGGATCCGGCGCTGCCCGACACTCTGTATGTCACCGAGCTCGTCGCGAAGGACGTCGTCAACACGATGCCCGAGAAGACGCTCGAAGCGACCTTCGACCACGGCGTCGTCACCGGTGACACCATCACCGGTGGCTACGAGGACGCGCGAGCGGTGTTCGCCGGCCTCGAGGCTCTGGGAATCGACTTCACCGACGTGACCCAGGTGCTCGAGGACGAGGGCGTCGCCAAGTTCATCGACTCGTGGCACGACCTGCTGACGCAGGTGGCCGAGGGCCTCGAGGCGCAGCGATGACCTTTGCGATCCACGCCTCCGGCGCGGCTCGGGTCGCGATCGACGAGACGGTCCCCGCTCTCGTCCACGACCTCGTCGCCTCGCGTGTGACCGGCGGCGACGCGGCCCTGTGGGGCCCGGCAGCCGAATCGGAGGCGTCGATCCGCCTGGGGTGGGTCGAGGCGGTGTCCGTCTCGCGGCCCCTGGTCGCCGAGATCRCCGCCCTGCGCGCCGACCTGCAGGCGAAAGGCGTGACGCGCGTCGTGCTCGCGGGCATGGGCGGATCGTCGCTCGCCCCCGAGGTGATCGCCCAGACCGCCRGTGTCCCGCTGACGATCCTCGACTCGACCGCCCCCGGCCAGGTGCTCGCCGCGCTCGACGAGGGCCTGCAGAACACCGCACTCGTGGTGTCGTCGAAGTCGGGCTCGACCGTCGAGACCGACTCGCAGCGTCGCACGTTCGAAGCCGCGTTCCGCGACGTGGGCATCGATCCGCTCGAGCGCATCATCGTGGTCACCGACCCGGGCTCGCCGCTCGATGTCTCGGCTCGCGAGGCGGGGTACCGCGTCTTCAACGCCGACCCGAACGTCGGAGGACGCTACTCGGCGCTCACCGCCTTCGGTCTCGTCCCGTCCGGGCTCGCCGGAGCCGACATCGACGAGCTCCTGAACGAGGCCGACGCCTCGCTCCTCGAGGTCGCGATCGACTCCGCCGACAACCCGGCTCTGCGGCTCGCTGCCGCGATCTCCGCCACGTCGCCTCGCCGCGACAAGCTGGGTCTGATCACCGACGGCACGCACATCAACGGCCTGCCCGACTGGATCGAGCAGCTCATCGCCGAATCCACCGGCAAGGACAGCACCGGCATCCTGCCCGTCGTCCTCCTGCCTGTGTCGCCCGAGCTCGACGCGAAGCCGTCGGACCTGCAGATCGTGCGTCTGGTCGACGACGCGAACGAGTTCCACCTCCGCGAACGGCACGAGGGCGAGATCCTGGTCAGCGGATCGCTGGGCGCTCAGCTCGTCGTGTGGGAGTACGCGACGGCGATCGCGGGCTACCTGCTCGGCATCAACCCCTTCGACCAGCCCGACGTCGAGTCCGCCAAGGTGGCGGCTCGCGGCCTGCTCGACGCCCGTCCCGCGCCAACCGCTCCCGCATTCGTCGAGAACGGCGTCGAGGTTCGCGTATCCGACCCCGCTCTCGCGGCGTCCGGAACCGTCGAGGGCGTGCTCGACGCGCTGTGGGCGGCACTGCCGGAAGATGGATACGTGTCGATCCAGGCATACGTCAACCGGCTCGACGTCCCGCAGCTGCAGGGGCTCCGCGAGCTCGTCGCCGCGGACTCCGGTCGGCCGACGACTTTCGGTTGGGGACCCCGGTTCCTGCACTCCACCGGCCAGTATCACAAGGGCGGACCGGCGCAGGGCGTGTTCCTGCAGATCCTGGAGCGCACCGACGTCGATCTCGAGATCCCCGAGCGACCGTTCACGTTCGGCCAGCTCATCGAGGCACAGGCGGCCGGCGATGCCGGCGTCCTGGCCGAGCACGGCCGCCCGGTCGTCTCCCTGACGATCACCGATTCGTCGGCCGACGTCCTCACCCTCTTCGAAGCCGCACAGAAGTAACAGCCAGGAGAATCCCCCACTGATGTCTGTTCCCATCTCGCGCGGGCACAACCCGCTGCGTGACCCCGATGATCGCCGTCTCAACCGGATCGCAGGGCCCAGCGCTCTCGTGATCTTCGGTGTGACCGGAGATCTGTCACGCAAGAAGCTCATGCCCGCCGTCTACGACCTCGCCAACCGCGGGCTCCTGCCACCCGGGTTCGCTCTCGTCGGCTTCGCCCGACGCGACTGGGAGGACCAGGACTTCGCCCAGGTCGTCTACGACGCCGTGAAGCAGCACGCGCGCACGCCGTTCCGCGAGGAGACGTGGGCGCAGCTGCTCCAGGGCATCCGGTTCGTCTCGGGCGAGTTCGACAACCCCGAGTCGTTCCGCAAGCTCCGTGAGACCGTCGACCAGCTCGACGTCGAACGCGGCACGATGGGCAACCACGCGTTCTACCTGTCGATCCCGCCGAAGGACTTCCCTCTCGTCGCGAAGCAGCTCAAGGACTCGGGCCTCGTCGGGGCGAACGACGATGACGACGAGCGCTGGCGCCGTGTGGTGATCGAGAAGCCGTTCGGCCACGACCTCGAGTCGGCGCGCGAGCTCAACGCCGCCCTCGAAGTGGCGTTCTCGGCCGACTCGATCTTCCGCATCGACCACTACCTCGGCAAGGAGACGGTCCAGAACATCCTGGCGCTGCGCTTCGCGAACGAGCTCTACGAGCCGATCTGGAACCGCAACTACGTCGACCACGTGCAGATCACGATGGCCGAGGACATCGGTGTCGGCGGCCGTGCGGGCTACTACGACGGAGTCGGCGCGGCGCGCGACGTCATCCAGAACCACCTGCTGCAGCTGCTGGCGCTCACCGCGATGGAAGAGCCGATCAGTCTGTCCGCCGAGCACCTGCGTGCCGAGAAGGAGAAGGTGCTCGCGGCGGTGCACGTTCCCGAGGACCTCGCACTCGCCACGGCCCGCGGTCAGTACGCGGGCGGCTGGCAGGGTGGCGAGCAGGTCACGGGCTTCCTCGACGAGGACGGGATGAACCCGGAATCCGCCACCGAGACATATGCCGCGATCAAGCTCGAGATCGACACCCGTCGCTGGTCCGGTGTCCCGTTCTACCTCCGGACGGGCAAGCGTCTCGGTCGACGTGTCACCGAGGTCGCCGTCGTGTTCAAGAAGGCTCCGGAGCATCTGTTCGGCCGCTCCAACACGTCGGAGCTCGGCCAGAACGCGCTCGTGATCCGCGTGCAGCCCGATGAGGGCGTCACGATCCGCTTCGGCTCGAAGGTGCCGGGCAACGGAACCAACGTGCGCGACGTCACGATGGACTTCGGCTACGGCCACGCGTTCACCGAGGCGAGCCCCGAGGCATATGAACGGCTGATCCTCGACGTCCTCCTGGGCGATCCGCCGCTGTTCCCGCGTCACGAGGAGGTCGAGCTCTCCTGGAAGATCCTCGACCCCGTGGAGGAGTACTGGGCAGCCGAGGGCGGCCCGGTCGACCAGTACGCACCCGGTTCATGGGGTCCGGCATCCGCCGACGACCTCCTTGCCCGTGACGGACGAGTCTGGAGACGCCCATGATCATCGACCTTCCCGACACGACCGTCAGCCAGGTCGCCAAGCAGCTCGTCAAGGTGCGCGAAGAAGGCGGCGCCGTCGCGCTCGGCCGTGTGCTCACGCTGATCATCTCGGCCCGCAACGGCGTGGCTGAAGCCGCGATCGACGCGGCCAACGACGCCTCGCGCGAGCACCCCATGCGCGTCATCGTGCTCACCACGGGCGACGGCGAATCGCGACTCGATGCGCAGATCCGCGTCGGCGGCGACGCCGGAGCATCCGAGGTGGTCGTCCTCCACGCCTACGGCGACGCTGCGAGCAACGAGGAGAGCCTCGTCACGGGACTGCTCCTGCCCGACGCCCCTGTCGTCGCCTGGTGGCCCGAAGAGGCGCCGACGTCGCCCGCCGCGTCGCCGCTCGGCAAGATCGCGCAGCGACGCATCACGGATGCCGCGACGGCACCCGACGTGCGCGAACGCCTCGCGCAGCTCGGCGAGACGCATGCTCCGGGAGACACCGACCTCGCCTGGACGCGTCTGACGCACTGGCGCGAGCAGCTCGCAGCCGTGCTCGATCAGCCACCGTTCCAAGAGGTGACCGCAGTCGAGGTGCGTGGCGGATCCGCCTCGCCGTCGACCGCGCTGCTGGCAGCATGGCTGCAGATGGCCCTCGACGTGCCGGTCAAGTGGTCGTACGAAGACCCGGAGCACTGGCAGGAGGGCATCAAGTCGGTGCGGCTGCACCGCTCGTCCGGAGACATCCTGCTCGAGCGCCCGACGCCCGGCGTGGCGGTGCTGACGCAGCCTGATCAGCCCGACCACGATCTGCACCTCCCTCGCCGCACGCTGCGCGAGTGCCTCGCCGAGGAGCTGCGTCGCCTCGACCCTGACGTCCTGTACGGTCGAGTGATCACCGAGGGCTGGGAGAAGCTGGGTCCGCCCGAGACAGGAGAATGATGTCGACGCAGACAGCATCCGCTGAGAAGCGGGTCGTGGTCGAACCGACGCCGGCGGCACTCGCCGCGAGCGTGGCCGACCGATTCCTGACGCGCCTTCGTGCCCGCACGCGCAACGGCCGCATCGCTCATATCGCCCTCACGGGCGGTTCGATGGGCGGCGCGGTCCTGCGCGCGACGCGCGACGACGCTCGGTCGGCTCAGATCGACTGGTCGCTGGTGCACTTCTGGTGGGGCGATGAGCGCTTCGTCGCTCGCGACGACGCCGACCGCAACGCCGTGCAGTCGCGGGAGGCTCTCCTCGACCACATCCCGGTTCCTGCGGAGAACGTTCACGAGGTCGCAGCCGCGGGCGAGGGTCTGACCCTCGACGAGGCTGCCGCCGCCTATGCCGCGGAGCTCGCACGCTACGGCACCGAGGACCACCCGTGGCCATCGTTCGCCGTCTGCTTCCTCGGCGTGGGGCCTGACGGCCACATCGCCTCGCTCTTCCCCGATCGCACCGAGGTCACGGTGACCGATGCCGCCGCTCTGCCGGTGCGTGACTCCCCCAAGCCGCCGCCTGAGCGAGTCACACTGACGCGACCGGTGCTGAACGCCTCGAAGCGTGTCTGGCTCGTTCTCACGGGCGCAGACAAGGCGTCGGCGCTCGGCCTCGCCCTCGCCGGTGCGAGCTACACGAACGTCCCGGCAGCCGGCGCCAAGGGTCGCAAGCGCACGGTGTTCTTCGTCGACGAGGCAGCAGCCTCAGAGGTCTCACCCGACCTCATCGATCCCGCCTACTGAGCCTGACCGGCCAGCGAACGATCTCAGGCGTCTTTCGACCCACTGCCCGTGCTGTCGTCGCTTCCGCGAGTGATACCGAGGTCCTGGCTGTCGCTGAGCACCTGAGGGTGATAGCGAGCCAGTCCGACGACGCCCCACACGGCGATTGCTCCCGCGATCGCGAAGATCACGAGAACCCACGGCGGCGCGGCGGCCGCCTCACCGAGGACGACCATGCCGATGAGCACGGCGATCAGAGGGTCGACGACAGTGAGGCCGGCGATGACGAGATCCGGCGGGCCCGAGCTGTAGGCGGTCTGCACGAAGTAGGCTCCGACAGCCGCAGCGGCGATCAGAGCGATCACGCACACGATGGTGATCCAGTCGAAGTTGCCCGCCTGGACGCGCTTGATGACGACCTTCGCGAGCGTAGCCACGAATCCGTAGAGGATGCCCGCACCGACGATGTAGAAGAGCGCGCGCATGCGGTGACGAAGGACGAGCCAGCATGCGCCGAGGATGATGATCACGACCAACAGGATCGCCAGGATCGTGAACAGCTCGGTGTCGGTGACTTCCTTCTCGGTGGCGAAGATCGCCGCGAAGAAGACGAAGAGGAAGATTCCACCTACACAGCAGACGATCGCGGTGATCGACTGCTTGGTCGGTGAGTGCCCTGAGATGCGGGCGTTGAGCAGCGTCGTCATGACGAGAGCGATCGCACCGAGCGGCTGAACGACGATCAGGGGCGCTACAGTGAGAGCTGCGAGTTGGCACACGATGGCCAAGCCGAGCATCAGCGTCCCTACGAGCCACGACGGCCGCGTCAGCAACCCGCGGACCTGGGCCATCGAAAGGCCGGATGCGCCGTCCGCGCCGCTCAGTCGCTCCATCTTCTCCACGCCGCGATGCTGATACTGCGCACCGAGCGACATGAAGACCGCACCCGCGAGTGCGAGGGGGATGCCGAGGAGCAGTCCCGGGTTCTGGAACGCGCCTACCAACTGGTCGGTGACGTCTTCCGCCCCAGTCGTCCATACGGAGATGCTCACGCTTCGACCCTACCCGGCGATGTGCGCCGAGTAGGGTTATGGCGTGGCTGTTCTTCCTATTCGCATCATGGGCGATCCCGTCCTGCACTCCCCCGCATCCGTCGTCGAGGACATCACCGACGACATCCGAACGCTCGTCGCCGACATGTTCGAGACGATGGACACCGCTCCCGGCGTCGGTCTGGCCGCGCCCCAGGTCGGCGTGCCCCTGCGCATCTACACCTATGCGTACGTCGACGACGACGACCAGCCGTGGCGCGGAGTCATCATCAACCCCGAACTCTGGATGGTGCCGCTGGAGCCCGGCGAGCCTGACGACGAGCTCGAATCGGAAGGATGTCTCTCGTTCCCCGGCGAGCGATTCCCGCTGCGTCGCTCCGAACGGGTGCGCGTCATAGGAACCGATCTCGACGGCTCGCCTGTCGAGATTTCCGTCGATGGCTGGCGTGCGCGCATCATGCAGCACGAGTTCGACCACCTGGACGGCATCCTCTACATCGACCGCCTCTCGGACGGCGATTGGAAGACCGTGCAGAAGATCGCCAAGAAGCGCGGATGGGGCAAGCCCGGCGCCAGCTGGGTCCCCGGCATCGACGATCTGGAAGGCTGACCTAACCTTTCAGCCCAGTCAAAGCGTTCTCGGAGTTGCATCACAGACTCGGAGCCGGATAGCGTGCTTGAGGCGGGATATCGATATGCCCGCTCACGAAGGCTCTGGAGGGGACGAAATGATGAAGATGCGCACGCGACGCGCACTGGCGCTGGCAGGTTCTGCCGTAGCGCTGTCGGTCGCACTGACCGGCTGTAGCGCGCTCAACGGAATTCTGGGCGGAGGCTCCGGCGACGCAGACCGCGACGAGGAATCCGGCCAGGTCACCGAGAGTGCGAACATCGACATCTTCTCGCTGAAGCTCGGTGACTGCAAGATGGCCAGCGACACCGGCCTGATCGAGGACGCCGACGTCGTGCCGTGCGACCAGCCGCACGACGAAGAGGTCTACTACGAGATCACGATGGACGACGGCGAGTACTCGGAGGAGAACATCGACGCCGCTTCGCAGGAGTGCATCGGCGACGCCTACACGAGCTTCGTCGGCATCGCGTTCAACGACTCCGTGCTCGAGGTCTACCCGATCACGCCGACCCAGCAGACCTGGGACGAACTGAACGACCGCGTCGTGCAGTGTGTCATCTCCGACCCCGCTGGACAGACCACCGGCTCGCTCAAGGGCGCTGCACGTTGATCTGACTCGGATTCGCACAACGAGGCCCCGTCAGTCGACGGGGCCTCGTTCGCGTTCATCGAGGCGGCATTCCACCCCGCTCGATGGAGGCGACCGAGGACATGCCACACAAAGGGAAAAGCCCCTCCGAAGAGGGGCTTTTCATTGGCTCCCCGGCTTGGACTCGAACCAAGAACCTGCCGGTTAACAGCCGGCTGCTCTGCCAATTGAGCTACCGAGGAATGTGCTCCGCTGCGCGGGCAACTCGTCAATCCTAGCAAACTCCGGACCCTGCTCGTGACACCGGCCGCAGGTCGGGCGTGTCGCCGGCGACCCCGTCAGTGCCCGGAATCCGCCTCGGCATTGGGAGCCCACAGCAGATCCTTGCCGACGCCGCGGGCAACCACATGACCACCGCGCAGCATCAGGGTCTCGGCGTTGAGCTCGCGGATGAAATCGGCGTCGTTCGTGACCAGCAGCGCACCCATCCCCTGCTCTTTGCGGCGGCGGGTGATAGCGTCGAAGACCACCGGTCGCACCTCGAGGTCGAGGTTCGCGAGGATCTCGTCGGCGATGAGCACCCGGGGCTCGAGAACGAACGACCGGGCGATCGCGACGCGCTGGCGCATTCCGGCGCTGAGCTCATACGGGAACTTCGAGGCTGTTCCGAGAGGCAGGTGCAGCTCGTCGAGAAGCGTCGCGACTCGGATGGACAGGGCTTTGGTGTTGACCCGCTTCTCACGGATCAGGATCGGCTCGGCGATGACCTCGTTGACCGTGAGCTGCGGAGGGAGGTCGGCACCGGCTCCCTGCGGCACGAAGCCCGTGCGATATGTGAGCAGGCGATGCTTGCGCCCCGGGCGGCGGATGTCGACTCCACAGACCTGCGCACTGCCGCCCACGACGCGCACGGACGGGTCGGTCGAACCCGCCAAGGCGGCGACCAGGGTGGACTTGCCCGAACCGGTCGGACCTGCGACGCAGATGAGCTCGCCCGGCGCGAGTGAGAAGCTGACCCCGTCGATGGCGCGGGTCGGGCCGCTGTGCCCGATGCGGTCGATCACCAGATCTGAGCTGTCGATCGCATTGGTCGATTCGGGCCGAGAGAACATTCCTCCATCCTGCCCTGCCGCGCCTGACTGCCGCCGTTACGACTCGGCGAACCGCTGACGCTCGACGTCGATGTCACGAAGGCGCATGCGCAGAGCACGCCCGCCGTCGGAGTCCGCCGGAACCCTCTGCACCGCTCCGAGGAGCTCCTGCTTCTCGTGTTCCAGAATGCGCATGATGAGTCGCTTGGCCAGGTCGGTCGTCGAGGCGACGGCGCCCTCTTCGTTGCGCGCCGGGAAGGGGGTCATCAGCAGTTCGCCCGCGAGCGATCGGTAGGGCTCCCGCACCGAGTTCACGGTGTCCGTCACCCATCCGGCTCGAGTCCGATCAGGCGCGGACGCGACGGCCTCGCGGACGGCGTCCAGCCCCGGTGTGCGGAACGGCGCGCTGAGGGCCCGCGTGAGCAGCGCCTGATCGATCTGATGTCCGTACTGAAGCGCGCCCATCAGAGCGTCGCGCTCCACGGCGGCATCGGCAGTGCGCGGCAGGCTCGCGAGGGTGACCGGAGTCACCCCTGGAACACCGGATGCGGAGTCACTCGCACTCTCGCGCCTGGTCGGCTCGTGTCTCGACGACTGCGATCCCCCTCGGGCGGCACGCTCGACCTCGTTGCGCACCTCGGTGGGGTCCATACCCAGGCGCCGAGCCAGCACGCGCTCATAACCGGGGCGCAGCAGCCGATCGCGGATCTCGGCGACGATCGGCGCTGCCGCGCGAAGAGCGCCGACACGACCCTCGACCGTCGAGAGGTCGAAGCCGCTGAGCTTCCTGTCGATCGCGAACTCGAACATCGGCTGCTTCGTCTCCATCAGCGAGCGCACGGCGGCATCGCCGCGCTGCAGCCTGAGGTCGCACGGGTCGAGCCCGTCGGGCGCCACCGCGACGAACGTCTGGGCGTTGAAGCGGTCGTCCTCGGTGAAGGCCCGAAGAGCCGCCTTCTGGCCTGCCTCATCGCCGTCGAACGTGAAGACGACCTCGCCCGAGGCGTTGTCGTCGCCCATGACGCGACGCAGCACCTTGATGTGATCGGTTCCGAACGCGGTGCCGCAGGTCGCGATCGCGGTCGTGAGGCCCGCGAGGTGGCAGGCCATGACGTCGGTGTATCCCTCGACCACCACCACCCGACGAGGGTCACCCCGCGAGATGTCGCGCTTGGCGAGGTCGAGCCCGTACAGCACCTGCGCCTTCTTGTAGATCGGGGTCTCGGGGGTGTTCAGGTACTTCGGGCCCTGATCGTCGTCGAACAGCTTGCGCGCGCCGAACCCGATGGTCTGACCGGACACGTCGCGGATCGGCCAGACGAGGCGACCGCGGAAACGGTCGTAGACGCCGCGCTGCCCCGTCGACACCAGACCGGCGGCACTCAGCTCGTCGCGGGTGAACCCCTGCGCGGTGAGAGCCTTCAGCATCTTGTCCCACCCGCGCGGTGCGAAGCCGACACCGAAATGCGCGGCGGCACCCGCGTCGAATCCTCGCTCGCCGAGAAAACGTCGTCCTGCCTCGGCGTCGGCGGTGAGCAGCTGCGCCCGGAAGTACTCCGCGGCAGCGGTGTTGGCGGCGTACAGACGGCTGCGCCCACTCGTCTCCGGAGCCGACCCGCCGTCTTCGTAGTGCAGTGAGTATCCGATGCGGCCTGCGAGACGCTCGACGGCCTCGGTGAAGCTGACGTGGTCCATCTCGCGGAGGAACGAGTAGACGTCGCCGGACTCTCCGCATCCGAAACAGTGGTAGTAGCCGACCTGCGGCCGCACGTGGAAGCTCGGGCTCTTCTCGTCGTGGAAAGGGCACAGGCCCTTGAGCGAGCCGACGCCTGCGGACTTGAGCGCGACGCGCTCCCCGACGATGTCTGCGATGTTGATGCGCGCCTTGACCTCGTCGACGTCGGCCTGGCGGATGCGGGGCATCAGCCGGCCCCTTCGACGACCGCCTGCCGCGGCGTGTGCTCCCGCGCACCCGGTCGCGCGTGTCGTGGCGTCCAGATGCCGACCTCTGCGGGGTCGATCTCGCCGACCAGCCTGTTGTGCCAGTCGATGGCGCTCTGATCCGTCAGACTCGCGATCTGATCGACGATCACGCGTGCGCGTTCGGCATCCGTCGTCGCGGCGACGAAGTCGGCGGAGAAGGCGGGCTCGAGCACATCCGCGCCTGCCGACCAGAGCGTGTCTGTGGACCACAGCGCGTCGGCAAGTCTCTTGAGCACACGGCGCTGTTCCTTGTAGACGCCCTTGCGGGCCTCGATGGTGACGATCGCCTGCCCCATGATGCCCTTGAGAACGGCGATCTCGGCCTCGATGACGCGCGGCACGACGACGTGCGCGTTGTAGCGCACGAGCGCAGGGCCGGCATATGCCTCGCGCGTGGCCGAGACGGCTGCCCGCGCGAAGCGACCGATGAAGTCGCTCGTGAGGTTCTTGAGTCGAGCGAGATCTCGCCGCGACCGGTCGAAGGACTGCAGCCACATGGGCTGCGATGCCAGCCGGTAGAGCGCGTCGGCGAGCTCGTCGCGCGTGAAGTCGTAGCCCACCCACTGCTGGATGCGATCGATCAGCGCGTCGTGCGCCTGCGGATCGGCGAGCTGGGAGACGTCGACGTAGCCGTTGAGGATCGCATCCTCGAAGTCGTGCACGGAGTAGCCGATGTCGTCGGACAGATCCATGATCTCGGCCTCGATGCAGCGTCGACGCCCGGGAACGCCGTCGCGCATCCAGCGGAACACGGCTTCGTCCTCGGGGTACACACCGAACTTGAGGCGCCCGCCCGGGTCAGGAACCGGACTGTCGACGGTCCACGGGTACTTGCAGGTCGCGTCGAGGCTCGCCCTGGTCAGGTTGAGGCCGACCGACTGCCCGTTGTCGTCGATCGCCTTGGCCTCGAGCCGGGTCAGAATGCGAAGCGACTGCGCGTTGCCTTCGAAACCGCCGATCGGCTCTGCCCATTCGTTGAGCGCACGCTCGCCGTTGTGACCGAACGGAGGGTGTCCGAGGTCGTGGCTGAGGCAGGCCGTGTCGACGACATCGGCCGAGACACCCAGCGCAGTCGCCAGTTCGCGTCCGACCTGAGCGACCTCGAGCGAGTGCGTCAGACGGTTGCGGGCGAAATCCGCTGTGCTCGCGGGGCTGAGCACCTGTGTCTTGGCCGCCAGGCGTCGAAGCGCCGCGGAGTGCAGCACGCGCGCGCGATCGCGGGCGAAGTCGTCGCGTTCGGATCGATGGGTCTCGGCGAAGAATCGCTCGGCATCGCGCGGGTCGTATCCGTCCGAGCGACCGCGCGCCGGGTGTGCCTGAGGATCAGCCGCCACTGTTCTCGATCTCCGCCCCTCGCATCATCTCGGATGCCGATGCCGCGAGCTCGCGCGACTCCAGCCACTTGTCCGGCAGCGCCGGTCGCTTCGGGCGTCCGGACCGACCGCGCTGGCCCTCGGCATCCGCACCGGGATACGGCGCCGTGTGGTCGAGCTGACCGAGCAGCTCGTCGATCTCAGCCAGGCTGGATGCCGTCGCGAGCCCCGTGCGGATGTCGCCTCCCACCGGGTAGCCCTTGAAGTACCAGGCGACGTGCTTGCGGACGTCGCGGCATCCTCGATCCTCGTCCTCGAAGAACTCGACGAGGAGCTCTGCATGACGACGGAACGCATCGGCCACGAAGCCGAGGGTCGCATCGACGGGGTGCGACTCCGCACCGAAGGCCGCGGCGAGTTCGCCGAAGAGCCACGGCCGGCCGAGGCATCCGCGACCGACGACGACTCCGTCGCAATCGGTCTGCTGCATCATGCGCACGGCGTCGTCGGCCGACCAGATGTCGCCGTTGCCGAGCACCGGAACGCTCGTGACGGCCTGCTTGAGCTCGCCGATCGCGTTCCAGTCGGCGAAGCCGGAGTAGAACTCGCTCGCTGTGCGTGCGTGCAGCGCGATCGCCGAGACACCCGCATCTTCGGCGGCGCGACCCGCATCGAGGAAGGTGAGGTGGTCGGGGTCGATGCCCTTGCGCATCTTGATGGTCAGCGGCACGTCGCCCGCTGCCTTGACCGCCTGCGTCACGATCTGCGAGAACAGGGAGCTCTTCCACGGCAGGGCTGCTCCCCCGCCCTTGCGCGTGACCTTGGGCACCGGGCATCCGAAGTTCAGGTCGATGTGGTCGGCGTGGTCTTCGGCGACGATGATCCGGACGGCCTCGGAGATGGTGTGCGGATCGACGCCGTAGAGCTGGATAGACCGCGGGGTCTCGGACTCGTGATGGCGGATCAGCCGCATCGTCGTCTCGTTGCGCTCGACCAGCGCCCGCGACGTGATCATCTCGCTCACATAGAGCCCCGCACCGTACTCGCGGCAGAGGCGACGGAACGCGGTGTTGGTGATGCCCGCCATGGGTGCGAGCACGACCGGCACGTCGAGAGCGATCGGGCCGATGTTGAGGGTGCGAGCGGATGCGGTGGCGACAGTCATATCCCCTCCATTCTCCCAGACCCGGAGCCGGTATCGGCGCACCGATCTAAGCTGTGAATATGACCGATCCCGCAGTGCGTTCCATCCCCTTCATCGACGCCGACGGCAACGAGAAGACGATCGACGATCTCGGTGCCGACGTGGTGCTCGTCGTGAATGTCGCCTCGAAGTGCGGCCTCACTCCGCAGTACGAGCAGCTCGAAGAACTGCAGCGTCTGTACGGCGACCGCGGGTTCAGCGTCGTCGGGTTCCCGTGCAATCAGTTCTTCGGTCAGGAGCCCGGTTCGGTCGATCAGATCCTCGAGTTCTGCTCCACCACCTACGGGGTGACGTTCCCCATCAACGACAAGGTGAAGGTCAACGGCAAGAACGCCACCGACCTCTACAAGTCGTTGAAGGAGACTCCGGATGCCGGAGGCAAAGCCGGCCGCGTCGAGTGGAACTTCGAGAAGTTCCTCGTTCTGCCCGACGGCGAGGTCGTCCGGTTCCGCCCGAAGCAGAAGCCGAACGACCCCGAGATCGTCGGCGCGATCGAAGCCGCGCTGACCCGCTAGACGGCTTCGGCCTCGGGCTCGGCCTCGGCGTCGCCGCGCTTGGCCCAGAGGTCGCGCAGTACGTTCTCGAATGCGGCAGGCGGCTGCGCGCCGCTGATGCCGTACTGCCCGTCGATCACGAAGAACGGCACACCCTGGATGCCGTAGGCCTGAGCCTGCGCCTGGTCCTGTCGGACATCCGCAAGGTGACGGGCGGAGATGAGGGCCTCGCGGGTGTCATCGGGGTGGAGACCCACCTCGACGGCGAGCTCGACCAGGTCGTCGATGCGGCCGACGTGCTTGCCCTCGGTGAAGTACGCGGACATGAGCCGCTCTTCCATCTCGTGCTGCAGTCCCTGCGCCTTGGCGAAGTGCAGCAGCTCGTGGGCCTTGACGGTGTTGGTGTGCTGCAGCAGGTCGAAGCGGTACGCGAGACCGGCGTTCTCGGCGACGCCGGTGACGTGCGAGAGCATCTGCTCGACCTGCTCGCGCGGCATCCCCTTGTGACCTGCGAGGAAGTCGATCTCATCGCCGTCGAAGTCGACGGGAGTGTCGGGCGAGAGCTCGAACGAGTGGAAGGTGATGTTCACCTGTGGGGCGTCTTCGTCGCCGGCGACGGCTTCGAGCCCCTTCTCGAGGTTGCGCTTGCCGATGTAGCACCAGGGGCAGGCGATGTCGGACCAGATGTCAATCGAGATGGCTTCACTCACAATGACATCCAACCGTATGCACCTATGGGCTATTCCGTCGTTAGGATTCTCAGATGCTCTCCGCCGTCGATCCGCTGCCGTTCCGGCCTGCGCGCGTTCTGATCGCGGGCGTCACCGGGTCGGGCAAGACGACGCTCACGCGGCGCGTTGCCGAGCTGTGGCAGCTTCGACACATCGAGATCGACGGACTGTTCCACGGCGAGAACTGGACCCCGCGTCCCTCCTTCCTCGACGACGTCCGCGAGTTCGCCGCCACGGACCGCTGGGTCACCGAGTGGCAGTACACGAGCAAGGGCACCGACGAGATCATGACGCCTCGCGCGCAGCTGGCTGTCTGGCTCGACTATCCCTGGCCGGTCGTCCGCGGCCGGCTTGTCCGACGCACTCTCAGCCGCAGCATCCTGCGAACGGAGATGTACAACGGGAACGTCGAGAAACCCATCTGGCATCTGCTGGCCACGCGGGATGCGGAGCGCAACATCCTCTCCTGGCAGTCGAAGACGCGGATGTTCTGGACGACTCAGATGCCTGAGAAGCAGGAACGATTCCCGCACCTCACGATCGTGCGGCTGCGGCATCCCCGCGAGACGGAGAGATGGCTGCGCGCTCAGGCAGAGGCGTCAGGCGCGTCGATCGCTCCACCGAAGCGACGGTCACGCGACAGATAGACCCCGATCGCGCGCCACAGCTCTTCGCGCGAGAAATCTGGCCAGAGAGTGTCGAGGAACACCATCTCGGCATACGCCGCCTGCCACAGCAGGAAGTTCGAGGTGCGCTGCTCACCCGAGCTGCGCAGGAACAGGTCGACGTCCGGCATGTCAGGCACGTAGAGGTTGCGACGGATCATCTTCTCGGAGATCGCGTTCGGCTTCACCCGACCGGCCGCGACCTCGGCGGCGATCGAGCGCATCGCGTCGACGAGCTCGATGCGGCCGCCGTAGTTCACGCACATGGTGAGTGTGAGGACGTCGTTGTTCTTGGTCAGCTGCTCGGCGTACTGCAGCTCCTTGATGACGCTGCCCCACAACCGTGGCTTGCGCCCGGCCCATCGGACTCTCACGCCCCACTCGTTGAGCTGATCGCGTCTGCGATGCAGGACATCTCGGTTGTATCCCATGAGGAAGCGCACCTCGTCAGGAGAGCGCGCCCAGTTCTCGGTGGAGAACGCGTAGACGGAGAGGTGCTTCACGCCGGCCTGGATCGCACCGGCGACGACGTCGAGAAGCACTTCCTCCCCTGCCTTGTGCCCTTCGACGCGGCTGAGTCCCCGACGGTTGGCCCAGCGACCGTTGCCGTCCATGACGATCGCGACGTGCTCAGGAACCGATCGGAAGCTCGGCGGATAGACGCCCGTCCAGTCGAGCGGGCGATACGCGACGGCATCCTTGTGCGTGTAGGGCTTGGGACTCACCGTGCTCCTTCTCGGGGGATGTCTGCCACCAGGTGCTCGAGTGAGCGGATGCCGCGCTCCAGATGCCATTGGGCGTAGGCGGCGACGAGGCCGGATGCTGCGGCGTTGTCGGCGTGCGGAGCAGCGTCGATCGCTTCCCATTCACCGGCCATGAGCGACCGCAGCAGCGACAGGGTCTTCTCCGCGACCTTCGGGCTGCCCGCCGGCGCGCAGTTCGGGCAGACGGCCCCGCCGAGCTGCCCGACGAAATGCGCGTGAGGCCCCGGGCTGGCGCATCGCGCGCAGTCGCCGAGCGACGGAGCCCACCCCGACAGCGCCATGACCCGAAGCAGATAGGAGTCGAGAATGCTGCGGGGCGAATGCTCGCCCCGAGACAGCGCATGCAGGCCACCGACCAGCAGGAGGTACTGATCGGGCGTCGCCTCGGAGTCGCTGAGCCGGTCGGCAGTCTCGACCATCGCGTTCGCAGAGGTGAATCGGTCGTAGTGGGCCGCGATGTCGGATCCGTACGAGCCGAGCGACTCGGCCTGCTGGACGATGTCGAGAGTGCGCCCCTGGTAGAGCTGCACATCGGCGACCATGAACGGCTCGAGACGCGACCCGAACTTCGACGACGTGCGTCGCACGCCCTTCGCGACTGCGCGGATCTTGCCGTGTCGCCGAGAGAGCATGGTGACGATGCGATCGGCCTCACCCAGCTTGTGGGTGCGCAGGATCACCGCTTCGTCTCGGTAGGTGGGCACCGTTCGATTATCCTCCGTGCAGGAGAATAGAGGCGTGACCGAACCGCTCTTCATCATTCCGCTCTGGGCGGACCTGCTCGGCGTAGGCCTCGGCGGTGTCCAGGGCGCGATGTTCGCCTCGGGATTCCAGGGCCAGCGACGCCTCGACTGGCTCGGAGTCGCGATCATCGGGATCATGATCGGCATGGGGGGCGGCCTCATCCGCGACATCCTTCTCGGCCAGACCCCCGCGACGCTGCAGAGCAACTGGTATCTGCTGACGGCCACGGGCGCGTCGCTGTTGGGGATGCTGCTCGCGGGACTCTTCAATCGACTGAACACCGTGATCGTGGTGCTCGACGCCGTCGTGATCGGCATGTTCGGTGCGTTCGGCACGAGCAAGGCGATCGCGTTCGGCATCCCTCCCGTGCCCGCCGTCTTCATCGGCGTCTGCGCCGCCGTCGGAGGCGGTGTGCTGCGAGACATGCTCATGGGGCTCCCGACGTCGATCATGCATGTCGGCTCGCTCTACGCCGTCGCCGCCGGTGCCGGATGCGTCTTCATCGCGACCGCGAACAGCCTGGGGATGTCGATCACCCTCGCCGCCGTGCTGGGAATCATCGTCACCGCTGTCATCCGCGTGCTCGCCGTGAGCTTCGACGTGTCCCTGCCCGAGCAGAGGCGGCTCTACCGTCGCAAGGTCGCCGCTGAGACCGGAGTCATCCAGGTCGTCAAGCCGAGCGCGGACTGAAGCCCGTCTGCTGCGCCGCCGTCGAGTGGGCGCCTCCGGTCGGAATCGAACGCGTATTCCGACCGCCGGTGTCAGGTCGAGGTGATCCCCTCAAGCAGAGATGGCACCTGCTGCCGGTATCACGCACACATACCGGCAACAGGTGCCTACTCGAGCCGGGGATCAGACGGCTGCGAGCTCCTGCTGACGCGTGCGGATCGAGCGGTTCACGCCGGAGACGATCGCCTTGAGCGACGCCGTCGAGATGTCACCGTCGATGCCGACACCCCACAGGCGCTGGTCGCCGACCTGCAGTTCGACGTAGGCAGCGGCCTGCGCATCGCCACCGGCGCTGAGAGCGTGCTCGACGTAGTCGTAGACCGTGATGTCGAAGCCCTGTCCGCGGAGCACCTCGACGAACGCGGCGACCGGGCCGTTGCCGTTGCCGGCGACGGCCACCTGCTGGTCGTCGTCTCGGAGCACGACGTCGAGCACCACATCTCCTGACATGTCGCTGCGGGTCTGCGTGGCCAGCAGCTCGAAGCGACCCCACTTGGCTGCCTCATCGGCCGCCGGCAGGTACTCGTCGTTGAAGATCGACCAGATCTGCTCGCTCGTGACCTCGCCGCCCTCGGCATCGGTCTTGGTCTGGACGACACCCGAGAACTCGATCTGCAGCTTGCGGGGCAGGTCGATCGCGTGGTCGGCCTTGAGCAGGTAGGCGACACCGCCCTTGCCGGACTGCGAGTTGACGCGGATCACGGCCTCGTACGAACGGCCGAGATCCTTCGGGTCGACGGGCAGGTACGGCACGGCCCACTCGATGTCGTCGACCGTGACGCCCTCGGCCTCGGCCCGGGCGGCCATCGCCTCGAAGCCCTTCTTGATCGCATCCTGGTGCGATCCGCTGAACGCCGTGAAGACCAGGTCGCCGGCCCACGGGCTGCGCTCAGGCACCGGCAGCTGGTTGCAGTACTCGACCGTGCGCTTGACCTGGTCGATGTCGCTGAAGTCGATCTGCGGGTCGATGCCCTGCGTGAACAGGTTGATGCCCAGCGCCACGATGTCGACGTTGCCGGTGCGCTCGCCGTTGCCGAACAGGCAGCCCTCGATGCGGTCGGCGCCGGCCATGTATCCGAGCTCGGCGGCGGCGATCGCGGTTCCGCGGTCGTTGTGGGGGTGCAGCGAGAGGATGACGTTCTCGCGGTGTGCGAGGTTGCGGCTCATCCACTCGATCGAGTCTGCGTAGACATTCGGCGAGGCCATCTCGACAGTGGCGGGGAGGTTGATGATCACCTTGCGGTCGGGAGTCGGCTCGAAGACCTCGATCACCTGGTTGCAGACATCGACAGCGAACTCGAGCTCGGTGCCGGTGTAGCTCTCGGGCGAGTACTCGTAGTAGACCTTGGTGTCAGGGATCGTCTTCTCGTACTGACGGCACAGACGTGCACCCTCGAGCGCGATATCGATGATGCCCTGCTTGTCGGTGCGGAACACGACCTCACGCTGCAGCACGCTGGTCGAGTTGTAGAGGTGCACGATGGCCTGCTTCGCGCCGGCGATCGACTCGTAGGTGCGCGCGATCAGGTGCTCGCGAGCCTGCGTCAGCACCTGGATCGTCACGTCGTCGGGGATCAGGTTCTCTTCGATGAGCTGACGGACGAAGTCGAAATCAGTCTGGCTGGCCGAGGGGAACCCGACCTCGATCTCCTTGTAGCCCATGCTGACGAGCAGTTCGAACATGACGCGCTTGCGCTCGGGCGACATCGGGTCGATGAGCGCCTGGTTTCCGTCGCGGAGATCGACCGCGCACCAGCGAGGAGCTTCGGTGATCCGGGCGTCAGGCCAGGTGCGGTCGGGCAGGTTGACCGTGATCTGCTCGTGGTACGGCCGGTACTTGTGGATCGGCATCGCGGACGGGCGCTGAGTGTTCTGCATGATGGGGCTTCTTCTCTTCGTCAGAAATGTGAACGGGCCAACACAAGCGCCGCGACGAGGAAGGCCCTAGCTTTAGGACTCGTCGCGGCAGCTAAGAAGAAGCAGACCGCCGAAAGGCATGCGGCCATGGTAGCAGGGATCCGGAAGTCGTCCGACTCGCTGCTGAGACGATCCACCGACACGAGACACTGTCAGACATGAGCACATCGCGCAGTCGCATGCTTCTCGCCGTCGTCGCACTCGTGGGGGCACTCGGCCTCGCCGCGTGCACCGCCGGCATCGGCTCCTCCCCCGTGCCCACGAGCTCGGGATCGCCCACGTGGGATGCCGCGAACGCGGCACCGCCGGAGGGCCGCGTCATCGGCACGGGCACTGTTCTCGACGTCGCCGGCGAGGCGCAGCTGTGTCTCGGAGTCGTCGCCGAGTCCTACCCGCCTCAGTGCACGGGGATCCCGCTCGATGGCTGGACGTGGGAGGGTGTCGACGGCAGCGAGACCAGCGGAGACACGACGTGGGGCACCTACGCCGTCTACGGCACCTTCGACGGCGAGCGGTACACCGTCACCGACCCGCCCATCATGCTCGCGCTCTACGATCCCGTCCGCCCGGAAGACCCGGCGAACGGTGTCGACGGCACGAGCTCCGAGGCCGACCTGATGCGAGTACAGGATGACCTGTCGACGTCACTGGGACGCGATGCCCTGACCCTCTGGACCGAGCGCGGCTATGTCTGGGTCAGCGTCGTCTGGGACGACGGCACGCTGCAGGATGCCGTCGATGAGGCATACGGCGACGGAGTCGTCCTCGTGACGTCGGCTCTGCGCCAGATCGACTAGGACGACGGGATCAGCGCGAGCTTGCCGCCGGGGTGACCGCCGGAGAGCAGCCGCAGTGCAGCAGGCGCCTCGTCGAGCGGGAAGGTGCGCGCCATGGGGACGAYGAGGTCGCCGTTCTGCGCGAGCGCGACCAGCTCGGCACGGATGTCGTCGCGGAACCGGGCGCTCTCAGGCATGGATCCTGCGATCACCTGGATGCCGTCGGCGCCGGCCCTCTGGGGCGCGGCGATCGTCACGATTCGGCGGCGTTCGTCGACCAGTTCGAGGGACACGTCGATGGCTTCATCGGTACCGACGGCGTCGAGCGCCGCGACCACCGCGCCGCCGGCCGCTGCCGCTCTCACGCGGTCAGCCAGCCCCGGGCCGTAGGTGACGGGGATGCCGCCGAAGCGCTCGACGACGTCGAATCGCTTCGCACTCGCGGTGCCGATCACGCGGATGCCGCGGAGTGCCGCCTGCTGAAGCACGCTCACCCCGACCGCACCTGATGCGCCGTGGAGCAGAATCGTCTCGCCCGGGGCAGAGCCCGTGACCCAGAGCATCTCGGCCGCCGTGGTTCCGGCCAGCAGCAGGTTCGCCGCCTCCGGGTGAGTGAGCGTGGTCGGCTTCGCGAAGACCTTGTCGGCGGGGACGGTCAGCTCGGTCGCATAGCCCCCGCGCACCCGGAAAGCGACGACCTCGTCGCCCACGGCCGCGTCACCGGATCCGATACGGGTGTCCGGCCCGAGCGCGCTGATGCGTCCGGAGACCTCGTAGCCGATCGGAACCGGGAGCTGCGCCCCGGAGCGGGCGGACGCGACATGCTTGGCGTCCGCCGGATTCACGCCGGCCGCGTGCACCCGGATCGTGACCTCCCCGCGGCCCGGGGGTGAGACCTCGTGCTCGACGAACTCCCATGTGTCAGGGGCGCCCCACGACGACGCGATCCAATGCTCGGCGATTGTCATGTCGCGACCCTACCCTCAGAAGACGCACCGGACATTGGTCGCCGTTCCGGCGATGTTGGCCCACCCTCCTGCGGGTGCGGTGGCGAGCACCGTGGAGTTGTTGCGTGCCTGGGCATAGCCCGCCGACCGCGCATCCGCGATCGACTTCGCCGAGAACGACGACGGGATCGAGAGTATCCCGCAGATGCTCCAGCTCAACTTCGCGCCGCTCAACGACGATCCGGTATAGACGCACACGGTGCCTGTGGCGCAGCTGCCCACCGACGCCGCCGAGACAGCGCTGCGCTGTTCCAGCACGACGAGATCCATCCCCAGCCTGGGCCACACGGCATGCTGCGCATCGACGATCACCCCGCCGGGAACCTCCGCCATCACGGCGAGGATCAGCGGGTCGATGCTCTCGCCCGTGTCGGCTGCGGCGTCCGCCAATGCCGGTGCGCCGAGCATCAGTATGCTGAGCAATCCGCCGACGACTGCGGCGAGCACCCCCCGACGTCTCATCTCACGAGATCCTCATCGACGTCCCACATCGTGTACGAGATGATCGCACCACCGGCCATCAGATCGTTCGCGATGAGGTTGGTCCGCTCGACGCCGATGATCCTCCCGGTGTCGAGAGACAGGAGCACGAGGTCGCTCGCAGCCCCGTCCGCCGTGATCACGCGCAGTCCTGCGGCCTGCCGTCCCAGGCGGTCGGCAGTCGTGCCGAGCGCCTCCACTCCGTCCGCATCCGCGAGGATATCGAGCACCTGCGACTCCTGAGCGTTCGTGAGGGTCCATTGCTCGAGCACCGATGTCGCGGCGGCGACGACTTCGGACCCGGTCGGATCCGACGGCATACCGAACGCCATGAGGGCCGCGGACACGTCCTCGCGGGAATCGCCGAAGACGTCGGGAACGGGGGTCGAGAACTGACCGGGCTCGATGGGCAGGTCTACGACGACCTCGCCCGAGCTGCTGATCTCCGCGCCGACGTTCGCAGACGCGTCGGTCGGGTCATACGGCACACCCCTCACCGAGACCATCCGCCCCGAGAGGTCGGATTCCCAGCGAAGGGTGTTGAGCTGCGGGACCACCTTCGTCGCCCCGGTGCTGCCGTTGATGTCCAGCCCCCACGTCGCCGACCTCACGACGCGCTCCGGATCGGCAGGTCCAGGCGTCGCGATGAGTGTCGCCTGCGCCGTGTCGAGCGTCTCTGCCGTGCCCTCCCCCGCAGCGAAGTCCAGGGGTGCGGGCGAGCCTGCGACCGCCGCCCCCTGGGGAACCAGGACGGCGACGGCCACGACCACGGCCGCGGCCGCCATCGCGATGCCGGAAGCCCATCCGAGAGCACGCCTCCGCTGAGGCCGAGGCTTCGAAGCGGTGCGGATGATCCGATCCCTTGTCCGCTCCGCCGCGGGGTCCGGCTTCGCATCGCGCGGCGTCCGGGCGGGATCGGCCTCCGTCAGGACGCGTTCGAGGAGAGCATGGTCATCCGTCATGATCCCTCCGCCCCTCCAGTCCGAGCTCCGCACACAACTTCGCCTGCGCACGCGAGAGCGTCTTCCGTACCCGGACACGCGGGCTGCGCAGCAACTCGGCGATCTCCCCCACTGCGAGCCCATCCCAGTACGTCAGCATGATGATACGCCGCTCACGCCCGGTGAGGACACCCAGAGCTGCGAGCACCCTCGCGCGAGTGGCCAGGGCAGGCGGGTCCTTCTCTCCGGACACACCACCGTGCACGGCGTCGATGGCCGTGCGCCGCAGCGTCGACCGACCCGATCGCCCTCCGAGCACCCGATCGGCCGCGCGGATCAACCAGATCCGATCCATCGGCTTCGTCGGAACGAGCCGGGACCATGCCAGGAGGAAGATCTCGGAGACGATCTCCGTCACCTCAGCGGGGTCCTCGACCACTCCTTCGACATGATGCCTGACCGCCGCCCAGTTGGCGTCGAAGAGCCGGGTGAAGGCTTCGTCCCTCTGGGTCTCACGGTTCTCACCGCGGGCGCTCATCTCTCTCGTCCGCCGGAGCACCCGATCCGCGTCGCGTCTCGGAGTCGCATGTCAGAAGCCGAGGCGGCCGAGCTGCTTCGGGTCGCGCTGCCATTCCTTCGCGACCTTGACGTGCAGGCCCAGGAAGACCCTCGTGCCGAGGAGCTCTTCGATGCCGGCACGGGCACGGCGTCCGACGTCAGCCAGACGCTTGCCCTTGTGACCGATGATGATCGCCTTCTGGCTGTCGCGCTCCACCACGATCGACGCATGCACATCGGTCAGGTCGGTTCCTTCGCGGGGGGCGATGTCGTCGATCACGACCGCGATCGAGTGGGGAAGCTCGTCTCGGACCCCGTCGAGCGCCGCCTCGCGGATCATCTCTGCGATGCGATCCTCTTCCGACTCATCGGTCGTGATTCCCTCGCCGTAGAGGGCGGGGCCCACCGGCATGAGGGAGAGGACTTCATCCGCGAGGACCTCGAGCTGGTCGTTCGTGAGCGCCGAGATCGGGATCACCGCATCCCAGTCCTCGCGCAGTGCATCGACCTCCAGGAGACGCTCGGTGATCTCGTCGCGGCTCGCGGCATCGGTCTTGGTGACGATGGCGATCTTCTTGGCGCGACGGTATCCGTCGAGCGAGGCAGCGATGCGGCGATCGCCCGGTCCGACCTTCTCGGTCGCCGGCACGCAGAAGCCGATCACATCGACGTCGCCGAGCACCTGCTCGACGAGGTCGTTCAGGCGCTCGCCCAGAAGCGTGCGGGGCTTGTGGATGCCGGGGGTGTCGACGATGACGAGCTGCCCCGCGGGGCGGTTCACGATCCCGCGGATCGCACGGCGGGTCGTCTGCGGCTTCTCACTCGTGATCGCGATCTTCTCGCCGACCAGCGCATTCGTGAGAGTCGACTTTCCGACGTTCGGGCGCCCCACGAAGGTCACGAACCCGCTTCGCGTCTGCTCAGTCATCGTTTCTGTCTCTCTCATCTGCGGCGTTATCCGCGTCGTCTGCCGCGCGTTCGACGAACACGGTCGCGATTCCACGGCCGCGCCCTCGAGACGCGCCGCCGGTGAGGGTCAGCCCCTCCACCGTCGCCGTCGATCCCGGTTGCGGAACCTGGCCCAGTGCCTTGCCCAGCAGACCGCCGATGGAGTCCACGTCTTCATCCTCAAGTTCGAGACCGAACAGATCGCCGACGTCCTCCAGCGAGAGTCGGGAGCTCACGCGGTAGCGTCCGTCGCCCAGTTCGACGACTTCAGCTGATACCTGATCGTACTCGTCGGAGATCTCGCCGACGAGCTCCTCGATGAGGTCCTCCAGGGTGACGAGGCCCGATATGCCTCCGTGTTCATCGATCACGAGGCACACGTGCACGGCGTCGCGCTTCATCTGCTGAAGCAGCGTCTCGGCGCGCATCGACTCGGGCACGAAGGTGGCCGGACGCGAGATGGGGCGGATGGACGCAGTGCGCCAGGCGTTCTCATCGCGGAAGGCGAACAGCACCAGGTCCTTCAGGTACAGCACGCCGACGACGTCGTCGGCGTCGTCGTCTACGACCGGCATGCGTGACACACCACGCTGCAGGAACAGCGTCATGGCCTCGCTCGTCGTCGCGGTCGCATCGACCGTCACCATCTCGGTCCGCGGCACCATCACGGCACGGACGAACTGGTCGGTGAAGTCGAACACCGAGTGGATGAGGTCGCGATCGTCGGCCTCGATCAGGTCGTTCGAGGCGGCCTCGTCGACCATGCTGAGCAGCTGCTCCTCGGACGTGAACGAGCTGCGGCCGCGTCCGGGGGTGACCCGATTGCCGAGCAGCACCAGTCCCTGGGCGAGCGGTCCGAGGATGATGCGAAGCCCGCGGACGATCCGCGCATTCGCGCGGAGCATGCCTTCGGCGTGATGCCGGCCGAACGAACGCGGGCTCGCCCCCACCAGCACGAAGCTGATGCCCGTCATCAGCACTGCGGCGGCGAGCATCGCCCACCAGATGTTGTCGATCAGGATGCTGAACGCGACCGTCACGAGCACGGCGGCCGCGGTCTCGGCGAGCACGCGGATGAATGCGACCGCGTTGACGTGTGCGTCCGGGTCGGCGGCGATGCGCGCCAGCTGAGGGCCGTTGCGCCCCTCGGTTCCCATCTCCTCGATGTCCGAGCGGGACGTGACACCGAAGGCGGCGTCGATCGCCGCCATGAGACCGCCGAACGCGACGAGCAGAACAGCGCCTGCGAGCAGGAGAGCGGCGGTCATCGTCGACGTTCAGCCGCGGCGAAGCCCTGGATGAGCTCCTTCTGCAGTCCGAACATCTCGCGCTCCTCGTCGGGCTCGGCGTGATCGAAGCCCAGGAGATGCAGCAGCCCGTGGGTGGTGAGCAGGATCAACTCATCCATCAGAGTGTGGCCGGCTGCCTGCGCCTGGGCCTCGGCGACCTGAGGGCACAGCACGATGTCTCCGAGCAGCCCTGGTGCCGTGGGGCGATCTTCGGTGCCGGGGCGCAGCTCATCCATCGGAAAGCTGAGAACGTCGGTCGGACCCGGCTCGTCCATCCACTGCACGTGAAGGGCCTCCATGGCGCCCTCGTCGACGAGGACGATCGCGACCTCGGCATCCGGGCTCACGTGCATCTGCGCCAGGTTGAAGTCGGTCAGCCGCTGCAGCACGGTCTCGTCGACATCGATCGCCGACTCGTTGTTGATCTCGATCATGACTGTGCTCGTTTCATCAGGAGAGGCCTCGCTTCGGCATCCGGTCCCGGGGTCCTGGTCGTTGTGCGCCTCGGCGGTCGGCGCGATTGGCGAACTCCGCGGCCTGCTCGCGCTCGAACCGCTGCGCAGTGCGGCGCTCGTCGTACTCGCTGTACGCGTCGACGATGCGTCCGACGAGCGAATGCCGCACGACGTCGTCGCTCGTGAGTCGTGCGAAGTGGATGTCGTCGATGCCGTCGAGCACTCGGGTCACGAGGCGGAGCCCCGAGGATCCCTGCGGGAGGTCGACCTGAGTGATGTCACCGGTGACGACCATCTTCGAGCCGAAGCCCAGACGGGTGAGGAACATCTTCATCTGCTCGGGCGTCGTGTTCTGCGCCTCGTCGAGAACCACGAACGAGTCGTTCAGCGTGCGGCCGCGCATGTACGCGAGCGGCGCGACCTCGATGGTGCCCGTCGCCATCAGGCGAGGGACGATCTCGGGGTCCATCATCTCGTTGAGCGCGTCATAGAGCGGACGCAGGTACGGGTCGATCTTGTCGGTGAGAGTGCCGGGGAGGAAGCCGAGACGTTCCCCTGCTTCGACAGCGGGGCGCGTCAGGATGATCCGGGTGACCTCCTTGCGCTGCAGCGCCTGGACGGCTTTCGCCATCGCCAGATAGGTCTTTCCCGTTCCGGCCGGACCGATGCCGAACACGATCGTGTTCTCCTCGATCGCGTCCACGTACTCCTTCTGGCCCAGGGTCTTGGGCCGGATGACCTTGCCGCGAGTCGACAGGATGGCCTCGCCGAGCACCTCGCTCGGGCGGGGTCCTCCGTCGTTGCGGAGCATGCGCGCCGAGCTCGTGACGTCGCTGGGAGCGAGGTCGTGGCCGGCCTTGGTCATGGTCATCAGCTCGTCGACGAGACTCTTCGCCTTCGCGACGGCGTCCGACGTGCCCGTGAGCGTGATCTCGTTGCCACGGACGAGCACCTGCACGTCGCGGTGCTCCTTCTCGAGCATCCGCAGCAGGCGGTCCTGCGGTCCGAGCAGCTGCACCATGGCGACGCCGTCGGCATAGATCTTCTCGACAGCGGTGTCGGATGCGGTGACAGGGTCGTTTTCGTCAGAAGCCAACGAGCTTGTTCTCCTCGATATCGGCGAGCACATGGGCGTGCACGTGGAAGACGGATTGGGCGGCGCTCGCGCCGTTGTTGAAGATGAGGCGGTACTCGCCGTTCGCATGATCTGCGGCGAGCTGCTTGGCCGCGGCGACCATCTCGGCGAGAAGCCCCGGGTCGCCCTGAGCCAGCTCGGTGACGTCTCGGTAGTCCTCGGTCTTGGGAACCACGAGCGCGTGCAGAGGTGCCTGCGGGTTGATGTCGCGAATCGCGAACACCCGGCCGGTGTCCAGCAGGATCTCACCCGGGATGTCGCCGTTGAGGATGCGCGTGAAGATCGAGGGCTCGGACATGCTCTCAGTCTACTGACCGCAGCCCGGCGCGGCCCGTCCCCTCGTTCACCAGCGGCCGAGCGCCACCGAGAGCACGGCGATCGCCGCAGGACCCGCGGTGGAGGTGCGCAGCACCGTCTCCCCGAGGAGGACCCGTTCCGCACCGGCGTCGGAGAGCTTCGTGAGCTCCTCATCGGAGATCCCGCCCTCCGGGCCGACGACCAGCACGATGTCGCGGCCGTCCGGCTCGAGCTCGGACAATCGCGTCGATGCGCCAGGATCCAGCAGCAGCAGGCGCTGAGACGCTGCACGCACCGCGAGATCTGCCGTCGTCGCCGGAGGAGAGACCTCGGGAACCCAGGCGCGGTGCGCCTGCTTGGCCGCCTCTCGGACGATCGAGGACCAGCGTTCGCGCCCCTTGACGGCCTTCGGCCCCTCCCAACGGGACACGCTGCGGCTGGCCTGCCACGGGACGATCTCGTCGACCCCGAGTTCACACGCCGCCTGCACCGCCAGCTCGTCGCGATCGCCCTTCGCCAGAGCCTGTGCGAGGACGATCCGCGGATGCGGTGCGGATTCTTCGGATCGGGCCGACACGCGCACCTCGACGCGAGACGGTGACACCTCCTCGGCGACGCCGGTGAGCCACACCCCTGCACCGTCGCCGACCGTGACCGCCTCGCCGACGCGGAGCCGCCGGACGACCGCGGCGTGCTTGGCCTCAGCCCCGGTGAGCGACACGAGGTCGCCGACCGCAGCATCCGAGGAGTTCTCGACGAGGAAGTGGAGTGCCATGATCGCCGTCCGGATCAGTGCGAACGGAAGCGGTCGCGGAGCTTCGAGAACAGTCCCTGCTGGAACTGCGCCAGCTGCGGACCCGGCGCCTTCGTCTTCTTCGCGAAGTCCTCGATCAGCGCGCGCTGCGCAGAGTCCAGCTTGGTCGGGGTGACCACCTGCACGCCGACACGCAGGTCGCCCCGCTGGTTTCCTCGCAGCGGAGTGATGCCGCGGCCCTTGATGGTCAGGACGTCGCCCGACTGCACGCCCGAGCGGATCTCGAGATCGACCTCGCCGTCGAGCCCCTGGATGGTCGTCTCGGTGCCGAGGACGGCATCGGGCATCGACACCTCGAGTGTGGCGAGCAGGTCGTCGCCGTCACGGCTGAAGGAGGGGTGCGGGTTGACGGAGACCTCGACGTACAGGTCGCCGTTCGGGCCGCCGGCCTTGCCGACCTCGCCGGAGCCGGGAAGCTGAAGACGGAGTCCGGTCTCGACGCCGGCAGGGATGTCGAGGGAGACGGTGCGGCGTGAGCGCACCCGACCCTGTCCTCCGCACGTGCCGCACGGGTACGGGATGGTGGTGCCGTAGCCCTCGCAGGTGCCGCAGGGCTGAGACGTCACGACGTTGCCGAGCAGGCTCCGCACCTGACGCTGAACGTGACCGGAACCGCCGCAGATGTCGCAGGTGACRGGCGACGTTCCCTCCTGGCAGCACGAGCCGTTGCAGGTCTCGCACAGCACGGCCGTGTCGACCTCGATGTCGCGGTGCGCGCCGAAGACGACGTCGCCGAGATCGAGGGTCACGCGCACCAGGGCGTCCTGGCCGCGCTCACGCCGTGACCGCGGACGCGCTCCGCGCCCGCCGCCCTGGCCTGCGCCGAAGAACGTCTCGAAGATGTCTCCGAAGCCGCCGAACCCGCCGAAGTCGTTCGCCGCTCCGTCTCCCCCGCCCATGTCGTAGCGGCGGCGGGAGTCGTCGTCGCTCAGCACGTCATAGGCGTGCGTCACGAGCTTGAACCGCTCGGCGGCGTCTTCACCCGGGTTCACGTCGGGGTGGAGTTGACGGGCGAGGCGCCGGTACGCCTTCTTGATCTCATCGGTGGAGGCGTCGCGAGAGACGCCGAGTACCTCGTAGTGGTCTGCCACAATGGCCCTTCTGCGTGTGCTGTCATCTGGGCGGCCGCGTCAGCGGGCCGCCTCGTCTTCGTCGAGCATCCGCGACAGGTAGCGGGCAACCGCCCGTGCCGCCGCGAGATTGCTCGGATAGTCCATGCGAGTCGGCCCCATCACGCCGACGCGCGCCGTGCCGCTGGGGGCGGCGTAGTTGCTGGCGACGATCGATGCCTCGCCGAGTCCGAATGACGCGTTCTCGGTGCCGATGCTGGCTGCGAGGCCATGAGAGTCCGCCTCCATCTCGCTCATCAGGCGCAGCAGGGTCACCTGTTCTTCGATCGCCTCGAGGATGGGATGGATGCTGCCGCGGAAGTCCTGCTCGCGCTTCGCGAGGGTCGCCGCACCCGCCATCACCAGGCGCTCCTGACGGAACGCGCCGAGCTCGTCGATGACGATGGTCGCGAGTGCGCGAAGCACGATGTCGTGCGAATGCTCATCGTCGGTGAGCAGCGTCTGCAGCCGCTCAGCCGCATCGCTCACCGCCCGCCCGGTGATCAGCGCAGACAGGCGCGCACGGAGCAGCGCCATGTCGGCATCATCCACATCGACGGGCAAGGGGGCGATCCGCTGCGAGACGCCGCCCGCGTCGGTGACGAGCACGATGAGCAGCCGATTGGGAGCGAGCGCCACGAGCTCGAGATGCGTCAGGTGCGCGCGGGCGAACGACGGGTACTGCGCGAGGGCGACCTGACCCGTGAGCTGGGTGAGCACCCGGACGGTGCGCACCATCAGGTCGTCCAAATCAGAGGGAGCGGTGAGGAAGGACTCGATCGCCGTGCGCTGGGCGACCGAGAGCGGCCGCAGCTGCGCGAGGTGGTCGACGAAGACGCGATACCCCTTGTCGGTGGGGACGCGACCGGACGACGTATGCGGGGCGGCGATCAGCTCTTCGTCTTCGAGGAGTGCCATGTCGTTGCGGATCGTCGCAGCCGACACACCGAAGGAGTAGCGGTCGACGATCGACCTGCTGCCGACGGGCTCGTGGGTCTCGACGTAGTCCTGCACGATCGCGCGGAGAACCCGGAGGCCTCTTTCACTGACCATCGCAACTCCCTCCCTTTGGCACTCACTGGCTACGAGTGCCAATTCTACCCGCCCGTTCCGACCACATGCTGATCGCCATACGATGACGGGTATGAGTGTCGCCCCACAGGTCGCGGTCTCCGCCGGAATCGTGCGCGGCGAGGTGGTCGATGGTGTTCGGCGTTTCCTCGGCATCCCGTACGCGGCGGCGCCCTTCGGACCGAATCGCTTCCGCGAGCCCCAGCCGGCTCCTTCATGGGACGGCATCCGGGATGCCACGGCGTTCGGGCCGACCGCGCCTCAGCTTCCTTACCCCGGTGCCATCGGCGAGCTGCTGGGCTCGGTCGAGATTCCCGGCGACGACATCCTCTCCGCCAACATCTGGACGCCTCAGGACGCCGACCGCGCCCCGGTCGTCGTCTGGATCCACGGTGGCGCGCTCGAACGAGGCACCGCAGCCATCCCGCTGTATGACGGCGCCGGCTTCGCACGCGCCGGGATCGTCTTCGTGTCGATCAACTACCGCCTGGGATCCGAGGGATTCTCCGTGCTCGAGGACGCTCCCCGGAACCTCGGATTGCAGGATGCAGCAGCGGGACTCGCCTGGGTGCACCGCGAGATCGCCTCCTTCGGCGGAGAGCCGGAGCAGATCACGGTCATGGGCGAGTCCGCGGGCGGTGCGATCGTCGCGGGGCTCCTCGCGAACGATTCGTCTCGGGCGCGGATCGCGCGGGCCATCATCGAGTCGGGGCCGCTCGAAGCGCAGACGGCGAAGAAGGCCGGCCGCGTCACGGCGCAGCTCGCCAAGCGGCTCGGAGTCGCCGCCGACCGAGCGGGTTTCGCTACGGTCTCCCCCGAGCAGCTGCTGGAGGCACGGCGCCAGCAGGCCGCAGGGTCATCTCCGCTCGGCGGAGCCCCAGGATTCCAGTTCGCTGTGGATGCCGGGTCTCTGCCGCGTTCTCCGCACGAGGTCCTCGCCGGCGCCGACGTGCCGCTCCTCATCGGGAGCAACACCGACGAGTACCGGCTCTGGTTCACACCCGCAGCCCTCGCCCGGATCAGCGAGATGAAGCTCCTGCTCGGACGACTCGCTCTGCGGATCCCCCGCCGAGCGGTGGCCGCCTATCGCTCGGCCTTTCCCGGCGCGACCACGGGCGAGATCTTCGGCCAGCTCGCGACCGACATCATGCTGCGAGGGCCGCTGACGACGCTGGCGAGGGCGCGCACGGCACCGACCTACGTCTACGAGTTCGCGTGGCGGAGTCCCGTCCGCGACCTGCGTGCCGCGCACGCGCTCGAGCTGGGCTTCGTCTTCGATCGCCTCGGCGACCCCGAGGCGAAGCGCCTCGCAGGCGCTGAGGCGCCGCAGGGGCTCGCCGATGAGATGCACTCCGCGTGGGTCTCCTTCATCAAGACCGGAGACCCCGGCTGGCCGGTCTTCGGTGCGGAGCGCACCACCCGCCTGTTCGACACCGACAGCGCCACGGTGCCGCAGCGACGGACCGACGCGCTCGACTTGCTTCCGTAGCGCGCGTCTCTGCTCAGTCGGTGAGTGCGCGCACCACGGCGTCGGCGAGCAGCCGACCGCGCAGAGTGAGCTGAACGCGTCCGCGCACGGCGGCGGCCGGGTCGACGAGTCCGTCCGCGATCAGGCCGGCGACCCTGGTGCGTTTGTCTGCCTGGAGGTCGGCGACCGCGATCCCCTCGCGGATCCGGCTCAGGAGCAGGACCCGCTCGAGCATCGTGGACTCCTCGTCGGGGCGCTCGGTGCCCGCCGCGGGCGACTCCGAGGCCGCGAGACGCTGAGCGTAGGCGGCCGGGTGCTTGACGTTCCACCACCGCAGACCAGCGACATGGCTGTGCGCGCCGGGGCCGAACCCCCACCAGTCGCTTCCCCGCCAGTATGCGAGGTTGTGTCGCGAGCGCTGGTCCACGCTGCGAGACCAGTTGCTGATCTCGTACCAGTCGAAGCCCGCCGCCGCGAGACGCGCATCGGCGAGCTCGTACATGTCGGCCTGCAGATCGTCGTCCGGCGACGGCACCTCGCCCCGGCGGATCTGCCGGGCGAGCTTGGTGCCGTCCTCGATGATCAGCGCATAGGCCGAGATGTGGTCGGAGTCGAGCGCCAGCGCCGCCTCGATCGAAGATTCCCAGTCGGACAGCGACTCCCCCGGCGCTCCGTAGATCAGGTCGACGCTGACCGCGAGACCCGCATCCTTCGCTGCCGCGACGGCTGTCGTCACGTTCTCGGGCCGGTGGGTGCGGTCGAGAGCCGCGAGCACATGGGGAACGGCCGACTGCATGCCGATCGACAGCCGCGTGACCCCGGCATCCGCGAGGGTTCGAGCGACTTCCGGCGTCACCGTATCGGGGTTCGCCTCCACCGTGACCTCTGCGCCGTCGACCAGCCCGAACGCATCTGTCGCAGCGTCGAGCATGCGGGCGAGGTCGCTGGCCGGCAGCAGGGTGGGCGTGCCTCCGCCGAAGAACACCGTGTCCATGGGGCGCAGCGCGCCCGCGTCCGCGAGCACGCGTCTCGCGAGGTCGATCTCCGTGATCAGCGTCGAGGCGTAGTCCTCCTGCTTCGCGCCTCGGAGCTCGCCGGACGTGTAGGTGTTGAAGTCGCAGTAGCCGCAGCGTACCCGGCAGAACGGGACGTGCAGATAGGCCGAGAAAGGCACGGCGCGATCGATCGGCAGGTCGGACGGAAGACGGCCGTCGGCCGGTGCCGGATCGCCGAGAGGAAGCGGGCCGGCCATCAGAGAGGTGCGGCCATCAGACGGGGGTCGCGTACAGCGGCGAGATCGCCCGCAGATAGCGCGCGAAGAGCTCGCGTCGGCGACGCTTCACGAGAGGCGGGATGACGCGGTAGAGCAGGGAGTTGGGGGCGTCGAATGCCCGCACCGTGAACCAGACCTCGTCGTTGTCTTCGCGCCAGTCGATGTCGAACGACTCCTCGCCCCGCACGACCGACCCGCCGACGGTGCCGAGCACGAAGCCGATCCGTCGCTTCTCCTCGGTCACCGAGATCACGCGAAGCTCGGCATCCGCTCGCATCCCACTCACACGCCCATGCAGACGAAGAGTCATCCCTGGCCCTGCGAACGGAGTTCCCTCGACATCGAAACGCTGCTCGACGTCGTTCTTGCTCGGGGCGATCGGATTTCCCTCGGCATCGAAGCTCACCCCGGCGTACGCGGGGCCGGGAGCCGGACGGACATCATCGACGCTCAGACCTGAGGCGCGCTGCGCCGTCCAGGTGAGGAGTGCTTCGCCCGCAGACCGGAACCGCTCGACACCGCTGCCGATCCGCCAGGAGTTCTCCGCAGGGATGCTGCGCTCCGGCGGGTACTGCATCAGGTCGGGCGCGTGGGTCGCACCCACGGCCGCATAGTCCACCGTGTCGTCTCGGAAAGTCCCGCGCCGCATGTTTTCGAGCCTACTTCCCGTTCCCTGGAGGATCACCCTGTACGCGCCGGAACCGCCCGACCCGCAGAGCTCCTACTTCTTTTCCTTGCCTTCGACATCTCCCGAGAGCGCAGCGATGAACGCCTCCTGGGGGACCTCGACCCGTCCGACCATCTTCATGCGCTTCTTGCCCTCTTTCTGCTTCTCGAGGAGCTTGCGCTTACGGCTGATGTCACCGCCGTAGCACTTGGCGAGCACGTCCTTGCGCAGCGCTCTGATCGTCTCGCGGGCGATGATCCTGGCGCCGATGGCGGCCTGGATCGGCACCTCGAAGTTCTGGCGAGGGATCAGCTTGCGCAGTCGCTCCGTCATGAGCGTGCCGTACGCGTAGGCCTTGTCGCGATGCACGATCGAGCTGAACGCATCGACCTTGTCGCCCTGCAACAGGATGTCGACCTTCACGAGGTCCGCTTCCTGCTGTCCGGCGGGCTCGTAGTCGAGCGACGCATAACCCTGAGTCTTGGACTTGAGCTGATCGAAGAAATCGAAGACGATCTCGCCGAGCGGCATCATGTAGCGCAGCTCCACGCGCTCCTCCGAGAAATACTCCATGCCCAGAAGCGAGCCGCGGCGGGACTGGCAGAGCTCCATGACGGTGCCGACGTAGTCCTTGGGCAGCAGGATGGCCGTCTTGACCATGGGCTCGGACACGGAGCCGATGCGCCCGTCGGGGTACTCGCTTGGGTTCGTGACCGTCACGGTCTCGCCGGTGTCGCTGGTGAGCACCTCGTAGATCACGCTGGGCGCGGTCGTGATGAGGTCGAGACCGAACTCGCGCTCGAGACGTTCGGTGATGATCTCGAGGTGCAGCAGGCCGAGGAAACCGCATCGGAATCCGAACCCGAGGGCGACCGACGTCTCGGGCTCGTACTGGAGCGAGGCGTCGGAGAGCTTCAGCTTGTCGAGCGCTTCGCGCAGCTCCGCATAGTCGCTGCCGTCGATCGGGTAGATGCCCGAGAAGACCATGGGCTTCGGGTCGGTGTAGCCGGCGAGGGCCTCGGTCGCGGGCCTGCGCGCCGTCGTGACGGTGTCTCCGACCTTGGAGAGCCGCACGTCCTTCACGCCGGTGATGAGGTAGCCGACCTCGCCGACACCCAGACCCTTGGTGGGCACCGGCTCCGGGCTCGACACGCCGACCTCGAGCGCCTCGTGGGTAGCACCCGTGGACATCATCTGAATGCGCTCGCGCGGGGACAGACTTCCGTCGATCATGCGGACGTAGGTGACCACGCCTCGATAGGCGTCGTAGACSGAGTCGAARATCATGGCGCGGGCCGGGGCATCGGCATCGCCGACGGGCGCCGGGATCTCCTTGACCAGGCGATCGAGCAGTTCCTCGACCCCCACACCGGTCTTGCCCGAAACCCGCAGCACGTCCTCCGGCTTGCCGCCGATGAGCGATGCCAGCTCCTTGGCGTACTTGTCGGGATCGGCCGCCGGCAGATCGATCTTGTTCAGCACGGGGATGATGTGCAGATCGTTCTCGAGCGCCAGATAGAGGTTCGCGAGCGTCTGGGCCTCGATGCCCTGGGCGGCGTCGACGAGCAGGATCGCTCCCTCGCACGCGGCGAGAGAACGTGACACCTCGTACGTGAAGTCGACGTGCCCCGGGGTGTCGATCATGTTGAGCGCGAAGGTCTCGCCGTCGATCTCCCACGGCATCCGCACGGCCTGGCTCTTGATGGTGATGCCGCGCTCGCGCTCGATGTCCATGCGGTCGAGGTACTGCGCGCGCATGTCGCGGTCCGAGACCACGCCGGTGATCTGGAGCATGCGGTCGGCGAGGGTCGACTTGCCGTGATCGATGTGCGCGATGATGCAGAAATTGCGGATCTGCGCCGAAGGCGTCGCGGCAGGCTGAAGCGGAGTGAGGGCGCGTGGTGACATGTCCTGACGATTCTACGGTGAGGCGCGACTAATGCCCGCTTCGTCCGATCCGGTGATATTCTGCCGAGGTTGCCCGGGAGCCATCCGTGACACCGGATCCCGTGAGCGACAAGACTCCGTCACAGACCAAGTGGAGGCGTCGTGTCGCGCAGATCGGCTGATGGTGATTGACTGTCTTCCCGGCTCAGCGTTGCGTCGGCGGATCCCGCGTGCGTCTGTAAAAGAGAAAGAATCATCACCTTGATCAAGTATCTGTTGCGCCGCCTGCTGGGTTGGGTGCTGATGATCGTCATCGCGACGAACATCACGTACTTCCTCGCGTGGCTGTACCTCGACCCTGAGAACAACTACGTCGGACGGCGTCCTCCTCTCTCCGCCGACCAGATCGACAATCTGCTGGGTCCTCGCAACCTCAGCGAGTCGGTGCCTCTCATCGAGCGATGGTGGACCTGGTTCTCGAACATCCTCTTCCACTGGAACTGGGGCCTCAGCCCGACGGGCGAGTCGATCAACGAGCAGGTCGCCTACCGCGTCTGGATCAGTGCCGAGCTCGTGCTCGGTGCGACGATCATCACGACGATCCTCGGCATCGCCCTCGGCGTGTACACCGCCTCGCGGCAGTACAAGCTCGCTGACCGCATCGGTCAGGGCACGAGCATCATCACGATGAACATCCCCACCGTCGTCGCCGGCTTCGCTCTGGTCCTTCTGGCGATCAACTTCAACAACGCGGTCGGCACGACCGTCTTCTACGTGGTGGGTTCGTCCAGTCAGGGGGTGGAGGGCTTCTTCCCCGTGCTCGTCGATGTGCTGCAGCATCTGACCCTCCCCACGCTGGCCCTCGTACTCACGGGGTATGCCGGCATCCACTTCCTCCAGCGCTCGCTGCTGCTCGACAACATCAAGGCCGACTACGTGCGCACCGCGCGGGCGAAGGGGCTGACCAAGCAGCAGGCGATCCGCAAGCACGCTCTGCGAACGTCGCTGATCCCCGTCACGACGCAGGTCGCGTTCACCATCCCGGCCGTCTTCACGGGTGCGGTGCTGACCGAGACGATCTTCAACTGGAACGGGATGGGGCGCTACTTCATCCAGACCCTCAACAACAACGACATCCACGGCGTCGTCGCGGTCGCGGCATTCGGCGCCCTGATGACCGCGATCGGCGCGATCCTCGCCGACATCGCCGTCGTCGTCCTCGATCCGAGAGTGCGGGTGAGCTGATGGCTCTGGAAAGCATCGGGGTCTCCCCCGAAATCGCAGACAAGCCGAAGAACCGCAAGCGCACTTCGATGCTGACGCTGTACACGCGTCGCTTCATGCGCAACCGCGGCGCGCTGATCGGCGTCGTCATCCTCGCCCTGCTGGTGGTCTTCGCGATCGTCGGTCCGCTGATCTCGCCCTATTCGCACACCGACCTCGACTTCCTCGCGCTGCGCACGGGGCCGTCGGCCGAGCACTGGTTCGGGACGAACGGATCGGGCAACGACAACTTCGCGCAGGTYGCCGTAGGCCTCCAGCGCTCGATGATGATCGCTGCGCTGGTAGCGATCGGCACGACCGTGGTCTCGGCCATCGTCGGTGCGACGGCCGCGTACTTCGGCGGACGCTACGAGCGCATCATGCTCGCCATCATCCACTTCATGATGGTCGTGCCGAACTTCCTCATCCTCGCGATGATCTCGAACGACGCCGGCGGAAACTGGCTCGTGATCTCACTCGTGATGATCTTCATCGTCGGATGGTTCTTCCCCGCGCGCGTCATCTGGACGCTGTCGCTGTCGATCCGCGAGCGCGAGTACGTCCACGCCGCCCGCTACGCCGGTCTGTCGGGCATGCGGATCGTGATCCGCCACATGCTGCCGAACATCGGCTCGCTGCTGGTGATCAACTTCACCCTCGGCGTCGTCTCGGCGGTGCTCACCGAGACCGCCCTGTCGTTCCTCGGGTTCGGTGTGAAGCTGCCCGACGTCTCGCTCGGTGCGCTCATCGGCTACGGCTCGAGCACGCTCGTGAGTGCGCCGTGGCTGTTCTACTTCCCCGCTGCGGCGCTGACGCTGCTCACCGTCTCGATGGCACTCATCGCCGACGGTCTGCGTGACGCCCTCGATCCGACCTCGGCGGCTGGAGGTCGCGCATGAGTACTGTTCTTTCCGTCCGCGACCTCAAGGTCAGCTTCCCGTCCGAAGCTGGTCGCGTGGACGCCGTGCGTGGCGTCTCCTTCGATCTCGAAGCGGGCAAGACGCTCGGCATCGTCGGCGAATCCGGCTCAGGCAAGTCCGTCACCTCGCTCGCGATCATGGGCCTGCTCGACGACAATGCCAAGGTCAGCGGCTCCATCATCTACGACGGCCAGGAGCTTCTCGGCAAGTCCGACAAGCAGCTCTCGGTGATCCGCGGCAACGGCATGGCCATGGTCTTCCAGGACCCGCTGACGTCGCTCACTCCGGTCTTCACGATCGGCGACCAGCTGATCGAGGCGCTCACCGTGCACCGTCGACTGTCGAAGAAGGATGCCTGGGACCGCTCGGTCGAGCTGCTGAAGCTCGTGGGGATCCCCGAGGCGGAGCGCCGGATGAAGGCATTCCCGCACGAGTTCTCCGGCGGCATGCGCCAGCGCGTCGTGATCGCCATCGCGATGGCCAACAATCCGAAGCTGATCATCGCCGACGAGCCGACCACCGCGCTCGACGTCACCATCCAGGCGCAGATCCTCGAGCTCATGGAGAAGGCGCAGGAGGAGACCGGCGCCGCGATGATCATCATCACCCACGACATGGGAGTCGTCGCGAAGACCGCCGACGACGTGCTCGTGATGTACGCGGGAAAGCCCGTCGAGCACGCACCGGTGCGCGAACTGTTCTACCGCACCCGGATGCCGTACTCGATCGGCCTGCTCGGAGCCATCCCCCGCGTCGACAAGACCGAGAAGGTGCCGCTGATCCCGATCAAGGGCAACCCTCCGCTGCTGATCGACCTGCCGGATGCGTGCCCATTCGCGGCGCGCTGCCCGATCGCGATCGATGCGTGCCGTGAGCGTGAGCCCGACCTGCTGCCGATCACCACGAGCGGGCACACCGATCACTCGGTCGCCTGCATCCGCGCGAACGACATCGACGACGACGGGAAGATCGGCGGGCTGCCGGTGTTCCCGATCCCCGAGATCCCCGAGAGCACGCTCGCCAAGGTGCCGCGCGAGGATCGCCCGATCACGCTGGAGGCGGTCAACCTCAACAAGATCTTCCCGCTGATGAAGGGTGCCTTCTTCAAGCGCAAGGTCGGCGAGGTGCACGCTGTCAAGGGCATCAGCTTCGACATCCGCCAGGGTGAGACCCTCGCGATCGTCGGCGAGTCCGGCAGCGGCAAGACCACGACGCTGCTGCAGATCATGGACTTGGTCGAGCAGGAGGACGGCGACATCCGGATCGGCGGCACCAGCGTCGCCGACATCAAGAACCGTGCAGAGGAGCGCAAGCTCCGCCGCGACCTGCAGATCGTGTTCCAGGATCCGATGGGGGCACTCGACCCTCGAATGACCGTCTGGGACATCATCGCCGAGCCGATGTTGGCAATCGGCATGAGCAAGGACGACGTGTTCGATCGTGTCGAAGAGCTCATGGGGCTCGTCGGTCTCGACCCCGCGCACAGCGATCGATTCCCCCAGGCGTTCTCGGGCGGCCAGCGTCAGCGCATCGGCATCGCACGAGCACTGTCGACGAACCCCAAGATCGTCGTGCTCGACGAGCCCGTCTCGGCGCTCGACGTCTCGATCCAGGCCGGCGTGATCAACCTGCTCGACGAGCTGAAGGCCAAGCTCGGCCTGTCGTATCTGTTCGTCGCCCATGACCTCGCGGTCGTGCGGCACATCGCCGACCGGGTCGCCGTGATGTACAAGGGATCGTTCGTCGAGCACGGTGATGTCGATCAGGTGTTCGACGATCCGCAGCATCCGTACACGAAGGCGCTGCTGTCGGCGATCCCGATTCCCGACCCTGACATCGAGCGCACCCGCGAGCGGATCATCCTCCCGGTCGAAGGCTTCGACGCCGAGGCGATCGCCGCCAGCTGACCTGTTTACCGATGTGCACAGTCCGGTAACGGTTCCGTGTCCCTGGGGTTTCGCCCGCGAGTTGCGGGGTTAGTCTGCCCCTATCCCAAGTAAGGCCGACAGGCACTAAGGAGTACCATGAAACGGCATCAGAAGCTGATGGGCATCGCTGCTCTCGGCGCCGCCTTCGCACTCGTCATGAGCGGGTGTGCACCGGCAGGCAACGGCGGCGGCAACAGCGGCGAAGGCGAAGCTCAGACGGTCGAGGGCGCGGACTACAACCCGCAGCCCCGCGAGAACCTCGCAGAGGGTGGCGAGCTCCGCATCCCGATCTCGAACATCGCCGAGCAGCTGAACTACTTCCACAGCGACGGCGACGCGCGCGTCACGCAGGTCGGCACGTGGTTCCGCCCGCAGATCCTGCTCATGGATCCTGACGGCACCGTCAAGAAGAACGACGCGTACCTCGACGACTACTCCTTCGGTGTCGAGGACGGCAAGACCGTCCTGCACTTCAAGGTCAACGAGAAGGCGGTCTGGAACGACGGCACGCCGATCGACGTCACCGCGTTCAAGGCCACCTGGGAAGCCCAGAACGGCGAGAACGAGGAATACCAGCCGAACGCGACCGACGGCTGGAAGGAGATCGAGTCCGTCGAGGCCGGCGAGAACGACCGCGACGTCATCGTCACCTTCAAGGGCGAGTTCGCCTGGCCCGAGATGGTCTACTCGCAGCTGCTGCACCCGGCGGTCAACACGCCTGAACTCTTCAACACCGCCTTCCTCGGCGACTGGCACCCGGAGTGGGGCGCTGGCCCCTACACGGTCGAGAACTTCGACAAGACCGGCGGCGTCGTCACCCTCGTCCCGAACGAGAAGTGGTGGGGCAACGCTCCGCTGCTCGACAAGGTCTCCTTCATCCAGATGGAGCCGACCGCGGCGGTCAACGCACTGCGCAACGGCGAGGTCGACATGGCCGAGACCGGCAGCGCCGAGCTGCTCGCACAGGTCGAGGGCCTCGAAGGCGTCAAGACCTACAAGGGTCAGGCCACCGCGAACGCGATCTTCACGCTGAACTCGACCAACCCCGTGCTGGCCGACCTCGAGGTCCGCAAGGCCGTGTTCGAGGCCATCAGCATCGAGCAGGTCAAGGACATCGTCTTCAACGGTCTGAACTACACGGAGGAGCCCGCCGGTTCCCTCACGCTGTTCTCCTTCCAGCCGAACTACATCAACGCGCTGGAAGAGGCCGGCCGCAAGGACGGCGACACCGAGGGCGCCAACAAGCTCCTCGATGAGGCCGGCTGGGTCGCCGGTGCCGACGGCATCCGCGAGAAGGACGGCCAGCGCCTGTCGCTCGTCTTCCCGAACCACTCCGACACCGAGACCGCTCGTGCCCGCACGCTCGCGGTTCAGGCTCAGCTGAAGGAGGTCGGTGTCGAGGTCGTCATCGACCAGCGTCCGTCGGCGGACTTCGCAGAGGACTACACCACGCAGAACGGTGACATCTTCTTCCTCAACTTCACGTCGTCCGACCCGTTCGGTGCTGCCTGGTTCTGCCAGCTGTACTGCTCGGACAGCGGCCTGAACCTCTCGGGCACCGGCACCGAGGAGATCGACAAGATGATCCACGATGAGCTCGAGACGATCTCCGACCCGGTCGAGCAGACCAAGAAGGCCATGGAGATGGAGTCCGAGATCTTCGCGAAGACCTGGGGCGTCATCCCGGTTCTCAACGGCCCGGAGATCTGGACCGTCAAGGAGGGGCTCGCCAACCTCACGCCCGAGCCCTACGTGGGCCTCGACCTCTTCGGCATCACGCCGGTGGAGAACGTGGGATACGAGAAGTAATCCATTCGGAGCCTGACTCGTCAGGGCTTCGCGGCGGGGTCGGTGGTTCATCCACCGGCCCCGCCTTTCTCTATGCTGAAGGCGTGAGCGTCCAGATCGTCTTCGTGCACGGCATCCGCACGTCCGCGACGATGTGGCGCTCGCAACTCGAGTTCCTCGCCGACCAGGGCATCCCTGCCGTCGCTGTCGATCTTCCCGGCCACGGCACGCGGATGAACGAGGACTTCACCCTGCACGAGGCGCTCCACACGATCGACGTCGCGGTGCGCGACGCCGCCAGTCGAGGGCCCGTGCTGCTCGTCGGACACTCGATGGGCGGCCTGCTGTCGCTCGCCTATGTCGGAGGCGCCGAGACACCGCGAGTCGCGGGACTGGTGGCCGCGTCCTGCACGTCGCTCCCCCGCGGCGCGGGGCTTGCGGCGTATCGTGCGATCGCCCGGGCCGTCGACCGTCTGCCGGATCGAGGGATGTGGCTCACGAGGCGGTTCCTCGCCGCGACGATCCCGATCGAGACGCGCGGAGACTTCGCCGCGGGAGGCTACGCCCTGGATACGCAGGACACCGCTCTTCGGAACCTCGCCACCCTCGACCTCGCGACCGCCGTCTCTCGCATCGAGGTGCCGCTGTGGTTCGTGAACGGGCAGTGGGATCAGCTGCGGGTCAACGAAGCCCTGTTCCGACGGCTCGCGCCGCACGCCGAGCTGATCGTCGTGCCTCGCACCACCCACCTCGTCACCGCGATGCGTCCGCAGATCTTCAACATCGTCCTGCGACTGGCCGTCGCGACCATCGAGTCCGAAGCTACTGCTTCGGCAGCGGATCCCGCGCAGGCTGCCTCGCGAGAGCGGTGAGCCCGCCGCCGACGAGCGACAGCACGGCGGCGACGACGAACACGAGCCAGAACCCGCCGACGAGCGCCACGAGGCCTGCGCCGAGCACAGGGCCGATCAGCTGGCCGAGGGCGGCGGTGACGTACACGATGCCGAGGTCGCGGGCGTGGTCCGTCTCGTCGGGAAGCAGATCGGCAGCGAAGGCGAGTCCGACGGTGGAGAACGCGCCGTAGCCGAGCCCCATGAGCGCCGCCGCGACCATCGTCGCCTCGAACGTCGGGACCAGGGCGATCACGATGCCCGAGGCCGCCTGCACGAACGTGGCCAGGATTGTGAGGGGGCGTCTGTTGCCGGTGCGGTCGGACAGCACGCCGGTGAAGACCGACGCGAGCACCACGAACAGCGTGTAGACCACGATCAGGAGCAGCAGGTTGTCCTGCGCCACCGTCGTCTCCTGGTGCAGGCCGTGAAGCAGGAAGAAGAGGAACAGCGCGGTGCCCAGCGCGTTGCCGATGTTGGTCACGAGGCGGCCTGACAGCATCCAGGCGAAGTCCCGATCGCGCAGCGATGCCAGCAGACGACGATCGCTCTTGCCGGGCTGGGTGCGGACGAGCGGCGGCGGGTCGGGCAGAAGCAGCGCCGCGGCCGTTCCCACGACCGCGATCACCGCGGCGAGCAGAAGGTAGCCGTCGCGGATGCCGAGGCCGAGGAGCACCACGAGACCCACCCCCAGGACGATCCCCACCGCCTGACTCGATCCCACGGCCGCGGCTGCCGCGCCCCGTTGCGTCGTCGGGAGCTGATCGGCGATGAGTGCGGTGAAGGCGGCCGACGACACCGAGACGCCGATAGACACCCCGACCCACGCGGCGCCCACGGCCCAGGGACCTTCGCTGAAGCCGGTGACGATGAGGAAGACCGCGGTGACGAGCACGCCCCCGATCGCCCAGGGGCGCCGGCGTCGGCGTCCGACTCGTGCTCGGTCTGACAGAGCGCCGGCCACCGGGCCTGCGACGATGCCGGCGAGACCGCCGATGCCGAGCACGAACCCCGAGGAGATGACACCGCTGATCCAATCGTTTTCCGCGGTGTCGAGTTGGAGTGGCAGCAGAAGCTGAACGGGCGTGAGCTGCACGGTCCAGATGGCCAGCCAGGCGAGGGTGAACACGGTCATCCATTGCGGCCCGACCCTGCGGAAGCTGGGCATCGGCGAGACAGCGGGGAGGGCGGGGCTCATGTCGCTCCTTGACGTCGATCTCGCGACGCGAGTGTCGGGATACTGATGATTGTGCACCCGCACGCCCCGATGCCGCATCCTGCACGAGAGGACGCTGCCCCCGTTTAGGGCGAACCGCCCCGATGCTGGTAGAGTTGGTTCTTGGCTTGCGTGTGGGTTCTTCCCTCACGACCGCCGAGTGGAAGCCCTCTTCTTCTGCCGGCATTTCCTAACAACTCCGTACAGAAAGCGTCCACACGTGGCAAACATCAAGTCGCAGATCAAGCGCAACAAGACCAACGACAAGGCTCACGAGCGCAACAAGGCCGTGAAGAGCGAGCTGAAGACGCACATCCGCGCGACGCGCGCTGCTGTCATCTCCGGTGACAAGGCTGCAGCCGAGAAGGCTCTGAAGGCCGCCTCCCGCAAGCTCGACAAGGCCGTCAGCAAGGGTGTCATCCACCAGAACCAGGCTGCGAACCGCAAGTCCTCCATCGCCAAGCAGGTCTCCGCTCTCTGAGCTGATTCCACGCCTGACGGTGTGACAAGAGCCCGTCCCGTTCGCGGGGCGGGCTCTTTCGCGTGCGCTGGTACCCACGCGACACGTCGGGCAGGCGCGACAGCGCTCGTTCGACGTCGCGCGGAGTGCAGATGTCAGCGACGGTGCCGCGCCGCCGCGATGACGCTCACTCGCCGAACGGCTGACGTGTCGCGATGACGGTGAGCATGCGCTCCAGCGCGAAGATCGGGTCGCGCGCCGCGCCTTTGACCTCGGCATCGGCGCGCGCCGTCGCCTGGATGGCCATGCCGAGTGATCGCTCGTTCCACCCGGCGAGGTCGCGCCGCGCGCGGTCGACCTGCCAGTCCTTCATGCCGAGCCGCTGGGCGAGCTGACGGCTGGGTTCGCGGTTGCCGGCGACGCGTGCCATCGTACGCAGCTTCATCGCGAAGGCGGCGACCATCGGCACCGGGTCGGCGCCGGATGCGAGCGCATGGCGCAGCGCGACCAGGGCTTCGCCGTAGCGTCCGGCGATCGCCGTGTCGGCGACGACGAAGGCCGACACCTCGACGCGCCCGCCGTAGTACTTCGTGACGACGTCCTCAGTGATGTCGCCCTCGACGTCGACGATCAGTTGCTGACATGCCGCCGCAAGCTCAGTGAGGTCATCGGCGAACGCCGAGACCAGGGCCCGCAGCGCAGGCGGTGCGATCCGCTTCTTGGCCGCCTTGAACTCCCCCGCGGCGAAGTCGACGCGATCGCTGTCGCGCTTGACCGCGGGGCACGGGATCTCGATGCCGTCGCCCGTGCCGGCGCGCACAGCGTCGAGCAGCTTCTTGCCTCGAACGCTCGCGCCCGTGTGCCGGAGGACGACCGTCGCTCCCTCCTGGGGGTGATCCAGGTAGGAGACAGCCTCCTGCAGGAAGGCATCCGAGCACTTCTCGACACCCGACACGCGCACGAGACGGGGCTCGCCGAACAGCGACGGCGACGTCAACGAGAGGAGGGTGCCGGGCGCGTAGTCGTCAGCGCGGACATCGGTCACCTCGAGCGCAGGGTCTTCGGTGCGGAGGTAGTCGCGGACCCCGGCGATCGCACGTTCTGCGCAGACCTCTTCGGGGCCGAACACGAGCACCACGGGAGCGGGGCGCGGCTCGCGCCAGGAGACCTGCGCGATCTTGGCTGCCTTCGCTCCGCCGCGGGAGGGGGTACGAGAAGCAGCCATGCCTCAAGACTACCGGGGGCCGCAGACGTCGCCCTCGTGGTCAGGGCGGCTGCCTCTCCGTCCAGAGCTGGAGCTCGTCCCCATCGAGACCGACGAGGAGTCGGCCCTGCTGATCGGTGCGCAGCACGCGCGCTCCCGCCGCCTCAAGCGACGCGAGCGACTCTGCGCGCGGATGCCCGTAGTCGTTGTCGATGCCGGCGCTGAACAGGGCGACGACCGGACGCAGGTCTTGATAGAGCGCGAAGTCCTGGTCGGCGCTGCCGTGGTGCGCCACCTTGACCACGGCGTAGCTGCCCCTGAGATGCGCCGTGCGCGCCAGCATCCGCTGAGCCTCTGCCGACAGGTCACCGAGGAAGAGAGCCCGCGGCACACCGCCGCCTTCGACCTCGAGGACCACGCTCTGATCGTTTCCTGGCGGGAACACCTCGGATCCGCGCTGCGGCCACAGCACCTGCCACGATGCGGTGCCCAGCTCGCCCTGCATCCCCGCCGTCGCGAGGGTGACCGCCGCACCGCCGTCAGCCAACCGCTGCAGCATCCGGTCATCGCCGCTCTCCCCCGGTGGTCCGTGCAGCACCGCCCCGACTCTCCCCTGCACGGCGTCGACGCCGCCCACGTGATCGAGGTCGAAGTGTGTGAGGACGAGCAGGTCGATGTGCTCGATGCCGAGACTGCGCAGGCACGCTGCCAGGGGTTCGGGCTCCGGGCCCGTGTCGATCAGCGCGATCCGGCTGTCCGACCTGACGAGCAGCGCATCACCCTGGCCGACGTCGCAGGCGGCGATCGACCAGCCATCCGGGCTGGTGGCGCTCGCGAGAGGCCCATTCAGGGCGACGTGGGCGCCGCCCAGAGCGAGCATCACTGCGATGACGGATGCTGAAGCGCCTCTGACGACCGGGATAGTCCGGTATGCGCCGGTCAGAATCACCCCGAACGCCGCGCTCACGATGCCGACGAGCGCTGCACTCGCTATGCCGGGAACCACCGCGACCTGCGCGTACGGAAGTCGCGCGGTGATGCCTGCCGTGTGCGCGATCCAGGCGGCCGGCAACCACGCGGAGGCGGCCAGAAGGTCTGCGAGCAACGGTAGCGGAGCCGCCAGGCATGCGAGCAGACCGATGATCGTGGCGATGGGTGCTGCGGGCGCGGCCAGCAGGTTGGCCGCCAGACCGACGAGCGACTGCTGCTCGGCGAACAGGGCGATGACGGGACCGCACACCAGCTGCGCTGCCGTCGGCACGGCGATCGCGAGAGCGAGAGGCTGCGGCATCCACCGTGCGAGCCCTCGGGTGAGCGACGGCGAGAGCATGATCAGCGCGCCCGATGCGGCGACCGACAGCGCGAACCCCGCAGTGGAGGCCAGCCACGGGTCGGCGATGAGGATGCCGCTCGCGCTGAGCGCCAGCATTCCGGCCCCCGCGCTCGGCCGACCGAGCATCAATGACAGCATCGCGACGCCGGCCATGACCGCCGCCCTGATCACGCTGGGTTCCGGTGTCACGAGCACGACGAATCCCGCGAGCGCGATGGCGGCTGCGATGACCCGGGTCTCACGTCCGGCCCCGCACAGCGCGGCCAGCCAGAAGACGGCCCCGACGACGATCGCGCAGTTCGCTCCGGAGACCGCCGTCAAATGACTCAGCCCGCTCGTGCGCATGTCGTCGTTCAGCTCGGTCGACACGGCGCGGGTGTCGCCGACCGCGAGGCCAGGGAGCAGGCCGGCTCCCGGTTCGGGAAGGCGTGTGGACCGCTCGATGAAGGCGCTCCGGGCATCGGCCGCCACCGCGAACGCGCCCGACGCCGCAACCTCGACCGACGCGGTGCTCGCGAACACCACGAGCGCCGCCCTCTCCCCCGGATCCGTCGCCGCTGCCTCGCCCGTCACCCTGAGCGTCGCGCCGAGATCGAACCCGTCGGCCGGATCGATGCCGACCCGCACCGGAGCTGATGCCCCACGCACCGACCCCGGTGACCCGATGCCGGTGAGCTGCACTTCCATCCACAGTCGCCCGTCCCGACCCACCGATGCCGACGACGTGACCTCCCCCGTCGCCTCGACCACCCGCCCATCCCACGACGCGGCGCTGTCGCGAGCCGGCATCGCGGTCATGACTGCGATGGAGACGGCCGCAGCGGCGGCAAGGAGCACCACGATCAGTCCTGCCCGCGACGCAGCATGTGCCCGGAGCTTCAGCACGATTCCCAGCACCACGATCGCGCCGCATCCGCTCCCCAGCGCGCACCATCCTGCCGCAGCAGGGACGAACACGCAGAGGAGCGCGACCGTCCACACAGCCACCGCGATGGGCAGCATCCGCAGATCCCGCCTCACGCGAGCACGACGTCGCGGATCACAGTGAGCATCCCTCGGCTGCTCACCCTCTTCGCGGATGCTCCCATCAGAAGAACCTAGGATCCCCCGAAGCAGCCTCGCCGACATGGACCCGAGCACTGTGCACAAGCGTCGACGACGCCGCAGTGTGCAGAAGCATCGAGCGACTCCATGGCGGCTCCTGCACGACCTCGAGGAGTGCGCGCGGCCACACTTGGCGCTAACTGAGGGGAGGCGGCACAGCCAGCACTGCTGTCAATGTCCCAGCACGAGGATCGGGTGCGAGATCGCCATGGTTGCAGTCCCCGTGTTGCTGAACAGCTTCAGTCCCCGGCATCCATCAGGGAGCCGAGCTCGGACGGGTGAGTGAGCCGCCACCACTCGGTGGGCTGGTCGATGCTCCCCGCGATCTCCACGGGAGCGGTGACGGTATTCGGTCCGGCTGTCCAGGTGACACTGCCCACGACCGTGCCGTCGCGGTACGTGGGTGGGGTGTCGATGTCCATCGTCAGCTCGATCGGCGTGTCCGACCAGGTGAAGATCGACGCACTTTCGGCGATGACCATCTTGGCGGCAGACCCCCAGGGCGTCGAGATCGATCCGACCTCCTGGCGCTCGGTCGCGACGGGCACCTGGTGGAAGCCGGAGCGGATGCTCTCGAGCACGGCGATCACCGTGGCGTTCACCGCTGCGTGCGATGATCCCCCGAGGACGACGCCGGTGACCGCCAGCGGATCGGCCGCGCCCACGTCGAGTGTCGCCGTGTACAGCAGGTTGTGCGTGCCCTCGCCCAGGTTCCCGGTCTTCAGACCCGTGATCCCCGCGGTGCCGAGGAGATCGTTGGTGTTGTGCAGCGGACCGGCGCCGGGGATCGAGACCGACGATGTCGCGACGATCTTCGCGATCGCCGGATGCGCGGCAGCGAGCTTCGCGATGGCCAGCAGGTCGGCGGGCGTGCTCGTGTTGCGTGGACTGATGCCCGTGGGCTCCGCGACCGTCGTTCCAGAGAGTCCGTGCGCTGCGAGCCAGTCGCGCGTCGCGGCGAGGAACGCGTTCTGCGAGCCGAAGATCTGCGATGACAGCGCCTCGGCGTAGTTGCTCGCCGAGGGGATGAGCATGACGGCCAGGGCATCGTGCAGCGACATCGAGGTGCCGGTGGGCATCGGAGCGATGGTCGCTCCCTGCACGTAGTACACGTCGTAGAGATCGTGGTCTGCCTTGCCGAACGTGATGGTGGGCCCTGCGTCATCCGCCGAGGTGAGCGGCGCCGCGTCGAGGATGACCAGGGCGGTGATGAGCTTGGTGATGCTCGCGATCGGAAGCGGTTCGCCCGTCCCTGTCGCCGACCAGGTCCCGCTTGCCCCCTCGCCCAGATAGGCATCGGCGCCGGCGATGCTGATCGCCGATGCCGCGGCCGTATGCGTGGCGATGGCAGCAGCCTCCCCGACCGGGACCTGCGGTGCGCGAGTGGTCACCGCCGGCGGATTCACCGGCGCAGTGAGTGCCCACCCGACGTAGCCTCCGGTCACGGCCAGCAGCGCGACGAGGCAGACGGCGGTGATGATGAGCCCTCGTCGTCTGCGTCTTCTGCGCACCGCCGGGTCGATCCGATCGCCGCTGAACTCCTGCTCGTGCGCCATGAGCTCCGCGAAATCGGACAGCCCATCCACCGGCTGCTCGGGTGCCGTCATCGAGTGACCCTCATCGCGCCCCACCTGTCGCTCGCAATCCTCAGAAGATCTCATCCTCTCGCACGTCCGCAGCCTCCGGTATCGGCCGTTCGGTGGACAGATGTGCGGAAGACGCCGAACCACGCTGCCCGCCTGGGCGTCCCCGTACGCTGGTGCCATGGAACGGACGCTGGATCGAATCGACGACGACGGGCGCGCGGCGATCGGCCGGCGCGCGGCGACGATCCGCCGAGGGAAGGAAGTCACGAATGCATGATGTGATCGTGATCGGCGCAGGACTCGCGGGGCTCCGATGCGCCGGGCTGCTCTCCACACGGGGACTCGATGTCGTCGTCCTCGACGCCGCGGACGCTGTGGGGGGACGCCAGCGCACCGACATCATCGACGGGTTCCGGCTGGATCGCGGCTTCCAGGTGCTCAATCCGGCCTACCCGGCGCTCCGCCGCAGCGTCGATCTCGACGCGCTCGCACTGGGGACCTTCCCGGTCGGTGTGGGGGTGCGAACCGCGGATGGGATGGCCGAGCTGCGGCATCCGTTGCGGCACCCGCTGTCGATCGGCACGTCGTTGCGCAGCGGCCTGGTGAACGGTCGGGATGCCGTCGCGCTGGCACGCTGGGCCGCGCCGGCTCTGGTGCGTCCGCTCTCTCGGCTCGCCCGGAACGATGTCAGGGTGCGCGAGGGCTGGGATGCCGTGGGGCTCCGCGGCCCGCTCCGCACCGCCGTGCTCGAGCCGTTCCTCGCCGGGGTACTGGCGGAGAGCCAGTTCGAGACGTCGAACGCGTTCGCCCGGCTGCTCGTGCGGTACTTCGCGCTCGGCCGCCCTGGCCTACCCGCACAAGGGATAGCTGCGGTCCCGGAGCAGCTCGCCGCCCGCGCACGCACGGCGGGCGCCGACATCCGTCTCGATTCCCGTGCGGAGCGGATATCGGCGCGCGGCGATGGCGTCCGGGTGGCACTGGCCGACGGCGACTCCGTCGGGGCCGCTCGGGTGGTCGTCGCGGTCGGTCCCGACGACGTCGCCGGTCTCACCGGACTTCTCGCTCCCGTCACGAACGGCCTGCAGACATGGTGGTTCGCCGCCGCCGAACCACCGACCGGGTCCGCGTTGCTCACCGTCGATGGACGCCGAGACCGCGGCCCCGTCGTCAACACCGTCGTGATGACGCACACAGTGCCCTCGTACGCGCCGGCCGGACGTCACCTCATCGCCGCGACATGCCTGCTGCCACGCGGCGGCGATCCGGCCGAAGAGCACGAAGTCCGCCGCCACCTGAGTGAGATCTGGGGTGCAGACACCAGCACATGGGAGTTGATACGGCGAGACGACATCGAAGACGCGCTCCCGGCCCAACCGGCACCCCTCGGAGCAGCGCGACCGCCGCGCTACGCCGAGCGCCTGTACGTCGCAGGGGACCATCGAGACACCGCGTCGATTCAAGGCGCCCTCGCGTCTGGCGAGCGTGCCGCGCGTGCGGTGCTGTCTGACGCGGGGTATTCGGGGAGCACCGCAGCGCTTCACGGCTGACGTGCGATGACGTCGCGGCGCGCGGTCACGGCCGACGAGGCGTCAGCAGCGATCGGTAACCTCCGGTGACGGACACGCCGACGCCCAACGGCATACCCGCTCTGAAGAACTGCGTGCATGTCAGCAGGCCGAGCGTCAAGAGCGCCGCTCCGCCACCCAACGTCACTGCTATGCCTCCGGCGCTGGTGAGCTGCCACGGCAGGGGCGCCAGACCGAGCAGGAGGACACCCAGCGCGACGAGCCATACATCGAGCCGCCAGTAGAACGAGAAGCTCCACCAGAAAGCCGACGACGAATCGGGAACACCGAATCGCCGCACCACGGCGAGGAACCAGAGCTTCTTGAACAGCGATCCCACAACCGCTCCGGTCATCAGCGCGGCAAGGCCTCCGTAGACGCCGATGAGGAACACGGCATCCGATTCCGCGTCGAGGATCATCGCGTCCTGCCCCGCATCCGCGTGCCGGACCAGCAGAGAGAGCACCCAGGGCATCGCGATCAGCCACGCGACGAACGGCGGGAGGATCCACGCAGCGTGGACGACGACAGGGAGCGGTCGGAAGACGGCGACATTGGTGACCTCGTTCTTGATCATCGTCCCGCGACGAAGGAGCTCGCCCAGGAACGTGAGGATTCCTCCGATGAAGAACGCGAAGAACGGCGGGAGCAGGATCTCGACGACAGTGGGGTACTCGTCCACGAAGGGCAGATTCATGCGTCCGGGCTCATCGATCGCGTAGGGGATGCTGTAGACGGCCGCCATGACGAGGCCGAGCGCGATCGAGAGCCCCCCGACGCAGAGAAGCACCCACCACCAGCGGCGCGGGATCAGCTCGACCGACTCCGCATCCATCGGGGAGGCGATCCCCGCGGAGGACTTCCTCGCGGGTGCCTTCTTCTTCGTCCCGTTCTTCGCAGCCATGATGACTCCCCCTCCGGCTGCTCAGTCTGTCATTCCCACGTGCGAGGACGACGACGGGACGATCGAGCTGTGCGGCACCCCGACCAGCTCCGGGGGCGATCGCTCGCGCGTCACACGCGCACCCCGTCACGGATGCCGGCGAGCAGCTTCTCTCCGATGCCCGGCACGGCGAGCAGATCATCGACCGAGGCGAACCGCCCGTTCTCCTCTCGCCAAGCGATGATGCGCTCGGCCAGCGCAGGACCGATACGCGGCAGAGTCTCGAGCGCTGCCTGATCAGCCGTGTTGAGATCGACTCGGTCATCGCCAGGCGTGGATCCTCCTGTGTCTGCAGCAGCTGCTCCGACCACCGGCACGATGATCTGCTCGCCGTCCGAGAGCACGCGGGCGAGATTGATCGCGGCAAGGTCGGCGTCTTCGGTCGTTCCCCCGGCAGCAGCCACCGCGTCGACCAACCGCGCATCGAGGTCGAGGACGTAGAGCCCAGGATTCGCGACGGCTCCGAGCACATGGACGTACAGCTCGCCCGATGAGCCTGCGGTCCTCTCACCTCCGGTCGACAGCGGCACGGACTCCGTGGGTGCGGCCTGGCCCCGCATCAACCCGAGCCCGACTGCGGCCGAGAGCACGACGAGCGCAAGCACGATCGCTGCGCCGACGCCCAGCCTCAGCCGTCGCGGGGGTGTCGACGCAGACGGGGACTCGGGCATCCGACAACGCTAAGGGGCCCGCCGAGGGAGGAAAGACGTCCGGCCGCCCATCGGGGAGAACCCCCGCGGGCGGCCGGATGTGCAGAGCGGATGAGTCGGCGGTGATGAACCGCGGGATCAGCCCTTGACGACGATGCTGACGATCTTCGGAGCGCGCACGACGACCTTGATGATCTCGCGGTCGCCGATCGAACGGATGACCCGCTCATCGGCGCGAGCCAGTGCTTCGAGCTCGGCCTCGCCGATGCGCGCCGGCACCTCGAGCTGGGCGCGGACCTTGCCGCCCACCTGCACGACAGCGGTCACCGTGTCTTCGACGAGGAGAGCCGGGTCGGCGGACCGCCACGTCACGAGACCGACGGAGGGCTCGTGACCGAGGATCTCCCAGATCTCCTCCGCGGTGTGCGGGGCGATCAGGTCGAGCATCACCGCGACCGTCTCGGCGGCTTCGCGGACAGCCGGATCAGCCGCACCTGCAGCCCCGTCGATGGTCTTGCGCGTGATGTTGACCAGCTCCATCAGACGCGCGACGAGGACGTTGAACTTCGTCTGCTCGACGAGGGCCGGAGCATCGGCGAGGAGCTTGTGCGTCGCACGGCGCAGCGCCGAGTCGCCTCCGGCGAACACCACGTCGACCGGGGACGACACCTCGCGGGCGATCCGCAGCGCACGCGCCAGGAACTTCTGGGCGCCCGTGGTCGAGACGTCTGCCCAGTCCTTGTCGTCCTCGACCGGGCCGGCGAACGCGAGGCCGACACGCAGTGCATCGGCACCGTAGGCGTCGAGCTCCTCTTCGAAGAGCACCAGGTTGCCCTTGCTCTTCGACATCTTCGCGCCGTCGAGCAGGACCATGCCCTGGTTGATCAGGTTCGAGAACGGCTCGGTGAAGTCGATCAGCCCCATGTCGAACAGCACCTTGGTGATGAAGCGCGCGTAGAGCAGGTGCAGAATGGCGTGCTCGACGCCGCCGATGTACGAGTCGACCGGCGACCAGCGGGCGGCCTGAGCCGGATCGAATGCCACGGTGTCGCTGTTCGGCGAGAGGAAGCGCAGGAAGTACCACGAGCTGTCGACGAACGTGTCCATCGTGTCGGGGTCGCGCAGCACGGGGTCGCCGCTGGCGGCGTCCACCGTGCGCACCCAGCTCTCGGCCGCGCCGAGAGGCGAGGATCCCTTGGGCTTCAGGTCGAGTCCCTCGACGCTGGGCAGCTTCACCGGCAGCTGGTCTTCAGGCACGGGGATGATCCGGCCGTCCTCGGCGTGCAGCATCGGGATCGGCGTTCCCCAGAAGCGCTGGCGAGAGATCAGCCAGTCGCGCAGCCGGTAGTTCTTCGCCGCACGACCCGTTCCCGAGGCCTCGAGCTGCTCGATCGCGCGGGCGATCGCGTTGCGCTTCGACAGACCGTTGAGGGGGCCGGAGTTGATCATCCGTCCCTCGCCGGTCAGAGCGATGCCCGTGGTCGCGGGGTTCTGCTCGTCGAGTGCCGCGCCGGTGTCGATCGGCACGCCCTCCTCGTCGACCTCGATGACCGGCATTGCGCCGGTGATGGGAGCCGTCGTGTCGACGACGACCTTGACCGGCAGGTCGAAGGCACGCGCGAAGTCGAGGTCGCGCTGGTCGTGCGCAGGCACGGCCATCACTGCTCCGTGGCCGTAGTCGGCCAGCACGTAGTCGGCCGCCCAGACCGGCAGCTTCTCGCCGCTGACAGGGTTGATCGCGTACCGCTCGAGGAAGACGCCGGTCTTCGGGCGATCCGTCGCCTGACGGTCGACATCGGTGGTCTTCTGCACATCGGCCAGATACTTCTGGAAGCGCTCGCGCACCTCGACAGGAGCATCCGCCGCCAGCTCGGACGCCAGGTCGGAGTCGGGTGCCACCACGAAGAAGGTCGCGCCGTGCAGCGTGTCAGGCCGCGTCGAGAACACCGTGACCGGCTCCTCGCGTCCCTCGATACGGAAATCGACGTCGGCGCCGATCGAGCGACCGATCCAGTTGCGCTGCATCTGCAGCACCTTGTGCGGCCAGAAGCCCTCGAGCTGGTTCAGGTCGTCGAGCAGTCGGTCGGCGTAGTCCGTGATCTTGAAGTACCACTGGGTGAGCTTCTTCTTCACGACCTCGGCGCCGCAGCGGTCGCAGCGCCCGTCGACGACCTGCTCGTTCGCGAGAACCGTCTGGTCGTTCGGGCACCAGTTGACGGCGCTCTTCTTGCGATAGGCCAGGCCACGCTCGTGCAGCTTCAGGAACAACCACTGGTTCCAGCGGTAGTACTCGGGGTCAGAGGTGTGCAGCACGCGCGACCAGTCGAACGAGACGCCGTAGTTCTGGAACGCCTGCTTCTGCTGGGCGATGTTCTGGTACGTCCACTCGCGCGGGTCGGCTCCCTGGCGGATCGCCGCGTTCTCGGCTGGCAGACCGAAGGAGTCCCAGCCGATCGGGTTGAGCACGTTGTGCCCGCGGTGGCGCCAGAACCGGGCCACGATGTCGGAGTAGAGGTAGTTCTCGGCGTGACCCATGTGCAGGTCACCCGAGGGGTACGGGAACATCGCCAGCACGTAGCGGCGGGGCCGCTTGTCGTCGTCGCCGCCGGTGAGGAACGTCTCGTTCTCCGCCCAGTACTTCTGCCACTTGGCCTGGATAGCGTGCGCCGAGGAGGTCTCCTCGTCGACGGGAGAGGTGGACAGGTTCTCAGACAACGAACGCACGACCAATCTGAAAGGAAAAGGGGATCAGTTCAGGATATCGGAAGCCCAGGCCGCGGGCATTTCCGCTCCCAGCGCCGCGAGGGGTGCGCGCGCCTTCGTCGCGACCTCTGCGACCTCGGATGCGGCGACCGATCGCCACGTGATCCCGCCGCCCGCACCGACGACCGCCTCTGCACCGTCGAGGACGATGCTGCGGATGACCATCGCGAGATCGAGTGCCCCGTCGTCGCCGATATACCCGAAGCATCCGGCGTACACACCCCGCGGCGCGCCCTCCAGGTCATGCAGACGCGTCATCGCCGAGAGCTTCGGCGCGCCTGTCATGCTGCCGGCAGGAAAGGATGCCTCGAGAAGGGCACTCACCGTCGTGCCTGCGGCCGCCGTGCCGCTGACAGTGCTGACGAGCTGATGCACCGCCGGATAGGTCTCGACCGCCCACAGCGCGTCGACACGGATCGACCCCGGCTCGCAGACCCTCGACAGGTCGTTGCGCATCAGGTCGACGATCATGACGTTCTCGGCGCGCTCCTTCGCATCGACGGCGAGCTCGGACGCGAGTGYGGCATCGTGCGCGTCGTCGCGGCCACGGGGTCGCGTCCCCTTGATCGGACGCGTGCGGATGACTCCGTCTTCCGCATGGAGGAACTGCTCAGGGCTGGCACTGAGCAACGACCGACCGCCGATGCGGATGAAACCGCCGTGATGCGCCGGGGTGGCCGCGCGGAGTCGTCGATAGACCGCGACGCCGTCGTGCACCCCGGGGACGGTGAAGCGCGTGGTCAGGCACAGCTGGTAGGCGATTCCCGCCCGGATCAGCTCACGGCAGCGCTCGATGAGTGCGGCGTACTCGGTCGGAGTGTGCCGCGCCTCGACGCGACTCGACGCGCCATCATGCAGGGCCGACTCGCCGTCGAGTGCCGTCATCGCCGCGGCGTGCGTCACGAAGACGCCCCACTCCTCGAGATCCGTCTCGGCCGCGGCCACCCAGACGTCACCGGTCGCGTGGTCGAAGGCGGCCAGCCGGGAGATACGCAGCCAGGCCCCGCCCGGCACGTCGGCCGCCTCCGAAACGGGGGCTCCCGCTGCTCGGGCGCCGCTCTCGTAATCGCACCACCCGACCCACCCTCCCCGCAGCAGCGGGCCCGCGTCGGAAGCAGCAGTGCCGACGTCCAGTCGGACGTCCCCGGGGAATGACGACGCAAGGCCGGTTCCGATGAAGCTCCATCCTTCGGACGCATCGGCCCCGGCGTCGAGCCAGAACACGTCTGCGCACTCACGCTCGAGCGCGAGGAAGAGCGCTTCGGGCGCCACCCGGTCGCCGAGGACGCGGGCGCTCAGAGGTTCGGGCACGTTCTCAGCCTAGGCCGCGGCGAGTCCCGTATTCTCAAGGAGTGGACGAGTTCGTGCCGTGGCTGATCGACTTCATGCGGTCCATCGACCCGGTCGCCCGCACGCTCGTCGCGGGGCTCGCCGTGATGCTCGAGACCAGCGTTCTGATCGGTCTCGTCTTCCCCGGCGACACGGTCGTGCTCGTCGCATCCATCGGCATCACCAGCCTCCCTCAGGCCGTGGCGATGGTCGTCTCCGTCGTGCTCGGCGCGTTGATCGGCGAGAGCATCGGTTTCTGGCTGGGGCGATGGATCGGCCCCCACATCCGCGCCTCCTGGGTCGGTCGTCGGGTCGGCGAGGAGAACTGGGTGCGAGCCGAGCGATACCTCGCGCGCCGCGGGGGCATCGCGATCTTCCTCTCGCGCTTCCTGCCCGTGCTGCATTCTCTCGTGCCCCTGACAGTGGGCATGAGTCACTACTCGTACCGCCGGTTCCTCGCGTGGACGGCGCCCGCCTGCCTGCTCTGGGCGACGGCCTACGTGAGCATCACATCGCTCGCCGCCGGCAGCTTCGATGAGCTCGCCGACCGGGTGCACTACGCGGGGTACATCTTCGTCGGCATCATCGCACTCTTCCTCATCGCTGTATTCGTCGGCAAGAAGGTGATCTCGCGCCTCGAGTCGCGTCACCTCGACATCTCCGACACGAAGGACTCGACCGACGTGAAAGACTGAAGCGATGGCTTCGTCACCTCCGGCGCCCCGGATCCACTGGTTCGCACGCCTCGAACACCGCCTCCACGTGTGGCGCGAGGGACGAGCGCGCCGTCGCGGTCGTACCGCGACCATCCTCCCCTTCCCCGGTTACGGCGGGCCCGGGTGGGTACGAGTCGTCGGACGCGTGCTCATCGTCCCGCCCGCGCGGAGCACGAAAGACGGCGAGCCGGCGAGCGTCCGCGGCTGGCGGAGCTTCGTCGGAATCCCGGTGAGCTTCGCGAAGGTCGCCGTGCAGATCGGCGACTCGACGCACTACGTCGTCGCTGACCGAGGCGGGGTGATCGACTCGGTCGTGCACGCCGACCTCGAGCCCGGGTGGCAGACGTTCACGTTCTCCGTCGAGGGACAGGATCCGGTCGAGACGACCGCGTTCATCGTCGCCGAGTCGACGCACTTCGGCGTGGTCTCCGACGTCGACGACACCGTGATGGTGACGGCTCTCCCCCGTCCGTTCATCGCCGCCTGGAACTCCTTCGTCGTCGACGAGCACGCGCGCATCCCCGTCCCGGGTATGGCCGTGCTTCTCGATCAGGTGCTGCGCGAGTACCCAGGCGCCCCGATGGTCTACCTGTCGACCGGTGCCTGGAATGTCGCCCCCACCCTCCGGCGCTTCCTCGGGCGCCACCTCTTTCCTGCAGGCTCCATGCTCCTCACCGACTGGGGTCCCACGCACGACCGTTGGTTCCGCAGCGGCCGAGAGCACAAGCTCACCAACCTGCGTCGCCTGGCCACCGAGTTCCCGCACGTGAAGTGGCTGCTGATCGGCGACGACGGCCAGCACGACGAGTCCATCTATTCGGAGTTCATGGACGAGCACCCCGATTCGATCGCCGGCGTCGCCATCCGTCGGCTGCTGCCGGCCGAGGCGGTTCTCGCGGGTGGACGCGCCGGTCACGAGCAGCATGCCGAAGGCGTCGCCCCCTGGGTCAGCGCCGAAGACGGCGCGGGACTCCGTGACCTGCTCGGCAAAGCCGGCATCCTCCGCTGACATGATCACGTCGCTTCCGCGGACCGACTGGCTGGAGCGCGAGCGAGCGCACCAGGCGAGAGCCGACGCGCTCACGGCAGAGCACAGGGAGCGGGCTGCCCGAGGCGAGAAGCACCCGGTGTGGGACTTCCTCTTCACCTATTACAGCTACAAGCCTGCGCAGCTGCGTCGGTGGCACCCGGGCGCGGGGATCGAGGTGGAGCAGGCCCCGGAGCGGCTGACGTGGCGCTGGTACTCCCCCGGCAGGACCGAAGACGGTGCGATCCCGGATGCCGCCGTGTTCGCGCGCGAGAAGGCAGACCTCGCCGGTCTGGTAGAGCGGATGCTGCGCCGCACCGCCTCGCGCCCCGGTCAGTTCGGATGCTTCGGGCTGCACGAGTGGGCGATGGTCTACCGTGCCGACGAACATAGGCATCCGGTGCCCTTGCGTCTCGGACAGGCAGGCACCGATCTCGTCGTCGAGAGTCACGACCTCAGGTGCACGCATTTCGATGCCTTCCGGTTCTTCACGCCCGAAGCGGTGCCGCGCAACCGCACAGAGCTGACCCGCGACGATCAGCCTCTGTTCGAGCAGCCGGGTTGTCTGCACGCCGGCATGGACCTGTACAAATGGGCGGTCAAGCTCGGCCCTCTGGCGCCGGGCGATCTGCTGCTCGATGCGTTCGAGCTCGCGAGGGACATCCGCCTTCTCGACATGCAGGCCGCTCCTTATGATCTGGCACCGTGGGGCATCGTGCCCGTGCCGATCGAGACCGCCGAGGGCAAAGCGGACTACGTGCGTCAGCAGCGCGTCTTCGCCGAGCGAGGCACGCGGCTTCGCAGCGAACTCCTGCACGCGTGGCTCGGCTCGACTGAGCCCGCCGCAGCCGCGAGCTGACGCATCAGCCCACCGGCTCGCACTCCGGGCACAGCGCCCAGTCCGTCGTCGCCGACATCGACTGCAGGCGCAGCGACATCACCCGTGTCGCCGCCTCGGCCAGGCGATCGGCGGGGAGCGAGCCTGCATCGACCGCCGCAGTGAGCCCCTGCACGATCTGGCCGGCGGTGTCGGGCGTGGAGCCCGCGATCATGAGCACGAGATCGGTTCCGGCGACGACCGCCGACACCGCGTTGCGCACCGGATCGGCGTACTCCGGAATCCCCGATGACTGCAGCATCCCGAGGTCGTCTGTCACGATCACTCCGTCGAAGCCCAGTTCCTCCCGGGCGATCTCGTGCCAGCGCGCCGAGAGGGACGCAGGGGCCGGATCCACCGAGGTATAGGCAAGGTGACCGAACATGAGCAGTGAGGCACCGGCGTCCACACCGGCGACGAACGGCACCGCATCGGTCGCACGCCATTCGTCAAGGGTCTCACCGGTCGTCGGGATCGCCTGATGGGAGTCGCCCGGCGCCGCACCGTGACCGGGGAAGTGCTTCAGCGTGGATGCGATGACCTGCTCCTGCGCCTCCGTGGCGGCCACGACCCGCTCTGCGGCAGTCTGAGGATCGGTTCCGAGTGCGCGACCGTAGATGAACGAGGTCGAATCGGCCGTGATGTCTGCGACCGTGCCGAAGTTCACGGTGATCCCGGCCTTCGCCACCAGCGCGGCCCGTGCGGAGAAGGCCGCCTCTGCGTCCGCGACCGGCTGCGACTTGAGACCGGTCGAGGCCGGGAACACGTCGCTGCCGAGGCGCGACACGATCCCGCCCTCCTGATCGATCGCGACGAGCGGCGGCAGTGCAGGATCGACGGTGAGAGCGGCCGTGAGAGCTCGCAGCTCGTCATCCGTCGCGGGGATGTTCGCTCCCATCAGGATGAATCCGCCGAGGCCCTGCTGCATGTACGCGTGGAGGGCTGCGGCATCCGTCGTAGGAATGTGCCCCATCACGATGCTCGCCGCCTGTTCGGCCGTCGTCATCTCCGAGACGAGGGCCGCTGCGTGGTCAATCGTCCCCGAAGAGGAGGCAGCCGACCGGACGTCGCCGACACGTACTGTGTCGTGCGTCGATGCGGACGCGGGTGCGGATGCCAGAGCCAGGCCGGCGATCACCGCCGCTCCGACCGCCCCGAAGCGACGCCGCCGCATGGCCTCAGGCGCTGAGGGCGTCGACGATGGGCACCGCCGTGTCGTCCGTGCCGTTTCCGAATCTGATGGTGCGGCCGAAGGTCGACGGGTTGCCGACGACCTCGGCGATCACGGCTGCCACATCGGCGCGGGCGACCTCCCCCTTGCCCTCGGGATCGAGGACGATGCGACCCGTGGGCTCGTCGAACGTGAGCGTGCCAGGGCCGAGGATCGTGCCGTCGAGGTCTGTCGATCGCAGGTGCTCGTCTGCCGCCCACTTCGCATCGGCGTAGGCGAAGAAGCCGTCGCTCTCGGGCACTCCGTGGTCGGCCTTGGAGCCGAGCCAGGAGACCATGACATAGCGCTTCACACCGGCCGCCTCGGCGGCATCCATGGTTCGGATCGCGGCGTCGCGGTCGACGGCGTAGGTGCGCTCAGGAGAGCCGCCACCGGCCCCCGCCGACCAGACCACGGCGTCGTGTCCGCGGATGATCTCCGCGAGCGCATCGGTGTCGAGGGTCTCGACGTCCGCCACGAGCGCGTGCGCCCCCGTCGCTTCGACCTCTGAGACATGGTCGGGATTGCGGATGACCGAGGTCACCTCGTCGCCGCGGGCGACGAGGATCGGGGCGAGGAGGAGTGCGATGCGGCCGTGGCCGCCGAAGACGATGATTCGCGACATGTCTTCACCCTACGCGCCTGCGCCGACGTCGGCTCGGGCATGCGCTCAGCGCGGCCCCTGCGAGCTGTCGATGACGAACGCCTGAGGGTGCCCGGGAAGATACCGGACGACGACCGGCTCGCCGGAGGGCAGGTACGCGTCGCGATCAGGATAGACCGCAGGAGTGAAGAAGTTGCTCTCGATCGTGTACTCGATGCCCGAGGAGGTCGTGAAGGTGACCCAGTCGCCATCGATGGTCCCGGTGGTCGGCTGACCGTGCTCATGGATGTACGCACGCGTGATGGGGACGCCGGTGAGGCTCAGGATGCCGATCACGAGGTTCGCGACCATCACGAACGCGAGGATCCGGAACACGATCCGCAGGGCCGTGCCAACTGCCCTCCCCCGCGCCGCGTTCTCACCGTGCAGCAGCCCCTCACGCTCGCGGAGGCGTCGGAGCGCGACGCCGGGCGCTGCACCGGGTGCGGACACCGCGAACAGTCCGAGGATCGAGAACCCGGCGATGAACACCATCGCGTATCCGTGCGAGGCTGGGAAGTTGATCAGCCAGATCAGAGTGTCGAGAACGTTCATCGTCCGGCCTCCTTCTCGACCGTCACGGCCACGGTGTGCGGATCCTCGCGTCGATAGAAGGCCCAGATCGGCGCGCCGACCTGGAATCGCGAGATCGCCTCGGGAAAGGCGAACACCGTCGTGTCGGCCTCCCAGGTCGCGGCGCCCTCCGGAGCCATGAGCACCTTGAGCGCCAGCTCGCTCTGCCCCTCGAGGCGGCGTCCGGTGGGGCGCACCTCGAGCACGGATGCCGGCACCTGCGTGCCACTCGTTCGCGCTCTCACCAGACGAGGGTCGATCAGACCCCGTTCGATCCGCCACTGCAGCATCGCGTCCCGCACCGCGGGGTCGGTGATGTCGGCGAGCTCGACCGTGTCCTGATCGCTGAGGCTGTATCGGACCGGGATCGGCTGCCCGACCTGCAGGGCCCCGATCTCGCTGTGATCGACCAGCATCCGCAGCTGCCCGACGAAGTCCTCGCCCACTCCTGGAGTGACTCGGATGAACAGGTCGTACTGGGGCACATCGTTCACCGTCAGACCGGTTCTGGAGATCTCGACGAGGCGGCCCACGCCGATCTGAGACTCGCCCCTCACCTTCCGGCGGCGACCGAAGCCCGACATCGTGCCTCCGAAGGTGACGAGCAGTCCCCACACGACCCCGATGAAGATCGGCCCTCCGAGGGTGTCCTCTCCCGAGAACGGAAGGATCGACTCCCGCTGGTTCACGCCGAAGAGACCCTCTCCGGTCCAGATGACGAGCCAGGCCGACAACAGCAGCCAGACGACGAGGAGCACGATGCGGATCATGCCCTCAGCGTAGCGACGGGGTGTCGCTCGATCACGCGCCCGGGAGACGGTCCCGTCCCGGCCGTTCTACGAGGTGCTCAGGGATTCCCTCGCCAGCGCGCGTTGCACGCCCTTCGCCGCCGAGCGCCCCGCCCGGTTCGCACCGATCGTGCTCGCCGACGGGCCATAGCCGACGAGTTGGACCCGCGGATCCTGCACCGCCGTCGTGCCGCGGCCTCCACGGTCGAGTTGGATGCCGCCGGCCGCACTGCGCAGATGCAGCGGGGCGAGGTGCGCGATGGCGGGTCGGAATCCTGTCGCCCACAGGATCACGTCGACGAGCTCGAACGAGCCGTCGGCCCAGCGGACGCCGTCCGGTTCGATGCGAGCGAACATCGGACGGCGTGCGGCGTACGCCCCGAGACGCTCGGCCTCGCGCTCCTGCGGTCGCAGCATGAGTCCGGTCACGCTCACGACGCTCTGCGGAGGCAGCCCCTGTGCGACTCGCTGTTCGACGAGAGCGACCGCCGCTGCCCCGGCCTCGGGAGTGAAGTCATCGTCGCGCCACACCGGCTCGCGACGCGTGACCCAGAGCGTGTCGGTGAGGGGTGCGAGGGCTCCGAGGAACTGGACGGCCGACGCACCTCCGCCCACGACCAGGACCCGCTTGCCCACGAAGTGCTCCGGTCCTGGATAGTCGACCGTGTGCAGCTGCTCGCCGAGGAACGTCTCCATGCCCGGGTAGTGCGGCAGGAACGGATGCGTCCAGGTGCCGGTGGCGTTGACGAGGGTGCGGGTGCGCCACTGCCGGTCCCCGGCGTGGACCACCAGGAACCCGTCGTCGTCCATCACCCGGTCGACGCGGACAGGTCGGATCACCGGCAGACCGTGAGCATGCTCGTAGGCGGCGAAGTATGCCGGGACGGCGACGTTGGCGCGTTGTCCGTCCCGCGGAGGAGGTGACTCCCCCGGCAGCTCGGCCACTCCATGCACGTCGCGCATCGTCAACGCATCCCACCGGTGTCGCCACGCGCCCCCTGGCTCGGAATCCGAGTCGAGCACGACATGGGAGATGCCCAGACGGGTCAAATGGAAAGAGGCCGACAGACCGGCCTGACCGGCGCCGATCACGACGCTGTCCAGGATGCTCACGCTGGTGACAACACCCGCGATCGCGCCGTTGTTCCGCAGGCCTCAGAGTGCGATCTGGTAGTGGGTGTACCCCGTGTGCGTCGCCACGCTGTCGTAGAGCGCGCGCGCCGTCATGTTGGTCTCCTGAGTCAGCCAGTAGACCTTCTCGCATCCGTGCTCCGCGGCCCAGCCCCGCACGTGCGCGATCAGCAGCCGCCCCGTTCCGGAGCCTCGCGATGCCGTATCGACATAGAGATCCTCGAGGTAACAGTAGGCAGATCTGCTCCACGTCGCCGGGTGGGTGAGCCAGTGCACGATGCCGATAGCGCGTCCGGCGTCGTCGCGGGCGACGGCGCCGTGCAGCTCCCCATCCTCGACGAGCCGCCGGAACGTGTCAGCCGTGATCTCGTCCGAGAGCTGGGTGCCGTAGAACGTCAGATATCCGCGCCACAGACCCGACCATTCGTCGAAGTCCGCCTGTGTGATCGCGTTGATCGTCGTCATGCCGTCGAGCCTAACGCGACGCGCCCGGGAGGCCCTCGTCGATTGGTGTTGCGCGCGATCCGTGTAGTACTCTGTTCAAGTTGCTTCGAGCACTGAGGAAGCAGTTCTGGGCCTGTGGCGCAGCTGGTAGCGCACCTGCATGGCATGCAGGGGGTCGGGGGTTCGAGTCCCCCCAGGTCCACATACAGAAGGCCCCGCGAGAGATCGCGGGGCCTTCTTTTCGTCTGCCCCTGCTCAGCGTCGGTGGAGGCTCGGCGAACGCGTGTCATAGACGGGTCATCACGCGGCGGAGCGCCAGGGACTTGCCATCGCCTGCTGCTCCGGATAGAAAGGCCAGGCCGTCCTCGTCAGTGAGACGGTCTTCGACGAGGTGGAGGACGCACGTGCTGGGACTGTTCCGACGACAGGGGATCATGTCGTCCCCGCCATCAGACGGCCCGCGGCCGATCGCAGAACCCGGCCTCTGGTCACGCGGTGTCGGACTCGCCGCCACCCGAAGCCTGCAGACGCTGTCGGTGCTCGCCCTGGTCGCCGTCGGCGTCCTGGTGATCACGCAGCTCTCGCTGGTGTTCATCCCGGTGACGATCGCGCTGATCCTCGCCTCGGCCATCCACCCGCTCGTCGCTCTCATGCGCCGTCGCGGGGTGCCGTCGATCCTGGCGACGTGGATCGCACTGATCGGGATCCTCGCGATTCTCGGCGGAATCGTCTGGGTGATCGTCCTGACGGTCCGCTCGCAGTGGGACGACCTCATCGACTCGGCCACCGACGGCATCACCCAGGTGACGGCCTGGCTCGACACCCTGCCGTTCAACCTCGCGTCGTTCGACCTCGATGAGGTGTGGGCCGGCGTCGGAGACTTCCTGACGAGCGCATCGTTCGGACGCGGAGCGCTGGCCGGCGTCTCAGCCACCGCGAGCTTCTTCACCGGCCTCGCGCTGATGATCGTCGTGCTGTTCTTCTTCCTCAAGGACGGACCGCGCATCTGGGAGTTCCTGCTGCGTCCCTTCACCGGAGCCAGCTACGACCGCGCCCGCCGCATCGGCGACAAGACGGTCGATGTGTTCGGGGGCTACATCCGCGGGACCTCGATCGTCGCGGCGGCCGACGCGCTCGGCATCGGCATCGGCCTGGCGATCCTCCAGATCCCGCTCGCCCTGCCCCTCGCCGTGATCGTCTTCCTCACGGCGTTCATCCCGCTCGTCGGCGCGACCGCGGCGGGGATCCTCGCGGCACTCGTGGCACTCGTCACACACGGACCGGTGGCTGCCCTCATCGTGGTCGGCATCGTCGTGCTCGTGAACCAGCTCGAGGGCAACTTCCTGCAACCGGTCGTGATGGCTCGCTCACTCAAGCTGCACGCCCTCGTGATCCTGCTCGCTCTGACCACCGGGACGATCCTGGGTGGGATCGTGGGAGCGGTCCTCTCGGTGCCCATCGCCGCCGTCGCCTGGGGCATCATCACCGTGTGGGACGGACCGCACACGCCCGCGAAGCCGTTCCGCAAGAAGCGCCCCGAGACGGTCTGAGTCCGCCTGAAGTCGGAAGCGGCGCCCGGTACTCCCCCGGGACTGCATCCGTCAACCCGCTCCCTCTCAGACGATGAGCCGCCCTACCGTGGCCCTCACATCCCACGAGAGGAGTCGATGATGACGAACAATCCGATACCCCCGCTCGTCCCGCGGCCGGACGATGACGGAGAGATCGACGGTGTCCCCCACCGCGAAGTCGATGGGGAGCCCGTGCTCGACACGGACGCCGATGCCGACCAGGTCGACGGTGCTGCCGCGGACCGCCTGGCCGCAGAAAGACCGCTCGGCGAGGACTCCTGAGTCCCCTTGGCGCAGAAGTGCGCGGCAGGTCCCTCCCCGGGTCCTGCCGCGCACTCTGTTCAGTTCGAGAGAAGGGGTGGCAGGTGCGGGATCGCGATGGGCCTCGTCGCCCGACTCGAATCCTGCACCCGAGTGACCTCTTCGAGGACTTCGGTGGCGGTGGCGTATCGCACTGCCAGAGGAAGATCACGAAGCCACACGACCTCGACCTCGGTGTCGGCGTATTCGTACACACTCGCCACCACGTGCCGCGGATCGTGCGACTCGTACCGTCGGTCGTTGATCACCCATTCCGATGGCGTGACACGATGCAGTACGTATCTAGGATCTGGATCTCCGGACATGTGATTCCCTCCACGACTTTCTCCCCCACTGCACATCATCCACGGTGCCGCCCCAGGCCCACAGGGGCTTGACAGCTGCGAGAGAGACTGCAGGGAAGGGGATCAGCCGCGAGGGCGAATCGTCAGGTCGGTGAGAGCGGCGTCGTCCGGGAGGTCGAGTGCGGTGAGGATCGTCGTCGCGACCGAGTCAGCCGTGATGAAGCGCTCCGGATCGTAGTCGCGCCCCTCCTGCTGGTGCACGCGCTCCTGCATGGGCGTCGCTGTGCGACCGGGATGGATCGAGGTGACCCGCACCCCGTGCTCGGCCTCCTCGGCCCGCAGGGAGTCGGCGAGAGCCTTGAGCCCGTGCTTCGACGCGGCGTACGCCGACCAGCCTGCGTGCGCGTGAAGCCCCGCGCCGGAGTTGACGAACACCACCCGAGCACCGGAGACACGCAGCAGCGGCAGCAGCAGGCGTGTCAGCTCTGCGGGCCCCACGAGGTTCACGGCGAGCTGACGCTCCCACAGGTTCGCCGCCAGGTCGGCCACCGGCCCGAGGTCGACGACCCCCGCTGCATGGATCAGCGAGTCGATTCGTTCGGGAAGCGCCTGCTTCGACAGCGCCCATGACAGTCTTCCGGGCTGTGCCAGGTCACCGACGATCGCCGATGCGCCCGGAAGCGCCGCGGTGATCTCCTTGGCGCGCCCCGCATCACGGGCCAGCACGACGACCTGATCGCCCCGATCGAGCAGTCGGCGCGCGACGACGGAGCCGATGCCGGAACCGGCACCGGTGATCAGGTGGACGCTCATGTCAGTCGCGGTCTGCTGCAGCGGAGTCTGCGAGCTCGAACGGCACCACAGGGCAGTCCTTCCACAGGCGCTCGAGGCCGTAGTAGACCCGCTCCTCCTGGTGGAAGACGTGCACGATCAGGTCGCCGAAGTCGAGGAGCACCCAGCGGGCCTCCGCACGACCCTCACGGCGGACCCGCTTGTGGCCGGCTTCGATGAGTTTGTCCTCGATCTCATCGGCGATGGCGGCGACGTTCCGCTCGCTGTTTCCGGTGACGAGCAGGAAGATGTCGACGAGCGGAAGAGGCTCCGACACGTTGAGGGCGACGAGATCTTCACCGCCCTTCGAGACGGCGGCGTCGGCCGCGAGCTGGAGCATCTCTTCGGCGGTTTCAGGTGACTGCATTAGAACACATTCGAGTTGAAGGCGACGATCAGGGAAACGCCCAGCGCGAGCGCAAGACCACCCGCCACGATCGCGAGGATGAGCATGAGTTTGTTGCCCTTTTCGGGGGCGGGTGGGCGGATGACCTCACCGGCGGGCTTGATGGTGCTGACGGCCGCACTGGCGGCGATCGGCGTGGGCGACGATGCCGGAGGCAGCTCGCCGTCGATCAGCACGGCGTCCACATCCTTGCCGTCTGTGGTGCCGTGCGCGTGACCCTGCGAACCGAGGCCCTTGGGCAGTTCGTACGAGCCGGTCACGAGGATCTCCCCCGTGGAGGCGACCGGGCCAGACAGCGACCCGTCTCCCGGGGAGGGGTTGAAGATGAGCGTGTTCGGAGCCAGATGCTGCGATCCGGTCGAGTCACCGACGGTCAGAAGCTCGTCGAACGACGGTGAGAAGGGTTTGCGGGTCTCCGCGCCGTCGGTGAGCAGCTCCTGCCCGAAGGCGGAGTTCACCGTGGGGCGTTCCCCTTCGGCGATGTCGACGTCATCGGACTCGGCCACATCGGCCAGGACGTCGTCGTTCGCATCGACCGGATCTGCGTCGATGCCGAGTTCGGCCACGGCCGCAGAGGTGTCGCCCGCTTCGGGAGCGGTCTGAGCGTCGTCATCCGTGGCCTCGACGGACGTCGAAGCACTGACGGGAGCGGGGAGGCCCTCGACAGCAGTGTCGTCATCGTCTTCGTCATCATCATCGGATGCAGAGGACGCAGGAGTCTCGCTCTTCGGCTCGGATGCGGGCTCGACGGGCTGCGTCTCTTCGGCCGCATTCTCGGGGGCCGATCCCTCAGGAGCATCGGACTCGTCGACAGGAACCGATCCCGTCGCGGCGCGCTCGCGCTCGCGAACCTGTCGACGTGTCAGCCCCACAGGCCCGTGGGAGGTCTCCCCCTCGGTGTCGCTCGCGCCTGACCGGGCCGGCAGGGTGGGCTCGACCGTGGTCGACTCGGGCGCCTCTGGCTTCGGCGGCACGGGTGGAGCCGCGACGGCAGCGGCAGCTGCAGCCTCCTCCACCGAGATGACCGGCGTGGAACCCGTCAGCCGGATCTCACGCAGCTGCTTTCGCGTCAGCGGACCGTGACCCTGCTGATCCGATGTACTCATGCCTTGCTCCGATACAGATGATGCTTCGCGATGTATTGAACGACTCCGTCGGGGACGAGGTACCAGACCGGCTCGTCGTCGCGGACCCGCACGCGGCAGGCCGTCGACGAGATGGACAGCGCCGGCACCTCCAGTTGGCTGACGTTGTCGCTGGGGAGGCCGTCAGTGCTCAGAACGTGTCCTGGACGCGAGACCGCGACGAAGTGGGCCAACTCCCACAGTTCATCATGGTCCCTCCAACTGAGAATTTGCGCCACGGCGTCGGCACCGGTGATGAAGAAGAGCTCCGCGTCGGGGCGCTTCTCCTTCAGGTCGCGAAGGGTGTCGATCGTATAGGTCGGCCCCTCACGGTCGATGTCCACCCTGCTCACCGTGAACTGCGGGTTGGATGCAGTGGCGATCACCGTCATCAGGTAGCGGTGCTCGCTGGGGGTGACATCCGACTTCTGCCATGGGTGTCCGGTGGGGACGAAGACGACCTCGTCGAGATCGAAGGAGTGGGCGACCTCGCTCGCGGCGACCAGGTGGCCATGGTGGATGGGGTCGAAGGTGCCGCCCATCACACCGATGCGCGCAGGACGCGAGGTCGTGTCGTTCATACGGGCCTAGTGGCCGTGCCCTGCCTCGTGGCCGTCCTTGCCGTGCTTCGCCGCCCAGGCGTCGGCCTTGGCGGAGTGGCGGTTGGCGACGTTCTTGTACGACAGCGTGACCAGGCCGAGGAAGGCGAAGACGATGATGGCGATCACGCCGAAGATCAGCGTCTCGAGCTGCACATTGCCGTGGTGCTCGGTTTCGGCAGCGACCATCGCGATCTGTGCGACGAGATTCATCCTGACTCCGTTTCGTGGCTGGCGGGCATGACTCACGAAGAGCCACAGCGCCCCCTAGTCTAGCCCTCAGCCGCGCGTCTGCCCTGCCCCACGCGCCAGCCATTTCGTGCTGGTCAGCTCGGAAAGCCCCATCGGTCCTCGCGCGTGCAGCTTCTGCGTCGAGATGCCGACCTCGGCGCCGAACCCGAACTCTCCCCCGTCAGTGAACCGAGTGGACGTGTTCACCATCACGACTGCCGAGTCGACCTCGGCCAGGAATCGCTCCGCGTTGCGCGAATCGGTGGTGATGATCGACTCCGTGTGCCCGGTGCTGTAGCGACGGATGTGGTCGAGCGCATCGTCGAGGGTGTCGACGACCTTGATCGCGATGTCGAGACTGAGGTACTCCGTCGCCCAGTCGTCTTCCGTCGCCGGGATCACGTTCGAGACGAGCCCCGCCACCATGTCGTCACCGTGGATCGCGACTCCCTCGCTCTGCAGTGCGCTCGCGACGAGCGGCACGAGCCGCGGTGCGGCTTGACGGAGCACGAGCACCGTCTCGACGGCGTTGCAGACACTGGGACGCTGCACTTTCGCGTTCACCACGATGTCCTGCGCCCAGTCGTCAGGAGCGCTCTCGTCGAGCACGATGTGCACGTTGCCTGCGCCTGTCTCGATCACGGGGACGGTGGCCTCGGTCACGACGGTCTCGATCAGGCCCGCGCTGCCCCGGGGCACGAGCACGTCGATGAACCCGCGTCCGTGCATCAATGCCGTGGCGCCGTCGCGACCGAAGTCGTCGACCGTCTGCACCGCTTCCGGCGTGACGCCCGCAGCCTGCAGCGCGCCGCGCATGATCTCGACGAGCACGGTGTTCGACTCTCGTGCGGCGCTGCCACCGCGCAGGACCACGGAGTTGCCCGAGCGCAGCGCGAGCGCGGCGATGTCGACGGTGACGTTCGGACGCGCCTCGTAGATCGCGCCGACCACTCCGAAGGGCACCCGCACCTGCTCCAGTGCCACGCCGTTGGGCATCCGATGCCCTCCGACGACGCGACCGACGGGGTCGGGCAGGGCCGCGACCTGGCGGACTGCCGCGGCGAGAGCGGCGACGCGCTTCTCGTCGAGGCGCAGCCGGTCGATCAGCGATTCTCCGATGCCGTCGGACCGACCTCGCTCGATGTCTCGACCGTTGGCCGCGATGATCGCGGCAGCATTCTGCTCGAGAGCCACCGCGATGGCCTCGAGAGCCCGGGCCTTATCATCGCTGGTCAGCCTGGCCGTAGCGCGGGACGCCTCTTTGGCGAGCTCCAGGCGCGTCTGGGGGGTCTGGTCGGTCATCCGCCCAGTCTAAGAGAGCGCGGGTTCGAACCAGGTCCCTATGTCGGCCCCGGAGAGGGCCCTGTCGACCAGGTCGGCACTCGTCACGAGCACGCCGATCCCGGACGCGGCAGCCAGGCGAGCGGCCGAGACCTTGGTCGCGGCTCCTCCGGTGCCGACGCTGTTGACGACGGTCGATCCGAACTCGAGTCCCGACAGATCGGCATCGGGGGCGACGATGTCGATGGGCTCGGCTGTCGGGTCGGACGGCGGCTTGGTGTAGAGCGACTCGATGTCGCTCAGCAGGACCAGAGCGTCGGCCTCGATCAGCTGCGCGACGAGCGCTCCGAGTCGGTCGTTGTCGCCGAAGCGGATCTCCTGCGTCGCGACCGTGTCGTTCTCGTTCACGATCGGCAGGATGCGCAGACCGAGAAGTCGCTCCATGGCCCGCCGAGCATTACTGCGCGAGGTCGGGTTCTCGAGGTCGCCCGTCGTGAGCAGCACCTGCCCCGCGACGATGTCGAAGCGACGCAGAGACTCCTGATAGCGGTAGACCAGGATGTTCTGTCCGACCGCGGCCGCGGCCTGCTGCGTGGCCAGGTCGGTCGGGCGGGCGTCGAGACGCAGGAACGGAATGCCTGTGGCGATCGCTCCGGAGGAGACGAGGATCACCTCTGCTCCGCGCGCGTGCGCTGCGGCCAGCGCCTCGACCAGCACGGGGATCCGCCATGACGACTCACCGCTGATCGATGAGGACCCGACTTTGACGACGATCCTCGAGGCTGTGGCGAGATCCGCCCTCGTGCGAGCGGTCACTCCCCGTCCTCGCGGTAGGCCGCGAGCCGCTGAGCCTCGACCTCGGCGCGAGCCTCGGCCTTGGCATCCATGCGCTCGTAGTAGTTCTCACGACGCTCGGAGGTGGTGCGACGGGCGTTGGGCGCCAGGCGCGGATCGGTTCCGCGGGGCGCCGTCATGAGTTCGGCCGCAGACGTCATGGTGGGCTCCCAGTCGAAGACGATGCTCTCGCCTTCGCCGATGACGACCGTGGATCCCTGCACTGCACCGAGGCGGAAGAGCTCGTCTTCGACGCCCAGCTTCTCGAGGCGATCCGCGAGATAACCCACGGCCTCCTCGTTCTGGAAGTCGGTCTGCTGAACCCATCGGACGGGCTTCTCGCCCAGGATGCGATAGATGTTGCCGTAGCTGCCACCCTCGACCCGGATCTCGAAGCCCTTCTTGGGGCCGCGCGGGCGAAGGACGACGCGCTCACGCGGGACCTCGGTCGCGGCGAGCTCTGCGCGGTGTGCGTCGACGATATCGCCGAGCGCATAGGTCAACTGGCGCAGGCCCTCGTGCGAGATGGTGGAGATGTCGAAGACGCGGAATCCGCGAGCCTCAAGGTCCGGACGCACGAGATCGGCGAGGTCGCGGGCCTCCGGCACATCGATCTTGTTCAGCGCGATGAGCTGGGGTCGCTCGAGCAGCGGAGTCTGTCCCTCGGGGACCTCGTACGCGGCCAGTTCGCCGAGGATGACGTCGAGGTCGGAGATCGGGTCACGACCGGGCTCCAGCGTCGCGCAGTCGAGCACGTGCAGCAGTGCGGTGCAGCGTTCGACGTGGCGGAGGAACTCCAGTCCGAGACCACGCCCCTCGCTCGCTCCCTCGATGAGTCCGGGGACATCGGCGACGGTGTAGCGCGACTCCCCCGCCTGCACGACACCGAGGTTCGGGTGGAGCGTGGTGAACGGGTAGTCGGCGATCTTGGGGCGGGCCGCCGAGATCGCACCGATCAGGCTGGACTTGCCTGCAGAGGGATAGCCGACGAGAGCCACGTCTGCGACGGTCTTGAGCTCGAGGACGACATCGCCCTCGTCTCCCGGGGTGCCCAGAAGCGCGAATCCGGGCGCCTTGCGCTTCGGCGTCGCCAGTGCGGCGTTGCCGAGTCCTCCATGGCCGCCCTTCGCGACGACGAATCGCTCGCCGGGCTCGATCATGTCGATCAGAACCTCACCGGCGGCGTTCCTGACCACGGTGCCGACGGGAACGGGAAGCTCGAGGTCCTCACCCATGAACCCTGCACGGTGGTCGCCCATGCCGGGTCCGCCGTTGCCGGAGCTGCGGTGGGGCGAGTGGTGGTACGAGAGAAGCGTGCCCGTCTGCGTGTCGGCGATGAGAACGATGTCGCCGCCGTCACCGCCGTTGCCTCCATCGGGGCCGCCGAGCGGCTTGAACTTCTCGCGGTGCACCGAGACACAGCCGTTGCCGCCCTTGCCCGCACGCAGGTGAAGCGTCACGGTGTCGACGAAACTGACCATGTCTCTCTCCTCAATAAAGAACTCGGCCGGAACCGAGAGTTCGGCCGGCGATTCGGCTGGGAACACATGTCCCGCCGAAAACGCAAATTCGGGACGGGCCGAAGCCCGCCCCGAATCGCATGACTACTGTCGTGCTGTGATCACTCAGCAGCGGCGACGATGTTGACGACCTTGCGGCCGCCCTTCGCGCCGAACTGCACCGCACCGGCGGCCAGAGCGAACAGGGTGTCGTCGCCACCGCGGCCGACGTTCACGCCGGGGTGGAAGTGCGTGCCGCGCTGACGGACGATGATCTCGCCGGCGAGAACCTGCTGTCCACCGAAGCGCTTGACGCCAAGTCGCTGAGCGTTGGAGTCACGACCGTTACGGGTGGAGCTTGCGCCCTTTTTATGTGCCATGTCCTGGTCTCCTCGGTCTTACTTGATGCCGGTGATCTTGACGCGCGTGAGCTCCTGACGGTGGCCCTGGCGCTTCTTGTAGCCGGTCTTGTTCTTGTACTTCTGGATGATGATCTTCGGGCCGCGGAGGTTGCCGATGACCTCTGCCGTGACCTTGACCTTCGCCAGCGAGTCGGCGTCGGTGGTCACCGAGGCGCCGTCGACGAGCAGCACTGCGGCCAGCTCGATCTTCTCGCCCTGGGCAGCCTTGACACGGTCGAGCTGAACGATCGTGCCGACCTCGACCTTCTCCTGCCGCCCACCGGCGCGCACTACTGCGTAAACCACTTCATACCTGTTTCGTTGGGGAGCTCGCGGCTCCGATATCTCACGGGAAGACTGTTGCTTGCATGCGACGCTGGGCGACGGGCACGAACGCAAGACTCTCCGCTTCGACCGTCCAGGACGACGCGGCATACGCACCAAGGGACTACTTTACCGGATGCAGGACACTGTGGCAAAACGCGCCGCCTGGTGTGTCCGGTCATAGGCTGAACCAATGACCGTTCTCGTCGATGACCCCATCTGGCCCGCACACGGGCGCCTGTGGGCCCATCTCGTGAGCGACGACAGCCTGCAGGAGCTGCACGCCTTCGCGAGGTCGCACGACGTTCCTGCACGCGCCTTCGACCTCGACCACTACGACGTCCCCGAAGAGCTCATCCCCCGGCTCCTCGCCGCCGGCGCACAGCATGTCGGCGGCAAGGAGCTGGTCAGGCGACTGATCGCCTCAGGACTGCGAGTCCCCGCCCGCGACCGGCGCTGACGGCTCCGAGTTCACGGAGATCGGCGTGCCGGTGAGCGCGGCGGTGGAGACACGGCGACGACCGCGTCCCTGTCCCGGAGCCTTCGGCTCGGGAAGCGCATCGAGCACGGAATCGAGCAGCGCCTCAGCCGGGGACTTGGGCGACTTGCGGTCGGATCCGCGCTTCTTGCGGGGCTTCTTGGCTCGCTCCTGCGTGGCGGGGGCTTCCGTCGTCGTCTCCGCGGCGGGAGCGACGACCTCCGTCGGCTCGTCGGCGTTCGGAACGCGCGTCGAGGCCGCGATCTGAGCGAGCGCGGACTTCGCCCCCTCGGGGATGCTGTGCGTCGTCACCGCGGCGGGCGCCGAGTTCTGCGACTGGCCGTTGCCGCCGCGCTGGCGACGGTTGGACTGCGAGTTGCCGTTGCCATTGCCGTTGCTGCTCGAGCGGTGCTTCACGACCGGGTCGTGGTGCACGATGACGCCGCGACCGGCGCACACGTCGCACGCCTCGCTGAACGTCTCGAGCAGGCCGAGGCCGAGCTTCTTGCGGGTCATCTGCACGAGGCCGAGCGAAGTGACCTCGGCGACCTGGTGCTTCGTCCGGTCACGGCTGAGGCACTCGATCAGGCGGCGCAGCACGAGGTCGCGGTTCGATTCGAGCACCATGTCGATGAAGTCGACGACGATGATGCCGCCGATGTCGCGCAGACGCAGCTGGCGGACGATCTCCTCCGCGGCCTCGAGGTTGTTCTTGGTGACCGTCTCTTCGAGGTTTCCGCCCGAGCCGACGAACTTTCCCGTGTTGACGTCGACGACCGTCATGGCCTCGGTGCGGTCGATGACCAGCGAGCCACCGGACGGCAGCCAGACCTTGCGGTCGAGCGCCTTCTCGATCTGCTCCGTGATCCGGAACACATCGAAGGGATCGCTCTCGTCCTCGTACGACTCGACGCGCTCGAGCAGATCGGGTGCGACGCTCTCGAGGTAGGCGCGGATGGTGCGCTGCGCGTCCTCGCCCTGGATCAGCATCTTCGTGAAGTCCTCGTTGAAGACGTCGCGGACGATCTTGACCAGAAGGTCGGGCTCGGCGTGCAGCAGCGCCGGCGCCTGCTGGCTCTCGACCTGCTTGCGGATGTGCTCCCACTGGCTGGTGAGCCGCTGAACATCGCGAGTGAGCTGGTCTTCGGTGGCACCTTCGGCCGCCGTGCGGACGATCACCCCGGAGGACTCGGGGAGAACCTCCTTGAGGATGCGCTTCAGGCGCGTGCGCTCGTTGTCGGGCAGCTTGCGGCTGATGCCGTTCATCGATCCGCCGGGCACATACACGAGGTAGCGACCCGGAAGCGAGATCTGGCTGGTCAGACGGGCGCCCTTGTGGCCGATCGGATCCTTGGTGACCTGCACCAGGACGCGGTCGCCCGCCTTGAGCGCGAGTTCGATACGACGCGGCTGGTTGCCGGTCTCGACGCCATCCCAGTCGACCTCGCCGGAGTAGAGCACGGCGTTGCGGCCACGGCCGATGTCGACGAACGCGGCCTCCATGCTCGGCAGCACGTTCTGCACGCGGCCGAGGTAGACATTGCCGATCAGCGAGGCATCCTGGTTGCGCGCGACATAGTGCTCGACGAGCACGCCGTCTTCGAGGACGCCGATCTGCGTCCGGCCGTTCTTGGAACGGACGACCATCTTGCGGTCGACAGACTCACGACGCGCGAGGAACTCCGCCTCGGTGACGACCGGTCGCCGACGACCGGCATCCCGTCCGTCGCGACGGCGCTGCTTCTTCGCCTCGAGGCGCGTGGAACCCTTGATCGCCTTGGGCTCGGTGATGTATTCGACGACGCGCTGGCGGGGCTGGCGAGGTTCGTCACGCTGCTCACGCGGCTCGCGCTGCTCGACATCGTCGGAACCACCGCGACGGCGGCGGCCACGGCGGCCGGCCGGCTCCTCCGGCTCCCGCTCGGCGATGCGGTCGAACACGCGCTCGCGGCCCGGACGGGCCGGGAGCGGAAGGACCTCGGGAGCGTAGAAGTGCAGCTGCGTCGATACCTGAGAGACGAAGACCTCGGGCAGCAGCCCCAGCGACACAGCCGTGAGGGGCTGGGGCGCCTCGGGCTTCTCCTGGGCAGGCTCAGCAGCGGTCTCTTCAGAAGAGGCTTCGGCCGCGGGAGCGTCGACGGCAGGAGCGTCAGCAGCAGGAGCGTCAGCAGCAGGAGCGTCAGCGGCAGGAGTAGGAGCCTCAGCGGCAGGCGCCTCAGCGGCAGGAGTAGGAGCCTCAGCGGCAGGAGCTGCCTCGGCAGGAGCATCCTCAGCAGGAGCCTCCGCGGCAGGAGCCTCCGCAGCAGGAGCATCCGCAGCAGGAGCATCCTCAGCAGGAGCATCCTCAGCAGGAGAGGGCTCCGCAGGAGTCTCCTCCGCCGGAGAGGGCTCAGCGGTCGAACCCGCGCCGTCCTCCGAAGCGTCGGACGTGCCGTCGGCCTCCGGAGCGTCGGCGACTACCTCTGCGGGTGCGTCAGCATCCGCAGAGAAGTCGAGGGTAGGGGCGTCGTAGTCATTGTTGTCATCGGCCATCTCTGGCTTGCTCCTCGCGCGGACACTTCGTGTTCCGCTAACTCTCATGCGGCACCCGCAGGTGCCGCGAACTCATTCGGTGTGCGACCGGCTCATGGCTCTGATCACGAGGGGCATACGGCCCCGAAGTCTGCGTCGATGCCCGCCGCGACAGGGTCGAGCGATGCATCACAGGCCATTATCGCACCAAGTGCGCCGGTTCGCGGCATCGTCGGGGCACTGAGTCGTTTTCTCCGGCGCGCTCACGCCCGATACATAGCGATCGCTGAGAGAATCCAGACATGAGCGAGCAGCGCACCCGCCCCGTCGTCTATGCCGTGTGGTTGATCATCGCGAGCGTCATCGGCTGGTTCGCCGCCTTCCAGCTCACGGTCGAGAAGTTCGTGCTTCTCGAGAACCCAACCGATGCCCTGGCCTGCGACGTCAGCCCCTTCATCCAGTGCAGCAAGAACCTGGGCTCGTGGCAGGGCGAGATCTTCGGCTTCCCCAACCCGCTGCTCGGACTGACCGGGTGGATGGCGCCGTTGGTCGTCGGGGTCGCGATCCTCGCTGGATCCCGCTTTCCCCGCTGGTTCTGGGCTGCGTTCGGCGCCGGCATCACGTTCGCATTCGGACTCGTCTGCTGGCTGATCGGCCAGAGCCTGTATGCATCGAACCTCGGAGTGCTGTGCCCGTGGTGCATGGTGACCTGGGCCGTGACCATCCCGACGTTCTTCGCGACGATGCTGCATCTCACCCGGAACGGCACGTTCACCAAGGGCGAGAAGGCCCAGGCGCGTGCGGACAAGCTCATGGTCTGGGTTCCGCTGGCGACCATCCTGGCGTACGCGATCATCATCGTGATGGCTCAGCTGCAGGGTCTCGACTTCCTCGGCGAGATGGCGCGCATCATCTTCTGATTCCTCACCCCTGAATCGACGAAGCCCGCCGCACGATCTCGTGCGGCGGGCTTCGTCGTGAGCGGATCGGTCAGTCGAACCAGATGCCGAGCTCGCGTGCGGCCGACTCGGGGCTGTCCGAGCCGTGCACGAGGTTCTGCTGCACCTTGAGGCCCCAGTCGCGACCGAAGTCGCCACGGATCGTACCGGGTGCGGCGGTGGTGGGGTCGGTCGTGCCGGCGAGCGACCGGAAGCCCTCGATCACGCGGTTGCCGGCGAGGCGGATCGCGACGGACGGCCCTGAGAGCATGAACTCGAGGAGCGGCTCGTAGAACGGCTTGCCCTCGTGCTCGGCATAGTGCTCGGCCAGCAGGTCGCGGTCGGGCTCGACCAGGCGGATGTCGACGAGGGAGTATCCCTTCGCTTCGATGCGAGCCAGGATCGTGCCGGTGAGGCCGCGGGCGACGCCATCGGGCTTTACGAGGACGAGGGTTTCTTCGGTGGCCATGTCATTCACTCTCTGTCTGAGTCTCGGTCGTGGGCCCGTCAGGACGTCGTGCGTCCAATCGGGCCCCCATGATCGTCGCATACCCCCACATGCCGCCGAAAACCACGACGACGAGCAGGATCGCGGGCACCAGGATAGCCGCCAGCGCGATGACGACCTGCAGGATCCACCCTGCGGTGATCGCCCAGGGCTTCGTGATCATCCCGGCGACGGCGATGCAGGCGAGTCCCACGACCGCGCCGCCGACGATCCCCCACCACTGCGGGATGCCGGCAGGCAGCGACTTCAGACCGAAGACCGTGAGGCCCGCGAGGAAGACGACGATCGACTCGAACCCGAGCACGATCGGCGCCAGCTTCTGTACGAGCGTGCGGGGCGGACGCGGAGGACGCGCAGACGGGCAGACGGCGGTCATGCGCGCCACCCGGACTTCCAGTCCTCTGCCTCGGCGAGGGCGATCGCCTCGCCCGCGAGCACGACCGACCCGGCGATCACGACGGCTCGGCGATCGGACGATGCCGCCCATTCCCGTGCGGCATCAGCAGCCTCAGCAAGGGTCGGATGGACGGTCGCACGCTGTCCCGTCGCCTCGACGAGGTCGGCGATGAGATCCGCGTCGCTCGCGCGGTCGGACTCCGGCGCGGTGGCGAAGACGCGCGCTGCTGCAGGTGCGAGCTTCGCGACGATGCCGGCGGCGTCCTTGTCGGCGAGCACACCCAGCACGACGCCCCACTCGTCGAAGTCGAAGCTGTCGTCCATCGCGAGAACGAGCGCGGCGGCGCCGTGCGGGTTGTGCGCGGCATCGACGATCACCGTCGGAGCGACCCCCAGCAGCTGAAGACGTCCGGGCGAGGTCGCTCCCTGGAGCCCCTCGGAGATGATGTCGGCGGCGATCGGCTGCTCGGCGCCTCCGATCAGCGACTCCACGGCGGCGACCGCGAGGGCGGCGTTGTGCCCCTGGTGAGCACCGTACTGCGGCAGATACTCCTCGACATAGGCGCCGGCGAGTCCGCGGATGGTCAACAGCTGTCCACCGACGGCGAGCTTCTGGTCGGCAAGCCCGAACTCCTCACCCTCGAACGCGATCGTGGCGTTCTTCTCGGCGGCGACGCGACGCAGCACTTCAGCGGCCTCTGCGGGCTGCTGCGCCGAGACGACGGCCGCGCCTTCCTTGATGATCCCCGCCTTGACCGTCGCGATCTCGGCGATCGTGCCTCCGAGACGATCCGCGTGGTCGATGTCGATGGGCGCGAAGACCGCCACGTCGCCGTCCGCCGTGTTGGTCGAGTCCCACTCGCCCCCCATGCCCACCTCGAGCACGAGCACGTCGACAGGGGCATCGGCCACGGCCACGAAGGCGAGCACGGTGAGCAGCTCGAAGAACGTGAGCGGCTCCTCCCCTGCGGCCTCGAGCTCGGCGTCGACGATCCCGACGAAGGGCTCGATCTCATCCCACGCGTCGGCGACGGCGGCATCCTCGATCGGCTCGCCGTCGATCATGATCCGCTCGGTGAAGCGCTCGAGATGAGGACTCGTGAACAGCCCGGTGCGCAGCCCGTGCGCCCGAAGCAGAGTCTCGATCATCCGAGCCGTCGACGTCTTGCCGTTGGTCCCCGTGATGTGCACGACGCGATAGGTGCGCTGCGGGTCGTCGAGGTATGTGAGGATGCGCGCGGTGCGCTCCTTGCGCGGCTGCACCCAGCGCTCCCCCGCGCGGCTCAGCAGCGTCTCGTAGACGGCATCCGCCCTGTCACGTGCGCTCATGCGCTCGACTCCTCGATGTTCGTGTCGATCGTGACGATGATCGGACGCTTGTCGGCGCCCAGCGCGGTCGCCCCGCTGCGGAACACGCCGCCTCCCGGGCTGGTGACGTCCTGCACGAGAGCGTTCATCTCGTCGGTGGCCTGCACAGCGAACGCCACGGCCAGGGTCTCCCCTGCGATCAGCTCCGCATGCGCCTGCAGCGCCTCGGCGTCGTCCGGGCTCACGTTGAGCGCGAGCACGATGCGATCGCTCACGTCGAGGTCAGCGTTCTTGCGGGCCTCCTGCACGACGCGGATCGCGTCGCGGGCGAGTCCCTCCGCCTCGAGCTCGGGTGTCGTCTGCGTATCGAGCAGCACGACGCCCCCCGTCGGCACGAGGGCGAGAGCCTCGCCCTCCGGACGACCGGCGGTCTCGAGTGCGAGCTCGTACTCCGACGGCTCGAGAGCGATACCGCCCGCGGTGACGACGCCGTCGCTCTCCGACCAGTCGCCTGCCTTCGCGGCTTTGATCACGGTCTGCACGTTCTTGCCGAGCCGCGGGCCAGCGGCACGCGCGTTGACGCTGAGCCGGTGGCTGATGCCGTAGTCCGCAGCAGTCGTCTCCGACTGCGGGACGAGCTCGACCGACTTGACGTTGAGCTCCTCGCGGAGGATGTCCTCGAACTGGCCGAGCGTCCCTGCCAGCGGTGACACGACCGTGAGGCGGGCGAGCGGCAGACGCACGCGCAGCTTCTCCTTCTTGCGCAACGCGTTGCCGACGCTCGAGAGCTCGCGGACGGCATCCATGGCATTCCGGATCTCGTCGGCGGCGGGGAATGCGGTGGCGTCAGGCCAGTCCTGCAGGTGCACGCTGCGTCCGCCTGTGAGCCCCTGCCAGACGCGCTCGCTGACGAGCGGCACGAGCGGAGCCGCGACGCGGGTCAGGGTCTCGAGCACGGTGTAGAGCGTGTCGAAGGCCTCGGTGTTCGAGCCCTCCCAGAACCGGTCGCGCGAGCGGCGGATGTACCAGTTGGTGAGAACCTCGGCGAAGTCGCGCAGACGAGCGGACGCCGTCGTCGAGTCGAGTCCCTCGAGGTCCGCCCGCACGTCGCGCACGAGGTCGCCGAGCCGAGCCAGGATGTACCTGTCGAGCACGTCGGTCGAGTCCGTGCGCCAGGTCGCCTCGTAGCCGCCCGGCTTGGCCGCGTTCGCATACGTCGCGAAGAAGTACCACGAGTTCCACAGCGGAAGCAGGAACTCGCGGACGCCCGAGCGGATGCCCTCTTCGGTGACCGCGAGGTTGCCACCGCGCAGCACGGAGCTCGACATGAGGAACCAGCGCATCGCGTCGGAGCCGTCGCGGTCGAGCACCTCGGAGACATCCGGATAGTTGCGCAGCGACTTCGACATCTTGTAGCCGTCGTTGCCCAGCACGATGCCGTGGCAGCTGACACCGGTGAAGGCCGGACGATCGAAGAGCGCGGTCGACAGCACATGCATGACGTAGAACCAGCCACGCGTCTGCCCGATGTACTCGACGATGAAGTCGGCGGGTGCGTGCGTGTCGAACCACTCCTGGTTCTCGAACGGATAGTGCACCTGCGCGTACGGCATCGAACCCGAGTCGAACCACACGTCGAACACGTCCTCGATGCGGCGCATCGTGCTCTTGCCGGTGGGGTCGTCGGGGTTCGGACGCGTGAGGTCGTCGATGTAGGGGCGGTGCAGGTCGATCTCGCCCTCGGGGTTGCGCGGCAGCGTGCCGAAGTCGCGCTCCATCTCTTCGAGAGAGCCGTATGCGTCGATGCGCGGGTACTCCGGGTCGTCGCTCTTCCAGATCGGGATCGGCGAGCCCCAGTAGCGGTTGCGGCTGATCGACCAGTCGCGCGCCCCCTCGAGCCACTTGCCGAACTGGCCGTGCTTGACGTTCTCGGGCACCCAGGTGATCTGCTCGTTGTTCGCGAGCAGGTCGTCCTTGATGTCGGTGACACGGATGAACCAGCTCGACACGGCCTTGTAGATCAGGGGGTTCCGGCAGCGCCAGCAGTGCGGGTACGAGTGCACGTAGCTCTGCTCGCGCAGCAGTCGTCCCTCGGCGCGGAGCAGACGGATGAGCGGCGTGTTCGCATCCATCCAGAGCTGGCCGGCGACGTCTGTGACGTTCGGCAGGAAGCGCCCGCCGTCGTCGAGCGACAGGATCGTCGGGATGCCGGCGGCACCGGCGACCCGCTGGTCGTCCTCACCGTAGGCCGGAGCCTGGTGGACGATGCCGGTGCCGTCGCTGACGGTGACGTAGTCGTCGACCAGGATGCGCCAGGCGTTCTCGGTGCCGTAGGTCTCGGCGTCGGCGTAGTAGTCGAAGAGTCGGTCGTAGGTGACGTCCTCCAGGTCGGCTCCTCGCACCGTCGCGTCGACAGCGGCGAGCGCGTCGTCGAGGCTCTCGTAGCCGAGGTCCTTGACGTAGCCGCCGAGCAGCTCGCGTGCGAGGAGGTAGCGATGAGAGGACGCCTCGACTGCGGCATCCGCCGTTCCGGCGATCTGGTGCACGTCCGCCGCTCCACCGGGACCTGCCGGGAGCACGACGTACTCGATGTCGGGTCCCACGGCGAGCGCGAGGTTGGTGGGGAGGGTCCAGGGCGTGGTCGTCCAGGCGAGCGCGCGCACGGCGGTGAGTCCGAGGGCCTCGGCCTTCGCGCCTGTCAGCGGGAACGTGACGGTGACCGACGGGTCCTGACGGTTCTGGTAGACGTCGTCGTCCATGCGCAGCTCGTGCGCCGACAGCGGGGTCTCATCGCGCCAGCAGTACGGCAGCACCCGGTAGCCCTCGTAGGCGAGCCCCTTGTCGAACAGCGTCTTGAACGCCCAGAGCACGCTCTCCATGTAGCCGAGGTCGAGCGTCTTGTACCCGCGCTCGAAGTCGACCCAGCGAGCCTGACGCGTGACGTAGTCCTGCCACTCGTGCGTGTACTTCAGCACCGAGTCCTTCGCTTTCGCGTTGAAGACGTCGATGCCCATCTCTTCGATCTGGCTCTTCTCGGTGATGCCGAGCTGCTTCATGGCCTCGAGCTCAGCGGGCAGACCGTGCGTGTCCCAGCCGAAGACGCGATCGACCTTCTTGCCGATCATGGTCTGGAAGCGGGGGAACACATCCTTGGCGTACCCGGTGAGCAGGTGCCCGTAGTGCGGCAGGCCGTTGGCGAACGGCGGGCCGTCGTAGAAGACCCACTCGTCGTTGCCCTCGCGCTGCTCGATCGAGGCGCGGAAGGTCTGGTCGGTCTCCCAGAAGTCGAGCACTTCGCGCTCGATCTGGGGGAACCGAGGGCTCGGTGCGACGGAGGCAGCCTGGTCGGCGGCGGGGCCGAAGGAGGAACGCGGGTAGGTCATGTCGTCTCGCAGGAGTCGTGGCGGATGCTGCTGCGAGGACGATCCGTCCGGAATCTCATCCCGGGGAACCGCGGTACCACCTCGCGTGCCGCGCCTCACGGCGGAGCCACTCTCACTGCGGCTGTGACGGGCCTGCCCCGCTCGGTTCTACTGAGTCGACCCGTGCGAGCCCGACCGTTCTTCCGAGAGCTCCCCGGTGATGTCCGGATCGATGCTCGTGTCTCCATTGTACGCGCGGCGGCGGGGGTGCGCCTCCTGAGCACTCTGGGCGCTGTCGCACCCACCCCCTACCCTCGAAGCATGGCCCGCTCCCCCGAATCCCCCGTGGCTCCCCGCGTCTCGCCGCCCGACCTTCCGCGGGAGTTCACGCCCGCCGCAGCACATCGCAGCGCCGATCTGATCGCAGCGAGTCTCGATCTCGAGGGCACGGTCGACCTCGCCCATGCCTCGCTCGAGCAGTGCACGGTCGCCGCCGATGCCGACGCGGTCGACCTGACAGGTGCCACGCTCATCGACGTCGACCTCACCGGCGTGCGGATCGCATCGCTCAAGATGCGGGATGCGAGCATCCGCCGCGTGCGCATCAGTGGGGGCCGCATCGGCACGCTCGATCTGAGCAGCGCTCGCATCGACGAGCTGCTGCTCAGCGACGTGCGCATCGACTATCTCAATCTCGGGGCGGCGAAGGCCACCGACATCGAGGTCCGCGACTGCGGCATCCGCACCCTCGACATGCCTCAGGCCGAACTCACGCGCGTGGGCTTCACCGGCAGTCGGTCTGACGAGGTCGACACCCGGGCGATGCGCGCCAGGCACGTCGACCTCCGCGGACTCGACGCCTCTGCGTTCCTCGATGCGAACAGCCTGCGAGGCACGACGCTCACCGGTTTCCAGGTGCAGCAGCTCGCGCCGCTGCTCGCGGCGGGGATCGGCATCCAGGTCATGGACTGACGGGCCGGTTCGCCTCGAGCAGCTCCCGGGTGAACGGATGCTGCGGCGCGGCGAACACGTCGGTGACCGCTCCCTGCTCGACGATCACGCCGTCCTGCATCACGAGCACCTCGTCGGCCACTGCGCCGACGACATCGAGGTCGTGCGACACGAAGATCATCGTCAGCTCCCGTTCGCGCTGGAGGCGCAGCAGGAGCTGCAGCACCTTTTCACGCACCGAAGGGTCGAGAGCCGATACCGGCTCGTCGAGAACCAGCACCTCGGGCTCTGCGGCGAGCRCCCGCGCGATCGCCGCGCGCTGACGCTGCCCGCCCGACAGGGCGATGGGTCTGCGGCTCGCGAGCGCCGGGTCGAGATCGACCTCGGCGAGAAGCTCCACCACTCGAGCCGCTCGCTGCTGACGAGGCACACCCCCGGCGGCGAGCGCCTCTCCCAGCGATCTCCCGATCGTCCACCGCGGGTCGAAGGCACCGAGAGGATTCTGGTGCACGAGCTGCACCCGGTGCTGTCCGATCCACCGCAGGCCTCCGTCGTCCGCATCCTCGACGCCCACGATCATGCGCGCCAGCGTCGTCTTGCCCGATCCCGATTCCCCGACGATGCCGAGCGTGCGTCCGGCGGCCACGGAGAACGACGCGTTCTGCACCGCGACGAGATCGCCGAACGCCTTCGTGACCCCGGCGGCGACGAGCACGGGCTCGGCCGCGCCTTCACGCTCTGCACGTGGCTCGTGGATCGTGGCGGCGATGAGCTGACGGGTGTACTCGTGCTGCGGCTTCTCGAGCACCTCATCGACGGGCCCTGACTCGACGACGATGCCGTTGCGCATCACCAGCACCCGATCCGCGATCCTGCGCACGGCCGCGAAGTCGTGACTGATGAACACGATGCCGGTGCCCGCATCGGCGATGTCTCGCAACAGCCCGAGGATCCTCGCCTGCACGGTGGCATCGAGCGCGGTGGTCGGCTCGTCGGCGACGAGGACTGCGGGTTCGGCCGCGATGGCCGAGGCGATCAGCGCTCTCTGCCGGAGCCCTCCGGAGAGCTGATGCGGATACTGGCGTGCCCGCCGGGCAGCGTCGGGCATCCAGACCCGATGCAGCAGGTCCTGCACCTTTTCGCGCAGCGCGGCCCGCCCGGTCGCGAGTCCGTGCAGACGAAGCGGCTCGGCGATCTCCGAGCCCACCCGCTGCAGCGGGTCGAGAGACACCAGCGCATCCTGCGAGACGAGTCCGATGCGGGCGCCGCGGAGGGCCCGCCACCCGCGCTCGCCGAGACGGGCGGCGTCCGTCCCGTCGACGACGAGTCGATCGAACGCCACGTGAGCACCCTGCGGAGCGAGTCCCAGCAGAGCCCTCGCCGTCAGGGTCTTGCCGGCCCCGGACTCTCCGACGATCGCCACGCATTCACCTCGCTCGACCGACAGCGACACACCGCTCACCACGGGCGTCCCTCCGAAGTCGACGCGCAGGCCGACGAGTTCGAGCGCGGCGGTCATGGCGTCAGCCCCTCTGCTCTGGCTCGCAGCACACGACCGACGATCGTGGCCGAGATGACGGTGATCGTGATCGCAATGCCGGGGAAGACGGCGATCCACCAGGCCTGACCGAGCACGTTGCGTCCGCCTGCGAGCATCAGTCCCCATTCCGGCGTCGGCTCCGATGGCCCGAGACCGAGGAAGCTGAGTCCGGCCGCGGCGAGGATGCTCGATCCGATGCCGATCGTCGCCAGGACGCTGAGCGACCCGAGCACGCCGGGCACGACGTGCCTCACGAAGGCGGGCACAGGGCGCACCCCGAGGATGCGGGCGGCCTCGACATGCTCTGCGCCGCGCAGCGTGCGCGTCTGCACGCGCGCGAGGCGGATGTAGACGGGTACGGCGGCGAGGGTGACGGCGATCGCGATGTTCATGGGACCCGGCCCCAGCACCGCCACCACCACGAGCGCGACCAGGAACTCGGGGAACGCCATCAGCACGTCGTTCACCCGCATGAGTGCGGCGTCGACGCCCCGGGGAGCGAGCCCGGCCAGAGACCCGACGATGAGTCCGACCGCGAGGGCGACGCCCGTAGCGAGCAGTCCGATGCCGATCGAGCGCCCGGCTCCGTAGACCACCCGTGAGAAGACATCGCGCCCGCTCTGGTCGGTGCCGAAGAGGTGGTCTGCGCTCGGCGGCAGCAGCGAAGCCCGCACGTCCGTCTGCAGGGGATCGTGCGTCGCGAGCACCCCGGGGAACACCGCGGCGAAGGCGAGCACGAGAAGCACCGCCGCGGCGCCCCACAGCAGCACGGCCTGCGCCCGCCTCACCGCACGCCTCCTCGGTCGATGCGCAGACGAGGATCGATGAGCGGATGCAGCAGCTCGACCACGAGATTCACGACCACGAAGACGAGGGCACTGAGCAGGATGATGCCGGTGATGACCGGCAGATCACGATTGGTGATGGCGGCGAGAGTCACCCGACCGAGACCTGCTCTGGCGAACACCGTCTCGACGAGGACCGCTCCTCCGAGCACGGATCCGGTCAGGTACGCGGCGAGCGTCACCGCATTCGCCGCGCCGTGCCTGAGGCCGTGCCGCAGAGTGAACCAGGACGCGCTCGCACCCCGCGCACGCACGGTCTCGGCGAACGGCATCCGCTCGGCCTGTGCGAGGCCGTCTCGTAGCACCTGGCTGAGCAGAGCGGCCACCGGCAGGGCGAGCGTGATAGCCGGCAGCACGATCGTCGCCGGGTTGCGTGCACCGGACACGGGGAACCAGCCGAGTCCGAACGCGAAGACGCTGAGCAGGATCAGGCCGATCCAGAAGACGGGTGAAGAGAGGATGACGAGTTCGACTGCCGCGGCGACGGTGCGCCCGGCACGCCCTCGCACGAGCAGCGCGACGGCGAAGGCGAGCACCACCGCCATGAGCAGCGCCAGCGCGGAGAGCTGCAGCGTGGAACCCAGCTGGCGGCCGATGACCTCGACCACCGGCATCCGCAGTTGATACGACTCGCCGAGGTCTCCTCGCGCGAGCTGTCCGATGAACGTGACGTACTGCTCGAGTGGGGGGCGGTCGAGTCCCAGTTCCGCGCGGATGCCGTCTTTGACCTCATCGCTCACCTGCGCCTGGGGCCCGAGCATGACGGAGACCGGATCGCCCGGGATCACCCGGAACGCGAGGAACACCAGCGTCGCCGCACCCCAGAGGACGATCACGACGGATGCCGCGAGTCCGGCGACCCGGGTGAGCGCTGCCTTCACCGTTGACGCCCTCTCGACGGATCCTGAGCGCCCCTCGGCTCACGGCGCGCGCTCACGAACGATATCGCAGTGCGCGAGCGAGGGGCGCTCGATGATTCGGGTGTCAGCCGACGCTCACGTCGTAGAACAGCGGACGACCGTAGAGGTCGTACGCGAGCCCGTCCACCCGCTCGCCGACAGCCGTGATCGCCGACGGGCTGTAGAGCGGGAAGATCGCGGTGTAGTCGGCGTTCCACTCCTGCAGCTGTGTGTAGATCTCGTTGCGCTGATCCTGATCGTTCGACGCGACGGCCTGCCCGAGCAGCGCATCGATCTCGGGATCGGTGACCTGCGAGGCGTTCTGGAACCCCTCGGTGTGCAGGTGCGCGCGGAGGAAGTCCGGGTCCACGCCCGAGAATCCCCAGTCGGTGAGGTCGAAGGTCTTCGGCTCGTACTGCTCGTTGTAGGCGCCGGGCTCGAGCGTCTCGCGGACGACCTCGAAGCCGATGGTCTTGAGATCCGACTGGATGGCGTTCGCGAGAGCGGCGCGGTCGTCGGGGACCGGAGTCCATGCGATCCACCGCGCAGAGAGGCGCTCGCCGTCCTTCATGCGGATGCCGTCGGAGTCGCGCTCCGTCCATCCGGCCTCGTCGAGAAGCGTGTTCGCCGCGTCCGCGTCGAACGGTCGGGCGCCCTCCAGCGAAGCATCGTAACCGGGAGTCGTGGAGCCCAGCACGCTCCAGGCGCGGGGGAACTGTCCGAAGAAGATCTCCTCGACGGCCGCGTCGACATCGATGCCCAACGCGAACGCCTGGCGCACCTTCTCGTCGGCGAAGACGCCGTACTTCTCGTTGAGGTACAGGGAGTAGGGCAGGCCCGGGTATTCGATCGAATCGACCGTGATGCCGTCGCCGAGGTCACCCGCGAGGTTCGGCGGGATGTTGCTCGCGAGGTCGGCCTCGCCGCTCTCGATGACGCCCGTGCGCACGGATGCCTCGGGCTGGATCTCGACCCGCAGCGTCTCGACCTTCGGTGCCTTCTCGCCGTGCGGCCCCCAGGCGTAGTCGTCGTTGCGCGTGTAGACGATCTCCTGATCGGGTGTGTACTCGGTCAGTTCGAACGGTCCTGTTCCGACGGTGATCCCCGGGCCGCCCGCCTTGAGCTGGTCCGCGGACTCCTCCAGCACGGCCGGCGAGTAGAAGCCGAGCTGCGGCGTGCTCGTCGCCTGAAGGAACGGCGCATACGGCTGGGTGAAGCTCACCTTCACCGTGTGCTCGTCGACGACCTCGGTGCCCTCGTAGAAGTCGGCCCCCATCATGCTGGCCGCCTGCGCGGATTCCGTCTCGGGATCGACGATGCGATCGAAGTTCGCCTTGACGGCCTCGGCGTCGAACGGCTCGCCATCGGTGAAGGTGACGTCGTCACGCAGGACGAAGGTGTACTCGGTGCTGTCGTCGGACACCGTCCACTCCTTGGCCAGCCAGGGGGTGAACGAGCCGTCATCCTCCTGGAAGACCAGGGAGTCGAGCACCGCGCGCTGCACCATGCCCGAGACGTCGAGCTGACTCACCTGCGGGTCCATGTGCCCCGCTGAGAGGTTCGCACCCTCGATCGACCAGACGAGCTCACCGCCGTCGGACTCGGACGAGGGCGCAGCGCAGGAGCTGAGCAGGAGTGCGCTCACGGCGACGGTCGCGCCGAGCGGGATGGCACGGCGCAGGAAGGAGATTGGCATGCTGTTCCTCGGGAGGGAATGCGGGAGATGACGCGGATGCATCAGTTCTTGGACTCGATCCAATTCTAGATCCTCCGCGGTGACGCGGGCGTCGTGGGACCTTCAGACCGTCATCGCTCCCTCATATACTGCGATGACACCGGAGGAGGGGGAACAGTGTCGTCCGAAGAACTCGCTGACACGATCGCCGCAGTGAACGCGAAGATCGATGCCCAGATCGCGCAGTCCCGACAGCTGGCCCAGGAGTCGGCCAGACTCGAGACGGAGGCGTCGCAGACCATGGCGACGGTCACGTCGGCGGACGGCCGAGTGACCATCACCGCGCGGCCGACCGGGGCCATCGAGTCGGTGAGACTGCAGTCGGGCGCGGCCGCAGATCTGGCATCCCTCGGCGTCACGATCACCGAGACGATCGCGAGGGCGCAGCGGGTCGCGGCGGAGAGGGTGCTCGTCTCGATGGAGCAGACCCTCGGGGCCGACTCCCCTCTCGTGGCCGCGGTGCGCCAGGATGTCGACACCGCGTTCCCGCAGGTCGGCGGCAGCACGATCGAGTACCGCTGATGGGCGTCATCGAGGTCAATCCGGCGCAGGTGGCGAAGGCCGCCAAGGCCATCAGCGTCGCGTCACGCAACATCGACGCCGCCCTGGAGGAGCTCGCCGCGCACGCGACGATTCTGCGTCGCTCGTGGTCGGGAGACGCGCAATCGGCGTTCGACGCCGCACAGGAGCGATTCGACGGCAACATGCGTGAGCGAACCGGGCTCGTCATGGCCGTGTCCGATCTGCTCGGCGAACTCGCGACCCAGTACTCGGACGCCGACCTCGCCGGTCAGCGCGTCCTCGGCGGCAGCTGACGTCGGACAGACATCACATCATCGGGGGGAACCGATCATCATGACCGCATCCAATCAGCAGATCGTGATCGACGAGGACGAGCTCCGCGCGCACGTGCGGGCGCTCACCGCAGCGGCCGAGCTGCTCGGCTCCGCCGCCACGACAGCCGCCGGAGGTGTGGGGCAGTCGGCGTTCGGCGCGATGTGCGGCCCATTGCTCGGGCCCGCGGTCGACGCGCTCGCGGATGCCTCCGAGTCGACGCTCGCTGCCGCGACGACTCTCGCCGACGCGACGGCGACCGGCCTCAAGGGGATCGTCGATGCCTTCGGCGCGATCGAAGACGGCGCCGTCACCTCGTTCCGCGCCATCGAGGGAGAGCTGTGAGCGCCGTCGCAAGCATCAGCAGCCAGGTGCGCTCCGGTTCGTGGGCGGCGGGAGCACCCGGGTACAGCGCCTCGCAGGCCGACTGTGCGAGCATCCCCGGCATCGCCGGCATGCTCATGCAGTACATCGCCCCGCTGCGGGAGTGGTTCGACGATCTCCTCGGCGACCCCGGCACCGTCGGCGGGTTCGCCTCGCGCTGGGAGGGCGCAGAGAGCTCGCTCCGCCGTGTGGTCGAGACGCTCCGCGATGCCGAACCCCGGCTGGCCGAGCTCGACGGCCGCACGGTCCGCGCTCTGCGGGCCCGGTACGGCGACCTGCTGTCCGTCGCCGAGGATGCCGCCCAGTGGACCGGAGCCACGGCGAGCGCGGTGCGCCTGGTCAGCCAGATCATCGAGTCGACACGAGTGCTGATCTGCGACTTCCTCGGTCGCCTGAGCCGCTTCGCCGACGATCTGTTCCGCTTCAGCCTCAATCCCCTGCAGAAGCTCGAGGACATCCAGCGGTTCGCCGAGTCCGCAGCCGAGTTCGTCACCACCGCCGGCGCGCTGGTCAAGAGTCTCACCGGCGCCGTCGTGTCTCTTGCACAGCTTCTCTACAAGCTCGTGCCGCTCGTGGGCGACGCGCTGGCCACCCTCCGCGATGTCCTCGCCGACATGCTGCCGCTGGTCGGCGGACTCACCGGCGGGYCGCTCGGACTGGTGTTCGGCAACGTCCTCCACGACTTCTTGACCGGTGACGCGCGGGTCCGCGAGATCGATCCGTCGACGTTGAACGAGGATCAACTGGCCGCATGGAACGACGCTCACGAGGTCACCTCGCTCGACTCGCTGTCGGATCTCGTGTCGGTGAACGGCACGACCGACGCGATGGGCGGGGAGAGCTCCACGGCGATCGACATCAAAGAGGTCGTCGGTCCCGACGGCTCGACGCACTGGGTCGTGTCGCTCCCGTCGACACAGGCCTGGGAGTTCGGCCCCTCGAGCGGCGCGATGAACGACCGGGACAACAACCTCGCGCTGATGCTCGACAACCCGCTCTTCCGCACTCAGTACGAGCGCGCGGTGCTGGATGCGATGCAGCAGGCGGGGATCCCTGCGGGATCCGACGTCGTGCTGACCGGCTTCAGCCAGGGCGGCATCATGGCGGCGAACCTCGCCGCGGACTCGTCCTTCCCGTACAACCCGATCGGGGTCGTGACCAACGGCTCCCCCGTCGACAACTTCCACGTGCCGCCGAACGTGCCGGTCTACGCGTTCCAGCACGCGACAGACGTCGTGCCGATGCTGGATGGGAGCCTCGTCGGCGTTCCCGGGCTGCCGGGCCAGTCCCCGTTCGACATCCCGAATACCCCGGTGACCGTGCTCCCGCCGAACATCCACCAGATCACGCTCCCGGACCCGGATGGGGCGCACGGGTTCGGAGCACACAACAACCCGAAGTATGCGACGTCCGTGGCAGAGTGGGAAGCCGCCTATCGCGATGCCAACGGCGGAACGGATCCTTGGGACCTCGCCGGTCTCGGCGGCACAGTGGTCGATCACCAGGTATACCAAGGAGTGGAACGCTGATATGAGCATCACCGGCCGTGCGCGAGCCACTCGGGGAGCCGTCGCACTCGCGCTCGCGGCGATGATGCTCGCACTGAGCGGGTGCGGCCCGCTTCTGAAGGAGACCTCCGACGGGGACTTCGCCGAGACGATTCCCGCAGCGCTGATGGATTCAGAGATCGGCGTCACCGATGCCTACGCTGCGAAGACGATCTCCGGGTTCACCTTCTATCTGAGCGTGGGCGTCGATCTCGACCACGAAGACGCCTCCGCCGACGATCTGGCGGGCATCCTGAGGATCGTCCTCGAGCACAACGACGTGCCCAGCGACGAGATCGACCTCGGCGTCGACGGAAGTGATGGCGAATCGATCGACCTCGAGGCGTTGGTGCGGAGCATCTCGCCCGACCTGGAGATCGCGTCGAGCACCTACGGCGACATCCAGGTGACGAACGACCAGGCAGCCGCGATCGTCGAGGCCGTCTGGGGCGAGTGAGGGGCTCCCCTCCGGTTCGGGGCGATTAGACTGTGGGGCACAACCCACACTCAGGCACGCTCACACAGTGCCGCATACATCGCTCGAGGAGACCTCCATGTCCGTGATTCCCGACAAGCCCGTACTCGAAGGTCTCGAAGCGAAGTGGGGTGAGTCGTGGTCCGAGCAGGGCACCTACCTGTTCGACCGACTCCGCGCCGCACAGTCCGGCCGCGAGGGTGTGTACTCGATCGACACTCCCCCGCCGACCGCATCCGGCAGCCTGCACATCGGCCACGTGTTCTCGTACACGCACACCGACGTCAAGGCGCGCTTCGAGCGCATGCGCGGCAAGAACGTGTTCTACCCGATGGGCTGGGACGACAACGGCCTTCCCACCGAGCGTCGGGTGCAGAACTACTACGGCGTGCGCTGCGACCCCTCGCTTCCCTACCAGGACGACTTCATGCCGCCGTTCGAGGGCGGCGACAACAAGTCCAGCCGCGCCGCCGACCAGGTGCCGATCAGCCGACGCAACTTCATCGAGCTCTGCGAGCGTCTGACGATCGAAGACGAGAAGCAGTTCGAGGCGCTGTTCCGCCAGCTCGGCCTCTCGGTCGACTGGACCCAGACGTACCGCACGATCTCGGACGACACCATCCGCCAGAGCCAGCTCGCGTTCCTGCGCAACCTCGAGCGCGGCGAGGCCTACCAGTCGCTCGCACCGACCCTGTGGGACATCGACTTCCGCTCGGCGATCGCGCAGGCCGAACTCGAGGATCGCGACCAGCAGGCCGCCTATCACACCATCGATTTCCCCTTCGCTGACGGATCCGGCTCGATCACGATCGAGACCACCCGCCCCGAGCTGCTGCCGGCGTGCATCGCGATCGTGACCCACCCCGAGGGACCGCACAAGCACCTGATCGGCACGAAGGTGCGCACGCCGTTCTTCGGCGCCGAGATCGAGATCCACGGACACCACCTCGCACAGCCCGACAAGGGCACGGGAGCCGCGATGGTCTGCACCTTCGGCGACGTGACCGACATCATCTGGTGGCGTGAGCTGCGCACAGCCGCGGGCGACCACCTCCCGAACATGACGACGATCGGTCTCGACGGCCGGTTCCTCCCGACCGCCCCGTCGATCGTGGCCGACGCTGAGGCCATCGACTGGTACCAGGCCGAGCTCGCCGGCAAGACGGTGTTCTCGGCCCGCAAGGCCATCGTCGAGAAGCTGCAGGAGACCGGCGACATGACGGCGGTCGGCAAGCCGTTCAACCACGCGGTGAAGTTCTTCGAGAAGGGCGACCGCCCGCTCGAGATCGTCTCGACCCGCCAGTGGTACATCCGCAACGGCGCGCGTGACGCGAAGCTGCGCGACGAGCTGCTCGAGCGTGGCACCCAGCTGACGTGGCACCCGGACTTCATGCGCGTGCGCTACGAGAACTGGGTCGGCGGCCTGACCGGCGACTGGCTCGTGTCACGCCAGCGCTTCTTCGGCGTGCCGATCCCGCTCTGGTACGGACTCGATGAGAACGGCGAGCGCGACTACGACCGGGTGATCGCTCCCGACCACGCGAGCCTTCCCATCGACCCGACGACCGACGTCCCCGCGGGCTACACCGAGGACCAGCGCGGTGCGGCCGGCGGATTCGAGGCCGAAGCCGACATCCTCGACACCTGGGCGACGTCGTCGCTCACTCCGCAGCTCGCCGGCGGATGGCAGCGCGACGAGGAGCTGTGGCAGCTCACCGCTCCGTTCGACCTGCGCCCCCAGGGGCAGGACATCATCCGCACTTGGCTCTTCTCGACCATGCTGCGCTCGACTCTCGAGGACTCCCGATCGCCGTGGCGCAACGCCGCGATCTCGGGCTTCATCGTCGACCCCGACCGCAAGAAGATGTCGAAGTCCAAGGGCAACGTGGTGACTCCGGCGGACATCCTCGAGACCCACGGATCGGATGCGGTGCGCTATTGGGCCGCTTCGAGCCGCCTGGGCATGGATGCCGCCTTCGACCCGCAGAACCCGACGCAGGTCAAGATCGGCCGCCGTCTGGCGATCAAGGTGCTGAACGCCGCGAAGTTCGTGCTGTCGTTCCCCGTACCGGAGGGCGCTCAGGTCACCCACGCGCTCGATGCATCGATGCTCACCGGCCTGGACGCCGTGATCGAGGAGGCGACGAAGGCGTTCGAGAACTACGACCAGGCCAAGGCGCTCGAAGTGACCGAGGCGTTCTTCTGGACGTTCTGCGACGACTACCTCGAGCTCGTCAAGGAGCGCGCCTACAACCAGAACGACGTGGGTCAGGCATCCGCCGCCCTCGCGCTGCGTCTGGCACTGTCGACGCTCCTGCGCCTGCTCGCCCCGATCATCTCGTTCGCGACCGAAGAGGTGTGGTCGTGGTTCGAAGAAGGCTCGGTGCACACCGCGGCCTGGCCTGAGACACTCGGCATCGAAGGCGACACGGCCGTGCTGTCGGCCGCGAGCGAGGCGCTGATCGGCATCCGCCGCGCCAAGACCGAGGCCAAGGCATCGCAGAAGACTCCGGTCTCCCGCGCCGCGATCGCCGCTCCCGCCGCCAAGCTCGAGGCGCTCCGCGCCGCGGCCGACGACCTCCGGGCAGTGGGACGCATCGCCGAACTCGAGTTCACCGAGGCCGGCGAGTTCGCGGTCACCGCGATCGAGCTCGCGCCGGTCGAGGGCGCCTGATGCAGCTGGGCACGAGGTGGGCCACCGGTTCCGAGCCACCGGCATCCGTTCCCGCCGCGCTCCGGCCGGCGATCGCCGAGGTCGAATCGCGCGGTCTCTCCGGGCACTGGACGCTCACGTGGCTCGAAGGCCGCGCGATCGCAGAGCTCGATGCGGGCTGGGAGGTCTTCCAGACCGGGTCCGGCGATGTGGTCGCCCGACCCTTCGAGGACTGAGCGGTCTCTGCTGACGAAGCCCCCTGTCCGCGTCTGCGGCAGGGGGCTTCGCCGTGATCAGAACGCCTCAGCGCCGAGGGAGCCCGATCTGCGCGAGCATGTGCTCGACCGCGCGAGGATCCTGTCGCCTGGTCTGCTGCTCTCGCAGGAGATCGAGAGCGAGGGCCCGCTTCTGAGCGCGGCGAGTGATGCGTCGCTCGACGAAGACCGTGAGGAGATCAGCAAGGCCGAGGAGCTTCCGCTCCGCCTGTGTCGGGGCGACGAGGCGGATGGTCGCGCTGGTCATGATTCTTCCTCGTTCGAGTCAGCGGCACCGGCGAGCACCGGCCCGGTCGCCGGAAGGTCGAAGAGCTCGGTGCGCATCGACACCCGGCGCACGTCCGGCCCGGTCTGGCCGCGATATCGCCCGACGGCACCCTCGATGACTCCCATGAGCTCGTCCTTGAGGTCCTCCATCTGCGAGGGGGTCATCTCGAGGAGGGTTGTGGCGATCAGCCCCGCGTCCTTCCAGCCTTCCGGCACCTCTGTGTCCGGGCGGTTGACGTAGGACATCAGGGTCTCGTGCCGCAGGCGGAAGAACTCCGACGACACGATCTGCGCCGCTGCCCGGTTGGCGGGCGACATGCTCTGGCTCGGACCGGGGATGTCGATGCGCCCCTCAGGCAGCTCCCACCAGCGCTCGCGCGCTGTGCCTCGCCCCTCGACCTCGTGGATCAGGTCATGTGCCGAGAGAGTGCGCAGATGGTAGCTGGTGGACCCGGAGGTCTCCCCCAGCATCGATGCGAGCGAACTCGCCGTCTGCGGCCCATGTGCGCTGAGCAGATCGAAAATCCGCACACGCAGCGGGTGAGCCAGGGCCTTGAGCGCCCCGGAATCGAGTCGTCGCAACTGCTCTTCGTCTGCCATGCATGCAAAGATACTCATGCAAAGACTTCTTTGCAAGCATTCTTTTGCAAAGCAATCTTTGTCTGCTCGCCTCTCAGCTCACGACGGCTCGCGCGGCGACGAAGGCAGCCACGCATCTTTCGATCTGCTCGGGCGTATGCGCCGCCGAGAGCTGTACGCGGATCCGCGCCAGCCCGCGAGGAACGACGGGGAAGCTGAACGCGGTCACGTAGATGCCCTGCGCCTGCATCTCCGTCGCGATGCGCGCTGTGAGAGCCGCGTCGCCGAACATCACGGGGACGATCGGATGCTCTCCCGGCAGCAGATCGAAACCCTCCGCCGTCATCCGCTCACGGAACAGTGCCGCGTTGTCGCGCAGACGCGCACGGAGATCGGCCGAACCCTCGACGAGATCGAGCGCGGTGAGGGTTCCGGCGACGATGGCGGGGGCGAGCGTGTTCGAGAACAGATACGGACGCGAACGCTGACGCAGCAGGGCGACGACGTCGGCGTGCGAGGCGACGTAGCCACCGGATGCTCCGCCCAGCGCCTTCCCGAACGTGCCCGTATAGATGTCGACACGATCGGCGACACCGCAGAGTTCCGGCGTTCCTCGTCCGTTCTCCCCTACGAAGCCGACCGCGTGCGAGTCGTCGACGAACACCAGGGCGTCGTGGCGATCCGCGAGGTCGCAGATCTCGGCGAGCGGCGCGATGTAGCCGTCCATCGAGAACACGCCGTCGGTGACGATCACCCGGAAGCGTGCATCGGATGCCGCCTGCAGCTGCGCTTCCAGATCCGCCATGTCACGATTGCGGTAGCGAAGCCGACGCGCCTTCGAGAGACGGATCCCGTCGATGATCGACGCGTGATTGAGTTCGTCCGAGATGATCGCGTCCTCAGCACTGAAGAGCGTCTCGAACACTCCTCCGTTCGCGTCGAAGCATGACGAGAAGAGGATCGAGTCGTCGGTGCCGAGGAACCCCGCGAGTCGTCGCTCGAGCTCCAGATGCTGTTCCTGCGTACCGCAGATGAAGCGGACGCTGGCGAGCCCGTAGCCCCACTCCTGCAGCGCCGCAGTGGCGGCATCCAGGATCCGCGGGTCGTCGGCGAGACCGAGGTAGTTGTTCGCGCAGAAATTGAGCACCTCTGCGCCGTCGGCGGTGATCTCGGCGTTCTGCGGCCCGCGGATGCCTCGTTCGCGCTTCGTGAGGCCCGCAGCCTCGATCCCGGCGAGCTCGTCAGCCACATGCTTCTGGAATGTCCCGTACATCACAGCTCCGTCCAATCGAGGATGATCTTTCCCGTGCCGGCGGACTCGGCCGCGGCAAAGCCCTGTTCCCAGTTCCTGGCGGGGATCACATCCGCGATCACCCGTCCGATCGAGTCGCGCAGCGTCGCACTCGTCTGCAGCATGGCACCCATCGCGTTCCACGTCTCGAACATCTCGCGTCCGTAGATCCCCTTGATCGTGAGCATGTGCGTGACGAGTTTGCCCCAGTCGATCTCGAATCCGGTGCTGGGCAGTCCGAGCATCGCGATCCGGCCGCCGTGGTTCATGTTGTCGATCATCGCCGGGAGCGCCGACGCCGCGCCGCTCATCTCGAAGCCGATGTCGAATCCCTCGCGCAGACCGAGCGCCTGCTGGGCATCTCGGATCTCGCGGGCCGAGACGTCGACGACCTCGTCCGCGCCCATGAGACGGGCCATCTCGAGGCGAGGCGCGCTCACATCCGTCGCCGCGATGAAGCGTGCTCCGGCGTGCCGAGCGACGGCGATCGCCATGAGGCCGATCGGACCGCACCCTGTCACGAGCACATCCTCGCCCACGAGCGGGAACGTGAGCGCCGTGTGCACGGCGTTGCCGAGAGGATCGAAGATCGCGCCGAGCTCCGGCGCCACGTCGGCGTGATGCACCCAGACGTTCACGGCGGGCAACGCCAGGAACTCGGCGAAGGCGCCGTCGCGTTGCAGTCCGAGGCCGATCGTACGGATGCACATCTGGCGGCGTCCTGCGCGGCAATTGCGGCACGTGCCGCACACGATGTGCCCCTCGCCCGACACTCGATCGCCCACAGCGATGTCGTGGACGAGCGGACCGACCTCGACGACCTCGCCGTAGAACTCGTGACCGGGGATGAGTGGGGCATCGATGGCGGATGCAGCCCAGTCGTCCCAGCGACGGATATGCAGGTCGGTGCCGCAGATCCCCGTGCGCAGCACGCGGATCACGACTTCGTCGGGCGCCGCAGTGGGCTCGGGACGATCCACGAGCTCGAGTCCGGCGGCGCGTTCGGCTTTGAACAATGCCTTCATATGTCGATCTGATCGCATTCGACCATGTAGAACAATCGGCAAGTTCTGCATAGACCCTGTAGCAAACACTAATCTGACTGGATGGAACTCCATCAGCTGCAGATCCTGAGAGAGCTCGGCGCTCTGGGGAGCGTCACCGCCGTCGCCGAGACGCTCAACGTCACCCCGTCTGCCGTGTCACAGCATCTGGCAGCCCTGCAACGGAGCTTCCGCACACCGCTCACGCGCAAAGACGGCCGTCGCCTCACGTTGACCGCAGCCGGGCAGGCCCTTGCGGCAGCGGGCGCCCAGGCGATAGACGCGATGGCCGCAGCGCGCAGCGCGCTGGACGACTTCGAGAACGACAGCACCGGCGTGGTCACGATCAGCGGATTCCACAGCGTCGGGCAGGCGCTCTTCGGGTCGCTGATCCGTGAACTCGACGACTCCCCCGCGCCGCCGACCGTGCAGCTCACCGACGAGGACGTGGCGCAGAGCGAGTTCCCCGCTCTCACAGCCCGGTACGACCTCGTGCTCGCGCACCGCATGGAGCATTCGCCGCCGTGGCCGACAGACGGGGTGCGCAGCCTGGCGCTCGTTCGAGAACCGCTGGACGTCGCCGTCTCGTCTTCCCACCCTCTCGCCACCCGTGCGCAGGTGACATCCTTCGACGTCATCGACAGCCCCTGGGTCACGAGTCGCATCGGATACTCGCCCGACGATGTGCTGCGCGCCGTCTCAGCCGTCGCCGGGCGTCCCGTCGAGATCCGCCACCGGATCAACGACTACGGTGCGGTCGCGGCGGTCATCGCTGCGGGCGGGGTCCTCGGGATGCTGCCGCGCTATACGTCCCGCACCGTCGACGACCGTGACATCGTGCGGCTTCCGCTGCGGGGAGTCAGCACCCACCGGATGATCGACGTGCTCGCCAGGCCGGAGAACCTGAGACGACAATCCGTGCGCGTCGTCGTCGACGCCCTGCAGCGGGTGATGGCTAGGCTCAGAGGATGACCGACGCCTCGAACCCTCTGCTTCAGCCGTCTGCACTCCCCTACGGGCTGCCCGATTTCGCGGCGATCACGCCCGAGCACTACCTGCCCGCGTTCCAGGCGGCGTTCGACGAGCATCTCCAGGAGATCTCTCGGATCACCATGGTGCGATCGATGCCCACCTTCGAGAACACGATCGAGGCGCTGGAGCGCTCCGGAGAACTGCTCGACCGCGTCGCACACACCTTCTACACCGTCACATCGGCCGACGCGACGCCCGAGATCCAGAAGATCGACGAGCAGCTCGCTCCGCTCATGGCGGCGCATCACGATGCCATCACTCTCGACGGGGCGCTGTACTGGCGCGTCCAGCAGGTGCATGCGCGCCTGGATGACCTCGAGCTCGACGACGAGCAGCGGTATCTCGTCGAGCGGCACCATCGCGAGATGACCCACGCAGGTGCGGCCCTCGACGACGACGCGAAGAGCCGGCTCACCGCACTGAATCAGCAGCTGTCGACGCTGAGCAACACCTTCGAGCGCAACCTGCTCAACGACACGAACGATCTCGCCGTGGTGTTCGACTCCTCCGACGAACTCGACGGTCTCAGCAGTGGGGAGCTCTCCGCCGCAGCTCGTGCGGCGAGCGATCGAGGCCTCGACGGACGGTTCGTCATCACTCTCCCGTTGTTCACCGGGCATCCGTATCTCGCTCAGCTCCGCGACCGCGAGTCCCGCCGCCGCATCATGGCGGCCTCACGGTCGCGGGCGACCCGCCCCAACGCGAACGACAACCGGCCGGTGCTCACGGAGATCGTCCGCCTGCGCGCCGAGCGCGCAGCGCTGCTGGGCTACGACTCGCATGCCGCCTACGTCACCGCAGACGAGACGGCCGGCAGCCCTGCGGCTGTAGAGCGGATGCTGCGCGAGCTCGCCGCGCCGTCTGCGCGCAACGCCCGCGCAGAGCGCGAAACCCTGCAGTCGATCGTCGACGAGACGGAGACCGCACCCTTCACGGTCGAGGCGCACGACTGGGCGTTCTACACCGAGAAGGTGCGCACTGCCCGCTATGCGATCGACACGAGCGCGCTGCGCCCGTGGTTCGAGGCCGAACGGGTGCTGCAGGACGGGGTGTTCTTCGCGGCCACACAGCTCTACGGGGTGACGTTCGCAGAGCGGCACGACCTCCGGGCCTACCACYCGGGTGCTCGCGTGTTCGAGGTCAGCGATGCCGACGGCAGCGCGGTGGGCCTGTACGTGCTCGACCTCTACACGCGCGACTCGAAGCGCGGTGGCGCGTGGATGAATCCCATCGTCAGCCAGTCGCGCCTCCGAGGGACGCTGCCCGTCGTCGTCAACAACCTCAATGTCCCGCTTCCGGGTGACGGTGAGCCGACCCTGCTGACGCTCGACGAGGTCACGACGCTGTTCCACGAGTTCGGGCACGCACTGCACGGTCTGTTCGCCGTCGTCACCTACCCGCACTTCGCCGGCACGAACGTCTTCCGCGACTTCGTCGAGTTCCCGAGTCAGGTCAACGAGATGTGGATCCTCTGGCCCGAAGTCCTCGACAGCTACGCACGTCACTACGAGACCGGCGGAGCGCTCGACCCCGCTATCGTCGAACGCCTTCGCGCCACCGAGACGTTCGATCAGGGTCACGCGACGAGCGAGTACCTCGCGGCAGCGTGGCTCGATCAGGCGTGGCATCGCATGGATACGAGGGCCGTCGTCGACGACGTCGCCGAGTTCGAGGCGGCCGCGCTCGCCGACATCGGACTCGACGATCCCGTCGTGCCGACCCGCTACTCGTCGACCTACTTCGCGCATGTCTTCTCGGGCGGATACAGCGCCGGCTACTACTCCTACATCTGGAGCGAGGTGCTCGACGCCGACACGGTCGACTGGTTCCGCGAGAACGGCGGACTCACGCGCGAGAACGGCGACCGGTTCCGCGCCCGTCTCCTCGGCGTGGGTGGCTCCAAGGATCCGCTCGACGCATACCGCGACTTCCGTGGCCGGGATGCCGAGATCGCGCCGCTGCTGAAGCGTCGCGGCCTCGAAGCATGAGAGAGTCGCGCGCCGCCTCCTGACGTCAGCGGTCGAGACGCTCCATCGCCGAGCGGTCGAGACGCTCCATCGCCGAGCGGTCGAGACGCTCCATCGCCTTGTACCAGGTGAGCTGATGGTAGCTCTGCGAGAGATGCTCGCCGAGGGTGTCGAGAGGGACTGTGTGCACGGCGATCGCCTCGCTGTCATCGAGCGACTGCTCGGCGACGCGCACGCAGCCTCGGGCGAGGAAGTGATGCACCCGGTTGGTGTGGTTGCCGAAGTTGGCCCAGGTGGCTCCGAGACCGATCATCTCCTCGGCCTCGTACCCGGTCTCCTCGCGCAGCTCTCTGACCGCGGCTGCGTCCGGCGATTCGCCAGCCTCCACGCCGCCGCCGATCGTGCCGACCGCGACGATCCCGGCTCCGTGTCGGTACTCTTCGACGACGATCGCGTGTCCCTCTCGGTCGAGGGCCAGCACCGAGATCCAGTCCCCGTATTCAAGCACGTAGTACGGCGCGATGGTCCGCTGACGCTCATCGACGCAGTCGTCCGCGCGCACGCTGATCCAGCGATCGGCATGCACCAGTTCGCTGCCGACCACTCGCCAGGGCGAGGGAGCCGAACTCATGCGCTCTTACGCTTGCGCTCCATCACGATCGTCGGCGCGGCGCCCTCGTCGACGGCCGCCTGGGTGACGATGACCTTCGCCACGTCTTCGGCCGAGGGGATCTCGAACATGATCGGCCCGAGCACGTCTTCGAGGATCGCACGGAGTCCACGAGCGCCGGTCTTGCGTTCGACGGCGAGGTCGGCGATCGAGCGCAGCGCCTCTGTTTCGAACTCGAGCTGAACGCCGTCGAGCTCGAACATGCGCTGGTACTGCTTGACGAGTGCGTTGCGAGGTCCCGTGAGAATGTCGATGAGCGCACTCTGGTCGAGCGGCGAGACCGAGGTCACGACGGGAAGACGACCGATGAACTCGGGGATCAGACCGAACTTGTGCAGGTCTTCCGGCAGTACCTCGCTGAAGAGATCGAGATCCTTGCCCTTGTCGTGCAGCGGGGCGCCGAAGCCGATGCCATGCTTGCCGACGCGTGCCGACACGATGTCCTCGAGGCCGGCGAACGCGCCCGCGACGATGAACAGCACGTTCGACGTGTCGATCTGGAGGAACTCCTGGTGGGGGTGCTTGCGCCCGCCCTGAGGAGGCACCGATGCCACAGTGCCCTCGATGATCTTCAGGAGAGCCTGCTGCACGCCCTCGCCAGAGACATCGCGGGTGATCGACGGGTTCTCGGCCTTGCGGGCGATCTTGTCGACCTCGTCGATGTAGATGATGCCCTGCTCCGCGCGCTTGACGTCGTAGTCGGCGGCCTGGATGAGCTTGAGGAGGATGTTCTCGACGTCTTCACCGACGTAGCCGGCTTCGGTGAGCGCTGTGGCGTCTGCGACGGCGAAGGGCACGTTCAGTCGCTTCGCGAGCGTCTGCGCCAGGTAGGTCTTGCCGCAGCCCGTCGGGCCGATGAGCAGGATGTTGCTCTTCGCGATCTCGACGCTCTCGGCCTTCTGCTCGGCTGTCTGAAGGGTGCCGTGCGCACGGATTCGCTTGTAGTGGTTGTACACCGCGACGGCCAGAGCCTTCTTCGCGGGCTCCTGCCCGACGACGTACTCCTCGAGGAATGAGAAGATCTCACGCGGCTTGGGCAGTTCGAAGTCCGCCGTGCCGTCGGCGGAGGACTCCGCCATCCGCTCCTCGATGATCTCGTTGCACAGCTCGACGCACTCGTCGCAGATGTACACACCGGGTCCTGCGATGAGCTGCTGCACCTGCTTCTGACTCTTTCCGCAGAATGAGCACTTGAACAGGTCAGCGCTTTCGCCGATACGGGCCATGCGCGTCCTCCTAGGGGGATCCTGAGATCGTCTACTGAGCCTAACCGCTGCATCCGACACCGGGACGCATTGGCGCGGGGTCGCGCATCACGAGTCCGCATCGCCCGACCGCATGTGTCCGCGCCTGCTCGGCGAAGAGCATCGGAGGGGTCGCGTCACCTGCGCCAGGCGAAATAGCCGGTCACCGACGGCGAGGGGATGTCATCGCGCCCCTGTGCGATGTAATGCGTCTCGACTGCAAGGATCTGTCCGCTGTCGGGGGCGACGAGCAGATATTCCTCGTAAGAGGGGTCATCCTCGTGTGCAGCCGAGAACGCGATCGCATCACGGCCCAGCCGGTCAGTCACGGCCCCGACGACCTTGAGACCCGCCTCATGCGCGAAGTACTCCAGCACCGTGGCTTCCTCTGTCGATGAGAGCTGACGCTGGCGCATGAGGTCCGCGACCGAGTTGATCACCAGAGCCGCATCAGGAAGCTCCGTGGTCTCGTACGTCTTGGCAAAGTATGCGGGGATCTGGTGGCTCTCTGACGGCAGTGGTTCGGAGAACCGAAGTTCTGGGCTGCCGACTGCCCACTCGTCCTCGGAGATGAGCTCACCGACAGCAGGGACCCCCTCGGTCACTGATCGGCCGTCGGCGTCGACGGACGACCCTGCCTTGACGATCTGATGCACGGCGCCGTCGGACTTAACGGTGATGTCGTAATCCAGGTTCACCACATTCGCAGTCTGGTTCTCGCCGTCCGACATCACGACGAGCGACCACGCCACAGCCGAAATCTGCGTTACTTCGGGGTCGGGCGTGGGGGTCTCGGTACCGAGCTTCACTTTCTGGCTCAGGCCCATGAGCAGCTCCTCCCGTGGCTGGGGGACCGGGGATACTTCGAGCAGAGGCGGAGTCGCGGCATACGTCGGAGCAGTCGGAAGGAACAGCGTCAGCCCGAGGGCGATGACGACCACCGCAGCAGCAGTGGCGACCGCCAACGGCATCAGCCTGCTCGGTGCGGTACGTCTGGCTCGGCGGTGATCCGCGGCGGTGAGCGGTCTCGTGGAGACTAGCCCAGCCAGCTCCTTCTCGGCTCGATCAGTGAGCGGCAGGGTTCGATACCCGCTCACAGGGCGCGCCATACGAATTCTTCGTTCAAGCTCGTCCATCGCTGATCACCTCCTCGTGATGAATGTCCTCTTCTCGTGGAAGCAGGTGTCTGAATCGCTCACGAGCGCGCATCAGGCGAACCCGCACTGCGATCGCGCTGATGCCGAGAATCGATGCGATCTCGGCTCGCGAGAGTTCCTCCCAGTAGGCCATGTACAAGAGTTCGCGGTCGGCCGTCGACACCCTGCGAAGAGCTCGTCGCACCTCGATCGCGTCGTCCGTCGCAGGGCCGAAACTGTCGTCAGAGGTGAGGATCGGCCCCGCGTCAGAAACGAAAGAGCCGAGTCGTCCCTGACGCCGGTACTCGTTGCCGATGAGGTTGCGAAGAGTCGTGTACAGCCACGGCAGGGTCAACTGTGCGCCGTCGTCATGCCGAGCCCAAGCGACACGGAACACCTCGGCCGTGACATCTTCGGCATCTGCCGCGGTGCCGAGACGCTGCTGAGCCACGGTCAAGATCAACCGATAGTGCTTCCGATAGAAATCCGGGAACTGATCCAACCGCGCGCCCCCTCCCGCAGCTCTCCTGAACCAACTATTTCCGCACACGAGTGATGTGTTTCACACATTGTTACGAATCTTGAGGCGCGAGGAATATATCTGTTTCGTGGAAACGAACGCCATCACTTCGGAAACAACCCATGCAGCGGGAACTCCGCATTCTGGTTCGGAAGGAATGACAATGAAGACATCAGTTGAGGTCAGAAGAGGTCGCAGAAGAATCGCCATGACGTTCATCGCACTGGCAGCTCCGCTGGTCGCACTGTTCGGGTTCGCGGCACCTGCCAGCGCCGCTCCGAGCTACTGCAGCCTCGGCAGGGCCTGCGTCTGGGACGATCCGGACTTCAACACGAACGGCAGCTACGCGGGCGTGCTGTGGTTCGAGTACTACGTCACGCCGATGTCGAACTACAACTACGCCGGCACCTCGGTGACGGCTGGCAACACGGCAGACTCCTGGTTCAACAACGGTCGGTACTCCGTCGCTTGCTTCTACGACACCGCCACCAACGGCTACGGCGGGTCCTCGGTCTGCCTCAACACGAACCAGGGCGACGGCAACATCGAGAACAGCGCCGGAATCGTCCAGGGACTTGCCTGGGACCCCAACGCCGCGAAGTTCATCTGAGCATCATGAGGCGACCCAGGCAGGTCATGTTCGCTCGCCGGGCCGTCGGCAGCATCGTCGCGGCCGCCACCGTCGCGGTGGCGGCCGCGTGCGCGCCCGGAAGCGCGGATCAGCTCACAGAGGCGCAGGACACGCAGGGCAAGGACATCGCTCGATGGGCGCTCCCCCTGGATCCCTATCTGCTCTCAGATCTGCAGCTGACGAAGGCGGCATACGCCGAGGCGATCGTGATCAACGACTGCCTCGCTGAAACAGGCATCGATGATCCCGTTCCGTACGTGGACATCGACGCGGCGTACGGCTCCAACGTCACGGTGCGTAAATGGTTCGATCTGAAGATCGCTCAGACGTACGGATACCACGACCCTTCGCAGCAGCGCCCCGCCGGCCTCAAGGCGTGGGACGACTTCCAGCATCAGGCGTCGACGCCCTCCGAGGACGAGGCGTTCCTGGCGTGTCGAGACGACCCTGCCACCGACAGCCCTGGATACAGCAACACCCTGATGAACTTCACGTCGGGTCTGGCCGCAGCGGCGTACTCCGGAGCGAGCAAGGACCCCGCTGTTCTCGAGTCCGCGGCCGCATGGTACGACTGCATGGCCGATGTGGGCATCGAAGACCTCCCGCCGACGCCGATCGAGATGCCCACTGAGTCCGTTCGTCAGCGCCTGGGTCTGGGTGGGAGCATCGACGGCCCCATCACTGAGCCCACCGCCGACGAGATCGACCTGGCGACCGCCGACGCCAAGTGCCGAGACTCCTCGCGCTTCACCGAATCGTTCTACGACGCTCTGTGGACCCGGGAGAGCTCGATGCTCGAAGACAACGAAGCGGCGCTCGTGGACGCCGGCGCAGAGATCGAGAAGATAACGACGAAGATCGACGAGATCATCGCGGAGTCACGAGCAGGATGACACGAGTCGGTCAGAGCCAATCCTCGCAGTATCTCGACAGCCCTGCGGGCCCAGCAGACCCTCCTCGTCGGCCAGGTGGCTACCCACCCGGCCGACGCGCGATGCTGGTGATCGCTGGCGCGGTTGCCAGTGTGGCTCTACTCGCTGGAGGGTGGGCAGTCGCGTCGGTGTTCCGTTCCCCCGGCCAGATCGCCAGTGACGCCGCAGCCCCACCGCCCTCCGTGATCACAGCACCCGTGGAGCAGGGAGTCCTCGCCGAGACCCTGACGGTGCAGGGCGAGGTGCGCGCAGGCGATCAGACATCGGCCAGTCTGACTGCCGCTGGAGAGGGCGGTGTTGCAGTCGTGACCGACGCGCCTGTTGCGATTGGCTCCCAGGTCTCGCCCGGCCAAGTGCTCCTCGAGGTCAACGCGCAGCCGGTCTTCGCGCTTCCTGGTGCGTTTCCGTTCTTCCGCGATCTGCGCACCGGCGACACCGGCCGCGACGTCGAGCAGCTGCAGCGCGCGTTGAACACCGCCGGCTACTCCACGACAGCAGATGGGATCTTCGGCCTGGAAACCGAGCGCTCGCTCACGAGTCTCTACGCCGACCATGGCTATCAGGTGCCGAAAGAAGTCGTGGCCGAGGACAGGTCGGCTGCGACGGAAGATGCCCCGGCGCCCACGCAAGACCCCTCTTCCCCCTCAAACCCCGCAGCCCAGCCGGCGCAGCCGGTCCCCGTAGCTCCGACCGTGCCGGAGATGCAAGCCGTCGCCACGTCGAGTTCGTTCGTGGTGACCTCGGTTCTGCCAGCTACTGTCGTTGCCGCACCCGGCGTCGGTTCGCTGCCCGATGATGCAGCGGTCGTCTTCGCCAAGGGATCTCCCATCGCCTCGGCTATGGTGATCGCAGCCACCGCAGCCCAGCTCGAAGTCGGCTTCGAGGCGAAAGCGACGATCGCAGGGGCCGAGATCCCGCTCGTCTTGCAGAACATCGGTGTGGCCGACGAGGAAGGTCTGGTCCCGATCACGTTCGTGACAGCCGAATCTGCCACTGTATCCATCGCGGACTCGTCCGTCGGAGAGAAGCCCGTTCTCGTGGTGACCCGCAGCGTGGTCGCGCAGGATGCACTCCTCGTTCCGAGCCGTGCTGTCGCCTCCCGCGGCTCGAGTCGGTACGTTCTGCGTCAAGAGGCGGAAAGTGATTTCCAGGAGGTCCCGGTGAAGGAGGTCGGCGAGCTGAACGGCATCAGCGCCATTGAGATCCTGAACGAAGAGCAGCTGAAGCCAGGCGATCTCGTGAGAGTCCAGTAGTGCCTGGACTCAGCCTCAGGGACATCACCAAGCGCTATGGCACGCGCTTGGCTTCAGTAGATGCGCTGCGCGGCGTCGACCTGGACATCCCGCAAGGCAGCTACATCGCCATCCAGGGTGAATCGGGCAGCGGGAAGTCGACCCTGCTCAACATCCTGGGGCTGCTCGATGCTCCGTCGACGGGAGACTACCTGATCGACCGACAGGACGTCGCCGCGCTGAAAGAACGCGCAGCCTGCGCCCACCGCTCTGAGACGTTCGCGTTCGTCTTCCAGGCCTTCCACCTCCTCGACCGCCGATCAGTCGTCGAGAACGTGGAACTGTCGATGCACTATCGCGGTGTAGACCGCCGCAGGATGAGGACACGAGCCCTTGCGGCGCTCGATGACGTGGGAATCTCCGACCTAGCCGATGCGAAGCCGCGCCAGCTGTCCGGCGGACAACGTCAACGCGTGGCGATCGCCAGAGCGCTCGCGTCCGGGGCGCCCATCGTCGTGGCGGATGAGCCCACAGGCAACCTTGACTCGAGCACCACTGAAGCCGTCATGAGGAGCTTCGAGAACCTCCGTCATCATGGCGCGACACTGATCCTCGTGACCCACTCGGATCAGGTCGCCCAGCATGCTGACAGACAGATCCATGTCGTGGACGGCAAGGTTCAGGAGCTCACCGAAGACAGCGACACCGAGAGGCTTCCTCTCATCACGCCCCGCAGAGAACCGAAGACTCCGGGGAAGGCGTCCACCGTGCGGCCGGCGGCTGCAGTCAAAGACGCCGGGGCGAACATGCTGAGCCGCCCCGGGCGCGCCGCCGCGCTCATCGCAGCGATCGCGGTCGCTGCAGCCCTGTTCGTGGCGACTTTGGGACTCTCAGCCACAGCGCAGCAGCAGGTTTCCGAGAGCTTCGATGCCGTCAAAAGCCGCGACGTCACCGCGACGGTCTCCGGCGATGGCGTCTCAGCGACGATCGACACCGAGCTCCGGGATGCAGCCCGGTCCTTAGCGGACCTGAATGGCTCAGCTTCCGTCGCCATCCTCGAAGATCTCGGCACGGCGAGCGTGCGCGTCGGCAGCCCCCGCGATGCAGTGGACACATCCACATACGCGAGCTACGGAGACGTCAGAACCGCGCTACGCCTCGACATCGACTGGGCGAACGCACCAGTAGTGTCGCTCGATACGAACCAGGTGCTCGTCGGTGCCTATCTGGCCGAGGGCATCGGGATGGCGCCCGTTGATCTGGCTCCGACGATCGAGATCGCCGGCCGGACACTCGTCGTCGCAGGAATCATCACTGATTCTCCTCGCGCACCCGATCTGCTCGGCAAAGCCGTGATCGGAGGCAGAGAGAGCCCTGAGACCGTGAACCTTCCGATGGGCACGGTGACGGCGTATATCGTCACCGAACTGGGAGCCGCCGCGACCGTCGCGGAGGAGGCGCCGCTGGTGCTTGACCCGATTCGGCCGGAACGCGTCGATGTCGCATCTCCCCCGCCAGCGGACTCGCTGCGCGCGAACGTGGAAGCGAGCGTCGCGCTGAGTCTTGCGCTGCTGACGATCGTGACCGGCCTCGCTGCTGCGGCCTCAGTGACGATCGCCACCCTGTCGGCAGTCGCTGAACGACGCAACGAGATCGGACTACGGCGTGCGATCGGGGCACGCAAAAGCCACATCGCGACGATGCTGCTTCTCGAGTCCCTGCTGATCGGCCTGATCGGCAGTCTCGTCGGCATCGTCGCTGGGATGGCCGCTGTACTCGCCGTGACGATTGCCCAGAGATGGACACCGGTCTTCGACCCCGTCCTCGCCCTTGCCGCTCTCGGAACTGGAATCGCCATCGCCGCTCTAGGCGCAATCGCCGGAGCAGTTCGCGCCAACCGCATCGTTCCCGCAGACGCGCTGCGGTCGTGATCGCTGTCAGAAGAGCGGGGCGCTCTGCTGACAGCGGCGGGAACTCCCGCAACGGCGCGCCATGCGTTCGACGGTTCCGCTCAGCGGCCCGGGGACAGGCGGACGACGGCGGCGAGCTCGACGATCGCCGACCTCGCCGCCGCCCCGGAAGAACGCTACCGAGGATGAAACCGCTGCTCTCGCAGCGGAGGTCTTGTCCTTCCGGATGCAGCAGGTTCACGTCCAGTCGCGAAGCCCAATGCGCTGGCGTTCAGCCTTCCCGGGGCGTGGAGAGACACACTCCGACGTACGTCAGACCATGCTCTTGGTGTGCCAGACCGTCTTGATCTCGGTGAAGGCTCCGATGCGCTCGGGCGATGCGATGACCGCGCCAGGTGCCAGCACTCGCTTGAGCGTCTCGGCCGCGGCGATCTGCATGTCGATCCACTCGAGGTCTCCAGCGCCTGCCAGATCGAGCGCGTTGACGTCCTGATGCGAGGCGAGCCACGGCGCCATCTCCGCCGGAGACCCGGTGAGCACGTTGACGACCCCTCCGGGCACATCGCTCGTGGCGAGCACCTCGGCGAGGCTGATGGCGGAGAGCGGGAACCGCTCGCTCGCGATCACGACGACCGCGTTTCCCGCCACCAGTGCGGGTGCGACGACCGACACGAGACCGAGGAGTGCGGAGTCCTGAGGCGCGACGATCGCGACCACACCGGTCGGCTCCGGCACCGAGATGTTGAAGTACGGCCCTGATACGGGGTTGGCGTTGCCCGCGACCTGCGAGTACTTGTCGCACCAGCCGGCGTACCAGACCCAGAGGTCGATCGCCTCGTCGACCTGCGCAGCGGCAGCGGATGACGAGACGCCCTCCTGCGCGGCGATCTCGTCGATGAACTGCGCACGGCGCCCTTCCAGCACCTCGGCGACCCGGTAGAGCACCTGACCGCGGTTATACGCGGTCGCACCCGACCAGCCCTTGACCGCGGCCCGCGCCGCGACGACGGCATCCCGCGCATCCTTGCGAGAGCCCTTCGCCGCGTTCGCGAGGAACGCGCCCTTGGCGGAGAGCACCTCGTAGGTGCGGCCGGACTCGCTGCGGGGGAAAGCCCCGCCGATGGCGAGCTTGTAGGTCTTCGGAACGGTCAATCGCTTGCTCATGCGGATGCCCCCTTCAGGTATGCGGTGAGACCCTGGCGTCCGCCTTCGCGGCCGTATCCGGACTCCTTGTATCCGCCGAACGGGCTCGACGGGTCGAATCGGTTGAAGGTGTTCGCCCAGATGACGCCCGCCCGCAGGCGGTCGGCCACGGCCAGAATGCGGGATCCCTTGTCCGACCAGATGCCCGCGGACAGACCGTACGGGGTGTTGTTCGCCTTCGCGATCGCCTCGGCCGGAGTGCGGAACGTGAGCACCGAGAGAACGGGTCCGAACACCTCGTCACGGGCGATCCTGTGCGACGCCTCGACGCCGGTGAAGATCGTCGGGGCGAACCAGAACCCCTTGTCGGGGATCGCGCAATCAGCGGTCCAGCGCTCCGCTCCCTCGACCTCGCCGATGTCGCTGAGCTCACGGATGCGCGCGAGCTGCGCCGCCGAGTTGATCGCGCCGATGTCGGTGTTCTTGTCGAGAGGGTCGCCGAGTCGCAGCGTCGACAGACGGTTCTTCAGTCGGTCGATGACCTCGTCGTGGATCGACTCCTGCACGAGCAGGCGGCTTCCGGCACAGCAGACGTGGCCCTGGTTGAAGAAGATGCCGTTGACGATGCCCTCGATGGCCTGATCGATCGGCGCGTCGTCGAACACGATGTTCGCCGCCTTGCCGCCCAGCTCGAGCGTGACCCTCTTGTCGGTTCCTGCGACCGCTCGGGCGATGTCGCGTCCGACTCCGGTCGAACCGGTGAACGCGACCTTGTCGACATCGGGGTGGCGCACGAGAGTCGCACCGGTCGCACCTGCGCCCGTCACGATGTTGACGACGCCGGCGGGAAGGTCGGCCTGCTGGAGGATCTCCGCGAAGATCAGCGCCGTCAGCGGCGTGGTCTCGGCGGGCTTGAGCACGATGGTGTTGCCGGCTGCCAGAGCGGGAGCGAGCTTCCACGCGAGCATCAGCAGCGGGAAGTTCCAGGGGATGATCTGCCCCGCGACGCCGAGCGCACGGGGGTTCGCGCCGAGGCCCGCGTGGTCGAGCTTGTCGGCCCAGCCCGCGTAGTAGAAGAACCAGGATGCGACCAGGGGAACGTCGACGTCGCGACTCTCCTTGATCGGCTTGCCGTTGTCGAGGCTCTCGGCGACGGCGAGCTCGCGGGCGCGCTCCTGCACGAGGCGTGCGATGCGGAACAGGTACTTGCCCCGATCGCGGCCGCTCATCTTCGACCAGGTCTTGTCGTAGGCACGACGCGCGGCGGCGACCGCACGGTCGATGTCCGCATCGTTCGCCGTGGCGATCTCGGCGATGCGGCTCTCATCGGCGGGAGAGATGGTCGTGAAGCTCGCTCCTGATCCGTCGACGAACTCGCCGTCGATGAACAGGCCGTAGCTGTCCTTGAGGTTCAGGACCGCCTTCGACTCCGGGGCCGGAGCGTATTCCAGGAATGACATGTGTGGGCTCCTAGTCGATCGTGACGTAGTCGGGGCCGGAGTAGTGGCCGGTGGTGAGCTTCTGACGCTGCAGAAGCACGTCGTTCAGAAGGCTCGAGGCGCCGAAGCGGAAGAGGTGCGGCTGGAGCCACTCCTCGCCCACGGTCTCGGCGACCGTGACGAGATACTTCACCGCGTCCTTGGACGCGCGGATGCCGCCCGCGGGCTTCACGCCGATGCGCTCGCCCGTGCCGCGGTGCCAGTCGCGCACCGTCTCGAGCATGAGCAGCGTGGTCGGAAGCGTCGCCGCCGGCTGCACCTTGCCCGTGGACGTCTTGATGAAGTCGCCACCGGCGAGGATGCCGAGCCACGAGGCGCGCTTGATGTTGTCGTAGGTGTTGAGCTCGCCGGTCTCGAGGATCACCTTGAGCGAGGCATACGAGCCGTCCGCGCGACGGCAGGCTTCCTTCACCTGGGCGATCTGGTCGTAGACGAGCCCGTATCGGCCCGAGAGGAAAGCGCCTCGGTCGATCACCATGTCGATCTCGTCCGCGCCTGCCGCGACTGCCTCTGCGGTGTCGGCGAGCTTGATCGCGAGCGACGAACGACCGCTCGGGAAGGCTGTGGCGACGGCTGCGACCGAGATCAGTCCGTCATCGGGGTCACCGTGCAGCGCACCGAGCGCTTCGACCGCGTCGCCCACCATGTCGCCGTACACGCACACGGCGGCGACCTTCGGAGTCGATGGATCTGCGGCATCCGGGTTCTTGGCCTTGGCCACGAGGGACCGCACCTTGCCCGGGGTGTCCGAGCCTTCGAGGGTCGTGAGGTCGATCAGCTTGATGATCGTGTCGAGAGCCCAGGCCTTCGAGGTGGTCTTGATCGACCGCGTGCCGAGCCCGGCAGCGCGCTGCTCCAGGCCGACGGCGTCGACACCGGGCAGTCCGTGCAGGAATCGGCGGAGCGTGGCGTCATCCGGCTCACCGCCGAGAACGTCCACCGCCGTCCTGCGGCTGAGTTCTTGGGTCGTCATCGTTCCTCCAACAATGCTCGTGCTGTGGTCTCATCTGTCACCAGAACGCTGCACAGGCCGCTGGTGACGACTGTGCGCGCGATGTCATGTTTCGCGTCACCGGCGGTGACGAAGATCGAGCGCTTCGCTGCGCGCAGGCGCCCTAGGTCGACTCCGACCGTACGGGCGTCGAGCTGCGGGTCGACGATGTTGCCGTCGGCGTCGATGTAGCGCCCCAGGACATCGCCCACGGCACCTCGACGCGCGAGCTCCTCGACATCGGATGCCGACAGGTAGCCGTTCTCGACGTGCGCGGAAGACGCATCGCACGGGCCCGCGGTGAACAGGAACGCCTGCGCTTCGGCTGCCTCGACGAGAACGGCCGCGACGGTGCGGTCCGCTTCGATCGCCTGCTTGGTCTCGACGCGCTCGAGGATCGCCGGGCTCGGCAGGAGGGACACGTGTCCGGATGCCCGTTGGGCGATCGTGACGGCGAGGCCCGCGGCTCCACCGGAGCGMCGGTTGAGGCTCACTCCCCCGTTGAGCTGCACGACCGTCACGCCTGTCGCCCAGCCGTCCGGCAGCGATTCGGCCACGGCACGCAGAGTGCGCCCCCAGCTGACGCCGAGAGTGCGCGGCACAGGCCGCATCGCGGTGAGGTAGTCGGCTGCGGCCTGAGCGACGCGCTCGAGTGTTCCGTCATCGCCGTCCGGAGAGGGAACGACCACCGCGGCCGCGAGTCCGTGACGTTCGACGAGCTGGCGTTCGAGTCCGAGCCGGCGCGCACGCGGGTGCACGATCTCGATCCGGACGATGCCACGCTCCCGGGCCTGAGTGAGAAGCCGTCCCACCTTCCAGCGGGAGAGCTTGAGGAGGGCGCCGATCTCGTCCTGTGTCTTGTCCTCGTCGTAGTACAGCTCGGCGACGCGGACCATGATCAGTTCCTCTTCCATGGCATCCTCCTTCCTCCCCCAGCTTACGACGGCATCACCGTTCGCGCACCCATCTGCTCATATGAGCACTTTCGACGAAATCGTCGCACATTCGCCGGAGACGACGAAAGGACGCCGACCCCGAGGGGTCGACGTCCTTCTCCATGCCGGATGCCTACATGCGCTTGCGCGAAGTGAGCACCTGGTCGACGATGCCGTAGTCCAGCGCCTCGGCGGCGGACAGGATCTTGTCGCGATCGATGTCGCGGTTGACCTGCTCGACGGACTTGCCGGTGTGGCGAGCCATCGTCTCTTCGAGCCAGGTACGCATGCGGAGGATCTCCGCAGCCTGGATCTCGATGTCGGATGCCTGGCCGTGTCCGGCCTCGCCCATCGCCGGCTGGTGCATGAGCACGCGGGCGTTGGGCAGGGCGAGACGCTTGCCCGGGTGCCCGCCTGCGAGCAGAACCGAGGCGGCCGAAGCGGCCTGACCGAGCACCACTGTCTGGATCTGCGGCGCGACGTACTGCATCGTGTCGTAGATGGCCGTCATCGCGGTGAAGGAACCACCGGGCGAGTTGATGTACATCGTGATGTCACGCTCGGAGTCCTGGCTCTCGAGAACGAGAAGCTGGGCCATCACGTCGTCAGCCGACGCGTCGTCGACCTGCACGCCGAGGAAGATCACGCGATCTTCGAACAGCTTGTTGTAGGGATCCTGGCGCTTGAAGCCGTAAGCCGTGCGCTCCTCGAACTGAGGGAGCACGTAGCGGCTGGAGGGCAGGTCGCCGGCAGAGCGGAAGGTGGGTGCGTACATGGGAGTCCTTTCGCTTTCCGTTACTTGATGTCCTGGTCGGTTCCGCCGCCGCCGACGACGTCGGTGGCCGAGTCGCGGATGTGGTCGACGAATCCGTATTCGAGCGCCTCATCGGCGGTGAACCAGCGGTCGCGGTCACCGTCTTCGTTGATCTGCTCGACCGACTTGCCGGTCTGTGCCGCCGTGATCTCGGCGAGGCGGTTCTTCATCGAGGTGATGAGCTGCGCCTGCGTCTGGATGTCGCTCGACGTGCCGCCGAAGCCGCCGTGCGGCTGGTGCAGCAGCACGCGGGCATTGGGCGTGATGTACCGCTTGCCCTTCGTTCCTGCCGTCAGCAGCAGCTGACCCATCGATGCGGCCATGCCGATTCCGACGGTGACGATGTCGTTCGGGACGAACTGCATCGTGTCGTAGATCGCCATGCCCGCGGTGATCGATCCGCCGGGCGAGTTGATGTACAGGTAGATGTCCTTCTCGGAGTCCTCTGCGGCGAGAAGGAGGATCTTCGCGCAGATCTCGTTCGCATTGTCGTCGCGCACCTCCGATCCCAGCCAGATGATGCGGTCCTTCAACAGTCGGTCGAAGACGCTCGTAGCGAGGAGGGGTTCTGCAGCCATGTCAGCTCCTGATTCCGTGTTTCAGTGATTCGAATCTACCGGCGACAACGCAGCGCTCAGGCCGTGTTCGCCGTCGGCATATCAGGCGTCGAGTTCCGCGATCTCGTGTGCGTACGCGGTCATCGAGCGGTGGTAGCGCGGGAGGTGCGGCACGAGTGCCAGCAGCGCCACCGAAAGTCCCTGCGCCGGCTTTCCCGAACTCGCCAGGATCAGCGCATGCACTGTCGCCACGGCATCCCGGTAGGGCCCGTCGGCAGACCGCTCCTGCTCCGCGAGGATCACGGCGAGAGCGTCGTCGTAGGCGCAGAGGTTGCGCAGCGAGCTCGCGAGCTGGATGACGCACTGCGGGCGATGCTCGTCGTCGAGTCCGAGAGCGAGAGCATGCCTGTAGAGCTCCACGGCCTCGGCGGGACGCCCAGCGGAGTCCCTCGCGCCCGCACGTTCGAACTGCGCTCGCGCGTCGTTGAGCCCGCGTTCGGCGGCCAGCGCGTCGATCCGCGCGATCGTCTCCTCGCCGACTTCTTCACCCGATGCGTCGTCCCACACCTCATCGATGCGTTCGTCCCAGGTCTTCATCATGTCCTCGCTCTCGGGGTGTCGTCTTCCACGAGAAAGGGGCGGATGCCGCAGCATCCGCCCCTTTCATCGAGATCGTGTTCGATCACTCAGCCTTGTCGGCCGCCTTCTTGGCCGGAGCCTTCTTGGCGGCGGGCTTCTTCGCAGCCGGCTTCTCAGCGGCCTCTGCGTCGTCGGCCTTCTTCGCGGGAGCCTTCTTCGCAGCGGGCTTCTTCGCAGCCGGCTTCTCAGCGGCGTCGGCGTCGTCTGCCTTCTTCGCAGCGGCCTTCTTCGCAGGAGCCTTCTTGGCCGGCTTCTCGTCAGCAGCGGCGTCGGCCTCAGCCTCGGCCTCGTCGTCGGTCACGACGAAGTCAGACAGGTCGACAGGCTTGCCGTTGGTGTCGACGACCTTGACCTTGCCGAGCGCGATGGCGAGGGCCTTGTTGCGGGCGACCTCACCGACGAGCGCGGGAAGCTGGTTGGACGACTGCAGAGCCTCGACGAACTCCTGCGGAGCCATGCCGTACTGCGATGCGGACTGGATGAGGTACTGCGAGAGCTCCTCCTGCGAGACCTGCACGTCGGCCTGCTCGGCGATCGTGTCGAGCAGCACCTGCGTGCGGAACTGCTTCTCGCTGGCCTCGGTCACCTCGGCGCGGTGCACGTCGTCTTCGAGGCGGTTCTCGCCCTCGAGGTGGTTGTGCACCTCGTCCTCGATGAGCTTCGGCGGCACCGGGATGTCGATCTGCTCGAGGAGCGTCTCGACGAGCTTGTCGCGCGCTGCGGAGCCCTGCGCGAACATGCCCTGCTGCGAGACCCGCTCGGCGAGGCTCGCACGGAGCTCGGCGATCGTGTCGAACTCGCTGGCGATCTGCGCGAAGTCGTCGTCGGCCTCGGGAAGCTCGCGCTCCTTGACAGCCTTCACGGTCACGGCGACCTCGGCCTCGGAGCCGGCGTGGTCGCCGCCGACGAGCGCAGAGCGGAACGTGGTGTCCTCACCCGCGGTGAGCGACTCGATCGCGTCGTCGATGCCCTCGAGCAGCTCGCCCGAGCCGACCTCGTAGGACACGCCCTCTGCGCGGTCGATCTCGGCGCCGTCGATCGTCGCGACGAGGTCCAGCTCGACGAAGTCACCCTTCGCTGCCGGGCGGTCGACGGGAACGAGCGTGCCGAAACGGGCGCGCAAGTTCTCGAGCTCGGCGTCGAGCGCCGCGTCGTCAGCCTCGACGGCGTCGACGGTGACCGTGATGCCGTCGTACGACGGAAGCTCGATCTCGGGACGGACGTCCACCTCGATGTCGACGAGCAGGTCGCCCGAGAAGTCCTTCTCGTTGGGCCACTGCGTGATGTCGGCGGCCGGACGCCCGACGACGCGGAGCTTGTGCTCGACGGTCGCGTCGCGGAAGAACTTGTCGAGGCCCTCGTTGACCGCGTGCTCGATGACCGCACCGCGTCCGATGCGCTGATCGATGATCGGAGCGGGGACCTTGCCCTTGCGGAAGCCGGGGATCTGCACGTCCTGAGCGATGTGCTCATACGCGTGCGCGATGCTGGGCTTGAGGTCGTCGGGGGTGACCGTGATGCTGAGCTTGACCCGGGTCGGGGTCAGCTTCTCGACGGTGCTGTTCGCCATTCTGGTGTGCTCTCCTTGTGATTTCCGCGCTGAATCGCGGCTGTCAGGCCGTTGAAGCCATGTCGGGGCGACAGGAGTTGAACCTGCGACCTCCCGCTCCCAAAGCGGGCGCTCTACCAAACTGAGCTACGCCCCGGGGAATCCGCTTGCAGATTCAGCCCCACCGAGTCTAACGGACACGAGCACCCGCATGAGTCCGCTATGATCGATGAGTCGGCACAGTCCTCCCGGACCTCGCCGACATCGGGGCTGTAGCTTAGTGGTAAAGCCTCTGTCTTCCAAACAGATGATGCGAGTTCGATTCTCGTCAGCCCCTCATTCCACGAAGGCCCCCGCGATCAGCGGGGGCCTTCGTTCTTCCCCGGGATTTCTCCTCTCAGGCGGCGCACTCATTAGAGTCGTGGTACGCCGGTTCYCCACGGAGGTCTCCACAGAATGCCTGCTCCCGTCGATGTGGCCTCCTCCGCGATCGGAGGCCACGCGCTCCCTGCGCGCTTCGCCAGCGTGCCGGAAGCGGCACCGAGAAGGCGCAGGCGACGCCCCACGCTGATCCTGGGCGCGGTCGCGGCGACGGTCGCCGCAGTGACGGTGGGGCKTCTCCAGATCACCGCCAGCCTCGGCTACGACGAGGCTCGCACCGAGTTCGACGCCAGCCTGGCCACGACCGCGAGCACAGGAGAGGCACTTCAGCAGGAGCTCGACGCGCTCGCGTCGACCCTCGGCGTCGCCGACCTGCTCGTGCAGACCGACTCCGGCGTGCTCGTCGCTCCAGCGGCCCGCGAAACACTGTCGACCGCCGCGACCGATGCCCGCGAGGTCGTGACTCCCGCGGAGGATCTTCTCGACCACGACCTGCCGACCGCAGATGAGAAACCCGGCATCTTCTGGCAGCTCTTCGCGGCGTCCGGCGAACTGGCCGCGCAGACGCGCGATCTCGACGATCTGGCAGCCGACCTCGACAGCATGATGCCCCCGCTGACCACCGCCGGCACGTCCGTGACCGAGGCCGGCGCGGCCGTCCTCCATTCTGCGGCCGATTCCGCACCGGCATTCGAGTCCGCGCATCTCTCGGCGAAGAACGATGCAGTGATCGCACTGCGCGACGCGGCATCGCGAGCATCCGGCACAGAACGCCTCGACGCGTCAGCCGTCGAGACACTCGTGTCACTGCAGGATGCAGCGGCGCAGGTCGTTGCGACCGAACAGGCCGAGCTCGCCGAGAAGGCCGGGCCCCTGCAGACCGCACGGACGGAGATCGAGGCTTTCGCTCGCTCACTCGCGCCCGGGGTGCTGCTCGAGTTCGACTGGAATCAGATCGTCAACAACGCCGGCTACAACGGCAGCATGGGAGGCCTCACCACCTGGTGGTGGGACGACCCCGATCGCGCGGCCATCGAACTGTCGAACTCGGTCGCGGAGCAGTGGCCTGCCGACCGCAGCAAAGCGCTCGTCGCCCACGAGGTCGGCCATGCGATCAGCGTGAAGTGCGAGGACATGTACGACTCGTCGACCCAGGACAGCATCGAGAAGTGGGCCACCGCCTGGGCGATCAGCATGGGCTTCACCGACGACGCCAACGGCGTCTGGGCCTACGGGTACCCGCCCCAGTCCTACATCGACGCCGCGTATGGATGCCGGTGAGCACGCCCGCTCGATACGAGAGAAGCCGCCGCGATCGGATCGCGGCGGCTTCTGTCATGAGTTCAGATCGAGGTCACTGACCTCGACGCTCACGGAGCTGGGTGAGCGCGTCTTCGAGAAGCTGGACGGCTTCTGCGTCGGTGCGACGCTCCTTCACATACGCGAGGTGGGTCTTGTACGGCTCCGGTTTCGCGAGTGCGGGCGGGTTCGCCTTGTCTCGTCCGGCCGGCAGACCTGACTGGGGGTGGTCGATCGTCTCGGGGATCTCCTCTTCCGGGAGTCCCGCGGCGAAGTAGCGGACCGTCTCGTTGCCGAGGCCGTCCCAGTACGAGACCGCGATGCGGTCGGCGTGGTAGCCGTGGTCCTGCTCGCCCATGGGGCCGGAACCGACACGGGTTCCTCGGATCGCATTGCCGCCGGTAGCCATCAGATCACCTCGAACTTCGTGATGAGGCCGAGCGCCACGATCGCCACGAACCACGCCAGGGCGAGGACCACGGTGAAGCGGTTGAGATTGCGCTCAGCGAGACCCGACGAGCCGACAGCCGACGTCATTCCGCCACCGAACATGTCGGAGAGGCCGCCACCGCGACCCTTGTGGAGGAGGATGAGGAGAGTCAGCAGGACGCTGGTTATGCCCAGCACCACCTGCAGGACGAACTCGAGAATTTCCACGAGGAAGAGCCTTTCGCTGGGGCAGGATTGCCCCGGTAACGGTCAAGTATACGGTGCGGCGGGGCCGGAGCCCCGCCACACTCACACGCCTACGTGCTTCTCGAAGCGGATGATCGCAGCGAACTCGTCGACCACGAGGCTCGCGCCTCCGACCAGTGCGCCGTCGACATCGGGCTCACGCATGAAGCTGGCGATGTTGGCCGCCTTGACCGATCCGCCGTACAGGATCCGGGTGCGCGCGGCAGCGTCGTCACCGAGGACCTTGGCGATCACCGCGCGCAGCGCGGCGCAGACATCCTGTGCCTGCTGCGGCGTGGCCGCCTGTCCGGAGCCGATGGCCCAGACGGGCTCGTACGCCACAACGATGTCGGCATCCTTCGAGAGCCCCTGAAGAGCGACCTCGAGCTGACCGGCCGGAACCGCGCTCGCGCCGAACTTCTCCAGGTCTTCGGCCGTCTCGCCGACGCAGATGACCGGCGAGAGGCCGTGCTTGAGCGCTGCCTTCGTCTTGGCCGCCACGACGTCGTCCGACTCCGCGTGGTATTCGCGGCGCTCGGAGTGACCGATGATGACGTACTTCGCGTCGAGCTTCGCCAGGAACGCTCCCGACACCTCACCGGTGTACGCACCGGAGTCGTGTGCCGAGAGGTCCTGCGCACCCAGCGCGAACGGGATCTTGTCTGCGTCGATCAGCGTCTGCACGCTGCGGATGTCGGTGAAGGGCGGGAAAACCGCGACCTCGACCGATCCGTCCTCGTGCTTGGCATCCTTGAGAGTCCAGTGCAGCTTCTGCACGAACGCGACCGCCTGCAGGTGGTCGAGGTTCATCTTCCAGTTTCCCGCGATCAGCGGGGTACGGGCCCTGTTCGGCGTAGCCGACGATCGGGAATTGTTTTCTAGGCCCATCCGAGCACCTCCAGGCCGGGTAGTTTCTTGCCCTCGAGGAACTCGAGGCTGGCGCCGCCGCCGGTCGAGATGTGACCGAACTGGTCGTCGGCGAAGCCGAGCTGACGCACGGCCGCGGCCGAGTCACCGCCGCCGACGACGCTGAGGCCGTCTACCTCGGTGAGCGCCTGCGCGACGGTCTTGGTGCCGCCGGCGAACGCCGGGAACTCGAACACGCCCATCGGACCGTTCCAGAACACCGTCTTCGATTCGCGGATGACCTCCGCGAATCGCGCCGCAGTCTCGGGACCGATGTCCAGGCCGATTCCGGCAGCACCGAACGCCGTGTCCTCGATCGCGTCCGCAGCCGTCACCTCGTGGTCGGCATCCGCCGAGAACGAGGAGGCGACGACCACGTCGGTCGGGAGCACGAGCTCCACGCCGCGCTTCTCGGCCTCGGCGATGTAGCCGCGCACCGTCTCGAGCTGATCCTCTTCGAGGAGGCTGGAGGCCACGGCGTGGCCCTGCGCCTTCAGGAAGGTGAACAGCATGCCGCCGCCGACGAGGATGCGATCCACGCGAGGCAGCAGGTGCGAGATGACGCCGAGCTTGTCGCTCACCTTCGACCCGCCGAGCACGACCGCGTACGGGCGCTCGGGGTTCTCGGTGAGACGGTCGAGCACGTCGAGCTCTGTCGCGATCAGCAGACCGGCAGCGGAGGGCAGCAGCTCGGCGAGGTCGTAGACGCTCGCCTGCTTGCGATGCACGACGCCGAATCCATCGGAGACGAGCACGTCACCGAGCTCTGCGAGCTGAGCCGCGAAGGCGCCGCGCTCGGCATCGTCCTTCGAGGTCTCCCCCGGGTTGAACCGCAGGTTCTCGATGACGACGATGTCGCCGTCCTCGAGCGAGGCCACGGCCTCCTGGGCCGACTCGCCGACGGTGTCGCGTGCGAACGCGACCGGCTTGCCGAGCAGCTCGGACAGTCGCTGGGCGACCGGCGCGAGGCTGTACTGCGGGTCGGGCGCACCGTCGGGGCGTCCGAGGTGCGAGCACACGATGACGCGGGCGCCCGCGTTGATCAGTGCGTTGAGGGTAGGCAACGAGGCGCGGACACGGCCATCGTCCGTGATGATCCCGTCCCGGAGGGGGACGTTGAGATCACAACGGACGATGACGCGCTTGCCCTCGAGCGAACCCAGTGAATCCAGGGTGCGCAGAGTCATGGGAGGTGTCTCAGAGACGCTCGGCCACGTACTCGGTCAGGTCGACGAGACGGTTGGAGTAGCCCCACTCGTTGTCGTACCAGCTGGAGACCTTGACCAGGTTGCCGCTGACGTTGGTCAGGGTCGCGTCGAAGATCGACGAGTGCGGGTTGTGCACGATGTCGCTCGAGACGATCTGGTCTTCGTTGTACTGCAGGAAGCCGGCGAGGCGACCGTCGGCAGCAGCCTTCTTGTAGGCCTCGTTGACCTCCTCGACCGTGAGGTTCTCGCGGTCGGTGATCAGCGTCAGGTCGACGATCGAGCCGGTGGGAACCGGAACGCGGTACGACGAGCCGCTCAGCTTGCCCTGGAGCTCGGGCAGAACCTCGCCGATCGCCTTGGCTGCACCGGTGGAGGCCGGGGTGATGTTGATCGCAGCGGCGCGTGCACGACGCAGGTCGCTGTGCGGGCCGTCCTGCAGGTTCTGATCTGCGGTGTAGGCGTGAGCGGTCATCATGAAGCCGCGGTCGATGCCGAACGCGTCGTTGAAGACCTGGGCCAGCGGCGCGAGGCAGTTGGTCGTGCAGGAGGCGTTGGAGATGATGTGATCGGTCTCCGGGTTGTACGTGTCCTCGTTCACGCCCATGACGAAGGTGCCGTCGACACCGGTGCCGGGAGCTGAGATGAGCACCTTCTTGGCGCCCGCATCGATGTGCTTCTTGGCAGCCTCGGCCTTGGTGAAGAAGCCGGTCGACTCGATGACGATGTCGACGCCCAGCTCACCCCACGGAAGGTTGGCGGGATCGCGCTCTGCGAACGCCTTGATCGCCTTGCCGTTGACCGTGATGCTCTCGTCGTCGAAGCTGATGTCAGCGTCGAGGACGCCGCCCACAGAGTCGTACTTCAGAAGGTGGGCAAGGGTCTTGTTGTCGGTGAGGTCGTTGACCGCGACGATCTCGATGTCCGCTCCCTGCGCGAGAGCCGCGCGGAAGTAGTTGCGTCCGATGCGGCCGAAGCCGTTGATACCGATCTTGACAGACACTCAGGTCTCCCTGTTTCTCGTGCGCTGTGCGCAGCAAAAGTGCTTACGCGATGCGCGGGGGTTTTTGGCTGAGATGGCGTCCCGACGAGACTGGGCCCGTCGGGACGCGACCCGATTACGACAGTACCAGCAGGCCGTTCGTCTTCTCGCGGGCGACCTCGAAGCGCTGAGCGACGTTCTCCCAGTTGGCGATGTTCCACGCGGCCTTGACGTAGTCGGCCTTGACGTTGAGGTAGTCGAGGTAGAAGGCGTGCTCCCACATGTCGAGCTGGAACAGCGGCACGGTGCCCTGCGCCGTGTTCGACTGCTGGTCGAACAGCTGCTGGATGATCAGACGCTGGCCGATCGAGTCCCAGCTGAGCACCGACCAGCCGGAGCCCTGGATTCCGAGGGCGTTCGCGGTGAAGTGCGCCTGGAACTTCTCGAACGAGCCGAAGAACTCGTCGATGGCTGCCTTGAGCTCGCCCTCGGGCTGTCCGCCGCCGGTCGGCGAGAGGTTGGTCCAGAAGATCGAGTGGTTGACGTGACCGCCGAGGTTGAACGCGAGGTCCTTCTCGAGCTTGTTCACGTTGGCGAGGTTGCCGCTGTCACGGGCCTCGGCGAGCTGCTCGAGGGCGGTGTTCGCGCCGGCGACGTAGGTCGCGTGGTGCTTGTCATGGTGCAGCTCCATGATCTTGCCGCTGATGTGCGGCTCGAGGGCTGCGAAGTCGTAGGGAAGGTCGGGGAGCGTGTAGGTCGCCATGTCGCTTTCATCCAATCCGCGCCGCGCCGCGGCGCTTGCCGATCCTCTGCGCCGCCGAGGTGCGGCGTAGAGCGGACTTAACTCATCCTAGTGACGACAACGTGTCGCCGACCCTGATCCTTCCCCCATATGACGAAGCGAGGCGACCCCTTGACAGGGATCGCCTCGCTGATGTCGATGGACAGGCTCAGACGTCGAGTCCGGCGGRCACGGCGGCCTCGGTGCCCGGGATGCCCTCCTGCTGCGCACGCTTGTCGGCCATGGCCAGAAGACGGCGGATGCGGCCGGCGACGGCATCCTTCGTCATCGGCGGGTCGGCGTGGTGGCCCAGCTCGTCGAGGCTCGCGTCTCGGTGCGCGAGGCGCAGCTCACCGGCGACCTTGAGGTGGTCGGGCACCTCGTCGGCGAGGATCTCGAGAGCGCGCTCCACGCGGGCGCAGGCGGCGACAGCGGCCTGCGCGGAACGACGCAGGTTGGCGTCATCGAAGTTCACGAGACGGTTCACACCCGCGCGCACCTCGCGGCGCTGGCGCATCTCCTCCCAGGCGACAGCGGTCTTCTGTGCACCCATCTCGCTGAGGATCGTGCGGATGGCCTCGCCCTCGCGGACGACGACGCGGGGCATGCCGCGCACCTCGCGAGCTTTCGCAGCCACTCCGAGGCGGTGCGCGGCGCCGACGAGCGCCATGGCAGCCTCAGACGACGGGCAGGCGACCTCGAGCATGGCAGAGCGGCCTGGTTCACTCAGGGTTCCCGCGGCGAGGAACGCTCCGCGCCACAGACCGGCGACCTCTGCGCGGGAGCCCGTGGTGAGACGGTTGGGAAGTCCGCGGACCGGGCGACGGCGCTGGTCGAGCAGACCGGTCTGGCGTGCGAGGGTCTCCCCCGACGCGATCACCCTCACTGCCCACCGCGCTCCGTCGTTGGCCGTGCTCGACTGCACCTGGGCGATCTCGGGCCGAACACCGTAGATCTCCGCGAGGTCGCGCGCGACACGCTGCGCGAGGATCTCGGCATCCACCTCCGCCTCGACGGCGACCCGCCCGGCGATGGAGTGCAGTCCGCCGGCGAACCGGAGGATAGAGGTGACCTCCGCGACACGCACCGTCGGGGGTGCATTACGGATGCTGACAAGCTCAGCCTTGACGTCGGTGGTTAGTGCCACGACACTCCTCTACGCTCACGCGCCGGATCGCGGCGCAAACCTCCAGCCTACTCTGACGGAGGCTCCTGCTATTCCCTGCCGAGGTCCCGATGACGCACGTTGACGGCCACTCCGGGCACGGACGCGAGCCGACGAGCAAGCTCCTCCACCATGGCGACCGAGCGGTGCTTGCCGCCTGTGCAGCCGATAGCGATCGTCGAGTGGCTCTTGTTCTCGCGCTGATACCCCTCGAGCACCGGGGTGAGCGCCGACGTGTAGGAATCGAGGAACTCTGCGGCGCCTTCACGGGAGAGCACGTAGTTCTTCACCGCTTCGTCCTGTCCCGTCAGGCCGCGGAGCTCTTCGTTCCAGAAGGGATTGGGCAGGAAGCGCATGTCCGCGACGATGTCGACATCGGTCGGAAGACCGTACTTGAACCCGAAGCTCATGAGCGTCACACGGTGCCGCGCTGCACCCTCTTCGGAGAACAGGTCGGACACCTGCGTGGCGAGCTGATGGATGTTGAGCGCTGAGGTGTCGACCACGAGGTCGGCCGACTCGCGGATCGGCGCGAGGCGGAGGCGCTCGATGCGAATGCCGTCGAGCAGGGTGCCGTCGCCCTGGAGCGGATGCGGCCTGCGGACGGCCTCGAATCGACGCACGAGGACGTCGTCGGACGCATCCAGGAACAGCACGCGCACCGAACCGCGCGATCGCAACGCCCGCGCCACGCCGGGAAAATCGTCGAAGAGGTTGCGTCCTCGGACATCCACCACGGCGGCGACCTTGGGCAAGGCGTTGCCACCCATGTCGGTGAGGTCCAGCAATGGACGGAGAATCTGCGGCGGCAGGTTGTCCACGACATACCAGCCGAGGTCCTCGAGTGCGTTCGCGACCGTCGTGCGTCCAGCGCCCGACATGCCCGTGACGATGAGGAACTCGCCTTTGTCCCCGTCAGTCATGGTTACTCCTTCTCCCCCGCTCCCCCAGCCTAGCGAGAAGAGAGATGCGTATGGATGTTCTCGGCGAGCACAGGCCCGATCCCCTGCACCTCCTGGATCGCCTCGGGCGGTGCAGACCGCAGTGCGGTGACGGATCCGAAGTGCTTGAGTAGGACCTTTATCCGCGCCGCACCGAGGCCGGGAACCTCGGCGAGGATCGACGTGATGTCGTTCCTGCGTCGTTTGCGCTGGTGCGTGATCGCGAATCGGTGTGCTTCGTCCCTCAGTCGCTGGAGCAGGTAGAGCGACTCACTGGTGCGAGGCAGGATCACCGGGAAGTCATCCCCGGGGAGCCAGATCTCCTCGAGCCTCTTGGCGATGCCGCACACGGCGATCTCGGTGTGACCGGCGTCTCGGAGTGCCCGCGCGGCCGCCTCGACCTGCGGCTGCCCGCCATCGACGAGCAGCAGCTGCGGCGGATAGGCGAAGCGGGGCTTGCGCTTGACCTCGACGACGACCTCGTCGAGGTCGTCCTCCGACTCTCCAGGGACCCCCACGGCTGCGGCGGGCACTTCGGCTTCCTCGGGACGATCGAGGTAGGCGAGACGACGTCGCAGCACCTGGTACATCGAGTCGGTGTCGTCCGTGGTCTCGGCGATGTTGAACGAACGATACTGATCTTTTCGCGGCAGCCCGTCTTCGAAGACCACCATCGACGCCACCACGTTCGTGCCGCCGAGGTGCGAGATGTCGAAGCACTCGATGCGCAACGGCGCCTCCGACATCCCCAGCGCCTCCTGAAGATCTGTGAGAGCCTGCGTGCGCGCRATGTAGTCGCTCGTGCGACGGGTCTTGTAGCGGATCAACGCCTGCTGCGCGTTGAGTGTCGCGGTGCGCATGAGGTCGGCGCGCTGACCGCGCTGGGCGACGGCGATCTCGACCTTCTTGCCTCGCCGCTCGCGCAGCCACACCTCGAGCTCCGCCGCGTCGTCCGGCAGCGTCGGCACGATGATTCGCCGCGGCACGTCCTGGGCATCCCCGTACGCGCGCTGCAGCACCTGGTCGACCAGGTCGGCCGTCGAGATGTCGATCTCCTTCTCGATCGTCATCGCGCGGACGCCTCGGACGCGTCCGCCGCGGATCACGAAGTGCTGCACCGCTGCGGCGAGCTCGTCCTCCGCGATTCCGAACAGGTCGGCATCCTCGTCGGTCGCGAGGACCAGCGCGCTCTTGCCCAGCACCGCCTCGATCGCCGTGAGCTTGTCGCGGAATCTGGCGGCGGCCTCGTAGTCCATCGCAGCGGAGGCGGCCAGCATCCTCTTCGTCAGCTCTCGGGTGAAGCGCTCGTCGCCTCCGGCCATGAATGCGACGAAGTCGTCGACCATCGCACGGTGCTCCTCGATGGTGACCGTCATCGAGCACGGCCCGCCGCACTTGCCGATCTGCCCCGGAAAGCACGGACGCCCTGTCTGCATCGCGCGCTTGTAGCTGGAGTCGCTGCAGGTGCGGATCGGGAACGCCTTGACCATCAGGTCGATCGTCTCGTGAACCGCCCAGACCTTCGGATAGGGACCGAAGTAGCGCGCACCGGGGATCTTGCGGTTGCGGGTGACGATCACTCGCGGCGCCTCATCGCCCAGCGTCACGGCCATGAACGGGTAGGACTTGTCGTCCTTGTAGCGGACGTTGAAGGGCGGATCGAACTCCTTGATCCACATGTACTCGAGCTGCAACGAGTCCACGTCGGTCGAGACGACCGTCCATTCGACGGAGGACGCCGTGGTGACCATCCGTCTGGTGCGCTCGTGGAGCGTGCGCAACGGCGCGAAGTAGTTCGACAGACGTTGACGCAGGTTCTTCGCCTTGCCGACATAGAGCACGCGTCCATCGGCGTCGCGGAATCGGTACACGCCGGGGTTGGTGGGGATCTCACCAGCCCGCGGCTTGTACGGCAGGACGTCGGCCATCAGCTGGCCTTCCGCGCAGAACGCCCCTCACCCAGGATCTCGGCGAGGAACTGGCCCGTGTGACTGTCCTCGACTCGCGCGATCTGCTCGGGGGTGCCCGTCGCCAGGATCTCACCACCACCGGAACCGCCCTCCGGTCCGAGGTCGATCACCCAGTCGGCGGACTTGATCACATCGAGGTTGTGCTCGATGACGATCACCGTGTTGCCCTTGTCGACGAGCCCGTTCAGCACCTCGAGGAGCTTGCGCACGTCTTCGAAGTGCAACCCCGTGGTCGGCTCGTCGAGCACATAGATGCTGCGGCCGTTGCTGCGACGCTGGAGCTCGGTGGCGAGCTTGACGCGCTGCGCCTCGCCGCCCGACAGTGTCGTCGCCGACTGACCGAGACGCACGTAGCCGAGGCCCACGTCGACGAGGGTCTTCATGTAACGGTGGATCGCCTGGATGGGCTCGAAGAACTCCGCCGCCTCGGCGATCGGCATCTCGAGGACCTCGGCGATGTTCTTGCCCTTGTAGTGCACCGACAGCGTGTCGCGGTTGTAGCGCTTGCCGTGGCAGACCTCGCAGTCGACGTAGACGTCCGGCAGGAAGTTCATCTCGATCTTGATCGTGCCGTCGCCCGAGCACGCCTCGCAGCGGCCGCCCTTGACGTTGAAGCTGAAGCGCCCCGGCTGGTAGCCGCGGACCTTCGCCTCCGGCGTCTCGCTGAAGAGCGAGCGGATGCGATCGAAGACGCCGGTGTAGGTGGCCGGGTTCGAGCGCGGCGTGCGGCCGATCGGCGCCTGGTCGACGTGCACGACCTTGTCGAGGTTGTCGAGTCCCGAGACTCGGGTGTGCTTTCCGGGAACCGTGCGGGCGCCGTTGAGCCGCGAGGCGAGCACCTGGTAGAGGATGTCGTTGACGAGCGACGACTTGCCCGATCCCGACACTCCGGTGACCGCCGTCAGAACACCCAGCGGGAAGTTCACGCTGACGTTCTTCAGGTTGTTCTCGCGAGCACCGACGACGCTGAGCATCCGCTTCTTGTCGAGCTTGCGGCGCTTCGCAGGGGTCGGGATCTCGCGACGACCGGAGAGATACTGTCCCGTCATCGAGTCCGGCTCGTTCAGGAGTGCCTCGTACGAACCGGAATGCACCACCTCACCGCCGTTCACTCCCGCGCCCGGCCCGATGTCGACGACCCAGTCAGCCGACTCGATGGTCTCTTCGTCGTGCTCGACGACGATGAGCGTGTTGCCGAGGTCACGGAGCTTCAGAAGGGTGTCGATCAGTCGACGGTTGTCGCGCTGGTGCAGACCGATCGACGGCTCGTCGAGCACGTAGAGCACACCGGTGAGGCCCGACCCGATCTGTGTCGCGAGGCGGATGCGCTGTGCTTCGCCGCCCGAGAGCGATCCGGCCGAGCGGCTGAGGTTGAGATACGAGAGCCCGACCTGCAGCAGGAAGTCGAGTCGCAAGCGGATCTCACGCAGCACCTGCGCCGCGATCTGCGCCTCGCGGTCGGTGAGAGTGAGGGTCTCCATGAACGAGCGCGCATCGGCGAGGCTCAGGTGCGACACCTCGGCGATCGAGTGACCGTGCACCTGCACCGCGAGCACCTCGGGCTTGAGACGGTTGCCGTCGCACACGGGGCACGGCACCTCGCGGAGGTACTCGCCCCAGCGCGAGCGCTGCGTGTCGGACTCGGCCTGCGCGTACTGCCGCTCGATGTAGGGGACGACACCCTCGAAGCCGGACGCGTAACGCATCTCGCGCCCGTACCGGTTCTTGAACTTGACCGTGACCTTGTAGTTGTCTCCGCGGAGGATCGCGTCCTGCACGTCGACCCTGAGGTCCTGCCACGGGGTGTCGAGCGAGAAGTTGAGGTCGTCGGCCAGGCCCTCGAGCAGGCGCTCGTAGTACTGGAAGAGGCCCTTGCCCTGGGTGGTCCAGGGGATGATCGCGCCCTCGCGGATGGAGAGCTCCTCGTCACCGAGCATCAGGTCGATGTCCACCGACATGCGGGTGCCGAGCCCCGAGCAGGCGGGGCATGCGCCGAACGGCGCGTTGAAGGAGAAGGTGCGCGGCTCGATCTCGGTGAGGGACAGCGCGTGCCCGTTCGGGCACGCGAGCTTCTCGGAGAACGACTGCCAGGCGTCGTCGCCCTCTTCGTCGACGAAGTTCACCTGCACGACGCCGCCGGCGAGTCCGAGTGCGGTCTCGACCGAGTCGGTGACACGACCGAGGATGTCGTCGGCCGCGACCAGACGATCGACGACCACGGCGATGTCGTGCTTGTAGCTCTTCTTCAGCGTGGGCGGCTCGGCGAGCTGGATCAGGTCTCCGTCGACGATCGCGCGGGAGTATCCCTTGGCGCCCAGCTCGCGGAACAGATCGACGAACTCGCCCTTCTTCTGAGAGACGATGGGCGCGACGATCTGGTAGCGCGTCCGCTCGGGCAGCTCCATCAGCTGGTCGGCGATCTGCTGCACGGTCTGTCGCTGGATGCGCTCACCGCACTCGGGGCAGTGCGGAATGCCGATGCGCGCCCAGAGCAGACGCATGTAGTCGTAGATCTCGGTGATCGTGCCGACCGTCGACCGCGGGTTGCGGTTGGTCGACTTCTGATCGATCGACACCGCGGGGCTGAGCCCCTCGATGAAGTCGACGTCTGGCCGGTCGACCTGGCCGAGGAACTGGCGCGCGTACGCGCTCAGCGACTCGACGTAGCGACGCTGCCCTTCGGCGAAGATCGTGTCGAACGCGAGACTGGACTTTCCCGAACCGGACAGGCCGGTGAACACGACGAGGGAGTCGCGTGGGATGTCGATGTCGACGTTCTTCAGATTGTGTACGCGGGCACCGCGAACGCTGAGTTTTCCTGGGGTTGCAACCGGGACGATAGGCACTGATCAAGTCTACGAGGGGCCACAGACATTGGCTCCGTGAGGGCTCACAGGGAAGGCATCGCCTCACGGTGCTCGGCGGTTCGCCCTCACGACCAGGGTCACCGCGAGCGCCACGACGGCTCCGGCTCCCGCGACGGCGGCCCACGGCACCGTCTGCGCCGATCCCTGCGCGGCCGCTCCGCCGACGACCATCACCGCGACGGTCACCGGCTGGGCGATCGCCTGGACGACGAGCAGCCGCAGTGCGCTGGGCCGGAGCGCGGCGATCACCACTCGGGAACCCGCGGGGATCACGAGCGAGAGCGACATCAGCACGTGGATGAGCTGCACGACGAGCACCGCGATCATCGCGCGCCCGAGATCGGGCTCCGAGATCAGCATCCCGATCACGAGGCAGCCGACCGATCCCCACGCCGCGAACGTCTGCGGGAGGGCGGCGGCGACGATCGCCAGCACGACAGCGGCCACCTGCCACCCGATCAGCGGGCACAGGGCGACGGCCCCGGCGGCGACGACGGCGACGAGCGCGCCCCGAACGACGAGCCAGGAGACGGCCGGCCCGGTCTGCAGCGAGTCGTTCGCCCTCATCGGCGCGCCCTCGCGATCGCGAGCAGCGCCGATGACGGATCATCGGCCCAGGTGACCACATCGACTCCGGCGCCGTGCAGATCGGCGAACACGTTCTCCCGCTCGGCGAGCACGGTGCGAAGGCCGATGAGCTGTGCCCGGGTGAGACGCGTGCGATCGAGCGGCGGAAGCACGTCGACGGCGACGACTCGATGACCGCTCGCCCTCCACATCAGCGCCGTCTGTGCCGCCGCGCCCTCGAAGAACGTCGACAGTACGAAGATGACCGAGCCGTGCGGCACGGGAGGCGTGCGGCGGAAGGACGCATCCTCTCGTGCCTGACCGGTCGCGGCGATGGCCGCCACCACGCGCGCGAGGTGCCTCGATCCGCTGCCGCTGCGCAGCGACCGGCCCCCGTGCACGAGCACGTGCAGCGCGACGCGGTCGCCCGCGCCGATGGCCGAGTCGGCGATCGCGCGGGCGGCTTCCCGCGCGAGGTCGAGCGACGTCACGCCACTGCGTTCGAGATCGCCGCTCCCCCATGACGAGACGACCTCGCCGAGGTCTTCCGACGTGTCCATCGCGATCACGACGGAGGAGTCGCTCAGGGTGTTCGTCCGTCGAACCAGCAGATCCCCCGGCCTGCGTGCCATCCGCGCCGTGGCCCGCCAGTCCACGCGGCGGAGCTCGTCCCCCGGAGCGAAGGCGTGGATGTCCCTGAAGTCACCGCCCTGGCCCTGACGGCGCCCCTCGTGAGCACCGTGCGACCCGATCAGTCGTCGCGGCAACGGCAGCGCATCGATCGGTCGGCGGGGCGGTGCCACCTGGCGTCCGGCCGCGACGGGCCCCGCTGTCTTCGAGAGCGCCGCGCCCTCGAGAGAGAACCCTCTCGCCGCGGCTTGCACAGGAATCGCCGGCCCGGAATGCAGGACGGTGCTGCGGGCGGTGACGGATGATCCGCCCCCAGGCACGATCACTCGCCTGGTGCGGCGCTCCGACTGCACGATCACCATCTCGACGGCTTCCGCGTCGCTCTCGACGGCGATCGCGGTGAGCAGTTCTCCATCCTGTCCCGGCAGCGCATCGATCCTGACCTTCGCCTCGCCCCCGGCGGTGCCTCGTGCGATCGCGAACCCGCTCCAGAGGGCCAGAGGCAGGCCCATGGCCGCGACGTCCGGTCGGGCCGACAGAAGGCCGACAACGGCGAGGATCACCGCGCCGCCGATCGCCACCGACAGCACCGGCCCACGACGCCCTGCGTCGGGATCATCCGTCATCCGAGCGCCCCGACAGTCGGCGGCACCGCCACCTGACCGACGACCGATCGAACCACATCGGACGCCGAGGCACCCTGAGCCCATGCCTGTGGAGTGAGGGTGAGTCGATGGGCCAGCACAGGCACGGCGATGCGCTTGATGTCGTCCGGGCGCACGTAGTCGCGACCGTCCAGCGCCGCCAGCGCTCGTCCGAGCAGCAGCAGACCGAGCGAACCTCGCGGCGAGGCCCCGACCTCGACGTGCGGCGCATTCCGCGTGGCGCGGGTGATCTCGACGCAGTAGCGGGTGATGTCCTGATCGACGTGGATGGCTTCGACCGCGTTCTGCAGGGCGACGAGCTGGTCGGCATCGATCACCGGGGCGACGTGGGTCGCCTCCTCTCGCCTGCTCACCCGGTTCTCCAGGATCCGAGCCTCGTTGTCCGCGTCCGGATAGCCCACGGACAGCCGCACCATGAATCTGTCGAGCTGCGCCTCGGGAAGCGCGTAGGTGCCCTCGTACTCGATCGGATTCGACGTCGCGATCACATGGAACGGCGCCGGCAGCGCGAAGCTGTTGCCCTCGACCGTCACCTGTCGCTCCGCCATCGCCTCGAGCATCGCCGACTGCGTCTTCGGGGTGGTTCTGTTGACCTCGTCGGCGAGCAGCAGACCGGTGAAGATCGGCCCGGGACGGAAGACGAAGTCGCCCGAGTCCGGTGCGTACACGTACGATCCGGTCACGTCGCCCGGGAGCATGTCGGGGGTGCACTGCAACCGACGGAACGACAGCCCCAGGGCCGCCGCGAGACTGCGAGCGGCGAGGGTCTTTCCCAGCCCTGGCACGTCCTCGAACAGCACGTGACCACCCGCGAGAATCGTCGCGAGCGCGATCTCGACGGGGTCGTCCATGCCCACCACGACCGTCCTCACCGCGGCGAGGATCCTGGCTCCGGTGTCGGCGATCTCTGCGGGGCTCGTCATGTCATCTCCTTGATCGACGGAACAGCGAGGGCCGCGCCTGGCCGGTGGCTGGGGCGTGCGACGCGAGCGACGGCTCGCCGGGTGAGGAAGGGTTCAGTCGATCGACGGCATCCAGGGCCCGTTCGATGTCGACGATCGTCGGGGCGGGACCCGTCAGCTGTTCCCAGAGCCCGGGTCCGATCACCGCGGTGAGTCGTGCCCTGTCCTCCGGGTTGTCCGGGTCGATTCCCTGGCGCACCAGCCTATGGCGGAGGATCGCGCTGACGCGTCGGGTGATCTGCTGTCCGGCGATACCGGTGTGCGTGTTCAGGGCCCACGCCATCCGAGAGATCTCGGTCGGCCGACGATGGCGTTCCGTGTCGATACGCGGGGCGTCGAAGCCGGGCTCGAGCGGCATCACGAGTTGTCCGAGCAGACCGACCGCGCAGATCAGCAGACTCCAGCCGATCACGAACGGCCAGGTGAAGCCGAAGCCGAGGAGGGCGAGAGCAGCGACGACCGCCGCACCGATCGCGAGAAGTGTTCTCCGTGCGCTCATCGCCACACCCCCTCGATGCGCCGAAGGGCCTGTCGCGCCGAGGCCCGATCATGTTCGTCGGCCACCCGCGTGCCGAAGCGGACGCTCTCATAGAGGCGCAGCAACGCCGCAGCGTCGTCGGCGGCGCCCGGCCGCAGAGTGATGATCCGCACCACGAACTCCCCCGGAGTCTCGCTCGCCGCACGCTTCACCCCCGCGTCCGCCGCGCTCTCTTCGAGACCGATCCACGCGGCGACGATGGCATCCGAGGCCGTGGCACGCTCATCGATCGTCGCCAGCGCGCCGGCGATCCCGCGTTGCATCACCCCGACCGCGACGTCCGCTGTCGGGGTCGATGCGAGCTGATCGACCTCGGATGCGACGACGGCTGCGTCACGACGCCGGAGCGGGCGATCTCGCCATGCTCGAAGCAGGGCTCTGGCGGCGATCACGAGGAGCGCGACGATCCCGGCCGCGACCAGGAGCATCAGGATCACCGTGAGAGTCTGCGCGAGCGCGGCGTTCGTGGGTTCGACCTCCACCGGCTCGGGGAGCCCGGTTCCACCCGGCGACACGGTGGGCAGCGGCTCTGCCGTCCCCTCGGGAATCGGCTCGGTGGGGCGGAACGTCGGCTGACCCTGGATCGCCGACGCGATCATCGCCGCGCCGAACAGAACGACGACGACGACGGGAAGGACCATCCGATCGACACTCCGGCGCGCAGGACGCGTCTGGTGTTCGATCGGCATGCCCACACCCTATGACGCGGTCACTCCTGGGCTGAACGGCGCCCCGCGAATGCCGACAAACCATCGCGCAGTGTCGCGATCTGCTGCAGGTCCATTCCCACAGCGGTCATCACCTGGCGCGGAACATCGAGGGCTCGGCCACGCAGAGCCCGACCGGCGTCCGTGAGCGTGATGTCGAGACGGCGCTCGTCCTCGACGCTGCGCTGCCTCGCCACAAGACCGTCTGCCTCCAGCCGCTTCACCAGCGGCGACGCCGTCGCAGGCTCGAGCGCGAGGTCGGCCGCGAGATCGTTCAGTGGGCGCGGAGCACGTTCCCAGAGCGCCAGCATCACAAGATACTGCGGATGCGTGAGCCCGAGGGGCTCCAGAATCGGCCGGTAGATCGCCACGACGTTGCGTGCTGCGGTCACCAGAGCGAAGCAGAGCTGGTTGTCGAGCTTGAGCAGGTCATCCGATGCGGTCACGGATTCGAATATACATTGACCCTAATAGTTAGTACACTAAGCAACATGGCCAGTTCTGATGATCGCCCTTCGCTCCGCACTCGGATCCGCGAAGCCGGAGGCCTGTATGCCTGGTTCAACTCGAATCTGATCCGCTTCGCCGGCCCGGCCTCGGTCGGCCCCTACGAGAAGACGCCCCCGCCGAGCCCGTCCGAACGTGCCGAACGCGCCTGTCCGCTGTGCGGCTCCCCGATGAGCGAGCATGAGATCGACCGGTCGGGCCCCAAGACGCTCGTCCACTGCCCCTGAGGCTCGCTCTCAGCCGTCTCGCTTCGCGTCTTCACGCGCGATGTCGAGCCAGGCCGCGAGGTCGTCGTCGTCGATGAGCGCGCTCGGCGATACGTCGAGCCAACCGGTGCCCATGGTCCGCGGACCCATGACCGCGGACGCGACCCCTGGCCGGGTGATCAGCGACGCGCCGTGCTCTTCGTCGACGCGCACGAGCAGCACCCCGCCGGTGCGCGCACCGACGAGGATGTGACCGTCGAGGAGGAACGCGCGCGTGCCGAACATCCGCTTCTCCTCGACGTTCCCGTCAAGGGTGAGAAGCGCTCTCACGCGATCGGCGAGCTCTTCTCCTGATGCGTCCATCCTGGTCGCTCCCGTGTCGTCAGGCGTGGCCGGCCTTCTCTATGGCACGCAGCTCCTTCTTCATGTCCTGCACCTCGTCACGCAGTCGTCCGGCGAGCTCGAACTTGAGCTCCGCGGCCGCCGCGAGCATCTGGTCGGAGAGGTCCTGGATCACGGCTTCGAGCTGCTGAGCGCCTTCGGCGGCGATCCCGGTGCGCCGGAGGTTGGGCGTCGGCGACTTCCCCTTGCCGGTCGCGCGCCCGCGGCCGGACATCATCGCAGCGGTGTCGGCGCCTTCGCGGGCGAGCACCTCGGTGATGTCGGCGATCCGCTTGCGCAGCGGCTGCGGGTCGATCCCGTGCTCCAGGTTGTAGGCGACCTGCTTCTCGCGACGTCGATCCGTCTCTTCGATCGCCTTGGCCATCGAGTCGGTGATCCTGTCGGCGTACATGTGCACTTCGCCCGAGACGTTGCGCGCCGCGCGGCCGATCGTCTGGATCAGCGACGTGCCCGATCGCAGGAAGCCCTCTTTGTCGGCGTCGAGGATCGCAACCAGCGACACCTCGGGCAGATCGAGTCCTTCACGCAGCAGGTTGATTCCCACCAGGACGTCGTAGACGCCCGCCCGCAGCTCGCTGAGCAGTTCGACCCGTCGCAGCGTGTCGACGTCGGAGTGGAGGTAGCGAACGCGCACGCCGTGCTCGCCGAGGAAGTCCGTCAGCTCTTCGGACATCTTCTTGGTGAGCGTCGTCACGAGCACACGCTCGTCACGCCCGACACGCTGCCTGATCTCCTCGAGAAGGTCGTCGATCTGGCCCTTCGACGGCTTCACGATGATGTGCGGGTCGACCAGACCCGTCGGGCGGATGATCTGCTCCACCACGCCGTCGGCGATGCCCATCTCGTACTTGCCGGGAGTGGCCGAGAGATACACGGTCTGCCCGATCCTGTTCTTGAACTCGTCCCACCGCAGCGGCCTGTTGTCCATCGCGCTCGGCAGCCGGAAGCCATGGTCGACGAGCGTGCGCTTGCGTGATGCGTCTCCCTCGTACATCGCGCCGATCTGCGGCACCGTGACGTGCGACTCGTCGATCACGAGCATGAAGTCGTCGGGGAAGAAGTCGAGCAGCGTGTGCGGCGGCTCGCCGGGCTGACGCCCGTCCATGTGCCGGGAGTAGTTCTCGATTCCCGAGCAGAAGCCGAGCTGCTGCAGCATCTCCAGGTCGAAGGTCGTGCGCATCCGCAGCCGCTGGGCCTCGAGCAGCTTCCCCTGACGCTCGAACTCCTTGAGCCGCTCCTCGAGCTCGTGCTCGATCGTGCCGATCGAGCGCTGGATCACGTCGGTTCCCGCCACGTAGTGCGAGGCGGGGAAGATCGGCACGGAGTCGAGCTTCTCGATGACCTCTCCGGTGAGCGGATGCAACGAATAGAGCGCTTCGATCTCGTCACCGAACAGCTCGATGCGGATCGCATGCTCCTCGTACACCGGGATGATCTCGATGGTGTCGCCTCGCACCCGGAAGTTGCCCCGGGAGAAGTCGACGTCGTTGCGGTTGTACTGCATCGAGATGAACTGCCTGATCAGCGCGTCGCGGTCGTACCGCTCTCCCACCTGGAGGGCGACCATGGCGCGGAGGTACTCTTCTGGCGCACCGAGGCCGTAGATGCAGGAGACGGTGGAGACGACGATCACGTCGCGGCGGCTGAGCAGCGAGTTCGTGGTCGAGTGACGCAGACGCTCGACCTCGGAGTTGATCGAGGAGTCCTTCTCGATGAAGGTGTCGGTCTGAGGCACGTACGCCTCTGGCTGGTAGTAGTCGTAGTAGGAGACGAAGTACTCGACGGCGTTGTTCGGCATCAGCTCGCGGAACTCGTTGGCCAGCTGCGCGGCGAGCGTCTTGTTGTGCGCGAGGACGAGCGTCGGACGCTGCACCTGCTCGACCAGCCAGGCGGTCGTCGCCGACTTTCCGGTACCGGTGGCGCCGAGCAGCACGATGTCGGTCTCGCCGGCGTTGATACGCGATGCGAGTTCGGCGATCGCCTTCGGCTGGTCGCCGGCAGGCGCATATTCGCTGATGACCTCGAAGGGACGAACACTGCGCGTGGGTTGCATACCTCCAGCGTATGCCGGGCCACCGACATCGGGGCCACGAGCGGCCTCCGCCTAGAGTGGGGGCGTGATCGAGTTCCTCATCGGCACCAGTCTCGCCGCGTCTGCGGGCCTCAATGCCTGGATGCCGCTGTTCCTGCTGGGCCTCGCCGATCGGCTACTCCCCTCCGTGGTGCTGCCGGCCTCGTGGTCGTGGCTGTCGAGCGATCTCGCGCTCTGGATCCTCGGCGGGCTGCTGCTGCTGGAGGTCGTGGCCGACAAGATCCCTGCGCTCGATTCCCTGAACGACGTGATCCAGAGCATTCTGCGTCCGGCATCCGGTGGCATCGCCTTCGGCGCCGGCTCGGGCGCTCAGACGATCGCGGTCGACGACCCTGCCGCGTTCTTCACCGACAACGCCTGGGTGCCGGTGGTCTCCGGCATCGCGATCGCCCTGGTCGTGCACATCGCGAAGGCCACGGCGCGTGTCGCCGCCAACACCGTGACCGGCGGCCTTGCGGCTCCTGTCCTGAGCACGGCTGAGGACGGGGCATCGTTCATGCTCGCGATCACGGCGATCGTCATCCCCGTCGTGGCCGCCCTGCTGCTGGTGGGCCTCGTCATCGTCGTCGTCGTGGGCGCGCGCCGCCTGGCGCGCAGGCGTCGAGAGGGCGGTGCCGGTCAGTCAGCCGGCCGCGTCCACACGTAGGGCGTGGTGGTCGAGACCTTGACGAGTCCCGCACGCTCGAGGATCGGCCGCGAGAACTCGGTGCAATCCGACTGCAGGTACCGCTTGCCGAGCGCGAGGGCGGATCGCGCGCGCTCCGCCGTCAGCGCTCTGTAGATCCCTCGACCCCGCCATTCGGGCAGCGTCGCTCCGCCCCACAGACCGGCGAAGCGGGTGCCGGCCACGGGCTCCAGGCGTCCAGCGCTGATCACCGCTCCATCAGCCACAGCCGTCCAGAGCTCCACGGTGTCATCTTCCCGGATGCGCTGCAGCGTCGTCTCGACGCGCACGCGCCACTGCGGATCGCCGAAGACCCTCCCCTGCATCTCCTCCATCGCGAACACCTCGGCCTCGGTGCGCGCCCGCCGGAGCTCCACCTCCGAGGGAAGGTCGACGGGCTGGGCGAGCGCCGCCGCCTCGCCGATCATCACCGACTCCTCGTCCTCAGGCACGAACCCACGGCTCTCCAGAGCCCGGCCGAGCCGAGGCGCACGATCATGCCCTCGCGTCTTCCACTCGATCGAATCGATGCCGCTGAGGGTCGTGAAGTGCGCGAGCGCGACGTCGATGAGCTCTTCGATTCCGCCGGAGTCGTGGCCATCGAGGTCCGAGTACGACACGAACCCGCGCCCGCCGGGGAAGACGGCGAGTCGCAGCGGTCCGTGCATCGCCACACTGAGCGCGTGCGTCACCTCGGCGTCCGTGCGCAGCTCACGATCGTAGGCGGCGAGATAGGTCAGGCGCATGAGGCGATCCTCCCGGTCGACAGTGGCAGTGAGCGACGGCGATGAGGTGCCGCTTCGTGATCATACGCGGCCGGTCGACGCCTGCCGCAGGGCGCGTGCCGCCAGCGCCGCGGACACCGCGCACATCGCCACGATCACCGCCACGAACCACGCCCAGTCAGCCCTGCCGAACACGATCCCCAGCGCCCAGCCGAAGAGGCTCGACCCCGCGTAGTAGCCGAAATAGTAGAGCGACGATGCCTGCGCCCTGCTGTCGGAGGCGGCTGCGGCGGGAGCCCACCCCGAGGCGACGGCATGCGCGCCGAAGAAGCCGGCGGTGAAGAGCAGCAGCCCGACGATCACCGCGAAGAGCACCTGGCTCAACATGGCGAGGGCGCCGACGGCCATCACGGCGATCGAGGCGAGCAGCACCGGATACCGGCCGAAGCGGGATGCGAGCGCACCTGCTGTCGGCGACGAGACGGTGCCTGCGAGATAGGCCAGGAACAGCAGTGTGACCACCCACCCCGGAAGGGCGAACGGCGCGTCGATCAGGTGGAACCCGAGGTAGTTGTACACCGCGACGAAGGCGCCCATGAGAAGAAAGCCCTGCATGTAGAGCGCGAGCTGCGTCGCGGAGCGCAGCGGCATCGCCAGGCGCGCAAGCATCCGCGGCGACGCGTCGTGTCGAAATCGACCGGGCACGAACCCCTGAGCCTTCGGAGTGAGCCAGAGGAACAGGACCGCTGCCACCGCGCACACACCGGCGACGGTCCAGATGCCCGCGCGCCATCCCCATGGCTCGCCGGCCAATCCCGACAGGACACGACCGAGCAGGCCGCCCACGGTCGTCCCGGCTATGTAGCTCCCCGCTGCAGCCGCGGCATCGCGTGCGCTCACCTCCTCGCTGAGATATGCGAGCGCCACCGCGGGCACGGCGCCCAGCGCCACGCCCTCGAGCAGCCGCAGTGCCAGCAGCATCTCCATGCCGGTGCTGAAGGGCGCGAGAACCCCCAGCGCCGTCGCTGTGAGGATGCCGATCCCCATGGCGGGAACCCGCCCGATGCGGTCTGCGACCATCGACCACGGAACGACGGCCGCCGCCAGACCGAGCGTCGCAGCCGACACCGCGAGCGCCGCGGTGGCAGGCGTGATCCCCAGGTTCGACGAGAGTTGCGGCAGCACGGCCTGCGGCGAGTACAGCTGCGCGAACGTCGCGATGCCGGCGAAGAACAGCCCGACGATGAGACGCCGATAGGCGGGAGACCCGGGTGTGTGACCGGTGAAGGTCACGACGAGCGGATCCGCTCCCACAGGGCGTCGGTCTGCCGGATCGTCTCCTCCAGTGAACCTGCGGTCTCGATGACCTCGTCGGCGATCGCGAGCCGACGCTCGTCGGACACCTGCGCGTCGATCCGTTCCTGGGCCGCCTGCTCCGCCATGCCGCGCAGCTCGACGAGCCGCCGCCTGCGCTCGTCCGCTGGTGCATGGGCCACGACGATCAGATCCCACGGGTCATCGACCCGCGCCTCGACCAGAAGAGGGACGTCGTACACGACGACGGTCTCGGGACCGGCGGAGGCGGCCTCCTCGAATCGACGCTGCGACTCGGCACGCACCGCGGGGTGGACGATCGCGTTCAGCCGCGCCAGCTGCTCGGGATCGCCGAACACCTTGGCGCCCAGGGCAGCCCGGTCGAGTGCGCCGTCCGCGTCGATGACATCGGCGCCGAAGACGTCCTCGATCCGTGCCAGCACCGCAGAGCCTGGCGCCTGCACGTCGCGCACGATCTGATCGGCGTCGACGACGACTGCTCCGAGTTCTGCGAGTCGTCGCGCGATGGTCGACTTGCCCGAGGCGATGCCGCCGGTGAGAGCGATGAGAGGCATCTCGCCAGTCTAGGCTCGACCGCGAGCTCGGGTCATCGCGCCAGCAGCTGCCGACGCGAGCTGATGACCCCGGTGTCGAATCCGGCGAGGTGGAGCCCTCCATGGAACCGGGCATGCTCGATTTTGATGCACCGATCCATCACCACCGAGAGCCCCGCCCCCTCGGCGATCGCGGCGGCATCCTCGTTCCATGAACCCAGCTGCAGCCAGAGCGTGTGCGCGCCGGCCTCGATCGCCTCCTGGGCCACCCCCGGCAGGTCGTCGTGCCGGCGGAACACGTCGACGATGTCGGGCACCACAGGCAGGTCTGCAAGTGAGGCGTAGACCGGCTGTCCGAGGATCTCCGCCTCCCGCGGGTTGACGAGGTACACGTCATACGCGGTGCTGGAGAGCAGATAGGTCGCCACGAAGTACGACGCCCGCGCAGGGTTGTTCGATGCACCGACGATGGCGACGGATCTCGCGCGCCGGAGGATGCTGAAGCGCTCCTGCTGGCCGGGTCCGATCCAGGTGCGGTCGGGCTGCGCCGGCGAGGACCCGGGGAGCGCGCAGGATGCGATGTCCTGCGCAGTCGGAAGCGCGCAGGCCTCGGCGTCCGTGGTCTCGATTCCGCTCATCGGGTCGCTCCTGTCGCTGTCGTGAGGGCCTGATCGAGATCCCAGATGATGTCTTCGGCGTCCTCGAGACCCACCGAGATGCGGATGAGGTCGGGGCGCACGCCCGCGGCGACGAGCTGCTGTTCCGTGAGCTGACGATGGGTGGTGGATGCCGGATGGATCACGAGCGTGCGCGCATCGCCGATGTTCGCGAGATGGGACGCGAGCTGGAGGTTCTCGATGAGGGTCTCCCCCGCGGCACGGCCGTCATCGGCCTTCACACCGAAGGCGAACACCGACCCAGGGCCGAGCGGCAGGTACTTCGCAGCGCGCTCATGGTGCGGGTGATGAGCCAGGCCCGCCCAGGTCACGTACTCGACCCGGGGGTCCGAGTCGAGCCACTCGGCGACGACCCGCGCGTTCGCGAGGTGCGCGTCGATGCGCTGCGGCAGCGTCTCGACTCCCTGCAGGAGGTTGAACGCCGACTGCGGGCTGAGCGCCGGACCGATGTCGCGAAGCTGCTCGGTGCGGAGCTTGGTGAGGAACCCGTACTCGCCGAAGTTGTCCCACCATTTGATGCCGCCGTAGGACTCGACGGGCTCTGTCATCTGCGGGAACCGTCCGTTGCCCCAGTCGAAGGTGCCCTTCTCGATCACGACGCCGCCGAGTGTGGTGCCGTGGCCCCCGAGGAACTTCGTCACCGAGTGGATGACGATGTCGGCGCCGTGCTCGAGCGGCCGTGCGAGGTACGGAGTGGCGAGGGTCGCGTCGACGACGAGCGGCACACCGGCGGCATGCGCGACCTCCGCGAGGCCTTCGATGTCGGCGATCTCACCCGACGGGTTGCCGATCATCTCCACGTAGACGACCTTGGTCTCGGGGCGGATCGCGGCGGCGTAGTCGGCGGGGTCGGTGGATGCGACGAAGGTCGTCTGCACGCCGAACCGGCGCAGCGTCACGTCGAGCTGCGTCACCGTGCCTCCGTACAGCTGGGCGGAGGCCACCACGTGGTCACCGGCTCCGACGAGCGCGGCGAACGTGATGAACTCCGCGCTCATGCCGGATGCCGTCGCGACCGCGCCGATCCCGCCCTCGAGCGATGCCAGCCGTTCTTCGAGCGCAGCGACGGTGGGGTTGCCGATGCGCGAGTAGATGTTGCCGTACTTCTGCAGCGCGAAGAGGTTGCCGGCATCCGTCGCATCCTCGAAGACGAAGGAGGTCGTCTGGTAGATCGGCACGGCGCGGGCACCCGTCGCAGCATCGGGAGTGCCGCCGGCGTGGAGAGCCCTCGTGCGAAAGCCGAAGCGGTGTTCTTCCGTCATCATGTCCTCAGTTCAGCGGTCTCGAGCACGGCGGCGATGTCGTCGACGGCCCACGGGTTCTGGAGAGATGTCGTGTCCCCGAGCGGGGCGGGTGCTCGTCCGGCGCGGCGATCCTGCTCGGCTTCCCACAGCTGTGCGAGCAGCCGTCGCATGATCTTGCCGGAGCGTGTCTTGGGGAGGTCGGGGACCACGACGATGTGCTTCGGCTTGGCGACGGGGCCGATCGCCGTGGCGACCTGGCCGCGCAGCTGCGAGGTCGAGACCTCCGCGCGTCCTGATGCGGTGACGAACGCGACCACGGCCTGCCCGGTGACGGGATCGGAGACGCCTGCGGTACCGGCCTCCCCCACCGTGTCGTGGGCCACGAGCGCGGATTCGATCTCGATCGTAGAGAGCCTGTGGCCGGACACGTTCACGACGTCGTCGAGGCGGCCGAGGATCCAGATGTAGCCGTCGGCATCGCGCGTCGCCCCGTCACCGGCGACATAGTATCCGCCGTGCTCGCCGTGTCCGGCATACGCCGACCAGTACGCATCGCGGTAACGCTGCGGGTTGCCCCACACGGTCCGCGCCATTCCCGGCCACGGGCGCCGCACCACGAGCGTTCCGGATCTTCCGGGCGCGACCTCATCGCCGTTCGCGTCGACGACGGTCGCGTCGATCCCGGGCAGCGGCACGGATGCAGAGCCGGGCTTGAGCGTCGTCACTCCCGGAAGAGGCGCGATCATCGCTGCTCCGGTCTCGGACTGCCACCAGGTGTCGACCACCGGGAGCTCGTCGCGCCCGAAGTTGCGGCGGAACCAGATCCAGGCTTCGGGGTTGATCGCTTCCCCGACCGTTCCGAGCAGACGCAGCGTCGAGAGGTCGTGCCCCTGCGGCAGCTCTGCGCCGAACCACGTCATGAAGGTGCGGATGAGCGTGGGGGCGGTGTAGTAGACGGTCACGCCGTAGCGCTCGATGATCTCGAGATGGCGTTCGCGGTTCGGCGCGTCCGGCGTCCCCTCGTAGATGACCTGCGTCAGCCCGTTCGAGAGCGGGCCGTAGATCTCGTATGTGTGGGCCGTCACCCACGCGAGATCCGCCGTGCACCAGTGCACGTCGTCGGGTTTCGCGTCGAAGTGCGCCCAGTGCGCCCAACTCGCGTGAGTGAGGTACCCGCCCGAGGTGTGGACGAGCCCCTTCGGCTTCCCTGTGGTGCCTGACGTGTAGATGATGAAGAGCGGATGCTCGGCATCGAATGCGTCGGGTTCATGCCGGGAGGAGGCGGTGTCGACGACGTCGTGCCACCACACGTCGCGCCCTTCCGTCCACGGGACGTCCTGTCCGGTACGCCGGAGCACGAGGACGTGCTCGAGGTCGGGAAGATCCGCGGCAGCGGTGTCGGCCGTCGACTTGACCTCGGTGGCGGTGCCCTGGCGGAACTGGCCGTCGCTCGTCACGAGCAGCTTTGCGCCGGTGTCCGCGAGCCGGAACCGCACCGCCTCGGCGGAGAACCCGCCGAACACCAGTGAGTGCACGGCTCCGACGCGCGCGCAGGCGAGGGTGATCACGACCGTCTCGATCAGCACCGGGAGGTAGATGACGACGCGGTCGCCCGGTCGGATGCCGAGTGCGATGAGCGCGTTGGCCGCACGCGAGACCCTGTCCTGGAGGTCGGAGTACGTCACGGCGATGCGGTCGCCCGGCTCGCCCTCGAAGTGCAGCGCGACCTTGTCGCCGCGCCCGGCCTCGACGTGGCGGTCGACGCAGTTGTACGCGACGTTGAGCTGTCCGCCGACGAACCATCGTGCGGCGGGAACCGCATCCCCCACGGGCGGATCCCATTCGTGAGCCGTGTGCCAGGGCTCGGCCCAGTCGAGCCGCTCGGCCGCCTGCTCCCAGAACAGTGTCGGGTCGGACGCCGCCCGCGCGTACGCCTCAGCAGTCACGTTCGCCGTCGCAGCGAACCCGGCAGGCGCCGAGTAGGTGCGGGTCTCATGCAGACGAGCTTCCGTCACGGTCACACCCACCGTCTGAGCAGGTACTTCTCGACCAGCACGAGAAGAGCGTTCGTGATCGTGCCGAGAAGTGCGAGCAGGACGATCGACAGGATGATCCTGTCGACGCGTCCGCTGTTCTGCGAGTCCGTGAGCAGGAACCCGAGCCCCATCGACGAGGCGATGAGCTCCGCGGCGACGAGGAACAGCCAGGCCTGCGCGAGAGCGAGTCGGAGACCTGCGACGACTGACGGCACGACAGCGGGCAACTGCACGGTGCGGAACAGCGACCATCCGCGCAGACTGAACGAGCGCCCGGCCTCGACCAGGAGTGGATCGACATGGCGGAGCGCCGACGCGACCGTGGTGTAGACGGGGAAGAAGGCGCCGATCGCGATCAGCGTCACCTTCGACTCCTCACCGATCTGCATCCAGAGGATGAGCAGCGGCACCCAGGCCAGGGACGGGACCGCTCGTACTGCCGAAAGCGTCGGGCTGAGCAGCACGTCGCCTATCCTCGAGAGCCCGACGATCCCCGCGATCGCGAGTCCGATCACTGATCCGATCGCGAAGCCGAGCAGCACGCGCTGCACCGAGATCGCGATGTGCGTCCACAGCAGCCCCCGCTCGGCCAGCTCGACACCGGCAGCGAAGACGGATTCCGGAGACGGCAGCAGGTAGGGCGCGACGACTCCGGTGGTCGTCACGACCTGCCACGCGATGAGGATGAGGACAGGCAGCAGGAACCCGCCGGCGATCCGCACCGCCGGACGGACCCACGCATGCCGCGCGCCCACCTCGGGCCGCCGACGGACACCTCGAGCGGCGTCGAGCGCCTCACGCGCGTCGGCGGGGACCACCACCGTCTGGTCGGTCACTCGCCTCCGACCGCCTTCTCTGCGAAGGTGGCGTTCACGATCGAGTCCAGTGCCTTGTCGACCGAGTCCTCGCCGCCCTGGACATCACCGGAGTCGACGAGCACGGGAGCGATCTTCTCGAGCACCGCGACCTGGTCGTCTCCTGGGATGCCGCTCACATCGAGGTTCGAGCGCTCGGTGATGACGGGCTTCGCGACCTCGATGTCGATGCCCGCGACCTCGGCCAGCAGCGCGGCGGTCTCGTCGGGGTTCTCGAGCGCCCACTCGCGCGCCTGCTCGTACGCGTCGACGACGGCCTGGGCGAGGTCGGCGTGGTTCTCGATGAAGTCCTCGGTGGCGTTCAGGAATCCGTAGGTGTTGAAGTCGACGTTGCGATAGATGAGCTGGTCGCCCGACTCCACCTCGGCTGCGGCCATGATCGGGTCGAGTCCGGCCCAGGCGTYGACCGATCCACCGTCGAGCGCTGCACGTCCGTCGGCGTGCTGGAGGTTCTGCACCTCGACGTCGTCGACCGAGAGTCCTGCTTCCTCGAGGGACTGCAGGAGGAAGAAGTAGGGGTCCGTGCCCTTCGTCGCAGCGACCGACTTGCCCGCGAGATCCTCGACCGAGGTGATGTCGCTGTCGGGTCCGACGACGATCGCCGACCACTCCGGCTGCGAGAAGATGTCGATGACCTGAATGGGCGATCCGTTCGCACGGGCGAGGAGCGCGGCGGAACCCGCGGTCGATCCCACATCGATCGAGCCGGAGCGCAGCAGCTCGTTGGCCTTGTTGGAGCCGGCGGACTGCACCCACTCGACGTCGACGTCGTCACCCAGGATCTCCTCGAGGATGCCCTGGTCGCGGATCACCAGGCTCAGGGGGTTGTAGGTGGCGAAGTCGATCGACAGGGTGTCGGAAGACCATTCGCCGGCCGCGGCGGCGTCATCCTTCGACGCGTCGGAGGCCGTGGCGTTCTCACCGGCGACGCACCCGGTGGCGACGAGCATCATCGTCCCGGCGACAGCGATCGCAGGGATGATTCGGCGGGTGATGGTGCTCATCGGGTCTCCTCGGTGGCAGTGCGGTGGTGGGTGTCGACGCCGAGTCCTTCGAGGAGCTCGGCGCGGAGGTCCGCGAGACCGCGATCGGCGCGGTCGCGGGGGCGGATGCCCGGCACGGTGATCGTGCGCACGATCGAGCGCGCATCCGTGCCGGCGTCGGCGTCGAGTGTGCGCAGCAGCAGCACGCGGTCAGCCAAGTAGAGGGCCTCTTCGACATCRTGCGTGACGAGGAGGACGGTGGTGGGTTCTGCCGCGTGGATCTTCAGCAGCAGATCGTGCATCCGCAGGCGGGTGAGGGCGTCGAGTGCGCCGAACGGCTCATCCAGCAGCAGCACTCCGGGGTTCCGAGCGAGGGCGCGTGCGAGCGAGGCACGCTGCGCCATACCGCCTGACACTTCGCGCGGGCGCTGATCAGCTGCCTGTTCGAGGCTGACCAGTTCGAGCAGCTCGCGCACGCGTTCGCGGCCGTCTCGGCGTGCCGTGCCCCGCGGAAGGCCGAGCTCGACGTTCTGCGAGATCGTCCGCCAGGGCAGAAGCCGTGGCTCCTGGAAAGCGACAGCGGTGCGCTCATCGACGTCCGCGACACCCGAGTCATCGAGCAGGATGCTGCCGCTGGAGGGCGCGTCCAGTCCGCCGATGAGGCGCAGGAGAGTCGACTTGCCGCATCCCGAGGGTCCGACGACGGCGATGATCTCGCCGGCCGCCACCTCGATGTCGACTCCGCGGAGAACATCGCGGCGTCCTCGCCCGATCGGAAAGCTCCGCCCGACCTCTCGCAACCGCACGGGCTGCGCCGTGCGGTTGTCGACAGACGCGTCGACGCGCGGGTGTGCGAGCAGGGATGTCATATTCCCATGCTGGCGGGGCCCGCGCAATGTTACGAATGCCGCCGTAATGTTCGGTCACGTAGCCGCCACAGGCGACGACGACGCAGAACGGGCCGCCATCCCGAAGGATGACGGCCCGTTCAGAGCGTGATGCTTATGCGTTGCCGCCCGAGAGCTTCTCGCGCAGAGCGGCGAGAGCCTCGTCGTCAGCGAGCGTGCCCGCGCCTGCGACCTCGCTCGAGAAGACCTGGCCGCCGAAGTCGTCGCCAGCGGCCGCCTCGGCCTCGGCTGCCTTGGCAACCTGAGCCTTGTGGGCCTCCCAGCGAGCCTGGGCTGCAGCGTACTCCTGCTCCCATGCCTCGCGCTGGGTGTCGAAGCCTTCCTTCCACGCACCGGTCTCGGGGTCGAAGCCCTCCGGGTACTTGTACTCGCCGGCCTCGTCGTACTCGGCGAGCATGCCGTAGAGCGCCGGGTCGAACTCGGTGCCGTTGACGTCGACGGCCTCGTTCGCCTGCTTCAGCGAGAGCGAGATGCGGCGACGCTCGAGGTCGATGTCGATGACCTTGACGAAGACCTCTTCGCCGACCGACACGACCTGCTCGGCCAGCTCGACGTGCTTGCTGGAGAGCTCGGAGATGTGGACGAGTCCCTCGATGCCGTCTGCGACGCGAACGAACGCACCGAACGGAACGAGCTTGGTGACCTTACCCGGCGTGACCTGACCGATCGCGTGGGTGCGGGCGAAGACCTGCCACGGGTCCTCCTGCGTCGCCTTCAGCGACAGGGAGACGCGCTCGCGGTCGAGGTCGACCTCGAGGATCTCGACGGTGACCTCCTGGCCGACCTCGACGACCTCGGAGGCGTGCTCGATGTGCTTCCAGGACAGCTCGGAGACGTGCACGAGGCCGTCCACGCCGCCCAGGTCGACGAACGCACCGAAGTTGACGATCGACGACACGACACCCTTGCGGACCTGACCCTTGTGGAGGTTGTTCAGGAACGTGGTGCGCGACTCCGACTGCGTCTGCTCGAGCAGCGCACGGCGGCTGAGCACGACGTTGTTGCGGTTCTTGTCGAGCTCGAGGATCTTGGCCTCGATCTCCTGGCCGAGGTACGGCGTGAGGTCGCGGACGCGGCGCAGCTCGATGAGCGAGGCCGGCAGGAAGCCACGGAGACCGATGTCGACGATGAGTCCACCCTTGACGACCTCGATGACCGTTCCGGTGACGACGCCGTCGTTCTCCTTGATCTTCTCGACGTCTCCCCAGGCGCGCTCGTACTGCGCACGCTTCTTGGAGAGGATCAGACGGCCTTCCTTGTCCTCCTTCTGGAGAACCAGGGCCTCGACCTCGTCGCCGACCTTGACGACCTCGTTGGGGTCGACGTCGTGCTTGATCGAGAGCTCGCGCGAGGGGATGACACCCTCGGTCTTGTATCCGACGTCGAGGAGGACCTCATCGCGGTCGATCTTGACGATCGTTCCCTCGATGATGTCGCCGTCGTTGAAGAACTTCAGGGTCTTCTCGACCGCGGCCAGGAAGTCTTCAGCAGATCCGATGTCATTGATCGCGACCTGCTTGGTGGCCGGGGCGGTCGTTGCGGTAGTCATGTAGTGGGTTGTCCTTGTGAATGGAGACTCGGGCTGAGCGCTCCGGCCGCGCACGGCCGACGATGAGCTCTGCAGCGATGGATTTGGTTTTCGACACCAGGGCATGCATAGACACGCCACGAGTGACGATCAAGGCTATCAGATCACGGGGCGATATGACGGACTCGATGGCATCCTCGCTCGGCGCGCTGACAGACTGTCTCCATGCCCCGCGCCGACAAGCTTCTCCTGCTCGACACCGCAAGCCTCTACTTCCGCGCGTTCTACGGAGTGCCCGACAAGGTCACGGCACCAGACGGGTCTCCCATCAACGCCGCGCGAGGGCTGCTCGACATCATCGCGAAGCTGGTCACCCTGTACGAGCCGACCCACGTGGTCGCATGCTGGGACGACGACTGGCGACCCCAGTGGCGCGTCGACCTGATCCCCAGCTACAAGGAGCATCGAGTCGTCGAGGTCGTCACCGCCGGTCCCGACGTCGAAGAGGTCCCGGATCCCCTCGAGGCGCAGATCCCTCTGATCCGTCAGACGCTCGGAGCGCTCGGCATCCCGATCATCGGGGTCGCCGAGCACGAAGCCGATGACGTCATCGGCACCCTCGCGACGCACGCGACCATGCCTGTCGACATCGTCACAGGCGATCGGGATCTGTTCCAGCTCGTCGACGACTCGAGGAACATCCGCGTCATCTACACGGCTCGGGGCATGAGCAATCTCGAGATCGTCACGGATGCCGTCGTGGTGGCGAAGTACGGCGTGCTGCCCAGCCAGTACGCCGACTTCGCGACGATGCGCGGCGACGCCTCCGACGGACTGCCCGGCGTCGCAGGCGTCGGAGAGAAGACCGCAGCCACTCTCCTCCAGGCCCATGGCGATCTGGTGGGCATCCGAGAGGCGGCCGCAGCCGGCGAGGGCATGAGCGCCGGCGTCCGCGCGAAGATCCTCGCCGCGGCGGACTACCTCGATGTCGCCCCGACCGTGGTAGCCGTGGCGCCCGACCTCGACATCGCGGCGCCGAGCGACGCACTCCGTCCGCTCGACCCGTCAGAGGTCGATGCTGCGACCGCGCTCGCGGAGAAGTGGAACCTCGGAGGCTCGATGACCCGCGCCGTGGCCGCGATCGCGACGATCGAGGGCTGACTCAGCTCGCCCAGGCGAGCAGCCGGTCGAGTCCCCAGGTGGTGACGATCCTCGATGCGGGGACGCCGGCTCGCTCCGCCCGTTCCGCACCGTGATCGAGCAGCGAGAGCTGACCCGGTGCGTGCGCGTCCGAATCGATCGAGAACAGGCAGCCCGCCTGCAACGCGATCGCGATCAGCTCGTCGGGCGGATCCTGACGTTCGGGCCGGGAGTTGATCTCGACGGCCACTCCGTTCTCCGCGCACGCCGCGAAGACCGCTGCTGCATCGAACTGCGATTCAGGGCGAGTGCCGCGTTCGCCCTGCACGAGGCGGCCCGTGCAATGGCCGAGGACGTTGACCCGCGGGTGCGAGACGGCCGCGATCATGCGAGCCGTCATCGGCCTCGCGTCCATGCGCAGTTTGGAATGCACGGACGCGACGACGATGTCGAGCTCGCCCAGCAGCGCGTCGTCCTGGTCGAGGGCGCCGTCTTCGAGGATGTCGACCTCGATGCCGGCGAGGAGCGTGAATCCGTCTCCCGTCTCGGCACGCACCAGCGGGATCTGCTCGCGCAGTCGTTCGGGTGAGAGCCCTCGGGCGACCCTGAGGCGCGGTGAGTGGTCGGTGATCGCCTGGTACTCGTGTCCGAGCGCTCGCGCAGCCGCCGCCATGACGGGGATGGGCGTCGTCCCGTCCGACCAATCCGTATGCGCGTGCAGATCGCCCCGCAGCTTCGCTCTCAGCTCCGAGACCCGCTCCGGCTCGACATCGCCGCGCAGCTCGACGAGATAGTCGGGCACTTCTCCGCTCTGCGCCTGCCGGATGACCGCGAACGTCGACTCGCCGATCCCCTTCGCCGCGCGCAGCCTCGTAGGATCTGCGCGCACGTCCTCCGGCAGCTGCTGCAAGGTCGCCGCGGCCTGGCGGAACGCCTTCGCCCGATATCGGGATGCCCGTTCGCGCTCGAGCAGCGAGGCGATCTCGAGCAGAGCGGCTACGGGATCCATCGTGGTGTCTACGCCGACGCGAGCTCGCGGCTCACGCCGATCCACTCATCGAGCTTGGCGATCGCGCGGCCGTCGTCGACCGCGGCGGCCGCTCGCTCGTATCCCTCACGCAGACGCTCGAGGATAGGGCGCTGCACCTGCGTCGCATCCTGCGAGAGCTCGAACGCGACGATCCCCGCAGCGGCGTTGAGCAGGACGATGTCTCGCACGGCTCCCGTCTCGCCGTCGAGCGTCCTGCGCAGCACGGCGGCGTTGTGATCGGGGGTTCCGCCGATCAGATCCGCGAGGTCCGCGATCGGGATGCCGAGGTCGCGCGGGTCGAGGTCGTGCTCGTGGATGTCGCCGCGCGTGACCTCCCAGATGCGACTGTGCCCCGTGGTGGTCAACTCGTCGAGCCCGTCGTCTCCGCGGAACACCAGCGCCGTCGCGCCTCGCGTGCGGAACACACCCGTGATGAGGGGGACACGCTCGAGCTGAGCCACACCGACGGCGTTCGCCTCCGCGCGAGCCGGGTTGCACAGCGGGCCGAGCATGTTGAAGACGGTGGGGACGCCGAGTTCGGCCCGGACAGCCCCCGCGTGCTTGAACCCCGGGTGGAAGGCACCGGCCCACGCGAACGTGATGCCTGTGCGGTCGAGGATCGACGAGACGGCTGCGGGATCGAGGGTGAGTTCCAGCCCGAGTGCGCTCAGCACGTCGGACGACCCCGAGGCCGAGCTGGCAGCACGGTTCCCGTGCTTGACGACGGGAATGCCGGTGGCGCCGATGATGACCGCGGCGGTCGTCGAGACGTTGACCGTGCCGACACGGTCGCCGCCGGTGCCGACGATGTCGAGGACGTCGGGCGACACGGGCAGCGGGACGGCCGCCTCGAGGATGGCGTCGCGGAAGCCGACGATCTCGTCGATCGTCTCCCCCTTGGCCCGGAGAGCGACGAGGAAGCCGGCGAGCTGAGCTTGAGTGACGTCGCCGCGCATGATCTGGCGCATGGCCCAGGTGGACTCCCAGACGCTGAGATCACGACGCTCCAGAAGAGTGGTGAGCACGTCGGACCAGGTCAGGGAATCAGCCATGTGTGCGATCCTATCGGCGCCGGGAAAACGTGCAGACTCTTCCGAACCACGACTCGAAGTTCGACCATCCCTCGTTTCCCGCGTATTCACCGAGGATTCGCAGCGTTTTCTTAGGGTTGCCTAAATCGCCTGAGGGCGAAACCGGGGCCTCCGGTGCGAGAATCATCCCCGCGGATCGGCCATAATGGAAGGGTGACGACCTCAGCGACGTATGCCCCGGCGGCAAGAACGATCAAGCGCCCCAACCCGGTAGCTGTCGGCACCATTGTGTGGCTCGGCAGTGAGGTGATGTTCTTCGCGGGACTCTTCGCGATCTACTTCACGCTCCGCAGCACCTCCCCCGAGCTCTGGGCCGACCGCACCGAACTGCTGAACGTGCCGTTCGCGTTCGTGAACACGGCGATCCTCGTGCTCTCCTCGTTCACCTGCCAGATGGGCGTGTTCGCGGCTGAGGACCTGCAGCCGTACCGCATCGCCAAGGGGCAGAAGAACGGCGCAGGCCGTCGCCGCCTGTTCGGGTGGGGCATGGTCGAGTGGTTCTTCCTCACCTTCGCACTCGGCGCGATCTTCGTCTCCGGGCAGGTGTGGGAGTACGCACAGCTCGTCGCAGAGGGCCTGCCGATCAGCGCCGACTCGTACGCGTCCGCGTTCTACATCACCACCGGCTTCCACGCCCTGCACGTCACCGGCGGTCTGATCGCGTTCCTCCTCGTCATCGGGCGTGCATACGCCGTCAAGAATTTCCGGCACAAAGAGGCGACGTCCTCGATCGTGGTGTCCTACTACTGGCACTTCGTCGACGTCGTCTGGATCGTGCTGTTCGTCGTTATCTACTTCCTGAAATAAGAGCGGAGCTGATCCCCGAGATGGCACGAGAGAAGAAGCGCCGTTCGAATGGCCGTCGCAGCCCACTGGCTGCGGCAGCCCTCATCGGAGCAGGCCTCATGATCACCGGCGCGGTATACGCCGGAACATCCGCAGCCTTCGCTGCGACCGACACCCAGACCACTGCTGCGACCACGCTCACGGTCGAGGACGGCGAGAAGCTGTTCACGGCGAACTGCGCCACCTGCCACGGTCTCGACATGCAGGGCACGGCGAACGGACCGAGCCTCTACGGCGTCGGCGAGCTCGCAGTCGAGTTCCAGATGTCGACGGGTCGCATGCCCCTGCAGATGCAGGGACCGCAGGCACCCCAGAAGGAGCCGCAGTTCACCGAGGAGCAGATCCTCGCGATCTCCTCCTTCGTGCAGGCATCTGCTCCTGGTCCGACCTTCCCCGAGGACCACATCCTCGACGGCGGCGGAGATGTCGCCAACGGCGCAGAGCTGTTCCGCGTGAACTGCGCGATGTGCCACAACGTGGCGGCAGCCGGTGGAGCACTCACCGAGGGCAAGTACGCCCCGGCACTGACCGAGACCAGCGCGCTGCACATGTACGCCGCCATGGTCACGGGCCCCCAGAACATGCCCGTCTTCGGCGACATGAACCTGTCGGACGAAGACAAGCGCGACATCATCTCGGCTCTGCTCTACCAGCAGCAGTCCGTGCAGATCGGCGGTTTCTCGCTCGGTTCGCTCGGTCCCGTCTCCGAGGGCCTGTTCGTCTGGATCTTCGGAATCGGCGCGCTCGTCGCCATCACCGTGTGGATCACGGCGAAGTCCAACTGACGCTTATTCATCGAAGAGGAACGTACGAGGAGCACCATGGCACACGACGACGACTCGCAGGCTCTTGACAGGGCCTACCAGCCCTCTCCAGGGCTGGGTGTCGCAGTCAGCGATCCCGTGCAGAACCCGGGGCTGCCGCCGCACCGCGCGCGGATGACCGACAAGGACCCGCGCGCTGAGAAGGCTGCAGAGCGCACGGTCTACACGCTGTTCTATCTCTCGCTGGCAGGAAGCATCTGGGCGGTCGCCGCCTACATGCTCTTCCCCATCGAGAGCGGCGCGCTCATCGACATCCGTCAGAACAATCTCTTCATCGGTCTGGGCATCGCACTGGCGCTGCTCTCGATCGGCATCGGCGCGATCCACTGGTCCAAGGCGCTGATGAGCGACAAGGAGCACATCGAGCACCGCCACCCCACCCGGGGCAAGGACTCGACGCGAGAGGCGGTCGTCGAGGCCTTCGCCACGGCGAACGAGGAGTCCGGATTCGGACGACGCACGATGATCCGCAACTCGCTGTTCGCGGCGATCGTGGCCTCGATCATCCCCGGAGTCACGCTCTTCCGCGGTCTCGCTCCGCACAGCACGCCCGACGACCCCACCGCGGGCGACCCGGTGACGCTGCTGAAGCACACCATGTGGGAGAAGGGTCAGCGCCTCGTCCGCGACCCCGACGGCACGCCGATCCGCGCGGCCGATGTCACCCTCGGATCCGCGTTCCACGTGATCCCGGAGGACCTCGCCGAGCTCAGCCACCACGACGGCTACCTCGAGGAGAAGGCGAAGGCCATCGTGCTGATGATGCGCCTGCGCCCCGAGCAGCTCATCGAGGCCGAGGACCGCAAGGACTGGTCGTACGACGGCATCGTCGCGTACTCGAAGGTCTGCACGCACGTCGGATGCCCCGTGGCACTGTACGAGCAGCAGACCCACCACCTCCTCTGCCCCTGTCACCAGTCGCAGTTCGACGTCACGGATCACGCCAAGGTCATCTTCGGACCGGCCGCACGTCCGCTGCCGCAGCTGCCCATCACCGTCGACGACGAGGGCTACCTCGTCGCACGCAGTGACTTCACCGAGCCCGTCGGCCCGAGCTTCTGGGAGCGCCATTGAGCACCGCAACGCTGTCCAAAGAGGACAAGGACAACAAGGCGCCTCTCGGCGGTCGATTCGTCGGCGCCGCGTCGAACTACATCGATGAGCGCACCAGCATCTCCGGCTTCGTCAAGGAGCTCGGCCGCAAGATCTTCCCCGACCACTGGTCGTTCATGCTGGGTGAGATCGCGCTGTGGAGCTTCGTCGTCGTGTTCCTCTCCGGAACCTTCCTGACCTTCTTCTTCCAGGCCTCCATGGTCGAGACGCACTACACGGGCGCCTACGCCCCGATGCGCGGAATCGAGATGTCGGCGGCGCTCGAGTCGTCGCTGCACATCTCGTTCGACCTCCGTGGTGGCCTCCTGGTGCGCCAGATCCACCACTGGGCCGCACTCGTCTTCGTGGCCGGCATCGGCGTGCACATGCTGCGCGTCTTCTTCACCGGTGCGTTCCGCAAGCCCCGCGAGCTCAACTGGGTGATCGGCTTCGTGCTGTTCGTCCTCGCCATGGCCGAGGGCTTCACGGGATACTCCCTTCCCGACGACCTGCTCTCGGGCAACGGTCTGCGCATCATCGACGGAATGATCAAGGGCATCCCGCTGATCGGCACCTGGACCTCGTTCCTCCTCTTCGGCGGCGAGTTCCCCGGCACCGACATCGTCGGACGCCTGTACACGCTGCACATCCTGCTGCTTCCGCTGCTGGTGATCGGCCTCATCGCCGTGCACCTGATGCTGATGATCGTCAACAAGCACACGCAGTTCGCCGGCCCCGGCCGCACGAACGACAACGTCGTCGGCTACCCGATGATGCCCGTGTACATGTCGAAGATGGGCGGCTACCTGTTCATCGTCTTCGGCACGATCGTGCTGATCGCGACGTTCTTCCAGATCAACCCGATCTGGAACTACGGCCCGTACGACCCCTCCCCCGTCTCGGCCGGCACGCAGCCTGACTGGTACATCGGATTCGCCGACGGCGCTCTGCGACTCGCTCCGTCGAACCTCGATGTGGTCTTCCTCGATCACACCTGGTCCTTCGGCATCCTGCTGCCGCTGGTCGTCCTCGGTCTGTTCATCGTGCTCGTAGCGATCTACCCGTTCATCGAGGCCTGGGTCACGGGCGACAAGYGCGAGCACCACATCGCTCAGCGCCCGCGCAACGCGGCGACCCGGACCGCCATCGGCGTGGCCGGAGTCGTCTTCTACGCCGTCCTGTGGGCTGCAGCATCGTCTGACCTCATCGCGACGCACTTCATGCTCACGATGGAGGGCGTGATCCACGCGCTTCAGGCGCTGCTGTTCGTCGGACCGGTTCTCGGCTACTTCATCGCCAAGCGCATCGCGATCGCTCTGCAGAAGAAGGACCGCGAGATCGTCCTGCACGGCTTCGAGTCCGGCCGCATCGTCCGCCTTCCCGGCGGCGAGTTCATCGAGGTCCACCAGCCCGTCGACAAGTACGACCGCTGGAAGCTCATCGATGTCGACGGCTACGAGCCGCTGGTCGTGCGTCCGAATGCGAAGGGACGCATCTCGTGGACTGAGAACCTGCGCTCCTCCATCTCGCGTTGGTTCTTCGAAGATCGTCTCGCTCCGCTGACGCAGGCCGAGATCGAGGCTGCAGATGCGCACCAGCATCACGTGACCGCCCAGAACGACGAGACCGAAGCGGCCGAGATCCAGGGCGCTCACGAGCGCGCAGGCGTCCCGGATGCCCCGATCACCGTCAGCGAGACCCACGTCGATGAGACGGCGAACACCCCCAGCACGGTCATCTCGACCGAGCCGGTGAAGAAGCCTCGCAAGAAGAAGTCCGAGGACAGCGAGTAAGACCGCCGGTTCTCGCCCGAAAAGGCCCTGTTCGATCTCGGACAGGGCCTTTTCGCATCCGGTCGCCGTTCATGTGCACATGGCAGGATCGTGACATGAGCTCAGCAGTCCAACTCATCCGTTCCGCCGACCTCGCCGCAGCACCCTATGCATATGCGGCGACCGCCCCAGCCGGCTCCCGCCTCATCTTCCTCGCGGGTGCATGCCCCCTCGAAGACGACGGCTCGACGACCGCCCCCGGCGATTATGCCGCACAGGCTGCACGCTGCGCAGAGACCCTCGACATCGCCCTGCATGCCAGCGGCGCCACGCTTTCGGACATCATCAGCACGCGCGTACTCGTCGCCTCGTCGTCCCAGGCTGATCTGGTCACGGCCTGGGATGTCATCCACGACGCCTTCGGCGACCATGACGCACCGAGCACACTCCTGGGCGTCACCGTGCTCGGGTACGACCACCAGCTGGTGGAGATCGAAGCGATCGCGGCAGTCGCGGAGGATGCACGGTGAGCGATGTCATCCGGCCGGCCGTCGTTGAGGACGCGGAGATCCTGCACGCCATCGAGATGCAGGCCGACGCGCTCCTGATCGACCGCCTGGGGGCGCCGGAGTGGCCGCCCGCAGGCGATGGCGCTGAACGACTCGCAGCTCCGGGGTTCGTGCTCGTGTTGGAAGCCTCGAGCGGCTCCCCCGTCGGCTTCGTGCACGTCCTCGATGCCGACGGCCACGCGCACCTCGAGCAGCTCTCCGTGCTTCCGACCTCCGGACGCCAGGGGTTCGGGCGTCGACTCGTCAGCGCCGCTCTGGAGGCCGCACGCGAGCATGGCTATAGCCGCATGACTCTGCGGACGTACGCGGAGATCCCCTGGAACGCTCCGTTCTACTCGTCGTGCGGGTTTCTCGAGAGCATCCCCGAGACTCCGTTCCAGCGCGGCCTCGTGGACACCGAGACCTCTCTCGGTCTCGATCGATACGGACGCCGGGTGCAGATGACGGTCGAGCTCTGAGACGCCACGTCGACATTGGCGGAATCCGGTCTGACGTCGTCGGGAAGACGACGGCAGGTGCCCGCGCGTCTTCCTAGGCTGGGGAGATGATCGATCGCACTGAGTATTACGCCGCCAAACTCGCCTACGAGACCGACGCGAGTGACGTGTACGCCGCTCTCCGGGCCGAGGACGGCATCGTCATCATCGATGTCCGTTCCGACGAGGCCTGGGCTCAGGGACGCGTCGCAGGGGCCACGCATATGCACTACAGCGAGATCGCGGATCGCGCGCCGGCCGAGATACCGGCCGGCTCCGCCGTCGTGGTCTACTGCTGGAGTCCGGGGTGCAACGCGGGCGCGAAGGGCGCTCTCGAGTTCGCGAAGCTCGGGTATGCCGTTCGGGAGATGATCGGCGGGTTCGAGTACTGGGTCAGGGAGGGCTATCCCGTGGAGGATGCCGACGGCGTTCACCGCCGCCCTGTCGACCCCCTGACCGGCATCGCCCGGATCCGCTCGCGAGCATAGCCCCGACATGCAGAAGGCCCCGGGAGGGAATCCCAGGGGCCTTCTCGCTGTATGTCAGCGGGCGAAGTTCCCGCGGTAGTACTCGTAGACCCAGCCGACGATCGCGACCACGAAGATCGCCAGGCCGATCGGGAGCAGGAAGTGCCCGACGGCGAGACCCACCACGAAGACTCCGGCGGATCCGGCGAGCACGATCGGCCACCAGGACCAGGGGCTGAACTCACCCAGTTCGGGGTCGCCGTCGTCGATGTCGCTCGTGAGGATGTCCTCAGGCAGCTCGCCGTTCTGAGCCTTGTGCGTGCGGTCGAGGTAGAAGGCGATCATCGCGCCCATGAACGCGGCGAAGAACAGCGCCACGGTGCCGACCCACTCGATGCGCTCGGCGAAGTTGTCCGACGGCGTGGCGAGGATGTGCCAGCCGGTGTAGACGACTCCGACCAGTGCGAAGAAGGCGGTCAGGACCCACCAGAGGATGACGTTGTCGCGCATGGCTCAGTGGCCCTCTCGCTCGCCGGGTGCGGCCGGTGTGAACTCCGCCGCCTCCGGGTGGTTCAGGTCGAATGCAGGACGCTCGCTGCGGATGCGCGGGATCGACGTGAAGTTGTGGCGCGGCGGCGGGCAGGAGGTCGCCCACTCGAGCGAAGCTCCATAGCCCCACGGGTCGTTGACCGTGACCTTGGGCGCCTTGCGAGCCGTGATCCAGACGTTCAGGAAGAACGGCAGCATGGACGCGCCGAGGATGATCGCACCGATCGTCGAGACCTGGTTCTGCCAGGTCCAGCCGTCAGCCGCCGAGTAGTCGGCGTAGCGACGCACCATGCCGTCGACACCCAGCCAGTGCTGGATGAGGAACGTCATGTGGAAGCCGATGAACAGCATCCAGAAGTGCACGTAGCCGAGACGCTCGTTGAGCATGCGTCCTGTCCACTTCGGCCACCAGAAGTAGAAGCCGGCGAACATCGCGAACACCACGGTGCCGAAGACGACGTAGTGGAAGTGCGCGACGACGAAGTACGAGTCGGAGAGTGCGAAGTCGAGGGGCGGAGCCGCGAGGATCACGCCGGTCAGACCACCGAAGACGAACGACACCAGGAAGCCGAGCGCGAACACCATCGGCGTCTCGAACGTCACGGACCCACGCCAGAGGGTGCCGATCCAGTTGAAGATCTTCACACCCGTCGGCACCGCGATGAGCATGGTCATCAGGGCGAAGAACGGCAGCAGGACCGAGCCGGTCACGTACATGTGGTGCGCCCACACGGCGACGGACAGCGCGGCGATGGCGATCGTCGCGTAGACGAGCGTCTTGTACCCGAAGATCGGCTTGCGGCTGAAGACCGGGAAGATCTCCGACACGATTCCGAAGAACGGCAGGGCGATGATGTACACCTCAGGGTGACCGAAGAACCAGAAGAGGTGCTGCCAGAGCAGAACACCGCCGTTCGCCGGGTCGTAGATGTGAGCGCCGAGGATGCGGTCCGCGGCTGCAGCGAAGATCGCCGCTGCGAGGACGGGGAACGCCATGAGGATCAGAAGGCTCGTGATGAGCGTGTTCCACGAGAAGATCGGCATACGCCACATCGTCATTCCGGGAGCACGCATCGTGATCACGGTGGTGATGAAGTTCACCGCGCCGAGGATCGTTCCGAAGCCGGAGATTCCGAGTCCGACCATCCAGAGGTTTCCACCTGCACCCGGCGAGAACGACGCGCTGGCGAGCGGCTGGTAGGCGAACCAGCCGAACGACGCAGCGCCCTGCGGGGTGAGGAAGCCGGCGACCGCGATGGTCGAGCCGAACAGGAAGAGCCAGAAGGCGAAGGCGTTCAGACGCGGGAACGCCACATCCGGTGCACCGAGCTGAAGCGGCAGGATCGCGTTCGCGAAGCCGGCGAAGAGCGGCGTCGCGAACATGAGGAGCATGATCGTGCCGTGCATCGTGAAGAGCTGGTTGTACTGCTCCTTTGTCGGGATGATCTGCATCCCGGGAGCGAACAGCTCTGCGCGGATGACGAGGGCCATCACGCCGCCGAGGAGGAAGAACAGCACCGAGGCGATGAGGTACATGTACCCGATCGTCTTGTGGTCGGTGGAGGTGATCCACTTGACGACGATGTTGCCCTTCTGCTCGACGCGCGACGTGCTCATGAGAGCAGCCTGGCGTGCGGGCAGAGTGGTGGGTCGAGAGCGAGGGGCCTCGTCGGTGCGGGGGGCTTCAGTGGTCGACATGGCTTACTCCTCTCCTTCCTCGGAGGTCGGGGCGGTGGTCCCGGGGTAGTTCGACAGACGGTCGTAGGCGTCCGTGATGTCTCCGGTGTTGCCTTCCTCCTCGAGAGTCTGGAGGTAGGCGTCGTACTCGTCCTGCTCGACGACCTTGACGTTGAAGAGCATCATCGAGTGGTACTCGCCGCACAGTTCGGCGCACTTGCCGGCGTACTCGCCGACACGGGTCGGGATGAAGGACCAGGAGTTGTCCTTCCCGATGTACATGTCCTTCTTGTAGAGGAAGTCGATGATCCAGAAGGAGTGGATGACATCGCGAGACTGGAGGTTGATCGTGACCTTCTGGTCGACCGGCAGCACCAGGGTGGGCAGCTGCGCCTGGTCGATGTTGCCGTCCGCATCGGGCTGAGCCTGGATTCCCATGGTCCAGACGGCGTCGGAGTTGTCTTCCTCTTCGCCGTCGTACTGGAAGTCCCACGCCCACTGCTTGGCGATCGCCGTGATCTCGACGTCGGGCTCGTCCCACTTCGCCTCGATCGCCGACTGGTCACGGGCCGTGAAGAAGAACATTCCCAGCACGAGGATCAGCGGCACGACCGTGTAGAAGATCTCGATCGGCATGTTGTAGCGCATCTGCACGGGCAGACCCGTCTGGCCCTTGCGGCGGCGGTAGGCGATCGCGGCCCAGGCCATCAGGCCCCAGGTGATCACGCCGACGGCGAGCAGGACGATCCACGAGTTGACCCAGAGCGACGACACGCGCTCGGTCTGGTTGGTGGCCGCAGGCTCACCCTCCACGAAGCCCGGGAGGTAACCGTTCAGCTCAGTGGCAGTACATCCCGCCAGGGCCACGGCTGCCGCTACTCCCAGGGGGAGAGCGGCCCAACGAAGGCGGCGTTTCGAGGGCACGATGCACCTTTCAGATTGCGGACAGGGCACACCCAAGTCTAGGGCAACCTCACACCTGATTCATGCCAACCACGCAGGTTGGCGGAGGGGTCCGGGTCAGTGGAAGCTGTCTCCGCAGGCGCAGCTGCCCGCGGCGTTGGGGTTGTCGATCGTGAAGCCCTGCTCGGAGATCGTGTCCTTGAAATCGATGGATGCGCCATCGAGGTACGGGACGCTCATGTTGTCGATGATGACCTCGACGCCGTCGAAGTCGACGGTCTCGTCCCCCTCGAGGAACCGCTCGTCGAAGTACAGCTGGTAGATCAGGCCGGAGCATCCGCCGGGCTGGACGGCGACGCGCAGACGCAGGTCGTCACGGCCTTCCTGCTCGAGGAGGTTCTTCACCTTGATCGCCGCGGCGTCGGTCAGCTTCACGCCGTGCGCCTGGGTGGTCTCTGCTGAGGTCAGTGTGGTGTCGCTCATGTCGCTCCTTCGGACGGGCCGTGCTCGCACGGCTGGTAACTCGATTTTACCCTCAGCCTCGACGATCGGGCTCAGATGATGATGTCGTTCATCCGCGAGAGCAGCAGGGCCTCGGTCGCCACGGCGTGGCGGAACGTGTCGAGATGCAGGGATTCGTTGGGGCTGTGGGCCCGCGAGTGCGGGTCCTCGACGCCGGTCACGAGGATCTGCGCATCGGGGAACTCCCGCACGAGGTCGGCGATGAACGGGATCGATCCGCCGACTCCGAGGTCGACAGGGGCGACGCCGTAGCCGTCCCGCATGGCGTCGCGGGTGAGCGCGACGGCCCAGCCACTGGTGTCGACGAGGAAGCCGTTGCCGAGATCGACGTCCGAGAACGTCAGCTCCGCGCCGTACGGCGCGTTCGCTCGCAGATGCGCCTCGAGAGCGGCATACGCGTCCTCACCGGTCTGACCAGGCGCGACGCGCGCGCTCACGACGACCGTCACCTCGGGAAGAAGGGTGTTCGACGCCGCCGCGACACTGGTCGCATCGATTCCGATGACGGTCACCGCGGGCTTGTTCCAGATCCGGCTGAGGATGCTGCCGCCGCCGATCGGCGAGGTGCCTGGCAGAAGGCCTGCTTCGTCCCGAAGCGTCTCCTCGGTGTATTCGGGAGTGGGCGCATCGCGCTCGGTCATCCCCTCGACCGCGACAGAGCCGTCTTCGTTCCAGAGCGTGGAGAGCATCTTGACCGTGGCCATCATCGCGTCGGGGACGGCTCCCCCGAACATCCCCGAGTGCGATGCGTGGTCGAGCGTGCGCACGCGCACGGTGAATCGTGCGTTGCCGCGGAGCGAGACCGTGAGGCCGGGAGTCACCGAGTCCCAGTTTCCCGAGTCCGCGACCACGATGGCATCCGCACGCAGCGCCTCCTTGTTGTCGGAGAGGAACTGCGCGAAGGAACGGGAACCGTACTCCTCTTCGCCCTCGATGAACATCGCGATGCCCAGTTCCAGATCGTCGCCGACGACCTCGGCGACCGCACGGATCGAAGCGATGTGCGCCATGATGCCCGCCTTGTCGTCCGCAGCGCCTCGACCGTAGAGACGTCCGCCGCGGACGGTGGGCTCGAACGGAGGCGTCTCCCACAGCGCGTCGTCACCCGGAGGCTGTACGTCGTGGTGTGCGTAGAGCAGGATCGTCGGCTTGCCGTTGCGCGTTGCGCGCGTCGCGAGCACCGCCGGCTGCCCGTGCTCGTCGGTGCCGGGGATCGCGGCACGGAGAACGCGCACGTCGTCGAAGACCCCGGTTGCCGTGGCCAGTGCCGCGACGGCTTCGGAGCTGCGTTCGAGCTGCGTCTGATCGAACGCAGGCCATGCCATGCCGGGGATGCGGACGAGCGCGCCCAGGTCGCTCAGCGCCGCGGGAAACCCCGTCGAGACCGCCTCGAGGACGGCGGGCTCGCGTTCGCTGGACAGATTCTGGTCGCCGGGCTGGGCAGGAGATGTCATGCGAGTAATCTTAAGGTGATCCGCCTTCACTGAACCGAGGAACCTCGTGGCCACTACCCCTGTCCCCCCTTCGACGAATGACGACGCCCCCGAGACGACTGCGTCGGGCAAGGGACGCGCGACGCCGACCCGGGCCGAGCAGGAGGCGGCGCGCCGTCGGCCTCTGGTCGCGAACACCAAAGAGGCGAAGGCCGCCGCACGCGCAGAGCTCAACGAACGACGCAACCGCGCACAGGCCGGCCTGGCTGCCGGCGAGGAGAAGTACCTCCCGGCTCGCGACAAGGGGCCACAGCGCCGGTGGGTCCGCGACTACGTCGACGCCGGCTGGCACCCGGCCGAGTTCGTCATGGGTGTCATGGTGCTCGTCATCCTGATCTCGCTTCTGCCCGCGAACCTCGCCATCGGCGGATTCGCCATCGCCGGCTGGGCATACCTGGTCATGATGGCGTACCTGATCCTCGCGATCGGCGGCATGGTGCTGCTGGGGATGCGCGTCAAGCGCAAGATCGCCGCGAAGTTCGGCAAGGAGCGCATGGAGCGTGGCCTCGGCTGGTACGCCGCGATGCGGTCGCTGCAGATGCGGTTCATGCGTCTGCCCAAACCTCAGGTGAAGCGCGGTGACTACCCCGCCTGATCCTCAGATCTCCCCGAGAGGCGTCTCCTGCTCCCCGAGCACGAGGCGCCTCTCGCTTTCGTGCATGCGGCGACTCAGCGCGCGACGAGGCCCCGGTTGATCTCGCGCCCCCAGAAGGGACCGCGGTACAGGAAGGCCGTATAGCCCTGCACGAGCGTCGCTCCGGCTTCGAGCCGCTCCTGCACGTCGGACGGCGTCTCCACTCCCCCGACGGCGATCACGCAGAACTCCTCGGGCACAGCCGAGCGCACGAGCCGCAGCACCTGCAGGGAACGCTCCTTGAGCGGCGCTCCGGAGAGTCCGCCCGCTCCGATCTGCGCGACCGTGGCCGCATCCGTCGTGAGGCCGTCCCGGCTCACGGTGGTGTTGTGAGCGATGATGCCGGCCAGCCCTTCGTCGACTGCGAGGTTCGCGATGGCGACGATCTCCTCGTCGGAGAGGTCGGGGGCGATCTTGACGAGCAGCGGTGTCTCACCGGATGCTGCGCGCACCGCTCTGAGCAGCGGAGCCAGTGTCTCGACGGCCTGAAGCCCCCGAAGACCGGGGGTGTTCGGAGAGGAGACGTTGACGGCCAGATAGTCCGCGAGTGGCGCGAGCCTCGTCGCCGACGCCACATAGTCGGCGGTGGCATCCTCGACATCGACGACCCGGCTCTTGCCGATGTTCACTCCGATGACCGTGTCGGGTGCTCCGCGCCGCAGTCGCGCGAGACGCCGGGCTGCGGCATCTGCACCCTCGTTGTTGAACCCCATGCGGTTGATGACCGCTCGATCGGCGATGAGGCGGAACAGCCGGGGCTTCGGGTTTCCGTCCTGAGGGATCGCAGTGACGGTGCCGACCTCGACATGCCCGAAGCCGAGCGCAGCGAGACCGCGCACGCCGACGGCGTTCTTGTCGAAACCGGCCGCGATCCCGAAGGGCGAGGAGAACGTCAATCCGAGGGCCTGCACCTGCAGCGACGGGGCGGGCTTCGTCAGAGCACGGGTCGCCCAGGAGAAGGGCGGCGCCCCGAGCACGCGAATCACCGCCATCCCGGCGTGGTGGGCGAACTCAGGGTCGAAGCGCGACAGGACAGCGCGAAAGAGCAGCGGATACATCCCTGCCAGATTACCGGTCGACGGACTCCGGCTCGACGTGGTCGGCGCGAAGATCGGTGATCGCGCTCTCGAAGTCCTCGAGCGAGTCGAAGGCCTGATACACGCTCGCGAAGCGCAGGTATGCGACCTCATCGAGGTCGCGGAGAGGTCCGAGGATCGCCAAGCCGATCTCGTTCGTGTCGAGCTGGGAGACACCCGTCTGTCGGACGGCCTCCTCCACCCGCTGAGCGAGGATCGCCAGATCGGCTTCGGTGACGGGCCGGCCCTGACAGGCCTTGCGCACGCCCGAGATCACCTTCTCTCGGCTGAACGGCTCCATGACACCGGATCTCTTGATCACGTTGAGGCTCGCCGTCTCCGTCGTCGTGAAACGACCTCCGCACTCGGGGCACTGACGTCGACGACGGATCGAGAGACCGTCATCACTGGTGCGCGAATCGATGACCCGAGAGTCCGAGTGACGGCAGAAGGGGCAGTGCATCTGACCGATCCTACGCGGTGAAACGCGCCTCGATCGCCTCACCGTGTGCGGGAAGCGCCTCGGTCTCGGCGAGGGCGACGACTCCCGCGCGCACGTCTGCGAGTGCGGCGCGATCGTAGGAGATGACCTGCTGCGGACGCAGGAACGTGTATGCACCGAGTCCGGGCGCGTAGCGCGCCTGTCCCCCGGTCGGCAGGACGTGGTTGCTGCCGGCCATGTAGTCGCCGAGACTCACGGGGGTGTGATCTCCGACGAACACGGCACCCGCGCTGGTGAAGCTGTCGGCCGCGGCCTCGGCGTCTTGGAGGTGCAGCTCGAGGTGCTCGGGAGCATACGCGTTGCTGAACGCCGTCGCCATCGCACGGTCATCGACCAGGACGATGGCCGACTGCGGGCCGTCCAGCGCTGCCGCCACTCGCGTCGCGTGACGCGTGGCGCCCGCGTGCCGCTCGACCTCCGCGGCGACGCGATCGGCCAACTCCGGGGAGTCTGTGACGAGCACGGCCGATGCCTGCTCATCGTGCTCCGCCTGGCTGACGAGGTCGGCCGCGATGAGTCGTGGGTCAGCTGCCGCATCTGCCACGACGAGGATCTCGGTTGCCCCCGCCTCGGAGTCGGTGCCGACGACGCCCGCCACAGCCCGCTTGGCGGAGGCGACGTAGTTGTTCCCCGGCCCCGACAGGACGTCGACCGGGTCGAGCCCGATTCCCTCGACGCCGTGCGCGAAGGATCCGATCGCGCCTGCTCCGCCGATCGCGTACACCTCCGTGATGCCGAGCAGGCCCGCCGCGGCGAGGATCGTGGGGTGCACGCGGCCACCCTGGTCCTCCTGCGGCGGTGAGGCGAGTGCGATCTGCTGCACGCCCGCGACCTGCGCCGGGACGACGTTCATGATGACACTGGAGGGATAGACCGCTTTGCCTCCGGGGATGTACACCCCCGCACGGTGGACGGGCTGCCAGCGCTGGGTGATCGTCGCGCCGGCCCCGATCCGCGTGATCTRACGCTCGGGGACCTGTGCCGCCGAGGCGATGCGCACCCGGCGGATCGCCTCCTCGAGAGCGAGGCGGACGTCGGGCGCGAGGCTCTCGAGGGCCTCGGCGATGTGCTGCGCGGGCACACGGATCTCGTGTCCGGAGACACGATCGAAACGTTCGGCCTGCTCGCGCAGAGCCTCTTCGCCCCGCTCGCGCACATCGTCGACGATTCGAGCCGCGGTGTCGAGAGCCTCGGCTCGTGCCTGGGTGGCGCGCGGCACGGCCGCGAGCATGTCAGCCGGCGAGAGCGTGCGCCCCCGCAGATCGATCGTGCGCAAGGTCAGCCTCTCGTGATGTCTGAGATGTCGTGCAGGTAGCCGATGCGACCGTCGTCGTGTCTGATGACGTATGCACCACCGCGGTCCTCGATGACGAGAGCCCAGGCGCTCGGACCGACTCGGAAGATGCTCTCGCCGCGCTCGTCGTGCACGTCACGCTCGGTCGGCGCGAGGATCCAGAAAGGCTGCGGCGCCGCGAAGTCGTGCTGCGGGTTCGTCGCGGTGAAGTCGGTCTCGTCGTCGACGGCGGGGAATGCGGTCGTCTCGGCCGACGAGACGTCACGAGCGGTCGTTCCCAGAAGAGACTCGATGCTGCCGGTGTCGGATACGATCTCGGGCTCCTGACCGCGCGATCGACGCGAGTACGCGGGGACGTAGTCCTCATCGGAAGTCGTCTCCTCGGTACCTGTCCCCCCGCCGGAGGCGTGCGAGGAGAGCGGCACCTGCTCGGCGAGATCGAGACGGGCGACCTCGTCGGTCGCCTGGGCGTCGGACAGCTCCACGTCGAGACCGGCAGCCGGAGCGGCCGCGGTCGTGTACGCCGGAGGGGCAGTCTCGATCGTGTGCGGCGCAGGGGTGTCGTCTGTCGTGTGCGTCGGAGCAGAGCCTGTCGAGTACGCCGGGGCAGGGTCTGTCGGGTACGCCGGGGCAGGGTCTGTCGAGTACGCCGGGGCGACCTGGGGCTCGGGAGCGGCGTCGAATGACGGATCGGCCGCGAGGTGGGGAGCAGCAGCCGCCACGTGCGGCGCAGCGCCTGCCTCTGGGCCGGCGGGCGTGTCGCTCGCCTCGGGGGCGGGCTCGGGGCGCGGGCGCGCGATGACCGGTCGGACCGGATTGGCGTTGCGGTGCGCGAGCGTGACGAGGCGGCCCTGGAAGTCCTCCTTGAGGCCGGGCACCAGCGGAGCGAACACGGTGAGGACGACGAGCGCGAGCGCCGCGAGAAGCTGGACGACGCCGTTCCAGGGCAGCCCGAAGACGCCGAACTCGATCACGAAGGCGACCGCGTTCCAGAGGGCTCCCAGCCAGAAGACGGCCGAGACGGAGAACGCGACCGATGCGAACTGGTCGATTCCCAGTGATCCGACGCGGCGGATGCCGTCCGGCGAGAAGCGGCGGAGGATCACCAGGAACACGGCGACCGTCGGCACGCCGATGGGCAGGATCCACTGGATTCCGGCGCCCCAGATCGAGGCGTCGCCGACGTAGGGGAAGAACGAGGCGATGAAGGCGATGAGCCACACGCCGACGATGAGCAGCTCCCTCAGAGTGAAACCGAGGATGCCGTACTCCGGCGTCACCTCGTCATCGTAGAGAACGCCGTCATCATCGGAGAAGTCCTCCTCGAAGGCCACTTCGGGTGCGGCCGAGGAACGGTCTGCATCCGACTCGTCGTTGTTCAGGAAGGGTGATTCCGTGCTCATGGGAGGGTCCTTTCGCCACGGTGCAGAGCCTCTGCGTCATGCACCCGAACGCGTCCCGATACTACCCGGTGCATCCGTGAGGACCCCTCGGGCAGCAGCGCTTCGCTGATGCTCAGCCGAGGCAGGTCGGGCCGAGCAGAGATTTGAGATCGCCGAACAGATCGGCGGAGACCTTGACCGGCATCGGCACGTCGAAGACCTTCGCCGTGCCGCCACGATGCACGCGCAACACCACTTCGGTGTCGCCGTTGTGGCGTCGCAGCACCTCTGCGAGCTCGGTCATCACCCGCTCGGTCGCCCTCTGCTCCGCCAGGACGAGCGAGAGGGGGCCCGCGGCGTCGAAGGAGCCGACATCCGGCGCGAAGGCCGACTGCGCATGCAGATTGAGTCCGTCATCGCGCTTCGACACCCGTCCGCGCACCGCGAGGATGGAGTCCTGCTGCAGGATGTGCTGGAACTCGGTGTAGGTCTTGCCCATGAACATGACCGTCACCTCGCCGTTGAAGTCCTCGACCGTGATCATGCCGTACGGGTTTCCACTGGCCTTCGCGACACGGTGCTGGACGCTCGTCACAAGACCGGCGACCGTGACCTGCTCGCCGTCCTGCATGTCGTCGGAGTTGATGAGGTTGTGGATCGAGATCGACGCGTGCTTGGCGAGCGGCACTTCGAGCCCCGCCAGGGGGTGGTCGGAGACGTAGAGCCCGAGCATCTCTCGCTCGAACGCGAGTTTGTCCTTCTTGATCCACTCCGGTCGCGCCGGGACCTTGGCAGGCGCCGCCTCTTCCATGTCGTCGTACAGGCTGTCGAAGTCGAAGCCGATCGCGCCCTGCGCCTCGTTCCGCTTGCGATCCACAGCCGCCTCGACGGCATCCTCGTGGATCTCGAGCAGGGCTCGGCGGGAGTCCCCCATCGAGTCGAATGCACCGGCCTTGATCAGCGATTCGACCGTGCGCTTGTTCGAGACATGCAGCGGCACCTTCTCGAGGAAATGATGGAACGAGGTGAATCGCTCGTCCTTGCGCGCCGCGATGATGCCCTCGACCACGTTGCTTCCGACATTGCGGACGGCACCCAACCCGAAGCGGATGTCGTCGCCGACGGCGGCGAAGTACTTGATCGACTCCGAGACATCGGGTGGGAGCACCTTGATGCCCATTCGACGGCACTCGTTGAGGTACAGCGCCATCTTGTCCTTCGAGTCGCCGACACTGGTGAGCAGCGCGGCCATGTACTCGGCGGGATAGTGGGCCTTGAGATAGGCGGTCCAGTACGAGACGACACCGTAGGCCGCCGAGTGCGCTTTGTTGAAGGCGTAGTCCGAGAACGGAAGCAGGATCTCCCAGATCGCGTTGACGGCTCCGTCGGAGTACCCGTTCGCGTGCATACCCGCCTGGAAGCCCGCGAACTGCTTGTCGAGCTCCGACTTCTTCTTCTTGCCCATCGCTCGGCGGAGGATGTCGGCCTGTCCGAGCGAGAACCCGGCCACACGCTGTGCGATGGCCATCACCTGCTCCTGGTAGATGATCAGGCCGTAGGACTCGTCGAGGATGTCGGCGAGCGACTCGGTGAACTCCGGATGGATCGGCGTGATGGGCTGCTGACCGTTCTTTCGCAGCGCGTAGTTCGTGTGCGAGTTCGCGCCCATGGGCCCTGGACGGTAGAGCGCGATGAGTGCCGAGATGTCACCGAAGTTGTCCGGGCGCATCAGTCGCATGAGCGATCGCATCGGACCGCCGTCGAGCTGGAAGACTCCGAGTGATTCGCCTCGGCCGAGCAGATCGTAGGCCCCGCGGTCGTCGAGCGCGAGGTGTTCGAGGTCGAGCTCTTCACCGCGGTTGGTGCGGATGTTGTCGAGCGCGTCCGAGATGATCGTCAGGTTGCGGAGCCCGAGGAAGTCCATCTTGATCAGGCCGAGCGACTCGCACGACGGGTAGTCGAACTGCGTGACGATCTGGCCGTCCTGCTCGCGGCGCATGATCGGGATGATGTCGATCAACGGCTCGGACGACATGATCACGCCCGCCGCGTGCACGCCCCACTGGCGCTTCAGACCCTCGAGGCCGAGTGCGCGGTCGAAGACCGTCTTCGCCTCCGGGTCGGTCTCGATGAGAGCGCGGAACTCGCTCGCCTCTTTGTAGCGGGGGTGCGCCGAGTCGAACATTCCGTCGAGGGGCATGTCCTTGCCCATCACGGGCGGCGGCATCGCCTTGGTCAGGCGCTCCCCCATGCTGAACGGGAAGCCGAGCACGCGGCCGGCATCCTTCAGCGCCTGCTTGGACTTGATCGTGCCGTACGTGACGATCTGGGCGACTCGCTCGGATCCGTACTTCCTGGTCACGTAGTCGATGACCTCGCCGCGGCGCCGGTCATCGAAGTCGACGTCGAAGTCGGGCATAGAGACGCGGTCGGGGTTCAGGAACCGCTCGAAGATGAGGCCGTGCTCGAGCGGATCGAGATCGGTGATCTTCATAGCGTAGGCGACCATGGAACCGGCTCCGGACCCACGGCCCGGCCCCACACGGATGCCGTTGTCCTTGGCCCAGTTGATGAAGTCGGCGACGACGAGGAAGTAGCCGGGGAACCCCATCTGCAGGATGATGCCGGTCTCGTACTCGGCCTGCTTGCGCACCTTGTCGGGGATCCCGTTCGGATACCGGTAGTGGAGGCCGGCCTCGACCTCCTTGACGAGCCAGCTGTCTTCGGTCTCTCCGTCCGGCACCGGGAAGCGCGGCATGTAGTTGGCCGCCGTGTTGAACTCGACTTCGCAGCGTTCGGCGATGAGCAGCGTGTTGTCGCACGCCTCGGGGTGATCGCGGAAGAGCTGGCGCATCTCGGCGGCGGTCTTGATGTAGTAGCCGTCGCCGTCGAACTTGAAGCGGTTGGGGTCGTCGAGTGTCGAGCCCGACTGCACGCACAGCAGGGCCTCGTGCGCGTCGGCCTCGTGCTGGTGCGTGTAGTGCGAATCGTTCGTGCCGACGAGCGGGATGCTGAGATCCTTCGCGAGCCGGATCAGATCGGTCATGACCCTGCGCTCGATGGAGAGACCGTGATCCATGATCTCGGCGAAGTAGTTCTCCTTGCCGAACAGGTCTTGGAACTCTGCGGCCGCGGCGCGGGCGGCGTCGTACTGACCGAGGCGCAGCCGTGTCTGGATCTCGCCCGAGGGGCAGCCTGTGGTGGCGATCAGACCCTTGCCGTAGGTCTGCAGAAGTTCGCGGTCCATGCGGGGTTTGAAGTAGTAGCCCTCCATGCTCGACAGCGAGCTGAGGCGGAACAGGTTGTGCATGCCCTGCGTGGTCTCGCTCCACATCGTCATGTGCGTGTAAGCACCGGACCCCGAGACGTCGTCGCTCTTCTGATCCGGGGATCCCCACTGCACCCGGGTCTTGTCACTGCGATGCGTGCCGGGCGTGACGTATGCCTCGAGTCCGATGATCGGCTTGACCCCTGCCGCGTTGGCCGCCTTGTAGAACTCGAACGCCGCGAAGGTGTTCCCGTGGTCGGTCACCGCGATGGCCGGCATCTCGTAGTCGGCCGCCGCCTGGGTCATCGCCGCGATCTTCGCCGCCCCGTCGAGCATCGAGTACTCGCTGTGCACGTGCAGGTGGACGAAGGAGTCGGATGCCATGGTTCGAGTCTACTTTCGGCGTGCGACATCGAGCGTCGGCGCGACCCCCGCGCCCGCCCGTCGTCCACATCAGGGAAGCGAATCCACCACGCTCACGGCTTTCTTCGACCGTCTGTGCGATCCCCGCAGATCGAGGCGCATCAGCACCCGCGGAAACCCGTCGAGAGTGGATCCGGTGTCCGCGGCCCTCTCGAACCCCGCGTCCTCGAACAGTCGTCTGGTTCCGACGTAGGCCATGGTCGGATTCACCTTCTCGCCGTGATTGTCGACCGGATAGCCCTCGATCGCCGGCGCACCTTGCTGCTTCGCATGCGCGACGGCACCCTCGATCAGTGCGTGCGAGATTCCCTGCTTCCGATAGCCGGGGCGGACCCGGATGCACCACAACGACCACACCTCGAGGTCGTCGACGTGCGGGATCAACCGATTGCGCGCGAAACTCGTCGCGCTGCGGGGGTGCACCGCTGCCCAGCCCACCGGCTCGTCGTCGAGATAGGCGATGACTCCGGGCGGCGGGTCCTGATGGCAGAGCTCGCGCACGCGGTCGGCACGCTGTGCGCCCCGAAGCGCGTTGTTCTCCTTGCTGCCTATGCGGTAGCTCAGGCAGAAGCACACGTTCGATGTCGGCTTCTTCGGGCCGACGAGAGTCGCCACATCGTCGAAGTCGGTCGCTGGTCGCACCTCGATGCTCATGCGCTCAGTCTGGCTCAGTCCGCCGACATCCGCCGCAGGCGATTCACTCGCCGCGCAGGATCTCCAGGGCGTGCTCGAAGTCCGCTGGGTAGGGCGATTCGAACTGCACCCAGTCCCCCGTCGCCGGGTGCGCGAACGCCAGCTTGTGCGCGTGCAGCCATTGACGCGTCAGGCCGAGTCGCGCCGACATCGTCGGATCCGCGCCGTAGAGCGGATCGCCTGCACACGGATGCCGGAGAGCCGCCATGTGCACGCGGATCTGATGCGTGCGCCCGGTCTCGAGGTGGATCTCGAGCAGCGACGCCCCCGGAAAGGCCTCGAGAGTCTCGTAGTGAGTCACCGACGGCTTGCCGTCCGGCACCACTGCGAACTTCCAGGAGTGGTTCGGATGCCGGCCGATCGGGGCATCGATCGTTCCCGTCAGCGGGTCAGGATGCCCTTGAACGACCGCGTGGTAGATCTTCTCGACCGTGCGCTCCTTGAACGCGTGCTTCAAGGTCGAGTAGGCCGTCTCGCTCTTGGCCACCACCATGAGTCCGCTGGTGCCGACATCCAGACGATGCACGACGCCCTGACGCTCCGGAGCCCCGCTGGTGGCCACCCGGAATCCCGCCGCGGCGAGAGCACCGACGACGGTCGGCCCCTCCCACCCGAGCGAAGGGTGGGCAGCGACGCCCGTGGGCTTGTCGACCACGACGATGTCGTCATCGTCATAGACGATTCCGAGTTCGGGAACCGCGATCGGGACGATCCGCGGCTCCTCCTTCGGCTGCCACTCCACCTCGAGCCATCCTCCACCACGCAGGCGATCGGACTTGTCGAGAGTGACTCCGTCGAGGCGCACGCCGCCGGCGGAGGCGACATCGGCGGCGAAGGTGCGCGAGAAGCCCATGAGCTTCGCGAGCGCCGCGTCGACGCGTGCGCCCTCCAATCCGTCAGGAACCGGGAGGGAGCGGGACTCCACGCTCAGCGTCCGTCCGACGCCGGAGCCGGCGCATCGGGAGATGCCCCGTCCGAGCGGGCCACGTCGGGGTGCGGATCCGCGCCGGCCTCTTCGGCCAACGCTGCAGCCTCGGCTTCCTCGTCGGTCTCGACGAGCACATGGTCGCGTTCACGGGTGCCGTCGAAACGAAGCCCGAGCACGACGAGCAGTGCGACCGAGATCATTCCGGTGACGATGAAGATGTCGGCGACGTTGAAGATCGCGGGCATCATCCACGGCATCGAGATCATGTCGACCACATGCCCCATCGGGAATCCAGGGTCGCGGAAGAGACGATCGGTGAGATTGCCGAGGACTCCGCCGAGCAGGCAGCCGAGGACCACGGCCCAGAGCCGCGAGTGGAGTCCGAAGGCCTTCCACACGATAACCCCGGCGACGACCGCCAGAGCGATGGTGAAGATCCACGTGACGTCGGATCCGAGCGAGAACGCCGCACCGGGGTTGCGCACGTAGTACAGCTGAAGGAACTCACCGAGCACCGGGACCGGCTCCTGCAGTGGCAGGTTCTCCGTGGTGAGGTACTTCACAAACTGATCGGCGGCCAGCACGATCACCGCGAGAATCGCGACGATCGCGCCGGCCGCCGACCGACGAAGGGGACGGCGTCCTGGCAAAAGGACGACCTACAGTCCGATCGCGGAGACCGGAGTCGAGTCCGTCGATGCCGACTTCTCGTCGAGATCGCGGAGCTGACCCTCGATGTAGCCGCGCAGCTGCGAGCGGTAGTCGCGCTCGAAGTTGCGGAGCTCGGTGATCCGGGCCTCGAGTGCATTGCGCTCGCGCTCGAGACGGGCCGACTCTTCGCGCTGCTTGGCCTCGGCCTCGGTGCGGATGCGGTTGACTTCGCCCTCGGCTTCGGCGATGAGCTGAGCGCGCTTGGCCTCACCCTCGGCGACGTGCTCGTCGTGCAGACGCTGCGCGAGCTCGATGATGCCGGCAGTCGCGGTGGCGGAACCCGACGGAGCGGGCTCAGCCGGCGCCTGGGCCGGAGCCGGAGCCTCTTCGACGGCCGCAGCGGGCGCCTCTGCAGCGGCTGCGGGAGCGGCCGGCGCGTCGCCGGACTCGTACGCGGCCAGCTTGGCCTTGAGTTCGACGTTCTCTTCGAGGGCCTTGCGCCACTCGATGACGATCTCGTCGAGGAAGTCGTCGACCTCGTCCGGGTCGAAGCCGTCCTTGAAGCGGACGTGCTGGAACTGCTTGGTGACGACGTCATCCGGGGTAAGTGCCATGGTGGCTCCTTCGATGAGTTCGGTTGCCAGTTTTGGAGAATGGCGTGGTCGAGATTCGGCGCGAACCCGGGGCGCGCACCTGGGAGCCAAGCATAGTCCCCGAGCCTGTCAGTCGCGACGCCACGACACCCCAGGGTGTCGAAGTCGCACAGGACTCAGATGAAGCTTCGGACGATGCTCATCAGGATCAGGACGATCAGGATGGTGATCGAGAACCCGAAATCCAGGGACAGCGAGCCGATTCGCAGAGGCGGGATGATCCGCCGGAAGAACCGGACGGGCGGATCGGTCACCGTGTAGACGAGCTCGGCAGCGACGAGTCCGGCGCCCTTGGGTCGCCATTCCCGATTGAACAGCGGGATGTAGCTCAGAATGAGACGAGCGAACAGCACCAGCAGGTACAGCAGAAGTGCCAGATGCACGATGCTGGCGACGATGGAGACGACGAACCCCACGGTCTACGACTGGTCGAAGCCCGCGGACTCTGCGTCCGCGTGCGCGATTCCCCCGTGTCCAGAGACCGCGATGTTCTCCGGCGACAGCAGGAAGACCTTCGAGGTGACCCGCTCGATGCGGCCGTAGAGGCCGAGCGAGAGCCCGGAGGCGAAGTCGATCAGACGGCGAGCGTCTGCATCGCTCATCTGCGACAGGTTGATGATGACCGGCACACCTTCACGGAAGCTCTCCGCGATGAGCTGAGCGTCGCGGTACTGCTTCGGGTGCACGGTGAGGATCTCGTTCACTGCCCCTCCTGCGGGCTGGCGCACGGCGACGGGGCGCCGTAGCGGGGTCACGGGCGCCGGAGCGGGCTCCTCGCGTTCGCGGTCGCGATCACGCTCTCGGTGGGAGCGGGCCGGGGCCGGCTCCTCCTCGTAGACCTCTTCCTCGTCAGCGAGGCCGAGATACACCATGGTCTTCTTCAGCGGGTTACCCATCGTGTCCTCCGGTTCGAACGTGTCGGGTGGTCTTTTTAGAGGTTAACCCCGGTCGGGGCGGGGTCCCGTGATTGCGGACCCGATCCGCAGGTGTGTCGCGCCCGCATCGATGGCCGCGACGAAGTCCCCGGTCATTCCTGCGGATATCCAGTCGGCGGTCGGCTCGACCTCGCGCACTCTCTCGGCGATCGTGCGCAGGCGCGCGAATGCCGAGGCTGGCTCCTCGTCGAGTGGCGCGACCGCCATGACGCCACGCAGGCGCAGCGAGGGAAGCGCGAGGATGTGCTCGGCGAGCGACCGGGCGTCGTCGGGCTCGACTCCGCCCCTGCCCGCGTCATCGGTGAGGTTCACCTGGACGAGGACGTCGAGGATGTCGTCGTCCTCTGCAGCCCTGTGCAGGGCATCCGCCAGCCGGTCGCGGTCGACCGAGTGGACGGCGTCCGCGCTGCGGCGGATCGCGGACGCCTTGTTGGTCTGCGCCTGGCCGATGAAGTGCCAGCGAAGATCGAGGTCGTCCAGCTCGACTGTCTTCGAGGAGAGCTCCTGCTGACGGTTCTCCCCCACGTCGCGGACACCGAGCGAATGCAGTTCGCGGACGAGCGACGAGGGGTGGAACTTCGTCACGACGATCCGGGTGATCTCCCGCGGATCCCTGCCGGCCAGGCGCGCGGCGTCGGCGATCCGATGATCGATCGCCGACAGCCGCGCCGCCAGACCGGACTCGGTCTGGCCCTGCGCCTGAGTCACTTCAGGAATTCGGGGATGTCGATGTCGTCATCCGCGAAAGCCGGCTCGATGCTCGTCGCCGCGACGCGCTGCTGCGCCTTCTCGGGCGCGGGTGTCTCGGCTGCGGGCTTGCTCTCCTCGTCGTTCGACAGAGCCACCTCAGGCAGCGTGCTGGCCGCGGCCGGACGTGAGACGACCATCGGGTCCAGACGCAGCGAGGGCTCGCCGCTGTCGAAGCCGGCGGCGATCACGGTGACGCGCACCTCGTCGCCGAGCGTGTCGTCGATGACCGTACCGAAGATGATGTTCGCCTCGGGGTGCGCGGCCTCCTTGACGAGATCAGCCGCATCGTGGATCTCGAAGATCCCGAGGTTCGAACCACCCTGGATCGAGAGCAGGACTCCATGAGCGCCTTCGATGCTGGCTTCGAGGAGAGGCGACTCGACGGCCAGCTCGGCGGCCTTGATCGCGCGGTCGGCGCCGCGGGCGGATCCGATTCCCATGAGAGCGGAACCCGCGCCCTGCATCACCGACTTCACGTCGGCGAAGTCGAGGTTGATGAGCCCCGGGGTGGTGATGAGGTCGGTGATGCCCTGGACACCCGCGAGGAGCACCTGGTCTGCGGTCGCGAATGCCTCGATCATCGAGATGCCGCGATCGCTGATCTCGAGAAGGCGGTCGTTCGGCACCACGATGAGGGTGTCGACCTCTTCCTTGAGCTTCACCACACCGGCTTCGGCCTGGCTCTGACGACGACGACCCTCGAACGAGAACGGCTTGGTGACGACACCGATGGTCAGCGCGCCGATCGACTTCGCGATGCGAGCGACCACGGGGGCTCCACCGGTTCCGGTTCCGCCTCCCTCACCTGCCGTCACGAAGACCATGTCGGCGCCCGTGAGCGCCTGCTCGATCTCTTCGGCGTGGTCCTCGGCAGCGCGACGACCCACCTCGGGGTCTGCACCGGCGCCGAGTCCGCGGGTGAGCTCGCGGCCCACGTCGAGCTTGACGTCGGCGTCGCTCATCAGCAGCGCCTGGGCGTCGGTGTTCACGGCGATGAACTCGACTCCGCGGAGACCGAGATCGATCATGCGGTTGACGGCGTTGACGCCGCCACCGCCGACGCCGACGACCTTGATCACGGCGAGGTAGTTCTGGTTCTGGCTCATGGCCGGCCTCCGAATAGTCGAACCTGTCTTAGGGGAGATTCCGCCGGGTTGAACCTTAAACCTCAACTAGAGGTGTAAAGTATTTCCCGGTATTGGTTTCTCTTGTTCGAAGGTAAGCGTCACGCACCCCTGCACTCGCAGCGACACGGGCGTGTCGCCCGTTTGCCGTCGAAACCTCAGCCGACGACCACCGCATGCGGCGAAGTGACGTCGATCGTCGACGCCTCAGGGTTGCTGAGCAGGGTCTTCGTGAGCACTTCGCTCTTCATCGGAGAGTCCTCGGAGCTGCCCCAGACGACCGTCAGGCCGCTGCTCAGCGTCAAAGTCACGTCATCGGCCGTCGTCGCGCTCACCCCGGTGAGCAGGGCGCGCAGGTCGGCGGGGACGGAACGCACCACGAGACCCGCGCTCTCGAAGGCCGCCGAGTCCGTGCCCCCGTCGATCTCGAGCAGAGGCTGCCCTGCCGGCTGATCGGAGGTCGTGGCGAGAGCGACGCCCGCGGCGTCTACGAGGGTGTAGCCGGCGTCCGAGCGGATGACGCCGACCGGCGTGCGCTCGACGATCCGCACTGTGAGGTCGTGAGGCGGCTTCGCCTCGAGCGCATAGGTCTCGATCAGGGGGAACGCCAGCAGAGCGGCCTTGACCTCGCTCGAGTCGACCAGGGCCAGCGGAGTGCCGACCTGCTCCCCCAGCGCCGCCTCGACTGCGGCGGCGTCCAGCGTCGTCGCGCCCAGCACCGTGATCTTCTCGACGGCGAAGAGCGGACTGTACGCGGCCGCGGTCGTTCCGCCGATCAGGAGCACGACGGCGCCGAGGGCGCTCAGCCAGACGATGCGTCGCCGACGCGACCGCTGCGTGAACCGCCGGATCTCCGCCCGCAGCGCCCTGCGGCGCGCTCTCGCAGCTCGCCATACGTCACGCGTGGACGTCGGCCGCTCCCCGACCTCCTCAGGCGCCTCCGCCCCGGCGCCGGCTGCCGGCCTCAGGGGTGCGATTCGCCCGTCGGCCCGTTCGTCATGATCGACGTCTCTCGCGCGCCCCTTGGTTCCTGCCTGCGCCCGTCGCCGAGGCGCGCCCTCCGCGAGACCCGCGGGAGGCGTCGGAAGCGGAGGCGGACGACGCACCTGTCAGACCTCGGTGGTCCGCAGCGACTCGAGCACCTGCGGGATGATCTGGTAGACATTGCCGCAGCCGAGCGTGACGACGAAGTCGCCCTCGCGGGCCACCGTCGCCGTGTAGTCAGCCGCCTGCTGCCAGTCGGCCACGAAGTGCACGTGCGAGGGGTCGCGGAATGCGCCGCTCACCAGCTCGCCGGTGACACCGGGGACAGGATCCTCCCGGGCGCCGTAGACGTCGAGCACGACCGTGTGGTCGGCGTACGTCTCGAGCACGTCTGCGAACTCGCGGAACATGTGCTGCGTGCGCGAGTAGGTGTGCGGCTGCTGGATGGCGATGATCCTGCCTGAGCCGGCGATCGATCGCATCGCCTCGAGTGCCGCGCGCACCTCCGTCGGGTGGTGCGAGTAGTCGTCGTAGACCGTGACACCGCGCTCGACGCCGTGCTGCTCGAGGCGACGGACCGTGCCGGCGAACCCCTCGACGGCGCGCGCGGACTCAGCCAGACCGAAGCCCACCGAGAGGAGGACGGCGATGGCGCCTGCCGCGTTGATCGCGTTGTGCACGCCCGGCACGGCGAGCTGCAGGCGCACGCTCTCCGATCCCCGACTCACCGTGGCCGCGACGGGCCCATCCGTCACGATGTCGGTCACTCGGACATCCGCACCCTCCGCCTGCCCGAAGGTCATGACGTTCGGGTGCGAGAGGCCCGCTCCCACGCGCAGCGCACCGGGGTCGTCACTCGAGATGACGACGGCCTCCGTCGCTGCGTCGGCGAAGCGCACGAATGCATCGTGGAACGCCTCGTCCGACCCGTAATGGTCCAGGTGATCGGGGTCGACGTTCGTGATGAGAGCGACGGCGGTGTCGTAGAGCAGGAAGGTGCCGTCGGACTCGTCGGCCTCGATCACGAAGAGCTCACCCGACCCCGTCGCGCTGGACACGCCGAGCTGTTCGATCACGCCGCCGTTGACGAAGTTCGGGTCGGCGCCGAGCCCCTGCAGCGCGGTCACGATCATGCCGGTCGACGTCGTCTTGCCATGGGCGCCGGCGACGGAGACGAGCCGCCGCGAGCCGATCAGCCAGTGCAGCGCCTGCGAGCGGTGGATGACGTGCAGCCCGCGCTCCTTGGCGGTGACGAACTCGGGGTTCTCGGGCCAGATCGCCCCGGTGTGGACCACGGTGTCCGCGTCGCCGAGGTGGACGGCGTCGTGCCCGACGTGCACGACGGCTCCTGCTGCCTCCAGTGCGCGGAGGTTGTCGCTGTCGGCGCGGTCGCTGCCTGAGACGCGGATGCCGGCATCGAGGAACATCTTGGCGAGTCCGCTCATGCCGGACCCGCCGATGCCGATGAAGTGCGCAGAGGAGATCGACTCGGGAATCGGGAGGGAGAGGTCAGGTCTGATCATGTCGGGTTCAGTCTACTTTTCGGTGATGACGTTGCGGCGTCGCGGAGCCGTGTCCAGGGCGATGTCAGGAGGCCCTGAGCGCGCGATCAACCAGGGCGATGAGATTCTCTGTGCCGCTGCGGGTGCCGACCTGCCCCGCGGCCGCCTGCATGGCCGCGAGTTGCTGCTGATCCTTCATGACCGGCAGCACGAGGCGACGCACCGCATCGCCGTCGAAGGTGGCGTCGTCGAGGAGACGGGCAGCCCCGGCGGCCACGGCCGATGCCGCGTTCAGTCGCTGCTCGCCGTTGCCCACCGAGTACGGCACGTACAACGCAGGAATCCCCAGCGCGCTGACCTCGCTCACGGTGGCGGCGCCGGATCTCGAGACGATGAGGTCGGCCAGGGCGAACGCGAGATCCATCCGGTCGACATAGCGACGCATCGCGTAACCGGGCACCTCGGGGTCCGCGAGATCGCTTCGCTCGCCCGTGACGTGCAGCAGCTGCCACCCGGCGGCCAGGATGTCGCCCCACGAGTCGGCGATGGCCTCATTCAGCCGCTGAGCGCCGAGCGAGCCGCCGAAGACGAGAAGAACCGGGCGAGCAGGGTCGAGCCCGAAGCTCGCGGCGGCTTCGTCGCGAAGAGCCGCGCGGTCGAGCTCGATGACCTCTCGTCGCAGCGGCATGCCCACCACCTCGCCGCCTCGCAGGGGTGTGCCCGCGAAGGCCACTCCCGTGGCAGCGGCCCGACGCGCACCGAGCACGTTCGCGAGGCCCGGCTTCGCGTTGGCCTCATGCACGACGAAGGGCACGCCCTCACGGCGCGCCGCGACGTAGGCGGGGGCGGAGGCGTAGCCCCCGAATCCGACGACGACGTCGACGCCATGAGCGCGGATGTGATCGCGCACCTGAGCGATCGCTCGGCGGAACCGGGCCGGGAACATGGCGGCCTGCCTGTCGGGACGCCGAGGGAACGGGACCTTGTCCACGACGAGCAGCTCATAGCCCCTGGCCGGGACGAGACGGGACTCGAGCCCCTCGGCCGTTCCCAGCACCAGGACGGCGGCCTCCGCGTCGCGGGCGCGCAGCGCGTCAGCGACGGCGAGCAGGGGGTTCACATGACCGGCGGTTCCACCGCCGGCGAGAAGGTACGTGGTCACCGTGTGACCTTACCCCGCCCTGCTGAAGCGGCTCGTCCAGCCGAACGTGCCTCGGCGACGGGGATGGTGCGCGCGAAGGAAAGCAGCACTCCGCAGGCGATGAGAACAGCCAGCAGCGCCGTGCCGCCCTGCGACATGAAGGGCAGCGGAACGCCCATGACGGGGAACAGCCCGATCACGACACCGATGTTGAAGACGGCCTGACCGGTGATCCACACGGTGATGCCGCCGGCCGCGACGCGGATGAACGGGTCTGCCGTCTTGCGGATGATGTGGAAGGCGCCGACGGTGAAGAGTGTGAACAGGGCCAGCACGACGATGCAGCCGATCAGGCCCAGTTCCTCACCGACGATCGCGAAGATGAAGTCGTTGCCGGCGGCGGGGAGCCAGCCGTACTTCTCCTGCGAGTTGCCGAGGCCCACCCCGAAGATGCCGCCCGAGGCCATGCCCCAGATCCCGTGGATCGACTGATAGCAGTCGCCCGTGTAGGCCGTCATGTCGGAGCACGTCGCGGTGATGCGCCGCATGCGGTCGGGACTGGTGACGGCGAGGGCGACGACGGCGACGACTCCGAGAAGCACCGGCAGGATGAACAGCCGGAGCTTCACGCCGGAGAAGAAGAGGCAGCCGAGCAGGATGATGACGAGCACCATCGCGGTGCCGAGGTCCTTGCCCGCGATGACCGTTCCGATCGCCAGCGCACCGACGGGCACCACCGGGATGAAGACCTGGTGCCAGGTGCCGAGCATGGTCTGCTTGCGCAGCAGGACGTAGCCGATCCACAGCGCGAGGGCGAGCTTGAGGAACTCGGAGGGCTGCAGGGTGAACCCTGCGATCATGATCCAGTTGCGGTTTCCACCGTCTTCGATGCCGAGCGGCGTGAAGACGAGGAGCTGCAGTGCGATGGCGCCGAACAGTGCCGGCCACGCCATGCGCTTGAGGAAAGCGATCGGAAGTCGTGAGATCAGGAACATCAGCGGCACGCCGAGCACGGCGAAGATCCCCTGACGCAGAGCGCCGTCCATCGGATTCTCCCCGTTGGACACGGCGGTTGCGCTCGTCGCCGAGAGCACCATCACGAGACCGAAGATGGTCAGCATCAGCGCGGCCGATGCGATCATCAGGAATTCGGTCGAGACCGGAGTGAAACGACGACCGAGCGACACTCTGGCGGCGAGGCCGCCCGAGCCGGTGCTGCTCGGGTCAGAGCGGTGGGGGCGTTCGACCTGTGTCATCGGCGCTCCCCCGGTCTATCCAGTCCTGCACCGCTTCGGCGAAGCGGTGTCCTCGATCCGCATAGCTGGAGAACTGATCGAAGGACGCCGCTGCGGGGGCCAGCAGGACTGTGCCCTCGTCTTCGACGATCCCCGCGGCGATCTCCACCACGCGACTCATGACCTGACCAGTCTCGCCAGCATCCACCTCGAACACCGGAACCTGCGGCGCGTGTCGCTCGAATGCTGCGACGACGGCGGCGCGCTCCACTCCGATGACCACGGCTGCGCGGGCGGTCGCCCCGGCCGTCGCGACCAGGTCGGCGATGTCTACGCCCTTGAGGTCACCACCGACGACCCAGACCGCACCGGGGTAGGCGCGGAGCGACGAGGCGGCCGCATGGGGGTTGGTCGCCTTGGAGTCGTCCACCCAGGTGACGCCGCGGTGCCGGGCGATGATCTGAATCCGATGCTCGTCGAGTCGGAAGGACTGCAGAGCGGAGTGGATGGCCTCGGGCTCGACTCCCAACGAGCGGGCGAGCGCACTCGCCGCCAGGATGTTCTGCACGATGTGCGGCGCGGCGAGACCTGCTTCCTGGAGGTCCGCGACGGTCGTGATCTCGAGCGCACTTCGTGCCCGGTCGTCCAGGAATGCGCGATCGACGATCAGCCCCTCCACCACACCGATGTCGCTCGGACCGGGGATGCCGAGATCGAAGCCGATCGCGCGCGCCCCATCGACGACCTCGGCCTCCTCGACCATGATCCTGGTCGCTTCGTCCGCCTTGTTGTAGACGCAGGCGACGCGGGTGTTGCGGTAGACGAGTGCTTTCGCGTCGCGGTACGCCTGCGCGCTCCCGTGCCACACCAGGTGGTCGTCCGCGAGGTTCAGGCACACCGAGGCATGCGGATACAGCTCGCCTTCGGCCTGGGACAGCCCGAGGTACCAGAGTTGATGACTCGAGAGTTCGACGACGAGAGCATCGAAGCCCGCCGGGTCGCGCACGGCATCGAGCACCGGCACTCCGATGTTGCCGCAGGGTGCTGCACGCAGACCCCCTTCGACCAGCAGCGAGGCGGTCAGCTGCGTCGTGGTGGTCTTGCCGTTGGTGCCCGTGATGAGCACCCAGTCGGCCGGAGTGCCATCCGGGCGCGCCACCTTGTCACGCACGCGCCAGGCGAGCTCGACGTCGCCCCAGAGCGCGATGCCGGATTCCTGTGCCCAGCGGATCACGGGGTGCGACGGAGCGAACCCGGGAGACGCGATGACGACCTCCGGCGCGAATTCCGTCAGCGCCTCGGGAACCTGATCGAGAGGACCGAGCTCGAGTCGGGCACCGATCACCGGCAGGAGCTTGGCGTACTCCTCCTCGGCCGATTCGGCCAGCACGAGCACGTCCCCGCCGAGTTCGGTGAGCGTGTCGGCCACCGAGAACCCGGTCATGGAGAGCCCGAGCACGGCGACGCGCAGGTCAGACCAGTCGGCGTTCCAGCTCGTGAGCGTCGCGAGCCTCGTCTCAGTCGACACGCGTCAGCCACTCCACGTAGAACAGACCGACCGCCGAGATGGCGAGGAGTCCGGCGATGATCCACATGCGGACCACGATCGTCACCTCTGACCATCCGCGCATCTCGAGATGATGGTGGAACGGACTCATCAGGAACAGTCGCTTTCCGCGGGTGATCTTGAAGTATGCGCGCTGGAGGATCACAGACCCGGAGGCGAGGACGAAGACGCCGGCGATCACGAGAAGCAGAAGCTCGGTGCGGGTGAGGATCGCCATCGCGGTGATGACGCCTCCGATCGCCATGGAGCCGACATCGCCCATGAACACCTTCGCCTTGGGAGCGTTCCACCAGAGGAAGCCGATCAGGCTCGCGGCGAACGACGCGGCGATGATCGCCAGGCTGAACGGATCGCGGACCTCGTAGCATCCGCCCAGCGCCGCGGTCTCGACTCCCTCGCCGACGCACGACTGCTTGAACTGCCAGAACGCGATCAGGCTGTAGGCACCGACGACGATGACCCCGGCGCCCGCGGCGAGACCGTCGAGTCCATCCGTGAGGTTGACGCTGTTCGACGTCGCGACGCCGATGACGGAGATCCACAGCAGATACAGCGCCCACCCGAGGATCGCGGTGAAGGCGAAGAGGTTCAACCAGGGGATGTCGCGGAAGAGCGAGATCGAACCGGATGCCGGGGTCTGATCGAACGCGTTCGGGAAGTTCAGGGCGACGATGCCGAACGGGATGATCACGACGAGCTGACCGATGATCTTGCGCCAGCCCGAGAGTCCGAGGCTGCGCTGGCTGCGCACCTTCATGTAGTCGTCGATGAAGCCGACGGCTCCGAAGCCCACCATCAGCCAGATGACGAGAAGCGCGGACAGCGCGGGGGTGCCCCCGCCGACGTACGTGCCGGTGAAGTAGCCGACCATGGTGCCGACGATGAAGATGACGCCGCCCATGGTGGGCGTTCCGCGCTTCGCCTCGTGGTTCGGGTTCTCGATCGCCTCGGGCGTGCGGATGACCTGGCCCCAGCCCCACTTCCGGAAGAGCCGGAGGAAGACGGGAGTCAGAAAGAGTGTGAAGGCGAGCGAGATGGCAGCCGCCATGATGAGAGATCTCACGAGAACAATTCTCCCAGACGATCGCCGAGGTGCCGGAGGCCCACGGAATTGGAGGACTTCACGAGCACGCGGTCGCCGTCTCGAAGTTCGGTGCGCAGGTAGTCGAACGCTGCGTCCTGGTCGGGGAAGAAGATGGCCTCACTGTCCCAGGAGCCTTCGCCGATGGCCGAGATGTAGAGCCTGCGGGCCTCGGGGCCCACGACGACGATCCGCTGGATGTTCAGCCGGACGGCCAGCAGTCCGATCCGGTCGTGCTCCTCGCCGGCGGTCTCACCGAGCTCGCTCATGGCGCCGAGCACCGCGACCGTCCGCTCCCCCGGGCCGGTGATCTGGGCGAGAGTGCGCAGCGCCGCCGACATGGAGTCCGGGCTGGCGTTGTAGGCATCGTTGATGATTCGCACCCGGTCGCTGCCCATGGGCTGCATCCGCCAGCGCTCCGCGATCTCGACCGTCTCGAGACGCGCGATGGCATCAGACGCCGACACGCCCAGAACCCCCGCTGCTGCGATGGCCGCAAGCGCGTTGCCGATGTGGTGCGCGCCGAGCACCCGCAGGCGAAGGGGCAGGCTCTGCCCCGCCGCTTCGATGATGCACGAGGTGCCGGACGCGGTGACCTCGAGGTCGTGGGCCTGCACGTCCGCCGCGGTGCTCTGCCCGAAGCTGACGACCTGCATTCCCCGCGACCGCGCGAGCTCGCCCATGGCGGCCACACGGGAGTCGTCGATGTTGAGCACAGCGGTGCCTTCGGGCCTCGCAGCGGCCACGAGCTCGGACTTGGCCTTGGCCGTCGCCTCGATGCCGCCGAAACCGCCGGCGTGAGCCATGCCGACCATCAGCACCACCGCGATGTCGGGCTCGACGAGTCCGGCGAGGCGGGCGATGCTCCCCGGCGCATCCGCACCGAACTCGCTGACGAGGAAGCGTGTGTCGTATGTGACGCGCAGCATGGTGACCGGCGCGCCGACCTCGTTGTTGTACGAGTTGATGGGTGCGACGGTCTCGGCCTCGTCGGCGAGGATGCGGGCGAGGAAGTTCTTGGTCGTCGTCTTGCCGTTCGACCCGGTGATCCCGACGATCTTGAGCTCGCCCGCTGCGCGCACGCGCGCGACGACCTCCCGTGCGAGGTCTGCGAGGGCGACGATGACGTCGGGAACGATGATCTGCGTGATCTCGTCATCGACTGCGTGCTCGACGATCGCGAGCGCAGCACCGGCGGCCAGCGCCGAGCCGACGAATCGATGTCCGTCGGTCTCTGCTCCCGGCTTCGCGACGAAGACGGATCCGGGCACCATGTTTCGCGAGTCGGTGTCGACCACACCGTCGACGACGGTGTCGGCGGTCGAAGAACCGGCGAGGCGGAGATCACCCCCGACGACAGCGGCGATCTCGGCAAGCGACAGGGCGATCATGACGTCTCCAGGCGCGGCAGGGCGCCGTCTATTCGAACTTCGGAAGCAGTGCGTCCATCGGGCTGGAGGACGGCATCACGCGGTAGGTCTTCATGGTCTGGGTCATCGCCTTCTGGAAGGCCGAGGCGGTAGCAGCAGACGATGTAACTCTAGTCGGCTCATCGAGAGTCACCACCACGACGTACTGCGGATCGTCGACCGGAGCGAAGCCCACCATGCTCGTGTAGTACACGCCGGACTTGTATCCGCCCTTGCCGTCGGGGATCTGTGCGGTACCGGTCTTGCTCGTCACGCGGTAGCCGGGGACCTGGATCCGGTCGGCGTTGCCGCCCTGTACGGCGACGTTCTCGAGCATCCGCGTCAGGTCGGCGGCGGTCTCGGGCTTGACGATCTGCTCCGGCTCGGGCGCCTGGGGGGTGACCACCGTGCCGTCGGGTGCCGTGCAGGACTCGACCAGTGAGAGGCCGATCTTCTGGCCGCCGTTGGCGATCGCCTGGTAGGCGCCGGCGAGCTGGGGAGCGGTCACCGTGAAGTACTGACCGAACGTGGTCGTGTACAGCGACTGGTTGTCCCACTCGCTCGTGGGGTGGATCTCACCGGACGTCTCGCTGGGGAAACCGACCGTGGTCTCTCCCACTCCGAAACGCTCGAGATAGTCGTGCCGGACGTCCGGGCTCACCATCGTGCCGAACTTCGACAGCGCGACGTTCGAGGAGTCGATGAGCGCGCCGGCGAGGGTGTACTGGAAGGTGGGGTGGACGAACGCGTCGTTGATCACGGCGCCGTTCTCGAACTTCTCGTGCGAGGACGCCGAGACGGTCGGACTCGTCATGGTCACGCCGGCGTTCTCCATGACGGCTGCAGCGGTCACCGCCTTGAAGGTCGACCCCGGCTCGAACGGGTAGGTGAAGAGCTTGCTCGTCCAGGTCTCCGGCGACGAGGCGTCGAGATCGTTGGGGTCCATGGTCGGCCATTCTGCGGCCGCGCGGATCTTTCCGGTGCCGACCTCGACCACGGTGACCGTGCCGCCCTTGGCGCCCTGGGCCTGCGCCTCCTCGGCGATCATCTGCTGCATGTACCACTGCAGATCGCTGTTGATCGTCAGCTGCACGGTGCCGCCGTCGACGGCATCCACCCTGCTCTCGCTGCCGGGGATGACGACGTTGTTCTTGCCGGTGCGGTACGACTCCTCGCCGTCTGTGGGAGCGAGGCACTTCTCGTCCATCTTCTCGACGCCGGCCTGCGCGGTACCGGTGCCGTCGAGGTACCCGAGGAGGTTTCCTGCGACCGCTCCGTTCGGGTAGACCCTGACCTCGCGCGGCTTCATGACGAGGTACGACGACACCTTGAGTTCCCGCAGTTCGATGTACTTCTCGGTGCTGAGGCCCTTGACCAGCGGCAGGTACTGCGAGTCGGGGTCCTCCGCGAGCTTCGCCGCGACCTCTGCCCGCAGCTCGTCTGCGTCCAGGCCCATGATCTCGGCGATGCGGGTCGACGCCTCGGCCCACGGCAGCTTCGGAGGGTTCTTGTCGTCCTCCTCCAGCAGCCGGATGACCTGAGGGCTGAGCTGCGCGTCGTAGACCAGGACGCTCTCGGCGAGCACCGATCCGTCGCTGTCGACCACTGATCCCCGCTCGCCTGGTATGGAGGTGCGGTGGGCGATGAACTCGAGCGACTGGGCGACGTGCTCGTCGGCCTTGACCACCTGGATGTCGACGAGACGCACGACGAACGCGGCCAGGATCGCCAGGATCACCGCGAGCGCGACGACCGTGCGTCGCCGCGGCGTGCGGGTTGCTCGTGTCGTCATGGACTCTCTCCGTCAGGTCTCGGTGGTGGGCGGATTCGACTAGCGGGTGCTCGGGCTCGGAAGCCCATCGGTGATCGCGGGCGGAAGCTCCTGCGTGGGGTGACCCGTCGTCCCTTCTGGGACGGCGTCGTCTGCCGTCGAGGCGTTGACCGGCACGTCGTTCAGCAGGGAGTTGCTCACTGCGCCCGCGCCGTTCGGATCGATCGTCGATGAGCCTGTCGCACCGGTTCCCTGACCGAACACGGCGCCGTCGCTCAGTCGAAGGTAGGACGGAGCCCCTGCCACGACCATGCCGAGGGATGCGGCGCTGGTGGCGAGCGACTGAGGCGAGCTCATCCCGGTGAGGTCCTCCTGCAGGGCGCTGGCGTGCAGGTCCAGCTCGTGCTGCTGCGCCGACAGACCTGCCAGCACGAACGAGTCCTGCGTGATCGCCAGTGAGAGTCCGATCTGCACGGCTCCGATGATCATGGCCCCGGCCAGTGCCGCGAGCGCGTAGGCGAGCTTCGGCTTGCGGCGGACCGGGGTGTCGGTCACCGGCTCGAGGCGTCGGCGAGGAGCGCGCTCGGGGGCTCCGGGCAGTGCGCTGGGCTTCCGTACTGCGACGTTCAGGCTCATGAGCTCTCCCGCACTTTCTCTGCGGCACGCAGTCTGACTGGAATCGCGCGGGGGTTGCGCGCGCGCTCGTCGTCGTCGGCGAGCTCCGCTCCCTTGGTGATGATGCGGAAGCGGGGCGCATGCTCCGGCAGTTCGACGGGCAGACCCCGGGGTGCTGTGGAGGCGGCGCCGGCGGCGAAGGCCTGCTTCACGAGTCGATCCTCGAGAGACTGGTACGACATGACCACGATGCGCCCGCCGACGGYGAGAGCGTCCATGGCAGACGGGATCGCGTCCGCCAGTACGTTGAGCTCGGCGTTCACCTCGATGCGCAGGGCCTGGAAGACGCGCTTGGCAGGGTGCCCGGCACGCTGAGCCGCCGCGGGCGTGGCCGCTTGGAGGATCTCGACGAGTTCACCGGATCGGGTGATCGGCTGCTTCTCGCGTGCGGCGATGATGAACCGCGCGTACCGACCGGCGAGCTTCTCCTCGCCGTAGCGCTCGAAGATGCGACGCAGGTTGCCCTCGTTGTAGGTCGCGATGACCTCGGCGGCCGTGACGCCCTTCGTCTGATCCATGCGCATGTCGAGCGGGGCGTCCTTGGAGTACGCGAAGCCGCGCTCCGCCTCGTCGAGCTGCAGAGACGAGACGCCGAGATCGAAGAGGATGCCGGCCGCGCCCTGGGCGTGCAGCCCGATCTCGTCGTAGACGGTGTGCACGAGTGTGATCCGGTCCTTGAAGCGGGCGAGCCGCTCCCCCGCGATGCGCAGGGCGTCGGTGTCACGGTCGAGCCCGACGAGACGGATGTGGGGGAACCGCTCGAGCAGCGCCTCGGAGTGACCACCCATGCCGAGGGTGGCATCGACGAGCACTGCTCCGTCGGCCTGAAGGGCGGGAGCGAGGAGCTCGACGCAGCGGTCGAGCAGAACGGGGGTGTGGATGTCGCGGAGGTTCATGATCTCTCTCGGGTGACCTCTGTATGTCGGTGACCAGGGCCCTGATCCCCCTCCGCTTCACGACCCGGCACCGGGGAAGTGTGTCGGGGCAGGAGCGGCGGGGCATCACAGCCGTGGTCAGAAGAGTCCCGGAATCACCTCCTGCTCGAGATCGGAGTAGGTCTCCTCGCCGGCTGCGAGGTAGTTGTTCCAGCTCTCGGCATCCCAGATCTCGGCGTGGGCGCCGACTCCGGTGACGATGAGTTCCTTCTGCAAGCCCGCGTACTGACGGAGGTGCACGGGGATGGTGATGCGGTTCTGGCTGTCTGGCATCTCCGCACTCGCACCGGAGAGGAACAGGCGCATGAAGTCACGCGCCTGCTTGTTCGCGAGCGGCGCCTGACGGATCCGTTCGTGCATCGCCTCGAACTCGGCCGTGCTGAAGACGTAGAGGCAGCGTTCCTGCCCTCTGGTGACGACGATGCCGCCACCGAGGTCTTCGCGGAACTTCGCGGGAAGGATGACCCGTCCCTTGTCGTCCAACTTCGGAGAATGCGTTCCCAGCAACATCAGCCATCACCCCCTCTCCGTCCGGCCAACTCGAGGTGCGCCCCACTTTACTCCACTTTCCTCCACAAACCTACGGTCAATCCGCAGCCAGGGGCTGCGAGAGCGTCAGTGCACGCAAAAAAACCGCGAGATCACGCGGCTTCTGAGAGTGGAGGGAGGTGGAGCGCCAGTGGAGGACCAGCGCGGGGTCGGTACGCCGACGTCCAACCCCACAGCTCACCGTGGATTCAGCGCCCGAACACGACGAAGGCCCGGATGCTCAGAGCATCCGGGCCTTCGAGGAAGTGGTGGGGTCAGTTGCCGTCTTGGCGGCGGTCCCATCGATCGTTCATGCGATCCATGAAGGATGCCGAACTGCGCTGCTTGGGTGCGCGCTCGCGCGGGACTGCAGAGAGGGGCTTGCGAACGGGGGTCACGGCGATCATGACGCCCCCGAGCATGGCGGCGAATCCGATGACGCCGACCACGACGCCCCAGACGTCACCGAGCACGACTCCGACGATCAGTCCGCCTACCCCGGCGAGGAGCAGAAGTGCTCCATAGACGAGGTTGCGGTAGCTGAGAGCTCGATCGCCTGACGGCGCACTGACGACATCGGCGTCGTTGTGGAGGAGATGGCGTTCCATCTCATCGAGCAGACGCTGCTCCTGTTCGGAGAGTGGCATTTCGTCCCCCTCGGGTATTCGTCCGTCCATTCTACGCGCGGTATGCCGCTGCGGGCTAGCAGTAAGGGCCTCCGTTGGCTTTACGTATGCTGGGAGTCGTGCCGACCCCCTCCTTCGTCTCCGACGCCGTCGCCGCACGCCTGCGGCTGTTCCTCGACCGGATGCGGGGCGAGTCCGCCGACTACGGCGCTGATGCCGAGGGTCTGATCGATTCGGCCGCCGACACTCTCGTGGGCGGCAAGCGACTGCGCGCCCGTTTCTGTCATGCAGGCTGGCAGGCCGTCGCACGCTTCGGCGATCGCGACGCCGAGGAGTCCGCGGCCCTCTGGGATGTCTGCGCAGCTCTGGAGATCTTCCAGTCCGCGGCGCTCGTGCACGACGACCTGATCGACAACTCCGACACTCGGCGCGGCCGGCCGGCCGCTCACCGCGCCCTGGAGAGCGCCCACGTCGGCGCAGGGTGGCGCGGGGACCCGGCGGCGTTCGGTCGCTCGTCGGCGATCCTCCTCGGCGACCTGCTGGTGGCCTGGAGCGACGACCTTCTCGAGGACGCGATCGAACCGCTCCCCCATGCCGCGGCGGTTCGACGAGAGTACGGCCGCATGCGCCGAGACGTCACCGTCGGCCAGTTCCTCGACATCGCCGAGGAGTCCGCCTGGAGCGTCCACGCCACCGACTCGCACGTCGAGCGCGCCCTGCGGGTGGTCTCGTTTAAGTCCGCGCGGTACAGCATCGAGCAGCCGCTGGTGCTCGGCGCGGCGATCGCCGACGCCGACGACGACCAGCTCCTGGCCCTCCGCCGGTTCGGTCATCCGGTCGGGATGGCGTTTCAGCTTCGCGACGACCTGCTCGGCGTCTACGGCGATGCCGCGGTCACAGGCAAGCCGGCGGGCGACGACCTGCGCGAGGGCAAGCGCACGGTGCTCGTCGCCCTCACGAGGCAGACGCTCGACACGTCCGCCCGCAACCTGTTCGATGAGATGCTCGGCGATCCCGAGCTCACGGCAGAGCAGGTCGCGTTCCTGCAGGCGACCATCACGGCATCCGGCGCTCTCGAGCGCGTGGAGCGGATGATCGAGGATTACGCACGGGAAGCCGATCGGGCGCTCTCCGGAGCGCGACTCGACAATGCGGCTGTCGGCGACCTCCGGGATCTCGCACGCGCGGCGACGGTGCGATCGGCCTGAGATCGGGGGCCGACTGCGAGCGGTGGCGTCCGCTCGGTTCAGGCGAGGGTTCGGGCGACCCTGCGGACGGCGCTCTTGTGCCCGGCGAGAAGCGCGTCGATCGGCGAGCGACCCAGTTCGTCGTCGGGAGCGAGAAGCCAGTCGATGACCTCGTCATCGGTGAAGCCTGCGTCCTGCAGGACGATGATGGTGCCGCGCAGCGAAGACAGCGGGTGGTCGTCGACGATGAACACCGACGGAACCGCGAACACGCCGGAGCGACGCGATCCGATGAGGTAATGCTCGTCGATCAGCCGACGCACGCGGCCCAGCGTCTCATCGAGCACGTCGACGAGATCCGGCATGGTCAGCCACTCGGTGGCGGTGACGCCGGAGGTGCTCACAGCGTTCTCGGACGCGGCCCCGGACTGCGGGGTTTCGGAGGGGTTGCTTTCAGACGACACAGACACCTTGCAACTATCTCACCTCTGAGAGCCGACCGCATTTCCGGCAGGATCGCGGCCTCGAGTCACATTCGCATCGCCAGCATCATCAGTCACTTCTGTTGACTTCCGTATACATACGTGTCACCGTGGGCGGACGTCGAACAAGGGAGAGCACCTTGACAACGCATGCTGTCGCGCGACGGACGCGCTATCTCCAGCTCGGGGTACCTGCCGCCGTGCTGGGCACCCTGTCGGGGGCGATCGCCGCCACACCCGTCTCTGCGGATGCCGTCTCCTCGCCGATCGAACGGCTCCAGTCCGCGCCGACGCGCATCGCGTCGGCCGAAGCGCCGCCCGCCTCGTACACCGTGCAGCCGGGTGACACGATCTCCTCCATCGCGAACCGCTTCGGGCTGCGGACAGTCGACGTGCTCGGCTGGAACGGACTCGGCTGGCGCTCGGTCATCTACCCGGGGCAGACCCTGTCGTTGACCGCGGGAGCCACCCCCGCGGCGCCCACCGCGCCCACGGCGCCCGCCCAGACGAGCTCGACCGCCACCCACACCGTCGCTGCCGGCGACACCGTGTTCAGCATCGCGCAGCGGCACGGCACGAGCGTCGACGCCGTGCTCGCCGCGAACGGCCTCACCAGGGCATCCGTCATCTATCCCGGCCAGCAGCTCGCGCTCACCGGCGCTCCGGCGCCCGCTCCGGCCGCGGTCACGACGACCGCACCCGCTCCCGCTCCCGTGGCGGCCGGCGGCCAGACGCACGCCGTTGCGGCAGGCGACACGCTGTTCGCGATCGCGAAGAGGTACGGCACGACCGTTGCACAGCTCTATGCGCTGAACGGCTTGAGCTCTGGGGCGATCATCTACCCCGGTCAGAGCCTGACCGTCGCCGCCGCGCCGGTCGCCGCTCCGTCGCCCGCGCCGGCTGCGGTCGCCACCACGCCACCGGCGCAGCTGTTCGCGACCCTCGATGCCGAACAGGCCGGCAACGCCTCGACCATCATCCGCGTCGGGCGCGAGCTCGGCGTGCCCGACCGTGCCATCGCGATCGCCCTCGCCACTGCGATGGTCGAGTCGAGCATGCGCAATCTGCCGTCGGGCGACCGCGACTCGCTCGGCCTCTTCCAGCAGCGCCCCAGCATGGGCTGGGGCACCCCCGAGCAGGCGGTCGACCCCGATCGCAGCACGCGGGTGTTCTACGGCGGCTCCGCAGACCCGAACGGACAGGCCTCCCGCGGACTTCTCGACATCCCCGGCTGGGAAGCCCTGCGCTTCACGGATGCCGCGCAGACCGTGCAGATCTCGGCATATCCCGAGCGATACGGCCAGTGGGAGACCCAGGCATATCAGTGGCTCGGCATCCACGGCTGACCGCCCTCCGAGCAAACCCGCAGGTGCAAGGGGCGAGCCGCTCCCCGGGCTTTCAGGCAGTTCTCCATAGAATCTTGACGTGACGACCAATCAGCAGGCCGACCCCCTCATCGGGCGGCTTGTCGACGGTCGATACCGTGTGCGGGCCCGGATCGCGCGTGGAGGCATGGCCACTGTCTATGTCGCCACCGATCTCCGACTCGAGCGACGCATCGCTCTGAAGGTCATGCATGCGCATCTCAGCGACGATTCCGCCTTCCAGAGCAGGTTCATCCAAGAGGCGCGCGCAGCGGCACGGCTGGCCGACCCGCATGTCGTCAACGTGTTCGATCAGGGCCAGGACGGCGAACTCGCCTACCTGGTGATGGAGTACCTCCCGGGCATCACGCTGCGCGAGCTGCTGCGCGAGCAGAAGCGGCTCACGATCCCGCAGACGATCACGATCATGGATGCCGTCCTCGCCGGACTCTCGGCAGCGCATCGGGCCGGGATCGTCCACCGCGATGTGAAGCCCGAGAACGTGCTGCTGGCCGAAGACGGCCGCATCAAGATCGGCGACTTCGGTCTCGCCCGTGCGACGACCGCGAACACGGCCACCGGCCAGCAGCTGCTCGGCACCATCGCCTACCTGGCACCCGAGCTCGTCACCCGCGGCACGGCAGACGCCAGGAGCGACATCTACGCGCTCGGCATCATGCTCTACGAGATGCTCGTCGGCGAACAGCCCTACAAGGGCGAGCAGCCCATGCAGATCGCGTTCCAGCACGCCACCGAGTCGGTGCCTCGGCCGAGCGTTCGAAACCCCGGCGTGCCCGAGCAGCTCGATGAGCTCGTGCTCTGGGCGACGGAGAAGTCGCCGGACGAGCGTCCTGACGACGCCGGTCAGATGCTGGAGCGTCTGCGTGAGATCGAGCGTGGTCTGGGCATCGCTCCCGCGGTCGCCGCTGCAACGGCCTCTCAGCGCTCGCAGGCGGACTCCGCAGACCTCACCAAGGTCATGCCGAGCACGATGGTCATCGCCGACCCCACCGCCCCGGTGCAGGCCGCCGTCGACAACGCGACCCTCCTGCGGCGTCGTTCGTCTCGACGCCGCGCCCGTGGCGCGTTTCTGCTGACGCTGGTGCTGCTTCTCGCGACGGTGGCCGGCGGTGTCGGGTGGTGGTTCGGATCCGGCCCAGGGTCCCTCGTCGCCGTCCCCGGAGTCGCCGGGCTGTCGTACGACGATGCCGCCTCGGCGTTGACCGCCGAGGGCTTCGTGCCCGTGCGCGGCGAGGAGAGCTCCATAGATGTCCCAGCCGGCGAGACCATCCGGTCGGACCCCGATGAGGGCGAGCGACTCGACAAGGGCACCGAGGTCACCGTCTTCGTCTCCTCGGGTCCCGCGTCGCACACGGCGGAGACCCTCAACGGCAAGACCGAGCAGGAGGCCCGCGATTACCTCGCGGACATCAAGGTCAACGTCACCGAGACTCCCCTGCTGCTCTTCTCCGATGCCGAAGCGGGTCGGGTGATCAACGCCTTCGTGACGCCTCGCGCAGGTGGCGAGGTGTACGCGTGCGCCGAGGGCTGCGAGCTGCTCGAGGACGACACCGTCGAACTCTACGTCTCGGCCGGCGCCTTCCCGGATGTCGCGGGGATGAGCGTGGACCAGGCGACGAACACGCTCCGCGACAAGGGCGTCGAGGTCAACCCCGATTCGCAGTTCGTCTTCAGCGATTCTGTCGCGAAGGACATCGTCATCGGGGTCACCGACCGTGCTGAGGAGGGAAATCGGCGCCCGGGAGACACCGTCCAGCTGATCGTCTCCAAAGGACCCGAGCTGTTCCCGGTGCCGGATGTCGAGGGAATGAGCCGGGATGAGGCGGCCAGGACGATCCGCGATGCCGGCTTCGAACCGACGTGGAACGGCATCTGGAACGCGTTCCCCAACGACTTCACAGAGGTCACAGGGTCGGATCCGGGCGCAGGTTCTCAGCGCGCCAAGGGCACGGAGATCACCCTGCAGATCCGCAGCAGCGCGTTCTAGGGCGAAACCCGTCCGAACCCCAGTCTTCCGCTCCCCTGTGGTGCGTGCTCACCGCTGACAGAGAGACGGCCCTCTCCGTGTGCCAAGGGGCCGTCTCTCTGTGAGGCTCGTCGGTCAGCGCTTCTCGAGCTCTTCCGCCACGAGGAACGCCAGTTCCAGCGACTGCATGTGGTTGAGGCGAGGATCGCAGAGGCTCTCGTAGCGGGTCGCCAGTGCAGCCTCGTCGATGTGCTCGGATCCTCCGAGGCACTCGGTGACGTCGTCGCCGGTGAGCTCGACATGGATTCCGCCGGGGAACGTCCCGACCGCGCGGTGCGCCTCGAAGAAGCCACGCACCTCGTCGACCACATCGTCGAAGCGACGCGTCTTGTAGCCGGTGGGGGTCGTGATCCCGTTGCCGTGCATCGGGTCGGTGACCCACAGCGGCTGCGCGCCCGAATCGCGGACGGCCTCGAGCAGCGGCGGCAGGGCGTCGCGGATCTTGCCCGCACCCATGCGCGTGATGAACGTCAGACGCCCCGGTTCGCGGTTCGGGTCGAGCTTGTCGATCAGTGCGAGAGCGGTCTCCGGCGTCGTGGTCGGACCGAGCTTGACGCCGATGGGGTTGCGGATCTTGGAGAAGTAGTCGACGTGCGCACCGTCGAGCTCGCGCGTGCGCTCACCGATCCACAGGAAGTGCGCCGAGGTGTTGAAGGGGGTGTCCGTGCGCGAATCGATGCGGGTCATCGGGCGCTCGTAGTCCATCAGCAGGCCCTCGTGGCCCGTGAAGAACTCGACGCGGGTGAGCTCGTCGAAGTCGGCTCCGGCCGCCTCCATGAACTTGATGGCCCGGTCGATCTCGGCTGCCATGCGCTCGTAGCGCTGGTTGGCCGGGTTCTGCGCGAAGCCCTTGTTCCACGAGTGCACCTCGCGCAGGTCGGCGAAGCCACCCTGGGTGAACGCGCGGATCAGGTTCAGCGTCGACGCAGCGGTGTGGTAGCCCTGAAGCAGACGACCCGGATCGGCTCGCCGAGACGCCTCGGTGAAGTCGTAGCCGTTCACGATGTCGCCACGGTATGCGGGAAGCGTCACGTCGCCGCGGGTCTCGGTGTCGCTCGACCGCGGCTTGGCGAACTGGCCTGCCATGCGACCCATCTTCACGATGGGCATCGACGCGCCATACGTGAGCACGACCGCCATCTGCAGGACGGTCTTGATGCGGTTGCGGATCTGATCGGCGGTGGCGCCCGCGAACGTCTCTGCGCAGTCTCCGCCCTGAAGGAGGAACGCCTTGCCGGACGCTGCGCGCGCGAGACGATCGCGGAGGTTGTCGACCTCACCTGCGAACACCAGGGGCGGAAGCGTCGAGATCTGCGCGGAGACCTCGGAGACACGCTCGGCGTCGAGCCACTGGGGCTGCTGCTTGATCGGGAGCGAACGCCACGCATCAAGCGCGTCGATGTGGTGCTGGAGCATGGTGTCCAGCCTAGTGCTCGCTGCGAAGTCGGGATGCCTCAGGAGCGTTGTGTGACGCGGGCGGGAAGCCTGTCCTTCACGCTCGACGCGTACACATCGTCGTACTGCTGCTCACCCAGTCGCTGGAGTGCCACCATGATCTCGTCTGTGACGGACCGCAGGATGTAGCGGTCGTTCTCCATACCCGCGTACCGGGAGAAGTCCAGGGGTTCGCCGATGACGATCCCGACCCTCACCACTCGCGGCAGACGCTGCCCGATCGGCATCGCGGTGTCGGTGTCGACCATGATCACGGGAACCACGGGGACCTTCGCCTCCATGGCCATCCGCGCGATCCCGGTGCGACCTCGATAGAGCCTTCCGTCAGGGCTTCGCGTTCCTTCGGGATAGATGCCGAGCAGGTCCCCGCGGCCGAGCACCTGCAGACCGGTGTTCAGAGAGGCCTCCGAGGCCTTGCCACCCGAGCGGTCGATCGGGATCTGCCCTGTGGCCTTCATGAAGAACTTGGTGGCCCAGCCTTTGAGCCCGCGTCCGGTGAAGTAGTCGCTCTTCGCGAGGAACGACATGGGGCGATCGATCATCAGCGGAAGGAAGATCGAGTCGGCGAACGACAGGTGGTTGCTGGCGAGGATCGCGGCACCGTTGGCCGGAATGTTCGCGCGCCCGACCACCCATGGTCGGAATATCGCTTTGACCACAGGGCCGATCGCCACGTACTTCATCAGCCAGTAGAACATCGAGGTGAAGTCTAGCGCCGCGATCGGCATCCGCCAGCGCCATGTCCCGATGACCCGCGATTGGCGACTGAGTCCCACTAGCGGTGCGACCGAGTCCCATGCTCTAGACTCGTGTGCAACCAGTGCCCGACCGGTACCGAAGGAGCTGCCGTGGTCCAGTTTGAAGTCCCCGCCGTCGTCCCCGCCGATCCCGAGGGGAACATCTCAGACCTCCTGGCGAAGCGCGTGAAGGCGACGCCGGATCGTCCTCTGTTCTCCGTGCCCGAAGGCGAGGGCTGGCGCGACATCACCGCAGCCGACTTCGAGACCGCCGTGATCGCACTGGCCAAGGGCTTCGTCGCCGCCGGGATCCAGCCGGGTGAGAAGGTGGGCTTCCTCGCCCGCACGACCTATGACTGGACCCTCGTCGACTTCGCCCTGTTCTATGCGGGCGCCGTCATGGTGCCGATCTACGAGACCAGCTCGCCCTCGCAGATCCAGTGGATCCTCGAGGACTCCGGCGCCATCGCACTCGTGCTCGAGTCGCCCGAGCACTTCGCACGCCTCGATGAGGTGCGCGGCGACCTCCCGCTGCTCCGCGAAGTCTGGCAGCTGCACCTCGGGGYGATCGACTCGCTGACCGCTCGAGGAGCGTCCGTGCCTGACGCTGAGATCGAGCGCCTGCGCAGCATCGCTGTCGGCTCCGACATCGCCACTCTCATCTACACCTCAGGCTCCACCGGTCGCCCGAAGGGCTGCGTTCTCACGCACAGCAACTTCGTAGAGCTGTGCCGCAACTCCGCCAAGGCGCTGGATGCCGTCGTGCAGACCCCCGGTGCGTCCACACTGCTGTTCATCACCACCGCGCATGTCTTCGCCCGGTTCATCTCGATCCTCAACATCCACGCCGGAGTCCGCACCGGACACCAGCCCGACACCCGGCAGCTTCTGCCGGCCCTCGGATCGTTCAAGCCGACCTTCCTGCTGGCTGTCCCCCGCGTGTTCGAGAAGGTCTACAACTCGGCGGAGCAGAAGGCCGAAGCCGGTGGCAAGGGCAAGATCTTCCGCGCTGCCGCCGACGTCGCGATCCAGCACTCGAAGCTGCTCGAAGAGGGAAAGAGCGTCCCGTTCGGGACGCGGCTCAAGTTCGCACTGTTCAACAAGCTCGTGTACAGCAAGCTGCGCGAAGCGATGGGCGGCAACGTCGTCTACGCCGTGTCGGGTTCGGCTCCCCTCGGTGCGCGACTCGGCCACTTCTTCCACAGCCTCGGCGTGGTGATCCTCGAGGGCTACGGCCTCACCGAGACGACCGCTCCCGCGACCGTGAACCTCGCGGACAAGTCGAAGATCGGCACCGTCGGCCCGGCGCTCCCCGGAGTGGGCGTGCGGCTCGCTGACGATGGCGAGATCGAGGTGCGAGGCGTCAACGTCTTCAAGGAGTACTGGAACAACCCTGCGGCCACCGCCGACGCGTTCAGCGAGGGCGGCTGGTTCCGCACCGGCGACATCGGCAGCTTCGACTCCGAGGGGTTCCTCACCATCACCGGTCGCAAGAAGGAGATCATCGTGACGGCCGGCGGCAAGAACGTCGCACCCGCCGCCCTCGAAGACCCGATCCGTGCGAACCCGATCATCGGACAGGTCGTCGTCGTCGGAGACCAGCGTCCCTTCATCTCGGCTCTCATCACCCTCGACCCCGAGATGCTGCCGACCTGGCTCGCCAATGCCGGGCTCCCCAAGGAGATGTCGCTCGTGGAGGCCTCGAAGAACGACGCGGTCCGAGCAGAGATCCAGAAGGCTGTGGATGCCGCCAACGCCCGGGTGTCGCGCGCCGAGTCCATCCGCAAGTTCACGGTGCTCGACAGCGAGTGGACCGAGGCGTCGGGTCATCTCACGCCCAAGATGTCGATCAAGCGCAATGTGATCATGAGCGACTTCGCCGATGAGATCGCCGCCATCTACGACGAGCCCGTCACCACCACGAACGTCGCCCTCGGCGGCTGACCCCCCGACCCGAGATACGAGAAAGGCCCCGCCGCGGCGGGGCCTTTCTCGAATCCTTCCGAAGTTCAGAACCAGGCGCTCTCTCGGACCTCGCGCATCGCACGCTTGCGCGTCTCGGCATCGAGTCTCGTGAGGTAGAGCTTGCCGTCGAGGTGATCCGTCTCGTGCTGGAGCGCCTGCGCCATCAGGCCGCTTCCTTCCAGCACCACAGGCTCGCCATCGAGGTCGATGCCCTCGACCCTGGCCCACGGGTGACGCAGCGCGTCATGCCAGAGCCCGGGCACGGACAGACAGCCTTCCCCCGTCGGCACAGCCTCTCCACGAACCTCGGTCAGGACGGGATTGAGCACATAGCCGATGTCGCCGTCGATGTTGTAGCTGAAGGCGCGGAGCGCGACACCGATCTGCGGAGCGGCGACGCCGGCGCGCCCCGGCAGCTCGACGGTGTCGATCAGGTCGGCGACGAGCGCTCGAACGCCGTCGTCGACGGCGTCGATCGGTGCGCAGACCGTACGAAGCACGGGGTCTCCGAAGACCCGGATCTCACGCACCGCCATCAGTCGACCTTCGCTCGCAGGCCCTCGACGAGCAGCGCAGCGAGCTCGCGCGCTGCCACTCGGGTCTCCGGCTGCAGGTTGGCGAAGACGATGGTCCCGCCTCCCGCGATCTGCGCGTCGTACGGCATCCGCACGACATGCTTGGCGCGCGTGCGGAAATGAGCCTCGAGTTCGTTGAGACGCACGAGCGGAGCACCGGGAGTCGACTGGTTCAGCACCACGACGGCCTCACGCGCCTGCTCTGCGTATCCGTTGCTCTCGAGCCAGGTGAGCGTCTCCGACGCCAGGCGCGCCTCGTCGACGCTCAGCCCCGAGACGATCACGATCTGATCGGCGAGATCGAGCGTGGCCGACATCACCGAGTGCACGATGCCCGTGCCTGTGTCTGTGAGCACGAGCGAGTAATAGTGTGCGGCGACACCGGCCACATCCCGGTAGTCGCTGTCGCTGAAGGCTTCTGCGATCCGCGGGTCGGAATCCGACGCGAGCACGTCGAGGCGGGTGGCGTCCCGCGCGACGATCGCGGAGATGTCGTGATATCCCCTGACCTCGTCATGGATCCGGACGAGATCGCGCACGGACTTGTTGTGGTGCGGGCGGACCACACGCTCTGCGAGGGTGCCGCGATCGGGGTTGGCATCGACCGCGATCACGCGATCGTCACGGGCGTCGGCGAGAGCCATACCCAGCAGAGCGGTGATCGTCGTCTTGCCGACCCCGCCCTTGCGGGACAGCACCGGAACGAATCGTGCGCCGCCGACGATCGGTGCGGCGATCCTGGCGCTCAGCGCTTTGCGCTCGCGGGCGCGGCGTCCGTCTCCGATGTTGATCCGACGTCCGGAGATCGTATAGAGGAAGTGGCTCCAGGCGCCCTCGGGCTCTGGCTTGGTGATGCGGTGCGGGTCGAGAAGACGATCTGCGGTGAGCAGGTCGGCGCTCTCGCGAGAGGAGTCGCCGAGAGCGTCCAGACGCTTCGCGGACAGCTGCACGTCGGTGCGGCCCGATCGGGTCGCCGGGGTCGCGGCCCGTCGGGGCTTCTCAGCGTTCATGACCGAGCTCTCCTTCTTGGCGAGTGATGCTGCCGCCGACGATCTCCGTGAGCTGGGTGCGGCGTCGATATCGGCTTTCGCCCTGGCGATGAACGCCGCGGCCGCGGCGGCCTCCGCTGCGACCGCGTCACCGGGCGCAGCCGAAGCGGTGGCAGCGGAAGCGGTGGCGCCGACGGCTGTCACGGGTGCCGTCCTCGGAGCACGTTCACGGGTGCGCGCCGGCTCCGGTTCCGGTTCCGGTTCCGGCTCCGGCGCCGGCTCAGGCTCAGGCTCAGGCTCAGGCTCAGGCTCAGGCTCAGGCTCAGGCTCAGGCTCAGGCTCAATCGCGAGGTCGGGCTCGGATAACGCTTCCGCCTCGGGCGCCGGCTCCGGCTCCATCACGAGGTCAGGCTCGGAGGATGCTTCCGGCTCAGACTCGATCACGAGGTCGGGCTCGGAAGACGCTTCCGCCTCGAGGGCCGGCTCCGGCTCCATCGCGAGGTCAGGCTCGGAGGATGCTTCCGGTTCGGGCTCGGCTTCCAGATCCGGTTCGGCTTCCAGAGCCGGCTCGAGCTCGGCGTCGAAGTCGGCCTCAGGCTCCGCCTCGAAGTCAGGCTCCGGCTCAGACTCCGGCTCGAATTCGGGCTCGGGCTCGGGTTCGGGCTCCTGAACCGCGTCGGACTCGGGTTCGGTCGCCCCGGTCCGATCCTCGTCCGCAACAGGCTCCGGCGGCAGCTCGATGATCATCGGAGCTGCGCCGAGCGGTGCCGGTGAGATCTCTGCAGCGGCCTTCGCCGCGGCGACCGGCTCGTCGATGATCAGGTCGGCGACGACCTCGCCCTCGACGACGCCATCGTCCTCCAGGTCGTCATCGTCGTCCTTCGGGAGCACGACGCTCACCTGCGCCGTGTTGCCGAGTATGCCGATGGCCGAGGTATCCAGAGACGTAGCGTCGTCCAGCACCCCTCTGGACTCGTCGTCCGGGTTGTCTGCCACGTTCTTCGGGGTCACTGTGTCACTCCAAGCTTGTGCGGGCCTCGGGTGCGTTGCGTCGAACGCGGCCTCGCCCGCACAAGATTAGTGCGCCGGGCGGATGACGACCAAAAGATCTCCGGCTTCGACCTGCTGCGTCGCGCCGATCGCGAGTCTCTCCACCACGCCGTCGACGGGGGCGGTGATGGCCGCTTCCATCTTCATGGCTTCGATGGATGCGACCGGTTCACCGGCGCGCACCGAGTCACCGACGTCCGCTTTCAGGGTCACGACTCCCGAGAACGGCGCGGCCACCTGACCGGGCACCGATGTGTCAGCCTTCTCGATCTCGTGGACGTCGACCGCCACCGATCTGTCGCGCACGAACACGGGCCGCAGCTGACCGTTGAGGGTCGTCATGACGGTGCGCATGCCCTTGTCGTCTGCATCTCCGATGGCTTCGAGACCCACGTACAGCTGGACGCCGCGATCGATCTCGACGACGTGCTCCTGGCCTTGCACGAGACCGTAGAGGTAGTCCGCGGTGTCGAGCACCGAGAGATCACCGAACAGTTCCCGTCTCTCGGTGAACTCGCGCATGGGTGCAGGAAACAGCAGCGTGTTCAGCCGCGCACGACGGGTCGCGCTGTCGCCCGCCAACGCTGCCTCGTCGTCGGCGGAGATCTCCGTCATGCCGATGCGCACGGCACGCCCTGCCAGCACCTTCGTGCGGAAGGGCTCCGGCCATCCGCCCGGCAGATCGCCGAGCTCGCCCGCCATGAAACCGACGACGGAGTCGGGCACGTCGTACTTCTCGGGGTTCGCCTCGAAGTCAGCAGGATCGGCCTTGACCGCGGCCAGGTGCAGAGCAAGATCGCCGACCACCTTCGACGACGGCGTCACCTTCGGAACACGACCGAGGATTCGATCGGCCGCAGCGTACATGTCCTCGATCAGCTCGAAGTCGTCTGCGAGCCCGAGCGCCTTCGCCTGCTGACGGAGGTTCGACAGCTGACCGCCCGGGATCTCGTGGTGGTAGACCCGCCCGGTGGGGCCGGGAAGTCCGGACTCGAACGGAGCGTACATCCGGCGGACCGCCTCCCAATACGGCTCGAGATCCGAGACGCTGTCGAGGGAGATGCCGCTGTCACGATCCGTATGCGCGAGCGCAGCGACGAGCGATGAGAGAGAAGGCTGGCTGGTCGTGCCGGAGAGCGGAGCGGATGCCGCGTCGACCGCATCCACCCCTGCATCGCTCGCAGCGAGCAGTGTGGCGAGCTGGCCACCGGGGGTGTCATGCGTGTGCAGGTGCACGGGCAGGTCGAAGCGCTCGCGCAGCGCCGCGACGAGCTTCGCGGCCGCCGCGGGTCGCAGCAGTCCCGCCATGTCCTTGATCGCGATGATGTGCGCCCCCGCATCGACGATCTGGGCCGCGAGGTTCAGGTAGTAGTCGAGCGTGTAGAGATCCTCGGCCGGGTTCAGAAGGTCACCGGTGTAGCAGAGCGCCACCTCGGCGACCGCGGTGCCCGTGTTGCGAACAGCCTCGATCGCCGGTCGCATCTGCTCGACGTCGTTGAGCGCATCGAAGATCCTGAAGATGTCGACGCCGCTTGCCGCCGCCTCCCGCACGAACGCCTCTGTGACGGCCGTCGGGTAGGGCGTGTAGCCCACGGTGTTGCGTCCACGCAGGAGCATCTGGATCGCGACGTTCGGAAGCGCCGCCCGCAGCTTGTCGAGACGCTCCCAGGGGTCTTCCCCGAGGAAGCGCAGTGCGACGTCGTACGTCGCCCCTCCCCAGGCCTCGACCGAGAGCAGCTCAGGCGTCAACCGGGCGATGTGCGGTGCGGCTGCGACGAGGTCCTTCGTGCGCACGCGCGTCGCGAGCAGCGACTGGTGCGCATCGCGGAAGGTCGTGTCGGTGATCGCGAGAGCGCTCTGCGCGCGCAGGCTCTGGGCGAAGCCTTCCGGGCCCAGCTCGAGCAGACGCTGTCGCGAACCGGCCACCGGGGTCGAGTCGAGGTCGACGGCCGGGAGCTTGGCAGCCGGGTCCAGCGAACCCGGGTGGACCCCGTGGGGCTTGTTGACCGTGACGTCGACCAGCCAGTTCAGAATCCGAGTGCCGCGGTCCTTCGACTCGCGGCCACGGAGAAGATCCGGGCGCTCGTCGATGAACGACGTGCTCACGTCGCCGGCGATGAACGCCTCATCCTCGAGCAGGGCCTGCAGGAACGGGATGTTGGTCGAGACGCCGCGAATGCGGAACTCCGCCAGTGCCCGCCGAGCGCGTGCGACCGCCGCCGGGTAGTCCCGCCCACGGCAGGTCAGCTTGGCGAGCATCGAGTCGAAGTGCGGGCTGATCTGCGCACCCTGATGCACGGTGCCGCCGTCGAGGCGGATGCCCGCACCTCCCGGGGAGCGGTAGGTGGTGATCTTGCCCGTGTCGGGCCGGAACCCCTGAGTCGGGTCCTCCGTGGTGATGCGGCACTGCAGCGCCGCTCCGCGCACCTGCAGATTGTGCTGTTCGAGTCCGAGTTCGGCGAGGGTCTGGCCTGCGGCGATGCGCATCTGGCTCTGCACGAGATCGACGTCGGTCACCTCCTCGGTGACGGTGTGCTCGACCTGGATGCGCGGGTTCATCTCGATGAAGACGACCTCGCCGGTGCGCTCCCCCGCGGTCTCGAGCAGGAACTCGACCGTTCCCGCGTTCTCGTATCCGATGGATCGCGCGAACGCGACCGCGTACCCGTGCAGCGCGGTGCGGATTCCATCGTCGAGGTTCGGTGCCGGGGCGATCTCGACGACCTTCTGATGACGTCGCTGCACCGAGCAGTCGCGTTCGAAGAGGTGGACGGTCTCGCCGGTCTTGTCCGCGAGGATCTGCACCTCGATGTGCCGGGGACGGATGACGGCCTGCTCCAGGAACATCCGCGGGTCGCCGAAGGCGCTCTCCGCTTCGCGCATCGCCTCTGCCAGTGCCGGCGCGAGCTCCGCCGCAGACTCGACCCGGCGCATGCCACGACCGCCACCACCGGCGACGGCCTTGGCGAACAGCGGGAAGCCGATATCCGATGCCTGGGCCACGAGCGCGTCGACGTCATCGGAGGCCTCGGTCGAGCGGAGCACGGGAACCCCKGCTTCGATCGCGTGGCGCTTCGCCTCGACCTTGTTGCCTGCCATCTCGAGCACCTTCGAGGGCGGGCCGATGAAGACGATGCCGTTCGCGGCAGCCTTCTCGGCCAGTTCGGGATTCTCGGACAGGAAGCCGTAGCCGGGGTAGATCGCGTCCGCTCCCGCATCCTTCGCGACACGGATGATCTCGTCGACGTTCAGGTATGCGCGGACGGGATGACCCCGCTCGCCGATCTCGTAGGCCTCGTCCGCCTTGAGCCGGTGGACGGAGCCGCGGTCCTCATGCGGGAAGACGGCGACTGTTCTCGCCCCGACCTCGAATGCCGCACGGAAGGCACGGATCGCGATCTCGCCGCGGTTCGCCACAAGGATCTTCTGGAACATGCACACCTCTGGAAGCTCGATGCGCACTTCTAATCGGCGCGCATGGGGCGGGGCTGAGTGTGCACCCAGCCTAGGGGAAGGTAACGTGGTGTTCGTGCACGTACTCAGCGTCAGCTCTCTCAAGGGAGGCGTCGGCAAGACGACAGTGACCCTCGGCCTGGCCTCAGCGGCCTTCGCCCGTGGTGTCCGAACGCTCGTCGTCGACCTCGACCCTCAGTCCGATGTGTCCACCGGAATGGACATCCAGGTGGCCGGTCGGCTCAACATCGCCGATGTCCTGGCCAACCCGAAGGAGAAGGTCGTCCGTCAGGCGATCACCTCCAGCGGCTGGGCGAAGGTGCACCCCGGAACCATCGACGTGCTGATCGGCAGCCCGTCAGCGATCAACTTCGACGGACCGCACCCGAGCGTGCGTGACGTGTGGAAGCTCGAAGAGGCGCTGGCCTCCGTCGAAGCCGACTACGACCTGGTCCTCGTCGACTGCGCCCCGTCGCTGAACGCCCTCACCCGCACGGCCTGGGCGGCGAGCGACCGTGTGATGGTCGTCACCGAGCCCGGCCTCTTCTCCGTCGCCGCGGCCGATCGCGCGCTGCGCGCGATCGAGGAGATCCGTCGGGGCCTCTCCCCTCGCCTCCAGCCGCTGGGCATCGTCGTCAACCGCGTGCGGCCCCAGTCGATCGAGCACCAGTTCCGCATCAAGGAACTGCGCGACATGTTCGGCCCCCTCGTGCTCTCCCCGCAGCTTCCGGAGCGCACGTCGCTGCAGCAGGCCCAGGGCGCGGCCAAGCCGCTGCACATCTGGCCCGGCGACTCGGCTCAGGAGCTCGCTGCCGACTTCGACCAGCTGCTCGATCGGATCATCCGCACCGGGCGCATCCAGGTCGCGGATTCCGGCCCGCAGGCCTGATCCACCGCAGACAGCAGAACGGCCATCCTCTCGCGAGGGTGGCCGTTTCTTCGTGTGGGGCGCGGCTCGGAGCCGCGGATGCTCAGGCGGAGCGCTTGGCGCGACGCGCCGACAGCTCGTCGACCGGGTCGGGTGATGTCGCGTCGAATTCGACGAGGGTCGACTCGACCTCGCGAAGCACCTTGCCCACGGCGATGCCGAACACACCCTGACCGCGGCTGACCAGGTCGATGACCTCGTCGTTCGACGTGCAGAGGTAGACGGACGCACCGTCGCTCATGAGGGTCGTGCCCGCGAGATCGCGGATGCCCGCGCGGCGGAGCTCGTCGACCGCGGTACGGATCTGCTGCAGGGAGATACCGGTGTCGAGCAGGCTCTTCACCAGCTTGAGCACGAGGATGTCGCGGAAGCCGTAGAGGCGCTGCGAGCCTGACCCGCTGGCGCCTCGCACCGTGGGCTCTACGAGCTCGGTGCGTGCCCAGTAGTCCAGCTGACGGTAGGTGATACCTGCTGCACGCGCCGCCACCGCACCGCGGTAGCCGACCTCGTCGTCCATGGCCGGCAGGCCGTCGGTGAAGAGGAGTTCCGGCACGAACCGCGGGTCGCCTGCACGCTCATCCGCATTCATTTGAAATCCTCCCTGGAGCTGTTACCTCCACGCTAGAGCAGCCCTCCGGCACCGGCAATGACATCCGTGGGACACCGAAGGTGTGTCGCAATCAGTTCGTTACGAAAGCAACCTGGTGAGCGCGTCCTTGACGAAGAGCGAGCGCACTTCGTCGATCTTCGCGGCGAGGTTGGGCGCCATGTCGCTCGCCTTCGCCCGCGATGCGGCGTCCGTGCGACGGAGCAGAGACGACATGGCGGACTCGATCAGCGCGACCTCGCGCTCGGCGCCCTGACGCAGCGACCGCAGGTGGCGCGGCTCGATGCCATGGCGGTCGAGCGCGACCAGACCGCGCAGCAGCGTGACGGTCGACTCGGGGTAGCTCTCCTGCGCCACGATGACACCGGTGCTGATCGCATCGTTGAGGAGCTGCGGGCCGGCACCGGCTGCCGACAGGAGCTCGCTGCGGCGGTAGCGACGAGGCGTCGGCGTGATCGACGGCGGCGGAGCGAGGGCGGCTGAATCGCCGTTCGCCTCAGCGTCGTCGAGCTGCTCTCGGATGATGCTGAGAGGGAGGTAGTGGTCACGCTGCAGCGTGAGGCCGAGGCGCAGTCGCTCTATATCGGCCTGCGAGAACTTGCGGTAGCCCGACTCCGTGCGCGACGGGCTGACGATCCCCTGCACCTCCAGGAAGCGGAGCTTGCTGGAGGTGAGCTCCGGAAACTCTGGTGTGAGCCGAGCAAGCACCTGACCGATGCTCAGAAGGCCCGCGGACGCAGAGCGTTCGCGGGCGGGAGAAGCCGCCATCAGTCGATCGCCGCGACGCGATCGACGGGAGAGGCGAAGAAGTTCAATCGGAACTTGCCGACACGAAGCTCGGTGCCGTCGACCAGAGCGCTGCGATCGACACGCTCGCCGTTGACGTAGGTTCCGTTGAGCGAGCGCTGGTCGATGATCTCGAACGTCGAGCCGTTGCGAGTCACCTCTGCATGGCGGCGCGAGACGGTCACGTCATCGAAGAAGATGTCGGCTTCGGGGTGGCGACCGATGGTCGTCACATCGGTGTCGAGCAGGTAGCGGGCCCCCGCGAGAGCTCCGGAGCGCACCAGAAGCAGTGCGGAACCGGAGGGAAGCGCTGCGATGGCGCCCTGCTCCACGTCGGTGAGCTCCACGCCGAAGGGCACGAAGGAGAGGTCCGAGTCGTGCCCGAACGTCTGCGTCACGTCGTGCCTCTGCTCGCCGGGACGGTGGATCGCAGCGTCTCCGCCCGATCGATTCTGGCTGTCTGTCACTATGCCCTCCTAGTCCTCCAGACTAACTGATCCGATGCCGCTCGCGGGAGCTCGCTTCACACTCAGGCATCGCATACGGACACTTCATAGGCTGAGGATGTGAAAACCACAGCCCGCCGCCTCCCTGCAGCTCCGGTCGCACTCGCCGCCGCCCTTCTGACCGCGTTCCTCGTGCTGTTCGCGCCTCTCTCCGCCTCGGCCCACGACAGTCTGCTCGCGTCATCCCCCGAGGCCGACAGCACGGTCGACACGCTCCCCGCCGAGTTGACGCTCACCTTCAGCGCGAAGCTCATCGACGAGACCGGCGCGACCGAGGTGGTCGTAACGGACCCCTCCGGCAACTCGGTCACCGAGGGCGATGCCACCGTCGAGGGTGCGATCGTGACGCAGCAGCTCGCCACGGAGGCCCCTGCGGGGGTCTATAGCGTGACCTGGAAGGTCGTCTCGAGCGACGGCCACCCGACCTCCAATAAGTTCGACTTCGCGGTCGCGAACAGCACCGAGACCGCCCCGACCGCCCAGCCGAGCGCCGAGCCCACGGAGACGGCTACGGCCGCTCCCGCTCCGGTCGCGACCGCGGGCCCCGGCACCGGCACCGACCTCACTCCCGCCCCCGAGAGCGACGACTCATCCGCCCCCACGACGCTGATCTGGGTGCTCGCGATCGTCGGAGTGCTCGTGATCCTCGGCATCGTCGTCTGGCTCGTGGTCCGCGGGCGCCGCGACCCGGCTTCGACCGATTCCGACCTTCCCTCGGAGCGATAGGCTTAAGGCATGCCACATTACGATGTCGTCATCCTCGGTGCAGGTCCTGGCGGATACGTCGCTGCGGTTCGCAGCGCTCAGCTCGGTCTGTCCACCGCCATCATCGAAGAGAAGTACTGGGGTGGTGTCTGCCTCAACGTGGGCTGCATCCCCTCCAAGGCTCTCCTGAAGAACGCGGAGCTCGCGCACACGCTCAACCACAAGGCCGACTTCTTCGGCATCTCGGGTGAGTTCACGATCGACTACGGCAAGGCGTTCGACCGCAGCCGTGTCGTCGCCGACGGCCGCGTCAAGGGCATCCACTTCTTGATGAAGAAGAACAAGGTGACCGAGTACGACGGTCGCGGCACCTTCACCGGCCCGAAGGCGATCTCGGTCGCCAAGGCCGACGGCTCGACCGAAGAGGTCACCTTCGACAACGCGATCATCGCGACCGGCTCGAAGGTTCGTCTGCTCCCGGGCGTCCAGCTCAGCGACAACGTCGTCACCTACGAGGAGCAGATCCTCAGCCGCGAGCTCCCGAAGTCGATCGTCATCGTCGGAGCCGGCGCCATCGGCATGGAATTCGCGTACGTGATGACCAACTACGGCGTCAAGGTCACGATCATCGAATTCCTCGACCGCGCGCTTCCCAACGAGGACGCCGATGTGTCGAAGGAGATCGCGAAGCAGTACAAGAACTACGGCGTCGACATCCTCACCTCCACCAAGGTCGAGTCCGTCGTCGACAACGGCTCGTCCGTCACCGTGTCGTACACCGGCAAGGACGGCCAGCAGAGCTCGATCGAAGCCGACAAGGTGCTCATGTCGGTCGGCTTCGCCCCCAACATCGAGGGCTTCGGTCTCGAGGCCACCGGGGTCAAGCTCACCGAGCGCGGCGCGATCGACATCGACGACCACATGCGCACGAACGTCGAGGGCATCTACGCGATCGGCGACGTCACCGCCAAGCTGCAGCTCGCCCACGTGGCCGAGGCGCAGGGTGTCGTCGCGGCCGAGACCATCGGCGGCGCGGAGACCCAGACGCTCGGCGACTACCGCATGATGCCCCGCGCGACGTTCTGCTCGCCGCAGGTCGCCTCGTTCGGCCTCACCGAGCAGCAGGCCAAGGACGAAGGACGCGAGATCAAGGTCGCGACGTTCCCGTTCATGGCGAACGGCAAGGCGCACGGACTCGGCGAGCCCGTCGGCTTCGTGAAGCTCATCGCCGACGCCGAGCACCTCGAGCTCATCGGCGCCCACATGATCGGCCCCGACGTCTCCGAGCTCCTGCCCGAGCTGACGCTGGCCCAGAAGTGGGACCTCACGGCTCTCGAGCTGGCCCGCAACGTGCACACCCACCCGACGCTGTCGGAGGCGCTGCAGGAGGGCTTCCACGGCCTCGCGGGTCACATGATCAACTTCTGATCCGAAGATCAGATCGTCGAAGGCCCGGCACGCTCACGCGTGTCGGGCCTTCGTGCGTCTATGACGCCGCTTCGGCCTTCCAGCTCAACTCCAGCCGTGAGGGGAGGCCGAAGCGAACAGCCCAGCCTGACGGCACGAGAGAGGCGAGCTCTCTCCGCGCGTACGAGCGGCGGATGCTGATGAGGCCGTCCTCCCGGATGAACGAGCCGCGGAAGAGCGTTCCCGAGAGGACCCAGGTCGCGGCGTCGTACAGGGCATAGGCGAATCGGGTGCGGGCGATGTCCCGGTGCACCACGACGCCACCGCCGCCGACGAGCGCCTCGGAGTCGCGCAGCAGGCCGTCGAGCTCTGTCGCGGTGAGGTGGTGCAGCACGTGATTCGAGAAGACCACGTCGTACTGCTCTCCCTCCGCCACGAGGTCTGCGGCGAAGGCGCAGCGATATCGGATGCCGGCGCCGTGGTCGTTATCGGCAGCCCAGCGAATCGCCCGCTCGTCGGCGTCGAGCGCCGTGATCTCGGCTTCGAGACCTGCTCGCCGCAACCGCGCCGCGATCATCCGGCACACGTCTCCGCCGCCCGCGCCGATGTCCAGGATGCGGATGGGACCACGGCGGGCGCGCGGCCGGATCTCGCGACGATAGAGCAGCCCCGGCCGTGAGACGAGCGCGTTCACGAGCCGGAAGCGTCTGTAGGTCTGTTCCAGCATCCCGATGTCCGCATCCGGATCGTCCATGAGCTCGCGCACCTCGGTGGCGCGCATCGAGAGGTCGTGTCTCACGAGACGCCGGTGGTGACCGTCATCAATGCGCTCTCGGCCGTCAGCCCCGGTCCGAAGGCCATCGCCGCGACCCGCGACCCGTCGGCGGCGCCGTCATCGAGGATCCGCTTGATCACGAAGAGCACCGTCGCACTCGACATGTTGCCGTTCTCGCGCAGCGTCTCCCGAGCCGGGTGCAGCTGCGCGTCGCTCAGCTGCAGTCGCTCCTGCACGCGGTCGAGGATGCTGCGTCCGCCGGGGTGGATCGCCCAGTGCTCCACGCGCTCCCCCACCCTCCCCTCGTCGAACGCGGCCGCGAGCTCGCCCTCGCGGGCGTAGAGCGGACGGATGGCGCCGATGATGGTCTCGCCGATGATCTGCGGCACCTTGGTCGACAGGATCATCTCGAAGCCGTGGTCGCCGATCGTCCAGGCCATGTCCTTCTCGCCCTCGGCGGCGATGGCCGTGTGGAAGCCGTCGAGGCGGACGGCAGGAACCGGTGTCGGGAGATCGCGCGCTGTGACGATGCCGGCGGCCGCGCCGTCCGCGAAGAGGGAGTTGGCCACGATGAGATCCGGGTCCTCCGACGAGCGAAGGTGCACGGTGCACAGCTCGACGCTGACCACGAGCACCACGGCATCGGGATCGGCCGCGCAGAACTGGCTCGCCGCTCGGAGCGCAGGCAGCGAGGCGTAGCAGCCCATGAATCCGAGGTGATAGCGCTGCACGTTGTCTGAGAGACCCAGTCCCCGCACGATCTCGTACTCCGGGCCCGGCGCATGGAAGCCCGTGCACGATGCGGTGATGACGTGCGTGACGTCGGCGGCGACGATGTCGGGGTCTGCGTCCAGCGCGCTGCGAGCCACCTCGACGAAGAGACGAGACGCCTCGCGTATGTAGACGTCGTTGCGTGCGGCCGTTCCCGGAGACTGCAGAAGGCCGGACTCCCGATCGAAGAAGAGCGTCGCGTCGGTGCTCGCCGTGGAGGAGAGCTCTTCGATGACTGTGTGACGGGTGTCGATGCCCGATCCGTTGAAGGATGCTCCGATGATCCTCTGCGCGAGGCGCCCGACGTCGGGCTGCGAGGCGAAGATGTCGCGCACCTCGTGCTGCTCGATGACGGTGTCTGGAACGATCGTCCGCAGCGAGCGGAGTACGGCGGAGCGGGTCATGTCTGCCACTCAAGCATGGCCCCGCTCACGCGCGGAAGGGGCTTGCGCCGTGAGTCAGAAACCCAGAGCACGGGCGAGCTTGGAGCCGGATGCCGCATCGCGACCCCCGACGGCGAAGATCACCCTCTCGACGGCCTCGAACAGGGCCGCTCTCCCCGCCGGGTCGGCGGGCGCAGCGGGGCCGAGCTCGAATTCCCACTCGCGCCATTCACGCTGCACGTCGTGTCGGAGGTCGGTCGCGCGAACGTGATCGTCGACGAACTCGGCGACCACTCCAACGGTTCCGGTGAGCAGATAGGCCGTTCGGGTGTTCTCGATCCGGGCGAGGGGCGTCAGCGGGCCCGTCGCCCATCGAGAGATGGTCTCGGTCACCGCCTCGGGGATCCTGTCGTCGTCACCCAGCGGCCAGCCGATCTCCAGACGGCCGTCGCCCTCACGCGGTCCCTTGATATGCCAACCGGCATCGGGTCCGCCGGTGCGACGACGAAGAGCCACCCCTGAGCGGGAGAGTCCGGCATCCGCAGTGTCGAAGTAGCGTGCGTCGAGTTCGCGCACCTCGCCCGACGACACGGCATCCACTCCCGGAACCCCCACCCACTCCGGAAGAGGGGTGGCGTCGTCGACGTCGTACTTGCGCTCGACCTCGACGACCCTGGAGGGTTCGAGGCCGGACTGCGGAGCGGTGTGGTGCTCAGTCATCCGACGGGCTGATGTCCTCGAGGGATTCGTCGTACCAGTAGTCGATCTCGGTGGGACCGTCGGTGTCGCCGGTGTTCTGCGCGTCACCGCGCCGGTTGTACACCACCTGGGTCTCGCTGTAGGGGACGATCAGCTTGTCGTCCGCATCGCCGAGAGGAATGATCTGCCCGTCGAGCGGGCCGCCGTGAAGTCGTGCAAGTGCCATGTGCTCACCCTAGCGCCGACACGCTGCAAGACGCCTCACTGCACGAGGATGCCGAGGATCGCGCCGAGGATCATCCACGGCCCGAAGGCGATGCGCGTCGAGCCGTCCGCCCTGCGGAGCATCATCAGCGACACGGAGAACAGAGCACCGAGGACGAAGGCGGATGCTGCTCCCACGGCGAGCGCCTGCCAGCTGTGCCAACCGAGGATCAGGCCGATGACGGCGGCGAGCTTGACGTCTCCTCCGCCCATTCCCTCGCGGCTGAGCAGACGGAGCGCCGCATAGAAGCCGCCGAGGATCAGCATGCCGAATGCCGATCTGACCATCGCCGCGCTCTCACCGGAGGTGATGGCGTCGGCGACCCCGAGGAGGATGAGCGCCGCGAGGGTGGGGAGCACGATCCGGTTCGGCAGTCGATGTGTGCGGATGTCGATGGTGACGAGTATGCAGGCGACCACGAACAGCATCAGATGGACCGTCACGACGGCCACGGTGCGGAGATCCATGCCGGAAGGCTAGGAGAAGGCGGATGCCGGCGAGGTCGGCGTGTGGATAACCTCCCCGTCGATGTCGGAGGTACGAACTATCGTCATCTACTCCAGTTGCTTTATTAGTACATATCTTCGAGGATGGATTCATGGGGATCGGGCTCGATGCGGTGACCGCGCTCTCTCCGGCTGGCGACTCCCGCGCCGGAGAGGTTCTTCGGCTGCGCCGGGAGATCAGCCGCATGCAGCGCAGACGCAGCGAGCATCCGCTGCTCCCCCTCGAACCCGCCTTCTCCTCCCTGCTCCCTGAAGAAGGACTGCAGACGGGGACGACATACACCGTCTCCCCCTCGCCCAGTCTCGTCCTCGCGCTGCTCGCGGCGGCGTCGCGCAAGGGCCACTGGTGTGCGGTGGTGGGCATGCCCACGCTGGGCGTGGAAGCCGCAGCGGCGTTCGGAATCGAGCTGCCTCGAATGATCCTCGTCCCCGAGCCCGGAGACCGCTGGCTCGCCGTGACCTCTGCGCTCGCCGAGGTGGTTCCGCTGATCGCCGTGCAGCCGGGAGGCAGAGCACGCGATGCCGATGTGTCACGACTGAGCGCACGCCTGCGAGACCGCGGGAGCACCCTGCTCATCACCGAGTCGACAGCGTCCGGCGCCTGGCCGCAGAGCGAGGGCTCCATCCGACTGCACGACCAGCACTGGCTCGGCGTCGGTGAGGGGTGGGGACTGATCGAAGGTTCCACGGCGACGGTGTCAGCCCGGACGCGGCACAGTCCGCTGTCGTCGAGCGTGCGCGTACGCCTTCCCGGCGCCCACGGCGCGGTCGAAGAGCTGCCCGCCGAGCACACCGCCGTCGAGACCATGGCCGAGATGACGACGCTGCCCGGCCTCCGCGGTCACGAGGCCACTCCGCTCGAATACCCGCGTCTGGCGGTGGCCGGATGACCGCTGCTCCGCTGCGGGTCCTCGTCCTGTGGCTTCCCGATTGGCCGTTGCGCGCCGCCCTGGGCGGGCCACCGCCTCATCCGCCGACGGCGCTGGTGCATGCGAACACCGTCGTCGCATGCACCGCTTCGGCGAGGGAGCACGGTGTGCGCGCCGGCCAGCGCCGCCGCGTCGCGCAGGGGCACATCTCGTCGCTGCGCGTGCTGCCGCACGACACCGCCCGCGACGAGAGGGCCTTCCTTCCGGTGCTGCAGCTCATCGAGAAGCACGCCCCCGGCGCCGCGCTGCTGCGTCCAGGACTCGCGGCGGTGCGGGCACGGGGCATCTCCCGCTACCACGACGGCGAGGCCGAAGCAGGGCGGGCCCTCATCGATGTCCTCACCGAGGCGGGCTTCCCCGAGGTGCGCGTCGGCATCGCCGACGGCCCGTTCACGGCAGAGCTCGCCGCCAGAGGAAGCGCCCCGTGCACCGTCGTTCCTGCAGGTCTCGCGAAGGACTTCCTCGCCCCGCTCCCCGTGGGTGTGCTGCGAGACGAACAGCTCACCGGTCTGCTCATCCGGCTCGGCGTGCGCACGCTCGGCGACTTCGCCGCCCTCGACGAGATCGAGGTGCGCGATCGCTTCGGCGAGCGCGGCGCCCGCCTGCACTCCCTCGCGGCCGGTGCCGATTCCCGCGCCGTGGTGGCACGACCGCCCGACCCCGAACTCGTGCGCTCCGTCGAGTTCGAACCGCCGCTCGCCGGAGCCGATCAGGTGGCCTTCGCGGTGCGGCAGACGGCCGATGCGGTCATGCTCGCTCTCGGAGAAGCCTCGGTGGTGTGCACAGAGATCCGCATCGACCTGATCGACGACGACGGCAAGGTGTTCTCCCGTCCCTGGCTGCATCCGACCTGCTTCGATGCCGCTGACCTCGTCGACCGGGTGCGCTGGCAGCTCGAGGCGCTGGGGGCGGAGTCAGCGAAAGAGCCGATCGATGAGGCTCGCGCGTTCGGCGGGATCGCCCTGGTGCGGATCGTCCCCGTGGCGGTCGATGATGCCGCCCATCACCAGCCCGGACTCTTCGGGTCCGGGACGGATGAGCGCCTGCACCACGCCATCTCCCGCGTGCAGACGATGCTCGGCCACGAGGGCGTCGTCACCGCCGCTCTCTCCGGCGGACGCTGGCTCGCCGATCGACAGGTGCTCACTCCGTGGGGCGAACGCCCCGTCGCCCCCAGAGACCCCGGGCACCCCTGGCCGGGTAGCCTTCCCGATCCTCTTCCCGCCGAGGTGTTCCGTCCCCCTCGTCCCATCGGAGTGCTCGCACCCGACGGTGAGACCGTCCTCGTCGACGACCGGGGTTCGCTCTCGGCGGCACCCGCTCGCATCGACGGCGACGATGTGCAGGCCTGGGCGGGCCCGTGGCCGATCCATGAACGCCGGTGGGAGGCCTCCGGGGGCAAGAAGGGGCATCGCCTGCAGATCATCGATGACCATGATCGGGCCTGGCTCGTCTTCTGCACGGGAGATCGCTGGTGGGCCGAGGGGAGGTACCGCTGATGGGCTGGCACAACCCTCCCCTGTCCTGGAACGAACTGGAGCGCACTCTCAGCGGCGAGGAATCGCCCTATCCGACCGGAGGCATGCCACCCGGCAGCCGCCCCGACCCGGGCCCCGTCAGCACCAAGCGCAAGCGAAATCCCCCGACCTCCGTGCACCGGCCTGAGGATGCCGTCCCCTATGCCGAGCTGCACGCGCATTCGTCGTACTCGTTCCTCGACGGCGCCTCCTCACCGGAAGACCTGCTCGCCGAGGCCGAGCGTCTGGGGCTCACCGCGCTGGCGCTCACCGACCACGACGGTTTCTACGGAGCGGCCCGCTTCGCCGAGGTCGCAGAGCTGATGGATGTGAGCGTCCAGACGGTCTACGGTGCCGAGCTCTCGCTCGGTCTCGACGCCCCGCAGCGGGGCACCCCCGATCCGGTCGGCGACCATCTTCTGGTGCTCGCCGACGGCCTGGAGGGCTATCACCGTCTCTCCGGCGCCATGACGGCTGCTCACTTGCGCGGCGGAGAGAAGGGCCGCCCCGTGTACGACCTCGATGAGCTGGCGGCCGCCGCAGACGGGCACTGGACGATCCTCACCGGATGCCGCAAGGGCGGCGTCCGCCGTGGGCTCGAAGCCGGAGACGCGCAGACGCCGCTGCGCCGTCTGGTCGATCTGTTCGGCCAGGATCACGTCGCCGTCGAGCTCTTCGACCACGGCGACCCGCAGGACACACGTCGCAACGACGCTCTCGCCGATCTCGCCCGGCGGTTGCGGTTGCCTGTGGTGGCGACGAACAACGTGCACTACGCCGCCCCCGAACGCGCATCACTCGCCGAGGCGGTCGCCGCTGTGCGTGCCGTGCGCAGCATGGACGAGCTCGACGGCTGGCTTCCGACCCACGGAGGAGCACATCTGCGCAACGGTGCGGAGATGTCCGCGCGCTTCCGGCGCCACCCCGGCGCGATCTCCTACGGGCTCGAGCTCGCCGCTGCGTCGGCCTTCTCCCTCCGCCGAGCACGACCGGCCCTGCCGAAACAGGAAGTGCCAGACGGTCATACCCCCATGAGCTGGCTGCGTCACCTGGTATGGGAGGCCGTGCCGACGAAATACCCGCACCTCGATGACGACGGTCGCCGCAGGATCGGGCGCGAGCTCGACGTGATCGAGGAGAAGGACTTCCCCGGCTACTTCCTCATCGTGCACGGCATCGTCGCAGAGGCACGCCGTCGCGGCATCCTGTGTCAGGGACGTGGTTCTGCCGCGGCGAGCGCCGTCTGCTATCTCCTCGGCATCACCGCCGTCGACCCGATCCTCTACCGACTGCCCTTCGAGCGGTTCCTGGCGACGACCCGTCAGGAAGAACCGGACATCGATGTGGATTTCGACTCCGATCGCCGGGAGGAGATCATCCAGTGGGTGTACCGCGAGTACGGAAGAGAGCGTGCGGCACAGGTGGCGAACGTCATCCAGTACCGTCCGAAGAACGCCGTGCGCGACATGGCGAGGGCTCTGGGATTCTCCCCGGGGCAGCAGGACGCCTGGTCCAGGCAGGTCGACGGGTGGAGCGCCGGGCTCGAGGTCGCAGACGAGCACGACATTCCCGCGAATGTGCTCGACTACGCGGGTGAGCTGCTGAAGGCTCCCCGACACCTCGGCATCCACTCCGGTGGCATGGTGCTCACTGCACGCCCCGTCGGCGAGGTCGTCCCCGTCGAGCATGCTCGCATGGAGAACCGCACCGTGATCCAGTGGGACAAAGACGACGCCGCATGGATGGGGTTGGTGAAGTTCGACCTCCTCGGACTGGGGATGCTGGCAGCGCTCCAGCACTGCTTCGATCTCATCGACGACGCCACGGGTGAGCGGTGGACGCTCGAGACGCTTCCGAAAGAAGAGCCGGCCGTCTACGACATGCTCTGCCGCGCTGATTCGATCGGGGTGTTCCAGGTCGAATCCCGCGCACAGATCGGCCTGCTCCCCCGCCTGCAGCCACGCGCCTTCTACGACCTCGCCATCCAGATCGCGCTCATCCGCCCCGGGCCCATCCAGGGCGGCGCCGTGCATCCGTTCGTCCGCCGCAAGATGGCCAAGGATGCGCTCGACGAAGAGAACCGCGCCAGAGCCGCTCGCGGAGAAGAGCCTGTGGTGCTCGACATCCCGTATCCGCATGATGACCTCAAGCCGATCCTCGAGCGGACGCTGGGCATCCCGATCTTCCAGGAGCAGCTGATCCAGATGGCGACGGCCATCGGCGACTGCACCGCCGACGAGGCCGATCTGCTCAGACGCGCGATGGGATCCAAGCGCGGGCTCGAGAAGATCGAGAAGGTGCGCGACAAGCTCTACGCGGGAATGACCCGGCGCGGACTCTCCGCCGAGCAGTCGGATCGCATCTACGCGCAGATCCAGGCGTTCTCGAACTTCGGATTCGCAGAGTCGCATTCGTTGTCCTTCGCGCTCCTCGTCTATGCGAGCTCCTGGCTCAAGCTGCACTATCCTGCGGCGTTCCTCGCCGGACTGCTCCGGTCGCAGCYGATGGGCTTCTACTCCGCCTCGACGCTCACCGCAGACGCGCGTCGGCATGGCGTGGAGGTGCGTCGACCCGATCTGCACGCCTCAGGCGTCACCGAGACTCTCGAACCCCTCGAGGGCGCACCGCTGCGGATGCCGACGGGGCTGGACGCCTGCGGCGATCCTCTGCAGCCTCGAGTGCCACGCTTCGACCGGTCGAAGCCCGACGAGTCGGCGGCGCACCGCCGGGATGGCGCCTATGCGGTGCGCATGGGGCTCAGCGGTGTGCGCGGCATCGGCACACCGCTGGCAGAGAGGATCGTCGCCGAGCGCGAGGCCGCCGGTCCGTTCCGCGATCTGAACGATCTGGTGAGGCGCACCGATGCCACCGCCGCGCAGCTCGAGTCCCTGGCGACCGCCGGCGCGTTCGAGTGCCTCGGGCTGCAGCGCAGAGAGGCGATCTGGCTGTCGGGGGCAGCCGCTGAGGATCGTTCGCGATTCCTTCCCGGCACGACGATCGCCGTGCAGCCCCCGCTGTTCAGCGATCAGTCCAGCTATGAACGGCTCTCCGCAGATCTCTGGGCGACAGGTGTCTCGACCGACGACCATCCGATGGCGCACTTCCGCGGACTTCTGCGCGAGCGAGGCGTGCTCACCTCTGCCGACCTCCAGAGCCATGAGACGGGCAGACGCATCGAGGTCGCCGGCCTCGTGACCCACCGTCAGCGCCCGGCGACCGCAGCGGGTGTCACGTTCCTCAATCTCGAAGACGAGACCGGCCTCGTCAACGTCATCTGCTCGACCGGGGTGTGGGGTCGGTACCACCGGGTGGCGCGGGATTCTCCTGCTCTGATCATCCGCGGCATTCTCGAGCGCTCAGCAGAGGGGGTCGTGAACGTCCTCGCCGACGCATTCGAAGACCTCCGCACCGGAGTGACGCATCGATCGAGGGACTTCCGCTGAGCGGTTCACCAGAAGCGTTCGGGCTCCGGCTCAGGCACGCGGTCGCCACCGCCCCAGCGGTCCGCTTCGGCCTTGGCAGCGTCGACCGCCGCATCCGCGCCGTGCAGGGCGGCCGTAGCGCTCGTCGCTCCCGATCCGCTCCCCTCGGCATCGACGGTGAGAGTCGTCAGCGACGAGTGGCCGCCGATCGTCACCGTGCAGTCGATGACACGACCCAGCCACCGGAGGAGCTCGCTCCGGGGCTCTTCGATGCGGCGATATCGGATGCCGGTGTCGAGGTCTCTGACAGACAGGACCACGGACTCACCGGTCAGCTCGTCGATGCGCTCCGTCACCTCGACTCGGTGCCCGTGGGCGATGGCGAGGTGCGCGTTCAGCACGAGCTTTCTGTCCATGAAACCACTCTATGAGTGGACGTTCTCACGGCAAGCCCCAGTCCTGGAAGAAACATTCGTAGATTTCTTTGTCCCCCAAATGGCGGACACGACGATTAAGCGATATTCTGCTGCAAGTAGCGGGGGCTACCGGCTGAACATCTGGGGATATATCAGTCGAGAGAGCAGCGAAAATCTTCGCCGCCTCCCCTACCGTCCGGGACGGACGGTGAGCCCTCTCGAGTGATCCAAATGGGGTTGGATGACTCGAGGGGGCAACCACTCCGAACTCACCTGTCGAGGCGAGACTCACCTGTCGAGGCGAGCCCGAAGCGAGTCGACCAACAGTCCGACACCGAGCTCGAACGTCCGATCCGCTCGCGCGGTGCCGCGCTCCGCACCCTCGAGCACGCGACCGAGTGTGCGAGTTGCCTCCCCCGGCTCCCAGACCTCGTCCGGCGACGCCAGGTCGAGGCCGAAGCCGATCGCGAAGGCATCGATGATCGCGATCACCGTGAGCACCTCGTCTTCGGGAAAGCCCCCGTCGACGAGAACGGTCGCCAGGTCGTCATACGCGGTGATGACCGCCGGATGAGTGATGGTCTTTCCGATGAGGAGCGGCACGAGCTGCGGGTGATCGGCATACATCTGGCGTTGCTGTCGCAGAAGCTCGACGAGGAAGTCGTCCCACGCGCTCTCCCCCGGCCTGACCCGGTAGTCCTCGACCAGCCGGCCGCGCATCAGCTCGATGATGCCGTCCATGCCGTCCACGTGGTTGTAGAGCGAAGACGGCCTGACTCCGAGCCTGCGGGCGATCGCGTTCACCCCGAACGGCTCTCCGGCTCTCGACAGTTCGAGGCCCGCCGCCCCGATGATCTCGGGTGAAAGTAATGGGCTCGAGGGTCGGGGCATCGCACGCTCACTCTCTGTCGGCGGGCCCGTCGAGAAATCTCTTCCCTCCGGCATCCCTCCTGTGCATAATAGTGAACACCATTCGTTGACGAACACCATTCGTTTTTGAATCCGCGCCCCACCCGACGCGCATCGGCAGGACTTTCGCGCACATCGCCGTGCCCTCTCAGTGGGAGAACCATGACCGCCATCGACCTCAGCACCCGGGTTCCGCTCCGGCTGCCGACCGCCACAGCCGCCTTCGCGATCGGAATCGCGGGCTATCTGGGCGTCAACCTGTCGCCCTACATGATCACCGCGGCACAGACAGGCCTCGACATCGACGTGCTCGCCGCGAGCTGGCTCGTCACCGCGACCCTGCTGCTCACCGCGGTCACGGGACTCGCGATCGCCCCGCTCTGCGCCGGCGGTCACAGGCGTATGGTGGCCCGCACCGGACTTGCCATCGCGGCCCTCGGTTTCACCACTGCAGCGCTGGTGCCTGCGCTCATCCTTCCCGCTCTGCTGGTCGGCGGGGCGGGAGCCGGCGGTGCCGTCGCCGCATCCGGAGCCGCACTCGCCGCCTTCCGGAATCCTGACAGGGTCGCGGGCTTCAACGGTCTCGCGAACCGTGGCGTCATCACGATCGTGCTGGCGGTGATCCCTCTCATCGGGCTCGCGCCGATCGATGTCTTCGGCGCTCTCGCGCTGTTCAGCATCCTGGGGCTGCTCGTCTCGGCCTGGTTGCCTGCGGCCCCCGTGATCGATCCTCGGGCCGGGGCCGCCGTCGCCGAGGCGATGCCGATCGACGTGCCGTCCACAGGCGCGGTGCGCCTCTCTCCCGCACGCTCGCGAACCGTCACGATCGCCGGATTCAGCCTTCTCGTCGTGTTCGCGCTGTGGGCGGTGAGCGAGGACTCGCTCTGGGCCATGGCCGGCATCATGGGCGCGGAGCAGACGGGTCTGACACCCGAGGGGCTGGGCCTCGCGCTCAGCGGCGCGACGGCGGGCGGTCTCATCGGGTCTGTGCTGCTGATGATCGTCGGATCCCGGCTGGGCCGAGCAGTGCCCCTCGCGGTGCTGCTGCTGGCCGGAGGAGTGCTGAAGATCGTCGAGGGGTTCACCACTGATCCGACCGCGTTCATCGTGGTGTTCATCGCCTGGAACACCGTCTACGCGATCGCCTTCATGTACTTCGTGTCGACCTCGGCGGCTCTCGATGCCGACGGCCGCTGGTCTGGCCCCCTGCTCGCGGTCTACCTCGTCGGATCGGCACTGACCCCCGTGATCGGCGCTGCGCTCGTCGGCATGCTCGGGTTCCAAGGTTTCGCCGTCGCGCTGGGCATCGCGAGCTTCGTGCTCGCCGTGCCCGCAAGCGCCATCGCCCTGCTCTCGACACGCCTCGAGCGCGCAGCCACCACCGAGGAGACACTCTGATGCCCGCCACGCTCTATCGCAATGCGCGTTTCTTCACCGCCGACGACGCCGCCTGGGCCGAAGCCGTCGTCGTAGACGGCGCGGACTTCGCCTTCGTCGGAGCCGAGGCCGACGCACCGCCGACCGATGATGTGGTCGATCTCGGCGGACGGGTCGTTCTTCCCGGATTCACCGACGCGCACACCCATCTGCTGATGATGGGCGAGGCGCTGGGCCAGATCGGGCTCACCGATGCCGGGTCTCTCGACGAGATCCAGCGCAGAGTGCGAGAGGCGCGTGAGACCGCCACCGGTGCGGTGCGTGGGCGCGGATGGCTCTTCGACGCGATCCCGGGCGGATCGCCGACGGCAGCGATGATCGACGCCGTCGTCGCCGACATCCCCGTCTATCTCGATGCCAACGACTACCACTCCTGCTGGGTCAACTCGGCGGCGCTCGAGGAGCTCGGGATCACCCGCGAGACGCCTGACCCGATCGGCGGCCGTATCGAGCGGGATGCCGACGGCGAACCGACCGGGATGCTCTACGAGACGGCCGCGCAGCAGCACGCGTGGGCGCACCGGGATGCCACGACCACCGACGAGCAGCGGGATGCAGCGGTGCAGCGCGTCGTGGAGGCGTATCTCGCGGCGGGTGTGACCGGCGCCGTCGACATGGCGTTCGACGGGCTCGCCCTCGCGGCGCTCGAACGGGCGGAGGGGCGCGACGCGCTGCCGTTGCGGATAGCCGCGCACTGGTTCGTCGCGAACACCGGCGATGACGCCCTGAACCTGGCTCAGGTCGCCGAGGCGGCCGAGCGTGCCGAGACCGCCTCGAGCGCTGTCCGGGTGATCGGCATCAAGCTCGTGCTCGACGGCACGATCGACGCGTGCACCGCCGCGATGCGCGCACCGTATGCGGATGGCTCCAACGCGGCGCCGATCTGGCCGGCCGAACGCCTGTTCCCCGTCGTCGCGGCTGCGGATGCCGCGGGACTCCAGGTCGCACTGCATGCGATCGGCGATCAGGCGAGCACGCTCGCGCTGGATGCGATCGAGCACGCGATCACGGTCAACGGCGATCGTCCGCGTCGTCATCGCATCGAGCATCTCGAGTACGCAGCTCCCGGCACGGCCGAGCGGATGGCGCGCCTGGGTGTGACGGCGTCCATGCAGCCGGTGCACGCTGATCCGGCGATCTTCGCGAACTGGTCGGCCCAACTCGGCGATGATCGAGCGGATCGGGCCTTCGCGTGGCCGGAGTACGAGGATGCCGGTGCGCTGCTCGCCTTCTCGACGGACGCTCCCACCGCGCCGCACGCGGCACTCGCGAACCTGTACGTGGCCACGACACGGGCATCGGCGCTGAACCCCGATGTGCCCGCGGTGCATCCGCAGTCCGCCCTTCCCCTCGCACGCGCGATCGCCCATGCGACTCGTGACGCCGCGGCGTCGATCGGCGACGGTGCGTGGCGTGGCCGCATCGTGGTGGGCCAGGCGGCGGACTTCGCCGTGCTCGACGTCGATCCGTTCTCGGAGGGCAGCGGGTCGCTGCTCACGGGCCGTGTTCTGCGCACGGTGATCGGTGGACGCACCGCATACGAGGCCTGAGGCGCCCGAGCACGGCGTCCGCTCACTGTCCCCTTGAGCGATATACCGGTGCGTTCGTATAATTCTGGTGAACTCTGGCGGGCAGAGGGCGCCCGTCGATCAGGCGGTGATGTCATCGCCCGTTCGCGGAGCGCTCCTCCTGTCAGCCGATGGCGAATACGACTGATTGGAGTGTTGAGATGTCCGCGATGCCCGATCCGAGGTTCGAGCTCCGCAGGGTGACTGAGACCGAGTGGCTGATCGTCGACCACAAGTACGAGCCGCACGACGCACGCCAGACCGTCGCCTGCATCTACCAGGTGGATGCCGTCGAGGTCGACGTGCTCTGGTTGCGCAATCTTCCCCTGGCGAGCTCGTATATGTCGGCCGACGAGGTGCTCAGCGATCTGCAGCGGTTCCACAACCCGCCGAGCCGGTCCACGGCGCCGATCACGATCCCGCACCTTCCTCCGCTTGCGGCGACGCCCAGTTGACACCCCTGCGGAGCGGTACCCCGGCCAGGCGACCGCCGCGCCATAGGCTGGCCTCATGCTCATCGCTCTGATCCGTCCCGTCGAGTCCAGCACTGCTGACGTCATCGGAACGACACTCGCCGAGGTGCTCGTCGAGCTAGAACAGCACCGCAAGCCGGGTTTCGAGCTCGCCTCGGCGCCGGTGCGGATGCTGAAGGGCGTGGCCAAGATGGAAGCGACCGGCACGTTCACCCGCGTCGACGGCGTGCAGGAGATCGAGGCTGACGACATGGCATCGCTCGAGGCGAAGGTGCCAGAAGGATGGCGGATGCTGACGGTGCGCAACGCCTAGGTCGAGAGACCAGCGGACAGCGAAGAAGACCCCCACCGGCTCAGCGCCGGGTGGGGGTCTTCGCTCTCCAGGGCGTGGCCGATTCAGCCGCCCGACGGGTTCTCGAGAGGCGCGCCGTCTTCGTCGGTGGTCTCGTCTTCGAGGATCTCGTCGGTGCTCTTGGACGTGCTCTGGGACGTCGAGTCATCGGGCGCACCACCCGAGGCGGTGTCGGGCTCCTCGTGGGCGTCGGTGGTTCCGTGCGTGTTCTGCAGATCGCTCATTGCATCTCCTCTATCGATGAGCCGACGGTATGCCGTTCATCCGATGCTGGAGAGGGGGTTGACGTGTCGACATCGCACGGTAGTGCGTTCCTGGCTGCTTGGCCGGGCATGAGAAAAGCCCCGGAGTTCCGCGTAGTTCTGCGGTTCTCCGGGGCTTTGTGGTGGGCTGTTGGCACAACCTGTCGTGACGCGGGCGAGCGGGGCGAGCTCCGCTAGCCTTTCCTGCGCGGGTGCTTCCGTTTTCCTGTGACGTGACCTCGCCATCGAACGACGCGCTCAGCGCGGAGAGGTGAAGGATCAAGCCCGTGCCCCATTCATATCCTCAAGGCCAGGCCCCGCGGTACTGGCGCCCGTCGTCACCTTCACCAGATCACAGGTTCATCCTCGGGTCGTCAGCCGATCCGGCCACGCTCGCCGGAAACAATCCGCTCGTCGTGATCGGCATGAACCCGTCTCACGCGACGGACCAGGTGTCGGACAGCACGGTGAACCGAGTGGTTGAAGCGAGCGTGGAGCTCCATCACACGAGTTGGTGGATGTTGAACCTCTATCCAGAGCGAAGCTCGAAGCCCACGAACCTGCGCGCTTTCGACCCTGCGCTCTCAGCGGAAAACTGTAGCGAGATCGCAGACTTCCTTCGAGCCGCTCAGGTGGACCAGGTTCTAGGCGCGTGGGGAGACCTCAAGCACCCAACGCTGCGGCAGGCGAAGAAGGATGTCTTGGTGATGCTGCACTCGATCAACGTGCGGGTGTACTACTACGCCACCTTGACCGGCAAACGGAACCCGCGGCACCCGAATCCTCGGGGCAAGGACTGGGACCTTAACGGGCCGAAGAAGTACCTCACCTAGGCACACAGTTCTCCACCAATGCGCCTCGCGCACTGGTGCGGTTGACGGCCGCCGTCACGCGCTCATCGACGGTGGCCCACGTTCGAGCGGAACAGGCCCAGTACTCTCTGCATTATGCAGATCGATATTGAGGGCCCCGCAGGATTCCGGCGCGCCGTCGCCGCCATCCAGAAGCGCAAGCCGAAGGTAGCGTTCCTGGCCGCGGGTGAGACGGTCGTTGGTGCGCTCGAATGTCGTGTCGCCAAAGAGTCGTTCTACACGGAGACGCGCTCGAGAGGCGTCGGCGCAAACGTCGGCGCGTTCGGAGTGCGGGTCGGTGGCGGGATGGGGCGTTCCACCAGCGAACGCGTCCGAGACGGACTGCGTACCGACGACGTCGGCGAACTCATCACCACGACCCGCAGGATGGTGTTCATCGGCAGCAAGAACACGGTGGACATGCCCTACGCGCGGATCGTCGAACTGGCACCAGCACGAAGCGGGCTACGGGTCAGCGTCACCGGACGCAGCGCCCCGGTGATGCTCGTGTGCAAGAAGGGCGACTACGCCCTCGCCGCGGCTTCCATCGCCTCCGCGCTCCGCGACCACGTTGGCGGCTAGCTCGCTTGCGGCCGTCGCTAGCCTGGCAATCCCCGCAGCACTTGGTCATGGCATGATGCCGAGGAGAAACGGAGGCGGAGATGGACGGTAGCGGGTCTAAATGGGTTGAAGTCGAGTGGACCGACGAAGACCTGTACTTCGATTACGCCGCGGATGCACCTTTCGATGACAAATCGCGCAGGCTTGTCGATCAGATCGCTTATGATCCCAGGTTCGGGCTGCGGTTCGGGAGCGTCAAGATCCTCGAGGCCGTAACTCGAGGGCTTCGCGCGGAACGCGCGCAGGCCATCGAGGACGCAGCACGTATGGTCTATGACCACCGGGTTCGGCCCGATCTGGAGCGTCGAGCAAGTGTGGAGATCGGGCGGATCTTGAAGGACCCTCGATTCGATGTGCTGCCCCCTTGGTTCGACGCGCCAGAGGATGGCGCGCTGGCGGAGATAGTCTCTGAGGTGGACGAACGGGTCATCGAGCTCGTCCTGCATAGCATCGCGCATGACTCGCGGTACGAAGCCGCGAAGAAGAAGGCGCTTGGAAAGGTCGAGCGCGAAGCAGTGATCCTCGCGGGACAGCTCCCCCAGCGCACCCGCGACTTCCTGTTCTTCTCGAACCGGATCGCCGAACGTGAGACCGCCGTCGCGGAGATCTTGCCCGATGCCTCTCCGCGGAAGGTGTCCTGGACTGCGTACTTCGTGCAGCGACACGTTCGGTCGCAGGATGACGAGTCGACACCGAACCGATACTCCATCGCCGCGAAGCAAATGGTTCTCGCGGGGACGCCGAAGAAGGAAGTGAAGGGCACGCTCGGCGTCAGCGTTAGCCGGCTCGAGCAGCTTCTCCTCCGGCCGGCCGCTGGACGGCTTGATGCTGCGGACCCGCTCGTCACTGCTATCGCGGAACTTCGAGATGCGCCGGACGCGCCAATCACGATGCCGGTGGAGATGGTCCCGGAGCGGCCAAAGTCCGTCGCTCGAATGTACGTCGCGGAGCTGGTCGAGCTCGCGGAACGCACGGCGGACCCCGACCTATTACAGCGGATCGTGAAACGCAGGTCTGTCCTCGTCGTTGAAGCGTTGCTGCGACGCCACGTCATCGTCGGTGATCTTGGTGACGACGTTCTGGGACAGTTGCCAGAGCACTTTCCGCGACAGCACTCCGACATGCTGATTGCTCACAAGCAGCGGCCGCTCCCGCCACGGACAGCGATAGCACTCGCTTCCGTGTATCCGACAGCTGTACTGAACTTCAGCGACGAGAGCCTCTCTAACTTCGAAGCGGGCGGCGATGAGCGGCTTGCTCTCGCTATGGCGCTAAGAACAAGTGACGTCAGCGCCCTCGAACTCGTCCTCGAACGCCCCGAGCGCGACCCCCGATTCCTCCTGCTCATCGAGATGCTCGCTGCATGGCCCATGCCGGGCGAGCTGAGCACATCATCTGCCTTCGCCTCCGCGCTCACCAACGCTGCGGACCGCATCACATCATCCAGTGCCTCCACCATCCTTCGTCTGGCGGCGTGCCAGCATCCCCCCGAACTATCGAGAGCTCTCGAAAGGATCCGCACGAGCGGCACCCTCGATGCCGACCCAAGCGTGATCGCGAGTGCGGTCCTCGGCGGCTACCACGAACTTGGCGACGACCGTCACCAATATCTTCTCGATATCGCGCAACAGTTCTGGTGTGCAGCGGATCTCACCGTGGAGCACAGCCTGGCCCGAGCAGTCGTTGAGACCGCTGGCCAACAACAGAGCGTCGTACGCACTCCGCGGGTGACCTACGTCGCGTCAGCTGACGCGATTCGCGCATACTCGAACACCGACGAACGTGAGTACACCTACGTGCACCTGCACCTCACCGCGGCGACGGAGATCCGCATCACTGGTCCTGTGGATGTCGTCATCCGGAAGCCTTCCTCTATTCCGGCGCTCGCCTACGTCCGTGAGCGCGGATACCATCCGGACAACCCCGACGCCCCAGACATCGAAGTCATTGCCTGGCCGTTACCGTTCCAACCCGCCATTTACTCCCTCGACACGAGCCTGAGCAGTTCAGCGGGTTACTTCGCAGTCGCTGATGGGAAAGTGGCCGTCGTCGAAGATCTCGATTGACCGAATCGGTGCGTCGGCCTGCGCCTGACTGCGCGCCAGGCGCAGACCAACCGGGGAACACACGATGACCTCTTGGACGCTTCCCGACCAAAGAACCAAGCGAAACGACGTAGCAGCTCGACGGACACCTGACGATGGCGATCTGGCAAGGTTGGAGCATGAGCACCTCTTTCCGCGTCAATGCCGTCATCCAGGGCGGTGGTCATGCTCCCGGGCAGCGGATCCTCATCGAGGAAGGTTCACACAGCGGGGCGACGCATCTCACGGCAATCACCGGGCGGAACGGCGTTGGGAAGTCTCGTCTCCTATCTGACATCGCTGCAGTGTTCGAGGCGATAAGCGGCTCCAAGCCGCGATCCGGCGTTGAGGCAACGGTCGAGTATCAGTTCGGTCGCTCCCGTTGTACTGCAACTCTCAATCAGGGGAAAGTGCTCGCAGAAGTCGACGGAGCCCGAGTCGACCCCAGTCGTTTGCCTGGCCCGAAGCGAGTGGCCGCCGTGACGACAAGCGCGTTCGACAAGTTTCAGATTCCGCGCAGCCAGAATGGTCGCACAGACCCGGACCCCTCCAGTCCATACCGATACTTGGGCTTGAAGGACTCGAGAGGCCGTATCTCTGCAACAGCGGGCCTCTATAGAGCGCTTGACGCCCTGTTCGACAGCATCGCTTCCGACGAGCAGCACCGAAGCAGGGTCAGCGAAGTCTTCAGCGACCTCGGCTATGAAGCACGCATTGAGGTTGCCTATGGCTGGACCAGCCTCGGCGAGGGGCTAGTGAAATCCGGCGCAGACCTTGACCAGGTTGAGTACAGCGCCTTCTCGAAGCACGCTCAAGAGGAGCCAGACTCCTGGTTCGGCGGCGAGCGGCCGGATGCTCGCCAACCACTCGTGCGCGAGCTCGCTCAAGCGGTCGAACTGATCGGCGAACTGAGCACTGGCCGCGAAGGCGCGCTCGTCGCCGACTTCCAGAATCCAGGCGTGGCGCGTCTCGACCATCTCCGTGCGGCACGGTTGCTTCGTCGAGCGGACATGATCCGAACAAAGCGCGTCACTCTAACTCGCTCCAACACGGGGCAGCGGCTGAACATCAAAGACGCGAGCTCCGGGGAAATTTCGCTTGTGACATCGATGCTCGGCATTGCCTCCGCAATTGACGATCAAAGCTTGATCCTAATCGACGAACCTGAAATTAGCCTACACCCGGAGTGGCAGTCCGGTTATGTCAATCGCCTGCTGGCGTCGTTTGACAGGTACAAGGAATGCCATTTCCTAGTGGCTACGCACTCCCCGCTTATTATTGCCGGCTTGCCTGAACTCTACAGCAATATAGTGTCTCTCGAACGCGAAATTGATGACGATTTCGCAGGAGGAAGGTCATTGGACGAGGCGCTCGTACGCGTGTTCGGAGTCGCCGGGCCCGACAATCTATTCGTCAAGCAATCGCTGGTCCGAGCGCTACGCATGGCGTCGGACGGTAGTTATAGAAACCCCGAGTTCTCGAAGTTAATGAACGCCTTAAAGACATGGTCATCAGCTACAGATGCTGCGCCCGGAGTTCTCGCAGTCATTGCCGATCTGGAAGCTACCGTAGCAAGAGCATCGAGGGCTTCCAGATGATTTACCTCGAACCCGTCTGCTACGCGGACGACGACCTAACATTCTTTCAAGCATTCGAACTTGGCGATCCGAGGCCCGCCGACTACTGGAGCGCCGATGAATGCTCAAATATAAAAACGACCATCAAACGACACTATCTCGACAAGCAAAGAAACACGTGCTGCTATTGTCGTCAGATCATCATTGTTGACCACGGTCGAGTATGGGACATAGAGCATATTGTGCCTCGGAAGACCCATCCAGGATTCATGTTCACACCCCAGAATCTGGCGCTCGCATGCCCAGACTGCAACGGGCGCAAAGCAAGTAAGCAGACGCTAGTAGCGCCTGACACGTCGGCGTACCCCTCGACAGGCGACGCGTTCCTGGTCGTTCACCCCCATTTCGACAACTATGACGAACATATCGAAATGGGCGACTTTGTCTACACCGGAATTTCCGACAGAGGCGAGTGGACCGTCATCAACTGCGACTTGAACCGGCTTGCGGGCCGCGCTTTCGGTTGGCCAGATCCAATTGCGGACGAGCGGTTCGAAGATCTCGTGGACGACGTGTTCGACGGCGACGGCGCCGCTCCCGGAATAATTCAAGCAACGATTGAGTCGGAACTGAATTCCTGAATCTCGAGCCCGTCGGCGTGTGTGGCCGAGCACACATGAAAATCATCTGCCGAGGAACACAACAGTACCTGGCCGCTCCCTCACCGCCGACTGTAACGTCTGCCCTCCGACGTCATGCTGGCGACGCAACTACGGAGCGACGCCAGCCGGCGGTCACTCACACCGCCCGAGCTCTAACGGACCGAAAGAAAACCAGCAGCGGTCCGTGTACGTAATCGCTGGTTGCACATCGTTGTTCTGTACCGCCTGGTGTGGGACCGGATGGAGGTACGTCCATCCCCACGTGCCGTCCGCCTCGGCCTCAGTAGTGCAACCGTAACCGCAACCTTCCAGTTGCTCTTGGCCTGATGTGACGAATCCCAGCAGTTGGTCGCACGTCGCGCGCGCGCTTGAAGTGAGAGTGTCGGATGGTAAGTACGACCGCCACCCGCCACCGCCTGTGCACACCGCATTATACATGGCGCGGTGTGCCTCGATGCAACCGTAATAGTCTGCTCCGTCGCCGCAGATCGCGTCCCCCGATTCGAGATCGAACGTGCCGTCGAAAGTCGCTGATGGCGACTGCTCACTCTGAACAACGACATCGACGTCATAGCCGTTATTCAGACCTGTGACGACGACTGCACCAATAGCACTCGCAAGCACGGCGCAGGCAGTTACCGATGTCAGTATGGCCACGTACGCCGGACGCACATCGGATGGGTGAAGAAGCGCCTTTGGAGACGCCTCGAGGTCGCGCTCGCCGGTACCGTCTGGATCGTGACTTGACCTCCCTGCTGGGGCAGTCAGGCCGACGCGGTGTCGCACGCCGACGTCGACGAACAGTGCGATGAATGCGACCAGACCGAGACCACCAGGTATCCAGGAATAGCCGCGAGCGAACGTGACGTTCAGCACAACGCATCCGATGGCTGTGGTGATCGCACACACCCACCAAAAGGCTCGCCAACCTCGGCTCAGTGGATGCGTCGAGGTGTGACCACACTGCGCGCATCGATACTGTTGGAGCCCCAATGGACCAGCCATGAACTGCCGTTCGGCCTCGTATCCACACCTTCGGCACACCGTGAGAGACGCCACTGCCGAGGCATTGTCAACCATCGGATACTCCCTAACCCCGTCACTTAACTCTTCCCGATCACACTATTGGTATGAGTGGCCTGGCAACGACGCTCATTCTCCACAAACGCGGCGAGCTCTGGATCGGTCAGCGCCTGCATCGCTCCGCACACGCCATGCAAGCAGTAGCCGCGCGCGCCGGCATACCGAAGTGGAGCGAACTACATCGGGGTCCAAGCGATCCATTCGGTGCGTCGCTGTGCAATTTCGGGACAACGCCCCTGCCGCCGACGTTACGACCGCCCTCGCCTACTCAAGATCCGTGAAGTCACTCCTCGAGCGCCGCGTCGAGGTCGGTCCCGTCATACTCCTCGACCAGCTCCGTCGTCGGCTGCGGCTGCGGCTGTGAACCCGACGAGAGCTTTCGCCGAATCCGCTCCCCCAGCGCAGTTCTCCGCGCCTCGAAGAAGCGGGGGAACTCACTAGCATCGTGCGGCAGCTCGGTTAGCTCATTGAGGGTCTTGTAGCTGCTCATCAGTTCTGGCGTCGGGTATGCCCGAGCTGCCCATTCGTCGGGTGCGGTCGCGGACTTGTCGATGTTCTCGGGGCCGGCGAGGAGCTGCAGGTTCGCGAAGCGGTCTCGTCGTTCGTTGAGATCGTCGATGACGTCGCGGGTGAGGCCTTGGCCCTTCAACCGCTTCGGATCGAGGAGCGCGCGCGGGAAGACGTGATCGACGTGGAACTGGTTGCGCGTGTCGACGTGGTCGAAGAGCATCGCGAGGACCGCGTACGTGCGCGTTCCGCCATACGAGAGGTCGAGAACGTCGTCGATGAGCTCGTCCGTGACTGCGAGAGACTTACCTCGGAGGGCCATCGTTCGCTCGATCTCCGCGGCAGGGAACCCGGAAGCCCCGTGGTCGTCGAGCACGGTGCGGATGTCCCGCAGCAGGGTATCCAGACCCGATCCCCAGATCCCACGCACGATGAGGGAACGAAGTACCCAGGACCGGAGCAGGGCGCGGTCAGAGGAGTGGGCAACCGCCGTGCGGTAAGTGTCCTCGAGCCCACGCGTGTGGATGTAGTAGGCAACCGGGATGACCACGCTCTTCGCCGACAAGGTGGCGTCCGAGAGCCCGAAGTCACTGAGCAGCCCCACCGCCGTCTTGAGCGAGTTGCCGATGTCGTCCCACTGCCGGTCGAGTTCGGTCATGTTGTCGGCAGTGAAGTTCTTCACCTTGAACGCGATGTCGTTGATCCCGGCGAGCATCAGGCCCGCCTTGAGAACAACATCCTGCGAAAAGCTAAACCCGGACCCCGTTGCGTTCAGTGCATCGACGAGTCCATGGATCGCGCTGCGGGCGTCGCGGTCCTTCCATTGCGCTGTCGCGATGGACAGCAGGAGGTCGCTGTACGAAAGCACGGTGCCGCCGGAGTTGACGCGAATGAAGATGTCGAGAACACGTTCGACGTCCTGGTCGGTCTCCTCATACATGTGCAGGCTCTCCTTGGCATGCACGGCGTGGTACAACTCTCCAAGTACGTCAATCGCGAAGGTGTGATTGCCGAGACCGATCTCCGCGAGATCACGCATGGGCTGCATCGCGTTCGCGGCGTCGAACACCTTGCTGACTGGGAACCAATGGTGTGCGGGGTCGTCGGCGGAGTCCCGCACCTGTTCGTCTGTAAGCAGTCGGAAGTCATACCGAAGTCCGGCGTCGTTGGCCGCGGCCTCAGCGAGGATGTTCAAGTAAAGTCGCCGGGTCGGATACCCGCGCGCAGTGTTGTGTCGAGCGTACTTCTCCCGGACGGCGTACGACCCCCGCAAGCCGATGTTCAACGAAGTGAGCCTCTGCTGCCCATCCAGAACCGCAGTGAACCTGCGGCCGGGAAGATCAAGATCAGGGTTGTGGCGGTTGTCGAACTGGGAGTAGTCCTTCAAGAACCCGTAGAACTTGAACTTCGCTACCGTCTCCGGCTCAATTCGCCACGCCAGGAAACTCCCAATCGGGTAGCCGCGGAGCACCGAATCGAACAACCGGACAACCTGCGACGGCTTCCACACGTACTCACGTTGGATGGCAGGCAGGACAAGGTCATTGGTCTGAATGCCGCGAAGTGTCTCAGCGATAGTCTTCGGAGGAAGGTGGCCCATAAGGTCGACGCTACCGGGTGCCACCGTCATCATGCGCGCGACCATGACCACTGCGTGGAGAAGGGAACCCCCGTGATGCTGCATATCGCAATCGCCGAGGCGCTCGAGTCGACCGGACGAGCCATGTCGCCGGCGGAGATTGCCGAGCACATCAACCGACGCGGCCTGTACTCGCGACGCGACGGGTCGCCACTCCCGGCGAATCAGGTAAGCGCGCGCATCCGACGATATCCAGCACAGTTCTCAACCACACCCTCGGGAATCCAGCTGAACAACGTTCACGCCCCAGCAGTAGAGGCCTCGCCGATCCCCCCGTCAACCGAGGACACTGCTCCGACGCTGTGGTCCGCAACGAATCCGGGCGCTATTGCCAGCCGTCTGCTTGCCCGCGATGCGTTCCGTTCCGCAGCAGACATCGATGGTGAGGTGCCCGACTTGACCGGGCTCTACGCAATACGCATCAAGGATGCAAGCTATCTGCCCTCGCCCTACCGTGAAGCCGCGGTCGCGCGAGGAACCGATCTGCTCTACCTTGGCCAAGCAACCCGTCGTACCCTCCGTCGCAGGTTCGTCGGGAACGAACTGCGCGGGAAGGGGCACGGCACCTTCTTCCGGGGCATCGGCGCCGTCCTTGGATACAGGCCACCGGTCGGATCGCTCATCGGCAAGGCCAACACCCGGAACTATCGCTTCTCCCCGGCTGATACCGACGCCATCATTGGCTGGATCAACCACCATCTTGAGGTCTCGTGGGTCACCCTCGATGTCGACGACATCCACCAGACGGAAGTCGCACTCATCCGCGTGCACCGGCCTCTACTGAACCTCCGCGATAACCCTGCTGCCCTCCCTGAGCTTTCAGCGCTACGACGCGCTTGCAGTGTGATCGCAATGTAACCTGCGACTTGGGCGTGATCTGATCACGCGTTCTCGACTCGTCTCGGTCGGATCATCTAGCGGCCGACCGGTGCACACCGTCCGACCAAAAGCGACGGAGGAATCATCTTAGGTCGCCGGCAAAACGACGACCGATAGGCTCACGGCATGACGATGGTCGAGCCTCCTCCGCTGGACCCGCTGATCGGTGACGAGCGGTTACTCGGAGTTGACGCATCGGTCTCTGACTTCTGGCGGTTCGCACTGCCCGACGTCACGACGAACAATGTTCGTGGGTGGCTGGCCGAATACCTCGTCTGGCGTGCCACTGGGGTCGAGCGACCCGTGCGCGTCGAATGGGATGCGTTCGATGTGTTGTGGGGTGACATCCGCATCGAGGTGAAGTCCAGCGCACTGGTGCAGCGGTGGGCACAGCGCCAGCCGTCCACGCTCGCGTTCTCAGGTCTCCGCGGAAAGCTTCTCGACCCGATGACGAACACATACGCGGTCGAGTCGACCTACAACGCGGACGTCTACGTTCTCGCCGTGAACCTCGCCGGGCGAGAGCAGTTCAACCAACTCGACATCGGGAACTGGCGATTCGCCGTGCTCTCGCGCGTTGTACTCGAAGCAACCGGGCAGTCGACTCTTACTTGGGTGCGAGCACAGCAGCTCGCCGCCGCAGTCGTCGGTTACCACGAGCTCGCGGCGGCGATCCAAGAGGCTTCCGCTGGATAGCGTTGGTGTTCCGCGGGCCAGCGGAACAACCTGTCGAATTACCAAGCGCCACAGCGGTTCGCTGGGACGGCGGGCCCCCACCCGCCGCCTTCCCAGCGAACCCGCGACACGAGATCGACTCGGTCGCGCCCCGTCCGGACCTGTCCCCTACAGGTTCGGAAGGTCGTCGAGGTTGTTCCGGGTGGTGGAATCCCGGTCGGTGCGCAGGTACTTGCCCGTGGCGCCCTGAACAACGCGAACCTCGGTCCGCTTCTCCGGCCACTGCACGAAGTACGTGTGCGCCCGGGACTCGATGTCACGGATCGCATCGGCCATCGGCCTCGGCGACCAGTACTGGCCCGGGTATCCGACAGCGGTGATATTCCCGCGGGCGTCCTTGCGGGTGTGAGTAATGCGGCGATCTGCCATGATCTGTCCTCCTGGCATGTGAGTAATGCTGCTGAGGTGTTGCTGGCTGGCGACCCTCACGAGCCGCTCATCGACCCGCAGCACTGACGATAGGAAGAAGCCCGACCACGAATGCACTGATCACTGATAAGGCCACTTATCAGCGCGGTCAGTGTAATGTCGTAAGGTTTCGCTAACTTGATTGTTATGACCACCATCGCCTCACTCGAGAACGAGGACACGCCACCGCGGCTGCTCGTGTCGATGCAGGGTATTGCGGACCTCGCGCATGTCCGGCGTCCAGTCGTGTCAATGTGGCGGCGTCGCTTCCGCGAAGGGCTGGAGGCCTTTCCCGAACCGATTCGCGGGGACCATCCGGGGTTGATGTTCGATGCGTCGGAGGTGGCTCAGTGGCTGAAGGCCACGGGTCATGGCAACAACGTCGATGCAAGCGCTGACGCCGCCGCAGCGGCCACGCCCGCCGGCCTGATGTTCTCTGATCCCGCGCACGTCGAGGAGCTCGAGGCTCTTGTCATCCTTCAAATTCACCTCGGGCCGCTGAAAGGGCTTTCGGGTAGCGCCCTACTCGAAGCCGCGATGCAGGTAGATCCCTATGACCTGTCGATCCGGACAGAGGTCGAACGTCATGTTTCCGGCGAGAACGACTGGACGGACTTCGCGGATCGGATCATAGACGCCGCGTACTCCCCAGCTGGCGCACTAGAAGTCATCACTCAACGGTCTTCGGCTGCCGCATCCGCGTCTGGCCCTGCCGCTCCTCTCAGCACCGAAGCCGCTGATCTGCTCGCGGCGCTCGTCGCAGCCCTGCCCGCGCACACGGCCGTCATCGACGACGGTATCGACGCACCGCTCGGTGTCCCCCTCACCTCGGCCTCGAGCGACGACCCGACGATCCGTCTTGGGTCGGGCACCCACACGCGTCGTCTCCGCCGACGGATGATGGCACTCGGCGTATGGGTCTCGGACAGCGACCATCGGACCGGGGTCATGCACGTCGACCGGCTCCCCCACCAACCGAATGACAGCGACGTTGTCGCTCTGACGACCCTGGATGAATCCGTCCTGCAACTGGGCGCGGACGACGTCGCGGTGATCATTGGCCCCGCACGCATCCTCACCGAGCCGCTCCGGCACCGAGAGCGCGGCATTCGCGCCGACGCGCTGCGAACGGATCGCGTACGAGCAATCGTCCGTCTTCCCGCCGGTCTTGTTCCCGGGTCCACCCGTGAAGCGCTCGCGCTCTGGGCACTCGGACCGATTCCAGCCGATGTGCCAGTGGAGGATCGATACACAGCAGTTGCCGATCTCACCGACACGAAGCTCACCTCCACTCGCCAAGCGGACCTCGTCAGCGACCTCGTCGCGTGTATGGGGACGTGGCAACAGACGCGTGCGCGCGCTCACCGGTTCATGTCGCTCCAGCGCACGTCTTCCCTGCGAGTTCGACCTGGCTCACTCGTCACACGCACGCCCGCGCGACCCACCACGTCCAATGCACAAGAACTCGCCGCCCACGTCAAGAACGCAGCGCTTGCAGTCGACAGCGACCGCCCAGACGTCGACGTCATCGAAGAACAGAACCCGACTGCAGTCCCTCCGGCTTCACTCATGGATCTCATCCGCGAACGCCACGCCCGTCTCATCCCCGGTACGCGTATCTCACCTGACGATCTAGGGCCAACCGGACTCCGCGTCATCCTGAGTGAGCACCTCGATAACCCCATCAGTATCGGCAATGTGGGCATCGACCCACTCGTCTACGCGGCGCAATACCCCGGCTCACAGCCCACACAGCCCGGCGACGTCGTGTTCCGCACCGGACCGACTACGGCGGCATGGGTCGACCACGCTGGAGCGTCCGTCGTCGCATATCCTGCTCGGATCCTTCGCATCCGGCGAGCCGACCCTGGCGGACTCATCCCGGAACTCGTCGCGCAAGACATGGCGGCACAACCAGCGGGCCCGGGAGCGTGGAAAAGATGGAGGCTCCGCCGGGTTCCGCCCGCTTCCGTAGTCATGCTCCGCCGTGTTCTGGGTGAGATAGCTGCTACACACGCGCGTCTCGAGGAGCGCCTCGCACGACTCGACACCTATACCGCCGCTCTCATCACCGGCATCACCGCAGGTGCCGTTACTCTGACCAAGAGCCACCCCGACGGCGACACCGTCACGGCTGCAGAAAGCTAAGAGGATTCATGCCCCGCACCACCAAGTCCGCGACCGCGGCCCCATCCACCAAGAAGGAACTGAAGGACACGCTCTGGAAGGCCGCCGACAAACTCCGCGGCTCCATGGACGCCTCCCAGTACAAGGACGTCATCCTCGGCCTCGTGTTCCTCAAGTACGTCTCCGACGCCTTCGATGAACGCCGCACTGCCATCCGCACCGAGCTCGAAGCCGATGGCTACGACGCTGACCAGATCAGCGCACTCATCGACGACACCGACGAGTACACCGGCCGCGGCGTGTTCTGGGTCCCTGCCACGGCCCGCTGGGGCCATCTCGCCGAGAACGCCAAGAGCACCGAAGCAGAACGCCCCATCGGCGCGCTCATCGACGAAGCGATGGACGCTGTCATGCACGCCAACCCGCAACTGGCCGGCACCCTCCCCCGCATCTTCAACCGCGAGAACGTCGACCAGCGCCGCCTCGGCGAACTCATCGACCTGTTCAACTCGGCCCGCTTCGCCGGACAGGGGCAGTCAGGCGAATCCGGACGCCGCGCCCGCGACCTCCTCGGCGAGGTTTACGAGTACTTCCTCGAGAAGTTCGCGGCCGCCGAAGGCAAGCGCGGAGGAGAGTTCTACACACCTGCTGGCGTCGTCAGGGTACTCGTCGATCTTCTCCAGCCCACCCGCGGACGCGTCTACGACCCTGCGTGCGGCTCCGGCGGCATGTTCGTCCAAGCCGAGAAGTTCCTCGAAGCACACCACGGTGAGGGCGCCGATATCTCCGTCTATGGGCAAGAACTCAACGAGCGCACCTGGCGGATGGCGAAGATGAACCTCGCCATCCACGGCCTCACCGGAAATCTCGGACCACGCTGGGGCGACACCTTCGCCAGGGACCTGCATCCAGATCTCCAGGCCGACTTCATCATGGCCAACCCGCCCTTCAACATAAAAGATTGGGCCCGAAACGAATCTGACCCCCGCTGGCGCTATGGCGTCCCTCCCGCGAACAACGCCAACTATGCCTGGATTCAGCACATCCTCTCCAAACTCGCACCCGGCGGACAGGCCGGCGTCGTCATGGCCAACGGGTCGATGTCATCTAGCAGCGGCGGCGAAGCTCAGATCCGCGCCGAGATCGTGGAAGCCGACCTGATCTCCTGCATGGTCGCTCTTCCCACCCAGCTGTTCCGCTCAACCGGAATCCCCGTCTGCGTCTGGTTCTTCAGCAAGGACAAAGCCAAGCGTGCTGGCGAAGTGCTATTCATTGACGCCCGCAACCTCGGCCACATGACTGACCGCGCGGAACGAGCCCTCAGCGACGATGACATCACAAAGATCGCGGGCACTTTCCACGCCTGGCGCGGCATCGAATCGGATGCTGCGCACACTGAATATGGCGACGTTCCGGGGTTCGCTTACTCAGCGACGCTAGCCGAGATCAAGAATGCTGGATACGCCTTGACCCCGGGTCGATACGTTGGAGCTTTGGACATCGAAGGCGACCGCGAGCCCATAGAGGAGAAGCTCACTCGGCTGCAGACTGAACTGGATGCCCACATTGCTGAATCGGCGAGCCTCGCCGAGCTGGTGCGCACACAGCTCGGGAGGGTGCTCCGATGACGATGTCCGAGTTGGCCCTTCCGCAGTTACTCTCGGCGGTGATTGACAACCGTGGCCGAAGCTGTCCGACAGCACAAGAGGGCGTCCCCCTCATCGCGACCAACTGCATACGGCGCGACCTACTATTTCCTACGTTTGAGAACGTCCGGTACGTGGACGACGTGACGTACAGAACCTGGTTCAGAGGCCACCCGGCAGCCGACGACATCATATTCGTGTGCAAGGGAGATCCAGGACGGACAGCCTTAGTACCAGACCCCGTGCCGTTCGTCATTGCGCAGGACATGGTTTCGCTGCGACCAAACCGGACACGCATTGCAGGACGGTATCTCTTGTATGCGCTTCGCTCGCCTTTGGTACAAGAGCGCATAAAGAACTTGCACGTCGGCACCATGATCCCGCACTTCAAGAAGGGAGACTTCGGCAAGCTCCTCGTGCCAGTGCATGACTCGCTGGCGGAGCAGCAGGCGATTGCCGAGGTGCTGGGGGCACTCGACGACAAGATCGTCGCAAATATCTCTCTAGCAAACGCGACTGACCGCTACCTTGCAAGTCTTTTCGAGAAGTCGGTGTCAACTGTTCCGGATGTACATCTGGGTACCGTCGCTGATGTGAACAGCTCGACCGTGAGGCCGACCGCAGGAGGATCGCTACGTTACATCGACGTTTCGTCTGTCGGTGTTGGTTCGATGGACTACCCAAACCGCTCAGCTTGGGATGACGCGCCGACTAGGGCGCGTCGACGCGTCGCGCCTGGCGACACGGTCTGGTCCACCGTCCGACCGAACCGTCGCTCTCATGCCCTAGTGCTTGACGACGAACCGGAGCTCGTCGCGTCAACAGGACTCGCCGTGCTTTCGCCCCGCACTATTGGCTACGCCTACCTTTACGAGGCGACTAAGCGCCCCGCTTTCACCGCATACCTCGAGAACGTCGCGGAAGGAAGCACTTATCCAGCAGTACGCGCCGAACAGTTCCTTGGGGCCCCTATCCCGTCGCTAAATGCTTCTGATCGCACCGCATTCGAGAGCATCGCAGCCCCACTGCGGCAGCTGGTCGCGAGCGCTGAACGAGAAACGCGCACGCTCGCCGCTACCCGCGATGCACTCTTGACACCGCTTATGTCCGGAACACTTCGAGTCCGGGACGCGGAATCCGCGGCCTCCGCAGCTGGTGTTTGATCCGCTCGCCCGAGAGAAGCAGCATGAGAAAAAGCCTGTTCCTATGGCCGACGTTGGTAGTCGTCGGCGCAATACTTGCAGCCGGAGCGCTCTTCATCATCCGGCCTCCAGTCGTGGAGTGGGTCGGCGCCACGACCGACAAGAACACTCAGGTGGTCAACGCGATTACGCGCACGCAGGAGGTCGCGCTGGTGACACTCGGCATTGAAGGAATCCGCGAGCGGAAGACTGAGAACGGTCAGTTCCTGTTCCTCAGCATCCCCAACTCACGTGCGGCATTCTTGCGCTATAGCTTCGATGCAAAGCTGGGCATCGACGCCAGCGAAGTGACCATCGATCAGCAACCCGATGGATCGTTCCTCGTATCTATCCCCGCATTCATTGTCATCGGACTCAACAATCAGAACATCGAGGTTGCCGCAGAGAGCACCGATGTCCTCAGTTGGACGACGCCCGAGATCGACAAGGTCGCGATGGTAAACGATGTCTTCGGTGACGAGCTGCAGGCAGAGTATCTCGCCAAGAACGAGGAACTGTTGCGGGATCAGGCACGAGTCTTCTACACGAATATCGCCGCAGCCATCGATCCCGACGCAAACCTGAAGTTCGAGTTCGCACCGGCAGCACCTCCAACAAATTGAAAGTAGAAACAGACATGACCGGCACGCCAGACCCGCTTCCCGCCGACGCACCGAAGGTCGACGACACGCCCTTCCTCGAGGCCAATGAGACAGCTAAGTCACGGTACGGCAGGTTCAACCTCGCCGTAGTCGGCGGCACCGGCGTCGGTAAGTCGTCGCTCATCAACGCTGTCTTCGGACGCGACCTCGCGAAGGTGGGCAAGGGGCTGCCTGTCACTCGTGGAGCCGACTACTACCACGACGATTCCCTGGGCATCTGGGATCTCGAGGGCTTCGAGATCGGCTCGACCACGTCCCCGGCCGATACGCTCCGGGCGAACCTCGCGATTATCGCGAAGCGTCCCGCCGTCGAGCAGATCTCCGTGGTCTGGTATTGCATTCTGTCGAAGGCCGACCGTCTGACACCGCCCGACATCGCCATGATTCGCGAACTCGATGCTGCGGGCCTGCCGGTCATCCTGGTGCTCACAAAGGTCGACTGGTCGAAGAACCCGGTCACGGGCAAACGCAACCCTCCGAAGGACGTGGAGGAGTTCACCTCGTGGTTGGAAGAGCCGGTCGATGCAGAGGGCAATCACATCGAACTTCCGATCCAGAGGGTGATTCTCACCTCAACGCGCGACAGGAACGGAAGGGGCTCGGGGCACGGTCTCGGTGAGCTCGTTGCGGAGACGCTTACGCTTTCGCCTGAAGACGAGAAGGATGCCTTTCGCATCGCCCAGCGACTCAACCTCCCCTGGAAGCGGGAGATGGCCCGTCCGGTCATCGCTGCAGCGGCGACTGCTGCAGCAGCTGCCGCCGCGGTTCCAATTCCCGTCGCCGATGCGGTGGCCCTGGCGCCGATCCAAATGACCATGATGGGTCGCATTGCCGCGATCTACGACCTCGAGCTGAAGACCATGATGTCCGCTTCGGCACTCGCGCAACTTGGAGTACAGATCAGCGGGCAAGCTCTCGCTCGCAGTTTCCTCAAGCTGATCCCGGGCGCTGGCAGTGCCATCGGAGCAAGTATCGCCTTCGCGCTCACCGCTGCGATGGGTGAAGGGTGGGTCAGGCTGTGCGAGGGGATCCATATGGGCAAGATCGACGCGGACAAGATCTCCGAGACATGGGGGGCGTACGCGCCAAACTTCGTCGATGTCATCCGCAGAGCCGCAGGCCAGAAAATGTCAGGAGCATAAATCGTGACCGGGATTCCCGAATCCGCCTGGGAACAAGCGACACTCGACACGCTCGCTGAACCTCTGCTTTGGCATCCGCTCCGCGGCGAGCAAATCGCACCCGGAAGCGGAGAGCGTGAGACGTGGGATGAGCTTCTGATTCGCCCCCGGTTGCTAGGCGCCCTGCAAGCACTCAATCCGACCGTTCCTTTGCACTACCTGCAGCAAGCGGCATCGGAGATCGCGGCGCCTATGTCGCAGGACGCCATTACGGAGAACCACCGGGTCCACGAGTATCTCATTGGCGGGTACCCACTGAGCTATCTCGACCCCGACGGGCAAGAGCGAAATGTGCGGGTTCGGCTTCTCGGCCCCGACCCCGCCGACAACGACTGGCTGGCGGTCAACCAGGTCACCCTCAGACAGGGCGACCTTCATCGCCGCTTCGACGTAGTGCTGTACGTGAACGGGATGCCGCTCAGCATCGTGGAGCTCAAGCGTGCTGGCGCTGCGGGGATAGGGGTCTCATCGGCCCGCGACCAGCTCAATACCTACCTGCGCGAGTTCCCCATGGCTTTTCGCTTCTGCGCGTTCGTCCTCACCAGCGATGGTGTCGACGCGAAGTACGGCACACCGTTCACCCCGCTGAACCACTTCGCCCCCTGGAACGTCGATGACGATGGCGGCAGGCTCCATCAGCCTCGGATCGAGGCTGGTCAGGATGTGCTTCCGCTCGATGATGCGCTGACCGGGCTATACAACCAGGAACGATTCTTGCAGTTGCTGCGCAGCTTCATCGCGTTCGACGAGGGCTCTGAAGGCCTCATGAAGCGGATCGCGAAGCCGCACCAATATTTCGCCGTCGCCAAGGCTGTCGGCAGCACCGTTCAGGCGGTCGAGTCCACCGGCAAGGCCGGCGTCGTCTGGCACACGCAAGGCTCCGGCAAGTCCATGGAGATGGAGCTGTACACGAATCTCGTGGCGCGGCACCCGAAGCTCAGGAACCCCACGGTCGTCCTCGTCACCGACCGCAACGAACTCGACGGCCAGCTGTTCCACTCGTTCGACCGCAGCCTCCTACTGCCCGAGAAGCCGATGCAGGTCACCGAACGCGCACAGCTTCGCACGGAACTGCGTGACCGGGTCACCGGCGGGATCTACTTCACGACACTGCAGAAGTTCGGTCTCAGCAACAAGGAAAAGGAGGCCGGGACCCAGCACCCGCTGCTGACCGACCGACGCAATGTCATCGTCGTCGTCGACGAAGCGCATCGCAGCCACTACGACGATCTCGACGGGTATGCCCGACATCTCCGCGACGCACTCCCGAATGCCACACTCATCGCCTTCACTGGCACACCGATCTCATTTGCCGAGCGTGACACGCGTGCAGTGTTCGGCGACTACATCGACATATACGACCTCACCCGCGCCGTCGCCGACGGCGCGACGGTCCCGGTGTACTTCGAGCCTCGACTCATCAAGGTCGGGTTCAGCGCTGATGCGGCCGAGGAGGACATCGACCGCTCCGCCGACGAGTACACGGTCGGACTGGACGAGACCGAGCGCGCACGGCTGGAGGCCTCCGTGGCAGTGGTGAACGCCGTGTACGGCGCACCGCAGCGCATTGCGACCCTCGCAGAGGATCTTGTCTCTCATTGGGAGGAACGCCGCGAACGGGTGCTCCCGTTTATCGAATCTCCCGGGAAGGCGCTCATCGTCGGCGGCACCCGCGAGATCTGCGCACTCCTCTACGACGCCGTAACCGCGCTCCGCCCCGAGTGGCACTCGGACGCGCTCGACGGCGGAAAGATCAAGGTCGTCTATTCCGGGACTGCCGCAGATCAACCGCCCATCAGCAACCACGTCCGCCGCGACTCCGAGAACGCGGCCATCAAAGAGCGGTTGAAGAACCCGGCCGACGAACTCGAACTCGTCATCGTCAAGGACATGATGCTCACCGGGTTTGACGCTCCCCCGTTGCACACCTTGTACCTGGATCGCCCACTCAAGGGTGCACTGCTCATGCAGACACTCGCCCGTGTGAACCGCACCTTCCGCGGTAAAGCGGACGGACTCCTCGTCGCATATGCCCCGCTGGCGGACAACCTCACCCAGGCACTCGCGGAGTACACGCAGGACGACCAGGAGAAGCGCCCCATCGGTCGCAACGTCGACGAGGCGGCTGCTCTGGCCCTCGAGCTGGTGTCCGACATCAGGGAGATGCTTCACGGGTGCGACTGGCGCGCAGTCGTTCGCCGCGGTGGTCCTCGTGCGCTGATGACCGCGGCGACTCTTGCGACCAACTTCCTCCGCGACAGCGGCAGTCCGCTCAACGATCCGTCGCTGGACAAGCAGACGTTGAAGGCTCGCTATCGTGCGGCCAGTGGCGCGCTGTCTCGTTTGTGGGCGCTTGCCTCGGGACGATCCTCGCTGAGCGAACTGCATGACGAGATCGCGTTCTACGAGGAAGTCCGCGTGTGGATGGCGAAGTTCGATGCTTCGGAGCGTCAAGCGCGTGACGAGCCCATCCCCGAAGACATCCAGCGCCTACTCAGCGCACTCGTGGCGAAGGCGATGGCATCCAACGAGGTCCTCGATATCTACGACGCGGCGGGTCTGCCCCGTCTCACGCTCGACAATCTTGGCCCGGAGTACATCACAGAGGCGCAGAAGGCATCAAACCCCCAGCTTGCCATCGAGGCACTCCGGAAGTCGCTTATCGATGCCAGCACCGCTGCAACACGGGGGAACTTCATCCGGCAGCACGCATTCTCCGAGCGGATCTCGGCGGTCATGACTCGGTACACGAATCAGCAGCTGACCGCCGCGGAAGTCATCGCCGAGCTCGTCGCTTTGGCCAAGGACGTCGCCGCCGAGGCGTCACGAGGATCTCGCTTTGCTCCGCCCTTGAGTAGCGACGAGCTGGCGTTCTTCGATGCTGTGGCGACGAACGAATCCGCCGTCGATGTCCAGGGCGAGGGCGGGCTCGCAGAGATCGCGCGCGAGCTTGTGATTGTGATGCGCCGGGATGTGCGCACAGACTGGACAGTCCGCGATGACGTCCGCGCCAAGCTACGCTCATCCATCAAACGCTTGCTCGTCCGATACAAGTACCCGCCGGACAAGCAGCCCGAAGCCATCAAACTGGTGATGGATCAGATGGAAGCGATGGCGCCGCGATACGCCGAGGAACGGGACAACGCACAACCGTAGTGGACGAAACGCTGCGGAGGCGGGCAGGACTTCGGCGGCCTTGCAGCTAGCGCGGTGAGCGAGACGTCGCATCCGTCTGCATCGCTGGATGAGGGAGAGAGCACATGAGTGAATCAGAGACAACAACAACGCGTGCTGCTCGGAGACGCGATGCGTCCATCGAGAACATCTCGTGGGACCTGCTTCGATTGATCTTTCTCCGAGAGGGAGAGATCTCCGGCCGAGCATGGCCGGCATCGACCGAAGACGCCCCCGCTGCCGTGCGCGAGCACCTCGTCAATGTCCTCTCGGTTCTGTCCTCGTCGCTCTCCGGCCTCGATGAAGAGCTGCGCGACTCGTTGATGTCGGTGTACTTCGCCAGCGCGAAGAAGACACGGTCTGAAGACGCCCAGCACGAGCAGGAAGCCGCTGATCTCACGTACGAAGCGGTTCGTGATCGAATCCGAACGGAAGTCGGACGCCACGGCGGCAATGCCCACTGGGAGCTGTCCGAAGACGTGCGCTTGGTCGTAGAGCAGATCGTCTCGGAGCCTTGGTCTCCGATCCCGCAGGACCAGGTCACAGCGATTTATCGGGAGATTGGTCGGATATGTGGACCGCTGCTGCTGACCATGGGTCTCGACGGTTTCCCGGATCTTCCTGACACCGCAACTAACGCGCTGAGACCCGTCATCGAAGCTCGCGTGGAGATCGCCCCCGTCTTCAATGAGCTCACACATGAACTCAAGCTTCCCGAACTCGGGATCGTCGCGAGTGAGTGGGCGAACGAACTCGTTGCAACGCTTCGAGCGTCGAGTCAGCGGTACTACTACGGTCGAGACCCACTCGCCCCGCTCCCCACGCTCGCAGAAGCTCGCGCAGTTGAGATCGAACGGCGAGCTAATCGTCGGGCCGAGCTGAACGAGAAGGCGGAATCCGCGGTCGACCGCATCGTCCGTCCGATCCTCACGTCCTACAAGGATCATCTCGAGAGGCTGGTCGCCGCCGAGATGGACGCCGCTGCGGAGCGTGAACGTGAACGTGAAGATGCTGCCCGCCGAGCGGCCGCCGGTTTCGACCGGCCGAAGCCCCAGCGATACGGCGTTTCTCCTCGAGGTGCGGAACTGTGGGTGACCGATGCGCTCCGATGGATCGGACTCCATGACGCCGAGACGACCCAGCAAACAGCCGACGGCGGAGTCGACGTCATCGCCGATGGCTTCGCCGTCAGCGTCAAGAACTACGCCGGCGCTGTTCCCGTCGAGGAAGTTCGTGAGATCTTCGGAGTCGGAGTGGCAGTCGGACGGGTCCCGCTCCTGTGGACCTCTGGGACACTCACAACTTCAGCACAGCAGTTCGCCGATGTTGCTCCTGTTGGTGTCATTCAGTACGACGTAGGAACTGCAACCTGGACGCCACTCAACGACGCAGCCGCCGAGTTTCTCGCTCGTTTCTGAGACCTATCCGGAGAGGTCTGCGCACGGCGACCACAACGCCAATTAGATCCTTGCGACGCGAGCCTCAGTGGTCCCCGCGCTGAACGAGGACAGACGCTGATCCTCAGCGAGCCTTCCTCGGTTCCGGCAATCCTGCGCTCCGCAACTCTCTTCAACCGACCCGGGCGATTCGCCGGCGTCGAGATCTCTGCTCGATTCGCCGATTCATCGACAAGTCGCGCGACGGCTCTGCCCTTGCACGCCACCGACATGTGACGCTGGTCGTCACCGTGCGCGCGAGCAGGATGTATCGCGTCGCTGACTCGATCGGAGACCCCGTGGATGCCCTGGAACACGCAGCCGACATCACGTTGCCAGACCAGCGAGTCCGGGTGTTAGGGGATGTTCACGGCAACGTCGGTTGGATCCGGATGCTGGCGAGGGCACTCCCCCACCTCGCGCCGGACGTGACGACCATCTTGCAGCTCGGCGACTGGTCGATGCCCCCGGAAGAGGTCGACGAGGCGCTCACTGAGACGGGCATCACAGGCATCTACGTGACCGGAGGGAATCATGAGCCGTGGGGTGAGATCACCCCACTCATGAACAAGTACCCCGGCGAAGCCGTGCGAGTCTCTAAGCTCGTGTGGCTGCTCCCGCGGCCTGCGCGCCTCACCATCGGTGGGCGCTCCGTGCTGTCACTGGGTGGCGCCGCGTCTGTCGACCGCGAGTCGAGGATCGAAGGGCTGACCTGGTGGCCGCAAGAGGCAATCAGTGACCAGAGTGTCGCCGAGGCCATCGCCGGCGGCCCCGCCGACCTGATGCTCACCCACGAGTCACCTGCCAACACCCCTGTCCGCCCTGTCCGTGAGATCCTCCGCACCAACCCGCATGGCTTCCCGAAGGCGGCGTTGGAGGCGTCCGCGGCGTCGCGCGCGCGGGTCAGCGAGGTCTGGGATGCAGTGCGCCCGGAGCTCCTCGCTCATGGGCACCTGCATGTCGGGGCGGGCGGACAGAGTTCAGATGGTCGTCGCGTGGCGAGTCTCGGGCGCGAAGGTCACGAGTGGAACCTCGGGATCCTCGACATGACTAACCTCAGGATGGCGACGCCGAGCCTGGCCATCCTCCGCGGACTTGCCGACGACGACGGTTCTCGTAAAGCGCGGGAGCAGCGGATGAACAGCGTAGCCGAGTCCCTGTACTCGGGAGTCTTGGACGGATTGAGGCCCTCTGCTCAAGCGCTTCGTGATGCCCAGGACTACATCGACGGACTCCGCAGCCTCGAGGAGATCATCGAGGACGTCCGCCAGCGCCACACTCGAGACCCCGAGGATGAGCAGTGACCGAAGATGAACCGAACCCCTGGGCTCGGATCATCGGCCCCTGCTACACCGTGGTGAGCATGGCCCGCGCCCTCGAATGGACGGAAGCCGAGGTGGTGGAGGCCGGGCGCACGCTTCGGCTCCTCATGCTGCTCACTGATGACGACGTCAATCTCTTCCCTGCGTTCCAGCTACGCGACGGCAGGGTGGTCGAAGGGTTGACCGAAGTCCTTCGCGTTCTGCAGACCGGAACTCAGAGTCGCTGGACCTGGGCGCAGTGGTTGAACACGCCCTACCCTGACGGCGAAGCGACCGCCATCGAGAAGATGCTCGCAGGCCGGCTCGACGAAATTCTTCTGGAGGCGAGGCACGACGCGTGGTCGTGGAGTTCCTGAGGGGTCCTCCAGTGGCGAGTGACCACACGGTGCGACCTAGCTAAGCTCGTCGCGCTTCTCGGAGGAGTCGGTGCAGCTGACGAGTGCGAACCATCTCCAGCCGACCGCTTCGCAGTCTCAGCAGTTGGCGGCCGAGCCAGCGTGCGAGCAGGAACTCCGTTCGATCTGCCGCATGAAGTCGAGGGAGCGTGCGGTGCACAGTGACGAATCGTTCGCATGCTTCGAACTTTTCATTCCACACGCGATCCAGAGGATCCCACTCGAACGCGGGTGAGACGTCGAGCCGAGCACGCTGATAGGCATTGAGGCCACCCTCGAAGCGACGCTGGTATCGAGCCCACTCGCCGAGGTGACGTTCCTCATCCGTGAGGGTCGCCTTGGCACGAGTGTTCTCGCGCGGCGCGCGGCCGAGTTCTCGCCAGTGATCTTCGTACGCATGCAGTGACCTGATCCAGTTCACGGCGCGGCGCTGAGGTACGACCTGGGCGTCGAAGACCAGGGTAACGACCGCGGCGAACCGGTCGGCCACGGGATCGATAGGCCCCTCGGCCCGTCGTAGTCGTTCGGCTTCAGCGTGGAGTTCTGCGGGGGTCGACGCGCGCACAGGGTCCTTTCATGGGCGAGACGGCTCGCCCAATGCACCTATGCGCGGTGTGCCCCGGCAGTCAGACCGCGCCGAGTGCACGCGGCAGTGTCGCTGAGTCGGCGGAGTCGCCGCCAACGGCTTCGTAGGGTTGCTGGCACCTGAAGGGAGGCGCCATCGTGCACATCGACGACGAGCCGCAAGACCGGGTGCTCGACGAGATGGACGGCGTCTTCGTAGTGACCACGGATGACGGCGTCGCCTATCGCCTCGACATGAACGAGCGTCGGGTCACCCGCACGGTAGAGGTGGGCGCAGGAATCCGTGCGGTGCTCGATCCCGAATCCGCCGCACTGGTCGCCGTCGCGACGTGCCGAGTCGGCGACCCGATGGTTCTCCTCATCGACCGAGACGTCCCAGGAGTTTTATTCACTCGCCGCACGTCCGCCACGGTGTTGGTCATCGACCAGGTGCCGCGAACTCCGCTGCCGCAGTAGGAGCGGCCTGACGATGACGTATACCGGCGATGGAAACGAAGCGGGCAACGGATCCTTCGCGCCGAAGAAGGCGGCGCGGTACTGGACGACGCTCGAGCCGGTAGTGACGGCCGCAGTCACGAAGACCGCACGCAGGACCGGTCGAGAGCCACGTTCGCTGTATCCGGTCGCGACGGCGTTCGTGCTGTGGGCGTGGCAGACCAAGGGCCTGGAACTCGACGTCGCACGGATGTTCCGGCGTCGAGTGGTCGAAGAGTACGTCCACCGAGGGATGGAATCGTTCACGCGCGGCAGTAGGGCCACGTATCGGTCCGTCCTCCTCACCATCGTCGACGCCGTGACCCCACCCTCAGAGGTCCCATTCCCCATCCCTCGGTCTGATCCCACTCCGCCATATACCTCAGCCGAGATCGCCGCCCTCCGGAGCTGGGCCAGCGCACAGGGGTCGACTGTCCGCCGTCGGGACGCTGCTGTCCTCCTCGCGATGGGGTTCGGAGCAGGCCTCGCGACCCGGGAGTTATTGTCCGTGCGCACCGGGGACATCGACGTGCGCGGAGACGAGATCCACATTCTGGTGTGGTCGGGGCGACCACGGCTCGTCCCGGTGCTCCCTGCGTGGCAACCCGGACTCCGCGCAGCGATAGGAGAACTGGGCGACGACCAGTGGGTTTTCCGCGTTGGACGCACTGGTGTGCGGTCGGCGCAGGTCACCGACTTCTTGCATCGGGGGCACACGACGAAGCTGGATGTTCGGCCGGCGCGGATGCGGACCACCTGGCTCCTTGCCCACTTGCAGGCCGGAACCCCGCCGCGCGACCTTCTCCGCACCGCCGGGCTCGAGCACCTCGCGGCGCTGGATCGGATTCGACGGTTCCTTCCGTCGCGGGCACCGCTCCCGCCATCGAAGTCGGACCTCACACGTTCTGTGGACTAGGTCGGTGAGTCGTGTTGCGGGTCATGCGACACGCCGTACGCGAGCTTTTTCGAGCAGCCGCGTACAGGGTGGTCATGACCCCAAACCACCGACTCAGCGACATCCTCGACGAGACCGCAGCGCTGCTCGCCTCTCACCCGCAGCTGCCCGAGCTGGCGGCGCCCATCATCGTCAAGTTCCGCCCGAATAGCGCGACGATGGCTGGCGCCTGGGCGGCCACACGGTCCTTCACCGTCGAGACCGCCGCATTGATGTTGCCGCACTCGTTCGATGTGACCCGGCGCCTGATGACGATGTCCCCGTCCTTCCACATGTGGGCCTGGGCACGCACCGGTACCGAGCTGACTATTCCTCGCGTCTACACCCAGAGCAACATCGACCGATTCCTCTCGACGGTTCACAAGAACCGCTCTGAAGGTCACCGGTGGGGCGTGTCCCGCCAGCTCGTGAAGATCGGCCGCGAGCTCGCCGATCCCGACCTCATCGCCATCTCAGCACCGCACGGGATGGTCCGCTCCCCGTTCACCACGAAGCAGATCGCGTCGATGCACAGCTGGGCGAACTCGCTCACAACGGTGAAGAAGCGTCAGAACGCTCAGGCGCTCCTCGGACTGGCCGGCGGTGCCGGGCTGACCGCGGCCGAGATCGTCGAGGTCCGCGTCTGCGACATTCACCGCGACGGCGACGTCGTTTTGGTGGATGTCGTCGGGAAGCGCGGCCGACGCGTGCCCGTCCGTCGCGCCTGGGCTCGAGTGCTGCTGCGCAGCATCGACGGCCGCACCGACACCGACCAGCGTTTGTTCCGTGGCCCGCGGATCGCCGAGTACCCGCCCCGCATCATCCAGTCTTTCCTCACCGACCACCCCGCTCCCGTACGCCCGACTCCGGCAGCGCTTCGTGCAGCATGGCTGCTGCACCACATCAACAACAACGTGCCGCTGCCCGTTCTCCGAGATGTCGCCGGCTTCGAGCACTACACGACCCTCGTCCGCTACTACGAGCACGCGAACGTGCTCGACGTCGCCGACTTCACTGCCCAGCTCGTCGGAGCGGAGGTCGCACGATGACCTCCATCGACATCGACTACTACCGTGCCTTCGACGACAACGACGAATGCGGCATCACCGAGCGTGAGATCCTCGGCCGCGGCCGCAACCTTCAGCAGTTCGACGACTCGACCGTGGCGTTGGTCGAAACTCGCGTCAGGCAGTCCGGCATCCTCGAGCAGCTCGACCGTTGGGCTGCCTAGGATGCCAACCGCGACGGAATGGGCGGACGACCCGCGAGGATCTCTTACCGCGCGCTGCTCACCGCGCTTCTTCTTCTTGCCCAGGAGGGGGCGCCGCTGCACATCCGTCGGGCCGCGTACGTGCTGCAGCACAGGCTCTCCACGAAGTCGAGCGAGCTCCTCGACCTGCCTGAGACGCCCACGAGCTTCGCTACCCATGTCGCCACGACGAAGCGCTGGTATACGAACACGATTCGCGCGTTCCACCGGATGAAGACGCTGATGGACCCATACCCGCAGGAGCTCTACACCGCCAAGACTCACACCCAGATCCAGGAGATCCTTCGCCATCACGACGCAGAGCGTGCGGAGAAGTACAAGGCACGCCTGGACGAGTACACCCGCCTGTTCATCCGCATGACGTTCATGGTTCAGCCTCGAGCCGTCCGTCGCGCCTCGAAGCAGTTGGACGTCTCCTTCGACCAGACCTACATCGGCACACCCACCACCAAGGGGTACAGCCGCAAGCACCTTGCGAGCAAGGTCAAGGCTGAGCAGGGAGCCAACTTCGGCGAACTCTCGCCGGGGCCCGTGGATGCCTTCGCGGGGTGGCATGTGAAGAGCGGAAGAGCTGAGCGGGTCGACAACCAGAAGGGCGAGGTCGACCAGACCGCGCCTGAGCGTGGGAAGTCGGCGGACTATGACTGGGGGTGGGTGGCGAACCTGGCCGTCCGCGTCGATGCCGAACAGCCCGGTTCAAAGCGCTTCCCGAGCCTCGTGGTCGCGGCGTCGCTCAGTATCCCGAACATGGAAGTGGCAGAAGAGGCCGCACACCTCCTCGAGGCCGCAGCGATGCTCGAACTTGCCCCGGGTGTCGCCGACGCTGACAAGCAGTACTGGGCCAACGCCAAGCCGTTTCGACTCCTGAAGCCGGCGTTGAAGACCGGCTTCACTCCGTCCACGGACTACCGATCCGACCGCGTCGGGGTCAAGGGCGGTCAGCACGGCGCCCTATTCGTCGAAGGCGATGCATACTGCCCGAGCACGCCGAAGCCCCTTTTGAACGCCACACCGGATCGCCTGGGCGATGTGATCGACGTCCGAACGCACCGTGCGCGCATCGAAGAGCGGAAGGCGTACCAGTTGCACGTCAAGGAGAAGGCGAAGGTCGCCGATGGAAAGGCGATGCTGCGCTGCCCTGCCCTCGGCCCCAGCCCGACCGTCACCTGCCCTCTCCGCGAGATGATGCTCAGCGCGGCCAAGAAGGCCCGCCCCGAGGTCGAGCCCGAGACACTTGAAGAAGAGTTCCTCGACACCATTTGCAAGAAGCACTCAGCCGCGTTCGACCTCACCGAGATGCAGTCACCCCAGCAGGCCTTCGACTACGGCACCGAGGAGTGGGAGACCTTCCACGACCACGCCCGCAACACCGTCGAGTCCGGGAACGATCAGCTCAAGGCATCGGGCGACGCGGATATCGAGACCGCTGGCCGCCGCCGAGTTCGCGGCATCACGGCAGCGCAGATCCTCGTCACGATCCTGATCGTCAATCACAACCTTCGCAAGATCGCCGCATTCCTGAGCGACCAAGAGATCGAACGAGCGCGCACGACCCCACGCGTGCACACTATCCGCCGCCGCGACCGTGTCTGGGCGAACCGGTACACGAAGACCACGGGTAGCGGTGACCTCACCATCCCGAGGGGCGGTCGAACATCATCTTCGACATCGCCGGGCTCATCTGTGCATGACGTGCTCGCGCTGACACCGATGCGTACCTGAGCTCCTCCCCTCACTGACCACACACGCCGGCGGCATGCCCGGCACGCTCCCCGCAACACCAGGACAATCGAACGCGCCCGAAAGCCGCGCGCGTTCGTTTTCTCGGCCCCAGAATCGGTCAGATCCAACTATCTGAACCGGAATCCAGCGCCGCCGACATGAAAAAGGGAAGGGCGCCTGCTCGAAGCAGGTGCCCTTCCCTTTTCTCTAGCTGTTGTGCAATCAGTACTGCCAACAGCCCTTGTGGTCGGGCTGACAGGATTTGAACCTGCGACCCCTTGACCCCCAGGTACCCGGTTCAGGCCTTTTCCTTGATTTTCCGGGCTTCTCTGCCCCCCAGAAGCCCTGTTTTCACCTCATGCGTTGCATGGTTTGCATGGTTCTGGTCCCGGTTYGGTCCCGGTCAACACAGCTTCCGCAATGCCGCTCCGACGTTTACGCGGGGTTTACGTGGGAAGGTGCGCGGCCTCTTTTGGACAACAGACTAATCTTCGGAGGCGGCTTCAGGCTCGGCTTGCGGGTCCGCGCCGGTCTCATTGTCGATCAGCCCGAAAGGTGCGGTCGCAGGATCGCGTGTGTAACGGACGACGATGTGAGGGTCGACCGCGATCGGTGGGGTGTTATCAACGATGACGATCTGGGCGCCTTGGCCTGCGGCCGCGAGCCAAGCTTCGACGTGGTTGTAGAACCGCTCGACGAGGTGGATGTCTGCGAACTCTGCATCATCGGCAAGCCCACCCAGGTTCTTTTGCGGGGTGTCGATCATGAGGAATCCGGGGTGTGCATGATTCGACTCGTAGGCCGTCTCGAATACCGCAAGCATCCATGCGAGTGTGACGAGGACTTGACCTCCGCTACTGGCCTCCTTGAAGTGCTGGCCGCGAACGTAAGGCACAAGCTTGTCGTCGAGATAGGGCGGGAGCACGCCGGGCTCGTCAACCTTGGGGTAGTTAATCTCATGGAGGATCGTCGAATAGCGAGCGGAGACTGAGCTGATCACTGTGGAGCGGTCTGGGCGATCCTTCGTCTCGCGTTGTTCCTTCCGAAGAGTTTCGAGATTCCGGCGGGCGATGTCGTAGGACGTGAGTCGAGCCTGAAGGCCGGTATGGAGCTTCATGCCGTTCGTGACCTTGTTCCGCAGGACAAGAGTGGCTTGTCGGCGCCGCTCGAGTTCGGTGCGTTCCCCGAGGAAAGGGCTCACGGCTGTTCGCGTAGCGTTGTCGAGCTCCGTGCTGGCTGTCGACTCGGCTTCGGCAGCGTGCAACGCACGCTCACGGAGGCGTGGCAATTCCTCATTCAGCCTCTGCCAGTAGTCGTCGAGTTCCTTGTATCGACGGTTGGCAGCTCGCAGCTCGCGTTTTGCCAGTTCCGCATCGGCGCTCGCCCTCGTGGAGGCATCGGTACCTTCTTCTCCCTCGGGCTTCACCGGCTGGTGGCAGAGGCTGCAGGTGCCGTCCGATCGGATCTCCTGCTGAGGTAGTGGATTGAAGCAAACAGGACAGATGGTCACGTTGAGTTCGTTGAAGACGCTTCCCGCTTCGACAAGCAGAGTCAACTTGCGGACGTCGTCCGCATATTGCGCACGAAGGCTGGCGAATCGATCAATGAGAGAGACACGGTCTCTGACAAGGGCATCGGCTGCCGTCGCCACCGTGGTGAGATTGGCGTGCCGCTGTCGGAGTTGCGTCGCGAAGTCTGATGCGGCTCTCTCTCGAGCGTCAAGCTGGTTGAGTGCCGTCGTAACCTCGGCGAACTCCTTGTCGAGGTCCTCTGCTTCGATCTGAAGTGCTTCGATCGCCTTGGGTTCCTGCTGTTCGACGAATTCCTGCAGGGACTCAATCGACCGTCTCTGGAACTCAAGTGCGGTCTGGGCGTCTCGTACTCGCCGAGCGAGGTCGGCTTGGTCATTGTCGTGCACGCCAAAGATCGCGTCTACAACCTGGCGAAGCTTGAGTTCCTTCATGTAGTTGCCAGTGTGAAGTAGCTGCTGGCTGCCAACTCGCTCGTTGTAGTAGAGGCAGAGCCACATGAGGTCGCGGAAGCTAAGTCGATCAGTTCCGGAATCGTCCTTGGTGGGCGCCTCCTTAAGGTTCACATCCTGAAGTCCGACGGTAGCGAGCAGCCATTGGGAGATGCTGTCGGGGTCGCTAATGGGTTCGACAACATGGCGAACTCCAGTGACCTCGCTCAGCTCATCGATCGGGGACGGATAGAGAGTGACGTTCTTGCCGCCGAGTGCGCGCTCCAGGGTGAAGATGCCGTCAGGCGTCTGAATCTCGAGGAGCACTGCCCGAACCTGACGCTGCACCTCCGAGTGGCTGGGGTAGTCCCAAGCTCCCATCGCGTAGTCGATGAAGCGAAGGACCGCGGTCTTCCCGGTGTTCGTCCGGCCAGCGATGATGCCAAGGGGACGGAGGATCGCGTGCGTCTCATCGAAGAAGTCGACGTCGTAGGGTTTCGTAATACCGAGGAGGCGGAGCCTTCGGATACGGATTCCGCGCACAGGCGCGGAATCCGCCGGGTCCTCGGCAGCGGGCGGCGTCGGTGTCGTGGGGTCTTTATCGGCCATTGGGATCACCCTGGTTGTTCTGGAGGCCCGTGACAGCATCGGAGCCATCCGGGTCGCCGGCGGAGACCCCGTAGAGGTCAAGGACGAGCGACGGGGTGCGCAGCCACCTTCTTGCACTTGCCGCGAGCTGAGGTTCCGAAAGCCTCTTGAGGTGCTGATGCACGACACGCACCGATTCGCGGTACTGATCCGCGTAGAGCGCGCTGAATCTGTCAGCTATTTCTGCCCCTCGTTCGGTGGATCCAAAGCCACCGCCGCGCGGCACCACGAGGTCGTATGCCACGAGGAGGGACAGGTCGTGCTGAAGACGCTGGCGCCTGTTGGCGAAACGCGACCCGGTCGAGGCATACGAGAGTTGGCTCTCATCGAATGAAGCGCGGTGCAAGCGGGCCCGGTCTCGAACGTTCGCCTCTTCGATCATCGCGAAGGGATTGGCCGCGAAGAAGTCGTAGTAGCCGATGCGCTCCAGATCGAGCCCTTTGACATCTGCAGGCGCAACTTCGGCGAGAAGGATGATGAGTTGGGCGAGTCGGAAAGTAGTGTGATCCTCGGGGGCTGTAATCGCCGTCGGGGTTTCCTCGCCATGCCCGCTGTGGAGGAAGAGGGAGCCTAGGGAGTCGTTCACGACTCCGCTCCTTCTGTGGCATCCGTAGATAGTGAGTCGACAGTTGCGGAGTTACCGGACTCGGCATGCTCGCGCGCAACGTCTCTCCAGTCATGCACCCATCCGGCACGAGTGTCGTCGACGATCCGGTGCATCAGGCCAGAACTGTGAACGGGCCGCAACGGTAGCCCGTCTGGCGCCTTGATCGCTCCAGCCTCTCGCATCACGGACGCGAAGAGCTTCCGTGCGGAGCCCGTGTAGTCGCTGGCGCTAGGTGTGGTGGCAGGGTCGGCTACCGCGAGCTCCCAGCTTCCCTGGAGCGTCGCATCGATCTCGTCGACCGCGGCAAGTTGAGCGGGGACGGCTCGTGCCGCCACGTCCCTGACGAGGAGGTCTGCATTGAAGAACGCGTACCGCTGTGCGTCAAGCTCAACAATCCCGGCCACTTCCATCTGTTTGACGAATAGAGCTTCGTCGTATCGCGGAGTCCCGGCTCGCGGGGCGAGCAAGGGCGGCTCCGCTTGCAGTGCGGCCGCGTGATTTTGAAGCACCGAGGCATCCTTGCTGGGGCCGTAGAACTCTTCCCAGACGGCGCGGGCGTCCGGCGACATTAGCTTGCGACGTAGCCGAGATGCATCCCACAGGTCGAACTGCACGTCCGGGTAGGCCTTCGACCACTCTCGGACTTTGTTGTCCCACCATTTCTTCTCGGGCGCGCTGAGCTCACACGCAACGCAGAGCATCCAGGCATCTACGCGGTAGTGGTTCGCCTTCGCATGCTTCATGGCCGAATCGAAGGACTCGCGAATCTGCTGCTTCTGAGAATCGCCGATCTTGTCGTAGAAGTATTTGGACTGCCAGATCATGATCGACTCTGCCAGGCTGCCCACCATGACGTCGATGCCCCAATCCCCAGGGTCGGGGCGGATGTCCGTCGCGGTCTTGTACTCGACTGCAATGAGCGCCGAGAGCATCCTCTGGAACAGCACCCGACCGCCGTCGTCGCTCCCAGCGGCCATCGCATGCACGCGGAAGTCGATCATCGAAGGTTCAGTCATCGGCTTCCTATGCTGTCTCTGCCAACTCCTCTTGCACGGATAGGGCTTCCGTACCAGTGGCCTCATCCTATCGGGAGCCTCTCCCAGCCCCTTCGGCATGGGCGATGCGACCCGCCGACCCAATGCCCGCTGGGTCGACGTTGGGCGAGGGCATCCCAGTGGCAACCACGTTCAACTTGCCAGCCCAAAGGCTTCCTCGAGGTAGTCGGCGGTAGCCGGGTTGACGGTCTCGTTGCGGCGCACATAGTGCTGCAGGGTGATGATTGGGTCAGAGTGGCCGAGCAGGTCGGCGGCGAGGTTGATACCGGCGGCGTCGTTGATCGTCGTAGCGACCGTGCGTCGGAAGCGGTGCGGGGTGACGCCAGCGATGCCGGCCTCGTCCATGATGTCGCGGAGGCGACGGCGCACGTTGTTCGTGGTGAATGGCGTCCCTGCCCGCGTGGCGAACAGCAACTCTTCCGGATCGATGCTCGACACCCTCTGAAGACGCGCGCGCACGGCGCGCAAAGCGAAAGCAGGGAGCGCGACACGCCGCACTGAGCGGGCGGTCTTGGGGTGGTCTTGCCGGTGGGTGGGCTCGCCGCGACGGCTGACGATCGTGCCGGCGATCCGCACTGTCGGGATCGGGCCGTTGAGGTCGAGGTCCTGTAGGCGTATTGCGAGGACCTCGCCGATGCGGGCGGAGGTGCCGAGCATCACCTCGACGATGTGCCCGAGTTGCTCGTCGGGTCGGGGTCCGGCGAGGATCTCGCGCTGCTCCCACTTGCGGATCGCGGCGCGGATGCTCTTGATCTCGTCTGGGGTGAAGGAGTCAGGGATGCGTGGTGGGCGGCGCAGCCGGGAGACGTGGTCCATCGGGTTGCGTGGGATGATCTCGTGCCGCACGGCCAGGCCGAGCGCGAGCCGCAGTACGACGCGTGCCTGACGTGCCCGGTTGTAGCTGAGCTTGGCAAGCTGCTTGAGGTAGTGGTCGCAGCGGGAGACGCCGATCTCTCGGAGAGTCAGGTCTTTAAAGAAGGGCAGCACCAGGGTGCGCATGTTCCGCTCGTAGAGCTGCCTGGTCGTGCGCGAGAGCCGGTCTTCGACTTCCATGTCCTCGAGCCAGTAGTCCACGAGGGCGGGGAACGAGCTGTCGGCGCTCATCCCGGTGAAGCCGGGATGGAACAGGGATCGCTCGGAGAGCTTCTTCTTGAGCTCTCGTTCCGCGGCCGGCCGGGTATCGGCGGTGCATTGGACGTGGCGACTCTTGCCGTCCCAGTCGCGGTAGCGCGTGCGGGCTTCGTGCCGGCCGCCGGGGAGCCTTCGGTGCGCGATCACGCCGTAGGTGCCAATCGGGGTGCGGGGTCTAGCCACGAACCAAAACTCCCTCGCTGCGGAGCGCACCAGCCGCGTAGCGTCGGGATGCTCTGGAGAAGCATGCAGATGGACAAGGACGCTCGGGATGGTGCTCAGTACACATCCGTCCAGTCTGTTCGGACGAGACCACTCGCCCCGCACCGAGCAAGTTGGAGCGGCAACACGCCGCTCGGATAAAATACGCACACAGTTGCCTATCATGTGCAAGGCTTTTATCCATGAAGGCGATCGGTGAGAGCTTGCCGTCGACATTTACGACGGAGATGGCGCGGGCGCACGGGGTACACCCGCGTGACCTGTATGCCTGGCGGGATGCAGGACAGGTCGTGGAGCTCTCCCGCGGCGTGTTTCGCCGTGCTGACGCGCCACCGGCGTCGTATCCGGATGTGCTGGCGGTCGCGTATCGGTCGCCGCGGGCGATCGTGTGCTGCGTGTCAGCGGCCGCGCTCCACGAGTTGACCGACGAGATGCCGCCCGCGGTGCAGATCGCGGTGCCGAAACGCTCGCACACCCCCGTGATCGACTATCCGCCGGTGACGGTGTTCCGCTTCGAGGAGACCACGTTCGAACTCGGCCTGTCGTCGTTCGAGGCGGGGCCGGGCGAGGCAGTGCGAATCTACGACGCGACGCGCACGGTAGTGGACCTGATGCGGTTCCGCCGCCGGCTCGGCGAGCCCATCGCGCACGCCGCCCTGAACCGCTACCTGTCCTCCCCCGGAGCGCGACCCGCGCTGCTCCTGCAGTACGCGGAGGCGCTGGGCACGTTCGGGCCGGTGCGCGCTGCTCTGGACGTAGCGAGCGCCCGGTGAGCCGGCCCACGCGAGACAGCACGGCAGGACGTGCATATCTGGATCTGCAGAACCGTGCCCGCCGGGAGAAGCGCGGCACGCAGGAACTACTGACGATGTATGTCGTGGAACGGTGGCTGGCACGCCTCTCCCACTCGCCCTACGCGGATGACTTCGTTCTCAAGGGCKGGATGCTGCTGGCGTCCTTCGGAACCCGCCGCCCCACCGTCGATGCCGACGCGCTGGCAAGGAACATGGCATCTGACGAGGTAACGGTCGCCCAGCGTGTCGCCGAGATCGCGTCGCTTGAGGATCCGGACGACGGTGTGGAGTTCCTGCCCAGCACGGTCACGACCGCGGTGATCCGTGACGACGCGCTCTACTCCGGCATTCGGGTGACGATGGGCGCGCAGCTTGTTACCGCCCAGGTGAAGCTGCGTCTCGACATTAATTTCGGAGACCCGGTCACCCCGGCACCCCGCCTGGTGGAGCTGCCGGCGCTGCGCCCAGATGTTGCACCGATCCGGATCCTGGGCTACCCGATCGAGACGGTGCTGGCCGAGAAGCTGGTCACCGCAATCGACCTGGGGCGGGCCAATACTCGCGTGCGGGACTTCGCCGACATTCACATCCTCACCGGCACACAGAGCGTGCGCTGCAATGCGGTACGCGCGGCGGTCGAGGCGACGGCGGCTTTCCGTGGCGTCGCACTGACTCCCTTGTCGCAGGCCACCGAAGGTCTGGGCACCCTGAGAGCAACGACGTATGCCGCTTACCGCAGTGGCCTGGGATCGACTGTGCAGGGGCTGCCACAGCGGTTCGTCGATGCGATCGCCGCTGTCGTTGCATTCATTGATCCCGTGATCGACGGGCTCGACGGCGAAGCCGTGTGGGAACCATCGACGCGCCGGTGGGAACTCGAATGAGCAGTCATCTCTGCCGATGTCTAACCGTGCGCAATATCAGGTGCCCCACAGGCCGGATGATTCGTTTGACCAAGCCACTTTTGGAGGATTGTTCGGATGGCTCGGATTAGGACGTGGGTGACCACTACCCGAGAAGACGTCGGCTCCCACAAAGTTGTGCGGATGGTGCCGCCCGACGGGGCTGCGGTTGATGCTGGCGTGACGTGGGCCGCTGCCGCTGTGCCCCGTCACTACGTGGCTGCGGATGAGATCGCGGCGGTGCTACGCGAGCTCGGCAAGCCCGAGGCGGCGAAAGTTCTCAGCGGAAAGCTGCCGGTCAGCAAGCGGACCCGGTCGGGTGAACTCGGGGAGATCCTCGGCACCCAGTACGTGGCTCGGGAGCTCGGCTACCGCATGATCGCACGCCTGCGGTGGAAGGACAGCCGCGATATGCCCATGCGCGGGGACGATCTTCTCGGCGTTCGCATGGTGGACGACGACAAGCTTGAGTTCCTCAAAGGCGAGGCGAAGAGTCGTGCGAGCCTCTCAACTTCGACACTTGACGAGGCAGAAGCAGCCTTGCTGAGCGAGCACGGCCTGCCGACACCCCACGCGCTGATGTTCGTTGCCGCGCGTCTGCGCGAGATGGGCGAGACGAAGCTGCACGTGAAGATCCTCGCCGCCCAGCTTCGTGGACGCATCCGACCGAGCGACGTATTGCACCTGCTCTTCACGTTCTCCGGCAACAACCCTCTCAAGTTGTTGCGCAATCACACCAAGGCCTACAAGGGCAAGATCCGCCGACTCGGTGTGGGGCTACAGGTCCCAGAGCACCAGGCGTTCATCCGTCGAGTCTTCGAAGAGGTGATCCGTGATGCCCGGACGCGTTGAGGATCTCGAAACCGCGATCGATCGGGCAACAGCGTCCGGCTTCCGTGGGCGACTCCTTGCCCGTGGAGAGGCGCGCGCAATGATATGGCGCGATGGGGCTCTCCCAGAGGACGCTCCCCCATTTGACGTCCTACTGAGCCACGATCTCCTCTCCTACGGTTACGCGCTTCTGGAGCACGGACTGGAGCTGAGCGATCTGGAGGGATCTGCCGAAGTGTCTCGGCGGGCGTTCGAGAACGCAGCGTCAGCGATCGAATCGGTCATCGCCCGCGGGGAGGCGACGCCAGAGTTGAGTTTTCATCGGGTGGTGGCCGCAGCAGGCTTTCATCTCGCACGATACTCAGCGCGGGCCTATTCCCTTCTGGCAGCGACGCGAAACGATCAGAACGTGTCCCCCACCGAGCGATCCTTGGTGCTGCTCATGCTCCGGGATCTGGACACCCTGACGAGGCTCGTCTCTGGAAGCCGCGCGGATGACAAGGCGTCGGATGCGAGCCTTGCCGAGGAGTTGCGTTCCACGCTCGATCCGGACAACGGTAACGACGACCTTGAGGGCGGAGCCGATGTCCTGGATGTGGTCGACACCGCGATGACCGACGCGTTCATGGGTGCGATCAGCGTGGCCATGTTGGCGTTCGAACGTGGTGAGCCTGCTCTCCTCACGGACGCCATTGCACGGCTCGAGGTGGGAATGCGCGGCGCGGCCGCTCTGAGCATGGTGCCGCAGTGGTGGTGTCATCGGCTGGCGATCCACCTGCTGCGGGGCCTGTGGGAGTCCAGCTTCCATGTGGTCCTGCCGACGGGTCCGGGAAACGGGGACGCTGGCGACTGGGATCGCCTGCGCGCCACGTTCATCGCCTCGCTCTTCCGCCGACGGCGCTCCGAGATCGACCTCTGGCCCTCCCAACTGGAAGCCGCGTCACGGGTACTCAATACCCAAGACAATCTCGTGCTCTCCTTGCCCACGAGCGCCGGCAAGACTCGCATCGCAGAACTGTGTATCCTCGCGACCCTGGCCGAAGGCAAACGCGTGGTGTTCGTCACCCCGCTCCGGGCGCTGTCCGCACAGACGGAGACCGCTCTGGAACACACCTTCGTCCCTCTCGGCAAGACCATCTCGTCCTTGTACGGCACCACTGGGGTCAGCGATGTCGACGAGAGCATCCTCCAGGAGCGCGACATTGTGGTCTCAACTCCCGAGAAGCTCGACTTCGCGCTCCGCAACGATCCCGATCTACTCAACGATGTCGGGTTGATCGTGCTCGACGAGGGACACATGATCGGAGCGAACGAGCGGGAGGTGCGGTACGAGGTCCAAATTCAGCGACTTCTCCGTCGCCCGGACGCGAAGACTCGTCGCATCATCTGCCTCTCAGCGATCCTGCCCGAGGGCGATGAGGTGAAGGATTTCGTCGGTTGGCTCACCGACGATGAACCCGATGGATTGATCAGTAGTGACTGGCGTCCCACCATCCTCCGGTACGGAGAAGTCGTCTGGCGCGAAGACAACGCGAGGCTGAACATCACTGTCGGCGGTGAGGAACCGTATGTGCCCCGGTTCCTCACCGCGGAGATCGTCCCCAGCAAGCAACGCAAGCTCCCTTTCCCGAAAGACGCGCAAGAGCTGACTCTGGCCACCGCCTTGCGCCTGGTCGACGATGGCCAGACCGTCCTGGTGTTCTGCCCGCTGAAGACGTCCGTCAACGCGTTCGCCAAGCTGGTCGTCAAGCTGGCCCGGCAAGGCGCGCTCCGCAATGTCTTCGACGGCGACCCGACTGTCCTGAACACCGCACTCAGTATCGGTGAAGAATGGTTCGGGGCCGACCATCCTCTCCTTGCCTGCCTACGCATGGGTGTCGCCATCCATCACGGCTCTCTGCCAGGGCCCTACCGCAAGGAAGTCGAAAAACTTCTGCAACAGGGAGAACTGAAGATTACGATCTCCTCCCCCACGCTGGCGCAGGGACTGAACCTATCGGCGAGCGCGCTTGTGGTGCATAGTCTGTGGCGCAACCGGAAGATCATTGACGCCGCCGAGTTCCGCAATATCGTCGGCCGAGCCGGACGAGCGTTCGTCGACTCATCCGGACTCGTGGTGCATCCGATGTTCGAGCCCACCCGACGAGCACGACAGAACTGGCAACAGCTCGTCGAAGATTCCCAGTTGCGGGATATGCAGAGCGGACTCGTCCGACTCCTCACCACCATGCTCAAGAGAATGTCCGACAGTCTCGGCGAGGTCGACTGGGACGACTTCACTGAGTACGTCACGGGGCTTGCCGACTGGTCCTTCCCAGCAATTGCCGCCGAAGACGAAGAGACCGCGAGCGAAGCCATGAAAATCTGGCCGGGCCAACTCGCGAGCCTGGACTGCGCGATCCTCGGACTGCTCAGCGACTCCTCCGTCACAGAGCAGGATCTCGGCGCCGCGCTCGATGCAGTTCTCGCTTCATCGCTGTGGGCACGGACAGTCGCTCGCTACCAGGAAGCTGTGCGCAACGCCCTGCGGACAGGTCTCGTAGCCCGAGCTGGAGTCATCTGGCGGACCACGACTCCGGATCAGCGGCGCGGCTATTACCTGGCCGGCGTTGGCCTCGCGACCGGCCGGGATCTCGATTCAAATGCTGAGCAACTCAACCGTCACCTGCAAATCGCCGAAGCAGCCATCCAACTCGGCATGGACGACGAAGCGATCGACGCGATCACCCGCTTCGCCAGGATCGTGCTCGATATCTTCCCCTTCACTCCCAAGACTCGACCAGACAACTGGGAGGAGATCCTGGTCGGGTGGCTGCGAGGGCGCCCTGTCGCAGACATCGCGGCGGACGACAGCCTCGAAACGGCTGAGTTCATCGAAGACACCCTGGCATACCGACTCCCGTGGGCGCTCGAAGCCGTCCGTGTCCGCGCTGCAGCACATCCCACTCCCGATGCATTCCCCTGGGACCTATCCAGTCCGGAGACCGGACTGAGCGTCGCCGCTGTAGAAGCCGGCACCCTGAACAGGGCCGCGTCGACACTGATGCGAGCAGGCTTCGCCTCACGATCGGGAGCGCTCGCCGCGGTGGAATCAACCGGAGCCGAGTTCTCGACGCTTGGCGGGTTACATGAGTGGATGACGTCCGACGCGACACAACTCGCAGCCGGAGACACAGCGTGGCCGACTCTGACCACCCACGAACTGTGGATGAGTTTCGCCACGCGCACTGTCACGTCTCGCCAGCGAACGTGGGTTCATGAAGTTCACGAGTCGATAGTGACCTGGATTCAGGACTTCCAGCCTGGCTCCGGCGAGCCATACCGGGCGCTCCCCCATGCGGACGGAACAACCGTGATCGAGTCAGCAGATGGTCGTCAAGTCGGGGTACTGGTCGCGCACCTGAACCCGCGCCGTCAGGGGCTGCTGAAAGTCACTGGGACCGGAGTCGGCGGTGTCGTCGAGCTCGACTACCGGGGGCCGTCCGACCTTTTTGCGTAGACGCCCGCCCCTCAAGGACTCCAGAGGGCGTCGCCATGACTCACTCCTACCTTTCGGTCATGGATCGGTCACCGGCCGGCGGGCCTCATGATGAGCGAGATCGTGGAATGTACGAGGTACAACAGACACATGATCTGGCGAGAGGAGGTCCCGTGCGCGAGCACCCTCGGGGCGAGGCGCCGCCGATGAGGTGGGAGGACCTGTCGGCACGAGCGGGCCGGAACGACAAGCCGGCGATCCTGCTGACGGCGATCGCGATGGACGTGCTCACCGATCCGCAACAGATCAGGATTGGCCTCGAGGACGCCTGGACCACCTGCGAATGGCCCGGCCGCGCGGCCGACTACGACGTCTGGCGGTACGCGTTCGACGTCGCCGGCGCCGACGGGAAGTACCTCCACGAGCACGAGCTGCGCGATCTCTCGTCGGTGCCGGAGACGCTGCCGCTGTATCGTGCGGCGACGGAAGGGCACGAGCTGGGGCTGTCGTGGACGACGAGCTTCGAGCGGGCGCACTGGTTCGCGACCCGGATCGGCGCGGTGTCCGGGCACGCACACCAGATCTTCGAGATCGACGCGCCGCGCGAGCTGGTGATGGCGTACTTCCACGAGACCCGCGGCGAGAGCGAATACGTCATCGACACGAGCGGCCTCCTGGACGACGACTTGCGCGTGGTGGAACCAGCGGAATGGGAGTACCTCCTCGAGCGCGAGCGGGATGCCGCAGCGCTTGCCTCGTTCGAGGCCGATGGTGACGTGGTGGAGCTGTCGATCGAGGAGTCCGTGCGGGAGCAGCTCGGACTGATGATCGACCACCTCGCGTCCACCCAGACGGGCTCGTACACGCTGGACGAGGCCACTGAGCTTGTGCTGTCGGTGCCGCACAAGCTGACCGCGGACGTGCTGGGTCCGGTGCTGGAGGTTGTCGAGGATCTTTATGCGCACGGGGATCCGAGCCGTCGGGTCTCGCGCTACACGATCGCGCAGGCCGTGCGCCACACGCTCGATGAGACGGAGTAGGCGGCCGCTTCAGCGTCCGGTGCCCACGTAGTCGACCCCGGTCTGCTGCTGGGGCGTCAGGTCCTGAGCACTCGCGCCGTCGGGCGCGGCGAGGCGTTGCGAGAGCCGGGCACGGACTGCGCGCAGACGGTGGACCCGGCGCCGGCCGGCCTCGATGGGTGGGAAGAGGAGGAACTTGCTCGCGTTCCACAGGAAGAGCCAGAAGGCGAGGTAGAGCCATCCGGGCCAGCCCAGCTCGACCGCCCGGGCGCAGCCGATGGCGAGGGCGAGGTAGCTGGCGCCGACGAGGAGTGCGGTCCCGTCGCGCTTGCCGCCACGGCGCGTGCGCAGGTAGTCGAGGAAGATGTTCGTCGGCATCCAGACGCGCATGAAATTGCGGACGCGGACGCTCAGGACCAAGAGCAGATAGATCAGCACAGCAGACTCCTCATCGCGTTCTCCGGGGCACAGTCCCGAGTGGGCGGTGAGGCCTTGTGCGAATGAGGTCTTCCCCTTGCGGGGCCACCATGCCAATCCCGCAAGGGCCTGGCACGGTCAATGAGTCTTCCTACCGCTGATTTGAGGATACGCCCCTCCTCCGACGTGCGGTAGAGGGACGGCTCAGAGCTCCCGCACCGGCGCCTCTCGGCTCGGTGCCGAGCCGAGGTCCATCTCCGAGACTTCGCCCAGCTCTCGGACGGCGGCACGGGCACGTTCATAGTCGACGCGCTGCGCGTCACCCTCCGGGATCGACCCGAGCGCACTCGAGGTGGCGGTGATCCCGTAGCGGTCCCGATACGCGGCAACCGTGGTCAGATGCAGCAGGACCTGCTTCTGCTCGGCAGTGCCCGCGCCTGCAACGTTCAGGTGCTGTACCCACGGCGGCTGCTCGACGATGGCCGCTTCGGCGAGGGTGCGTGCGCGCTGGAGGATGAGTGCCTCGCGTTCGGTGAGGGCTCGCTGCATGTCCTCGACCATCGGCCCGCTCGCCCTGGGGATGAGGCCAGCGATCAGCTGGCGCTGACGCGCGGCTGGCTGGTAGCGGGCGGCGACGACTTGGACGCGATAGCGCAGCAGCGAGCCGAGGTCGTCGACGCCCTCGAGGCCGCCGGCGCGGATGACTCGCGGCAGCAGGTCATCGATGTTGTGCCCTTCGGCTTCCAGGCGGCGCAGCTCGGTGGTGAGGATGCCGTAGGCGTCGGTGTCGATGAGCTCGTCGATCGTGGACTCGTCGAGGCCGCCCTGCTCCAGGAGGGAGATCCATCGCTCGTGCTGGGCGGTCTGCGCGATCGTGTCGTACTCGCCGGCGAGCTGCGCGATCGAGGCCCATTCGTCGTGCTCAGCGGTGATCGTCTCGTGCGCCGACAGCTCGGCGCCGGTGTGCTGCAGGATGCCGAACAGGATCGACCGGGCAGTCATCTGCAGGTCGGCACGGTGCTGATGCTCCTCGAGGTGCTGCTCGTCGGTGGCCACGTAGACCCGGTTCGACTCGCGGCCGCGGGTCATCGCGACGTACAGCGCCTCACGGGTCATCTCCGGGGAGGACACGACCGCGTGCGCCGTGTCGACGTTCGCGCCCTGCGCACGGTGAGCGGTGATCGCGTAACCGAGCTCCACGTTCTCGGCGACGTAGGCGGCAGGCAGGGTGAGCGTCGTGCGCCACCGGGACTTCTCGCGGCGGAGAGTCAGCGACCCGTCCTCGTTCGCGGTCGTGACGATCCAGCGGTCGTTGTTCTTCACCCAGCTGCGCCCGAGAGCCAGGCGGCGGTCGTTGCGGCGGGTGATCACGATGTCGCCCCGGGATGCACGGGTGCCATCGTGCAGGCGGATGCCGCCTTCCTCGACGAGACCGGCGAGGACCCGGTCGGTGCGGGCACGGTCGTTGAGGTCGCTGACGGTCTCGCGGRCCTCAGCGATCAACACGCTGCTCTTGCCTGCCCGCTGGTCGGCGAGCCATCCCTGGTAGGCGGCGTCGAGGACGCCGTCGCGGTCGGTGCCGGTGACCCGGTCGTGGGCGAGGTAGCTGTCGATGACGTCGGTGTCGCCGATGCGCAACTGGAGAGACGCGCGCTTCTCCCACACGTTGCGGAACCGTCGCACGTCCAACAGCTCTGGGGCGTCATCGCGGGAGCGCACGAGCAGTCCGAACGAGCCGCCGGCGTCCACAGCCTGCAGCTGCGCCCAATCGCCCACGAGCAAGACCTTCGCACCGACCTCGGCCGCATGGGCCGCGATGTGGTCGAGCGCGAACGTCCCCGCGAGGGACGCTTCATCAATGATCACGAGCTGGCCGGGCTTGAGGTCCCAGCTGCCTTGCTTGTGCTCGTGGATCCATTTCGCGGTGTTCTCCGTCGGGATCCGCAGCTCCTCACCGAGCACCTGCGCGGCCGCGGCCGACGGGGCGAGGCCAACGACCGACCCGCGCCCGTGGCTCGACTCCCAGGCCTGTCGGAGCGCGCTCATCGTCGTGGTCTTTCCCGCCCCTGCCGGCCCCACCAGAACATCGRCGACCCGGGCGGAGACAGCGACCTTCGCAAGCGCATCAAGCTGATCCGCCGACAGCGCCCGCCGCTTCCCGCTGGCACGGGATGCCCGCTCCACGGCGGCCAGATCGACCGTGGGAGCGGTCCGCTGCTCGGCGAAGGCGAGGAGTCGATCCTCCGCCGCGAGCACCGCCTCCGAGGAGTAGACGGTTGACGCCTTCGGCCGGAACACGCTCTCACCGTCGGCTCGGCGGAACGTGGCGGGGCTGGAGGCGAGTTCGGGCGGGGTGAGGCGCAGCGACGCGGCCTCGGCGCCATCGACGATCAGGCCGACGACCGCCTCCCGGTCGGCGGTGGAGACGAAGCGCAGATCCATCGTCTGCCGGACCGCTTCGGCATGGAGGTTCCACCGTCGCCACGTCGAACGCCGGTCCGCGACCTGCACCACCACGACGTGCGCAAGGCGATCGATCTCCTCGAGATCGACGTCATCGGCACGCAGCAACGCCTCATGCGAGCCCGCAGCGACGACCTGCCTTGCCCATCCGACGGGGTCCTCGTCCAGCACCCGCCCGGCACGGCGCCGCCACTGTGAGGTCAGTTCGGCCAGGGAGTGCTTCTGCTTCTCCGGCCGCGTCTCCAGTGTCGCCTGCTGGCGGATCTGCCACAGCATCTTCCGTGACGGCGCCCTGCCGTGTCGCTCGGTGTACTCGGCGACCAGGCGGTCCTTGCTGCGTTCGATGTCGCGGGTGCGGGAGGAGAACTCGTCCATCAGGCCTTGGGGAACCCCGGCGATTTCCCACGCCGTCATCCGGCCAGGGCCGCGCTCACGGGCTTCCCACCCCACCCCGAGCAGCCGGGCGAGATGGTCCGACAGGAGTGCGTTGTAGTGCTCCGACAGGCCGCTGACCGCGGCATGCAGGGCTCGGGAATCGAGGGTGCGCCACTTCCCATCATGGGCACCCTGCACCCGGTTGGCGACCACGACGTGCGTATGCAACTGCGGGTCGGCGGACCTCGAGTCGTAATGGTGGTAGGCCGTCCCGACGACCCCGCGCACGTCGACCTGCGCGACCGCGCCCCGCGGGCCGGCGGCACCCACCCGGGTCATCGCGACCTCGCGCTCGACCAGCTCGATCACATCACGCATCGCGGCGTGATGCGCTTGCGCGATGAGGGCCTGCGTGCCGGCATCCGCGACGGCCCAGAGCGTGGACACGGACTTCGGGACCGAGAACGTCAGATCGAATCCAGCCACCGGTGCGCCGGTCGGCTTCGCGTGCTCTTCGGTCTCGATCATGATCCGCTGTTCGGCCTGCTCGGCGGGGCTCAACGTGTCCGGGAGGCCCGAGAGGCGACGCTCGACACGCGCCTGGGTGGTCGCGAACTTCCGATATGGGCGCCCGAGCTGCTCGTCTGTGACGGGATCCTGCCCGAAACCCATCAGGCGACGCAGCTGCTCCTCGGTCACATCAGCCTCGGCATCAAGACCGGCGAACCCGGACACGCCCGCGCCAACCCATCGGCCCGGCGGGGTTCCCGACTCGTTGTAGTAGCGGGTCAGCGCCTGCGCCGCATCACGTTGTCCGTCCCCGACGACGACCGAGTCCAGCAAGTAGCGATAGCCGTGCCCCGCACTCATCACCCGGATCGAAACCGTCACACTCCCAGGTGCGCTCCCCGCACGCACGAGGCAATCCGGGATGTGGTGCCCCTACCTCTCCTCCGCGGCAAAGTCCGCGACCGCGATCGAGAGGAAGCGCATGTCATCTGCAACCACCGTCGGCTCACCGGGAGCAGGCGATCCGCCCACACGACGACGAGCAGCACGGCTGGTCGCCACCCTGGTGATCCTGATCATCGCGATCGGCACCATGCTCCCTGGCGCCTCCCCGGCCCATGCGGGCAGTCACGGAGTCGGCTACGACATCGGAGCGGGCTGGCTGGGCTCGTACAGCACCGGCTCGGATGGCCGCCAGGCGTACTGCATCGATCTCGGGATGAACGCGCCGTTCTCGCCGACCTCGGGTCCGCAGACCATCAAGTCGCTGGATTCGTTGAGTCGCCAGCAGATCGCCGAGCTGAACTACGTGCTCGCACGCTGGGGTCAGAGCGGCGACGCGAACGTCACCGCCGCGGTCGCGCTCTATGTCTGGTCGGTGGGAGATCCCGGCGTCTACAACTCGCACGAGATCTCCGGCGACGCCTACTACGTCGCCCGCGCTCCTGCCAGCGCACGGTCAATGATCCTCGCGAACCTCGCCACGATGCGCACCGAAGCACCGGTCAATGCCGTCGTCGATCCGTCGCTGTCGCTCTCGATCGACATGGCCGATCAGTATGCGGGCACGCTCACGGTCGCCGCGAACCCCTCGCACCTGCAGGGCACGGTGAACCTGACCGGAGCCGCGTTCGGCAACGGAACGAGCAGCCGGAGTGTCGGCGGCGGGCAGTTCGGGATCACGGGCACGCCTTCTGACGGCGCACCGTCGTACCAGATCGGCGCATCGATGAGCGTCGCCGCAGACGGGTACGGGGCGAAGCTGTCGCTCTACACCTCTGCCGGCGACGAGCAGCGGATCATCGCCTCGGTCGCGGGCTCGCCCGCGGCGCTGTCGGCGTCGGCGCAGACGCCGGTGATCGACCTCGACTTCTAGCCCGTGATCGCCACGCAGGTCTCCTCGCGCTACGTCACGGAGGGCGACGCCTTCGTCGACCAGCTCGAGGTGACCCTCACGAAGGGCACCTGGACGCGACTGGGCGGCTCGCGCATCCCGATCGTCGCCGAGGGGACGCTCTACGGTCCGTTCGACCAGCAGCCGAGCGAGGCGGACACGCCGCCACTGGGTGCGCCGGTCGCCGGGGTCGAGCAGGTCACGCTGACCGGCGCGGGCTCGTACACGTCGCCGGGGACGATCGAGGCGCCGAGCTCCGGGTTCTACACCTGGGTCTGGCGGATCGCGAAGGAGGATCAGGGCGAGTACGCGCGATACCTGACGGGCTCGTTCACCGACCGATTCGGGAGGCTGGCCGAGTCATCGGTCACGCCGTTCCAGCCGCTGGCCGTCTCCACCGCCGACCAGCACCTCGCGGTCTCAGGCGACCCGCTGACCGACACGATCGTCGTCTCCAGCGGCAACGGCCCCTGGCTGCGCGTCGACGGAGAGCCCATCCCTGTCGTGTTCGAGGGCGCCGCGTATCGGGTGCCTGGCGTGCGCCCGCCCACGGAGTCCGCCGCGGTCGACCCGGGCGCGGTGCCGATCGGCACGGTGACGATCACCGCGACCGGCCCCGGCCGATACATCGCCCCGATGGTCGTCGCGCCTGCGGGCGGGTTCGTGAGCTGGGTGTGGGAGATGAAGAAGGCCTCCCAGCCGGACTGGGTGCGCCCCTACCTCGCCGACGACTGGGCTGACCGCTACGGCATCCCGGTCGAGTCGACCTCGGTGCGGTGGCCGCTGCACATCTCGTCGCTGCTGCGCGAGTACAACGTGCACTCGGGCGGCAGGGTCTTTGACGCGGTGACCGTGAGCGGCTTCCCCGCCGACCATGGTGACTTCCACGGCGACGGCTACTGGCAGGCCGACACCGATGCGGTCGGCGAGCCGTTCGAGGACCTCGCGCTCGTGCAAGGCGACGCCCCTGCCGGATCGACAGTCGTGTTCCGCGCCTACGGGCCGCAACCGTTGGACGCGGCGCCGGTGTGCGAAGTGCCGTTCTACACCTCCGAGCCGATCGCCGTCTCCCAGGCCGGGGTCTACCGCTCCGGAACGACCAGCGCGACGCAGGGCGGGGCCGTCTACTGGATCGAGACGCTGTACGACTCCGACGAGGAAGTTCTCGTCGAGGGAGTCTGCGGCGCACCCGGCGAGACGACCGTCGTCACCGATGAGCCGCAGCCGCTGACCGTAACGACGAACGCGACACCGCAGGTCGAGCTCGGCACGCCCGCCACCGATACCGCGACCGTCACCGGCTCCGTCCCGGAGGGCGCGACGCTGAGCTTCCAGTCGTACCTGCAGGACGGCGACGAGCCAGCCTGCACGGCCGACGAGCTCATGGACACCACCGAACCGATCCCGCTTGACGACGCCGGCGAGTATGTCTCGGAGCCTGTCGTGTTCGAGGTCGCCGGGACCTACTTCTGGATCGAGACGATCAGGGGTGCCGACGGCTCAGAGCTCGTCCGCGGAATCTGCGGTGCGCCCGGCGAGACGACCATCGTCTCGGAGACCCCGCCTCCAACGCCGGAGTCCACCCCGCCGCCCTCCGGCCCGTTGCCCGGCGAGCTAGCGCACACGGGTGGCGGCGACTGGCTGCTGCCTTTCGGGATCGGCGCCGGGGTTCTGCTGCTCGCAGGAATCGGCGTCCTGGTGTTCGGTCGCCGGCTAGCGATCCACCGGGAGCGGCACGGCTACGTGCGAGAGGAGGATCTGGAGTACAGCGCGCTCGAGGACGTCCACGGACTCGAGCCTCACGATCACGACTGATCCAACCCCTGCAAGGCGGTGGCACGAGAAGGCACGGTGTCCGGTGCGAGCGCGGCGCCTGGCGGCAACGACGCGAGGGCCGCGGCTCCGGTGTCGGGGCGCCGGCCCCGGCGTCGACGAGAGTGCGGCGGGCGCTGTCAGATGATCGCGGCGCGCAGCTCCGCGGCGGCGGCGGCGGGGTCGTCGGCGCCATAGATGGCGCCTCCGGCGACTGCGACGGTCGCTCCGGCGCGCTGCACGGACAGGATCGAGGAAAGGTTCACACCGCCGGCGACGGAGAACGGGACCTTCGCGGCTTCCCCGTCGTTGAGGAGCGTGGAGAAGGTGAACCCGGGCTCGGCCTGTTCGTCGAGGCCGGCGTGCATCTCGACGAACTCCGCGCCGAGGTCGGTGACCTCCTTTGCCCGGGCAACCTTGTCCTTCACGCCGATGAGGTCCACCACGACGCCCTTGCCGTGCGCCTTTGCCGCTTGCACGGCCCCGGCGATGGTGGAGTTCCCGGCCGCGCCGAGGACGGTGACGTAGTCGGCGCCTGCGGCGAAGGCGATGTCGGCCTCGAGCTCACCGGCGTCCATGGTTTTCAGGTCGGCGAGGACGAGCTTGTCGGGGTGCGCATCTTTGACTGCGCGGATGGCGCGAAGGCCCTCGCTCTTGATCAGTGGGGTTCCCAGTTCGAGGATCTCGACGTACGGGGCGACCTTGCCGGCGAGCTCGAGAGCGGCCTCGGTGCTGAGGACGTCCATGGCGACTTGCAGTTTCATAGTTGTGCTTTCTTCCTGTCGGATTTCTGTAGGGTGGCCGCGTGTCGGGCGGGGGTCATTCGAGGTTCGCGTGCCGCGGCCACAGCTCGTCCGCCGTCTGACCGGATGCCTGCCATGCCGCGTGGAAGAAGGCGTCGCCGATCAGGACCACGGCCTGCTCGAACAGGCTTCCGGCGTACTGCACGGACCGGGCTCCGTCCCGGTCGAGCTTCTGCGCAGCCGGGACGAGGACGGTCGCTGTCGCGATCTGCGCGACCGGAGAGTCCAGTGCGGTGGTGAGCGCGATCACCTTCGCGCCGACCTCGTCCGCCGCCGTCGCCGCGCGCACGATCCCCGGGGTGGTGCCCGAGCCGCTGGCGACCAGCAGCACGTCGCCGGTTCCGATCGCGGGGGTGGTGGTGTCGCCAGCGACGTGCACGGTCAGGCCCAGGTGCATCAGCCGCATCGCCGTCATCCGCAATGCCAGCCCGGAGCGTCCCGCGCCGAGCACGAACACCCGCGGCGCGGACGTCAGCAACCGGACTGCCTCGTCCAGGGGGGCAGTCCGGGGCGCCGCGACGACAGCGAGCAGATCGGTGATCTCAGCGCTGATACTGGTGAGCGACTCCCGCGTCGCGTCTGGTGTGGTCACCCCACCATGGTTCTTCCGTTCGAGCAGGTTCGGTGCTGATCTGTGGGACAGTCCTTCCCGTCCTTTCGAGTAGGAATCTCCTCCCGCGGTACAGTGCTGGGATGACAGCCGACCCGAACGAACTGCTCGCCGAACTGGCGACGGTGCTCGCGGCGCCGCTGCTGGACATCGCCCCCGCACTGTCCCGGCAGCTGACCGCGACTTTGCCGCACTCGGCGCTCGTGATCTTCACCGAGGATTGCACGGGCAGGCCGCAGAAGAAGGCCGGCGCGAGAGCGATCATCGACAAGGTGACCATCGGCGAACTGGACGCGCTCCGTGAGGAGACCACTGCCGCAGGGCACGCTTTCACCGGGGCCGATGCGGTGATCGCCGGGGAATCGCGGCCGGTCGCAGCGTGGGTGAGCACGACCAACGCGCTGCTCGTGCTCACCCACATCAACGAACCGACCGCGGAGATCGCGGCGCGGATCGGTCGTGTCTGGGAGATCGTCGCGATCGGCATCCGCCACCAGGTCGCCGCCGCCGGCCCCGCGTACCTGCGCGACTCCCGGATGGCCTCCAGCGAACGCTCCCGCGTGATCGGCGAGCTTACCGATGCGCACGCGACAACCCTGGAACTGCTGCTGAGTGTGCTGCGCTCCCGCAGCGCGAGCGACACTGCCGCCCGGCAGTCCGCGATCGACATCGCGTCCTCGGCGATGGTGAACCTGAAATCCGCCGCCGACCGCGACAGGATGCTGTCCGAGGAACCCGTCACACAGGCCTTCGAACGGCTCCGCGACGAGCTGCGCCCGCTGGAGCGGTTCCGGGACCTCGACATCCAGTTCGTCGAGCCGCCCGTCGACGGCCGCGCCCTGCCCGGGGAGGTCGCCCACGCCGGTCGGGCGATCGTGCGCGGAGCCGTGCTCGCTGTCGTCGAACAACCCGGCGTGGGACGAGTCCGGGTGCAATGGGACTGCGACGGCAGCAACCTGCTGATCGGGATCCGCGACGACGGCCCCGGGACCCTGGATGCGGAGGCGCGCAGCGTGGAACAGCTGGCGGCCCGGGTCGCCGCCCTCAACGGCGACATCACCCTCAGCGGCACCCCAGGCTGGGGATCGGAACTGTCCGTCGCCCTCCCGCTGGACGCGCCCTCCCCGGACACGCACGTGCTGGTGGACTGGACGCTGACGTCCCGGGAGAAGCACGTGCTGCAGCTGCTGGCCTCCGGCGCCCGCAACCGCACCATCGCCGCCTCGCTGGGGATCTCCGAGAACACCGTCAAGTACCACGTCGCGAACCTGCTCCGAAAATCCGGCGCCAACAACCGGGCAGAACTGACCGCCCTCGTCCGGTGACCGCTACCGCGTCCACGCCACCGCGCGAGCGGTGCTCCGACGCCCGTCGCAGGGCCGCAGGTAGACTGGGCGACACCGGGGTCAGGAAGTCCGACCGGCCCCGCCCCCGTTGAAGGACAGGCGACGTTGCCGAGGCCGACGATGAACACGAACCCGCTGCACCCCGCCCAAGAGGCGATGCGGTCGCGGTCGCGCCCCGGCCGGTCATGAGCACGACCAGCTCCGCGCCGCAGCTGCGGGAGGAGATCCGCAAGTCCTGGCAGCGCGCCGCGCTGAGCGGATTGAGTCCCGAGGACTCCCTCGACGACCTCGCGATCGAGGACGTGAACCGGCGCAGCCGTCTGCTCGAGGCCGCCTCCCCGGTCCTCGACCGAATCAGCAACGACCTGGACGACACCGGATACTGCGTGATCCTCGCCGACCGAGACGCTCGCCTGGTCGATCTCCGGTTCGGGCAGCGCCGGCTGTCCGAACGGATGGCCCAGGACGGCGCGATCAGGGGCCGGAGGTTCGTGGAGGCCACCACCGGCACCAACACCCTCGCGACCGTCCACGAGACCCGACAACCGCTGCGGGTGTCCGGCGGCGAGCACTTCATCCATGCGATGAAGAAGTTCACCTGCTACGGCATGCCGCTCATCCATCCCGCGACCCACCGTCTCGAGGGCGTCCTGGACATCACCTGCCTCAACGCCGATGACAACGCCCTGCTCGGCCCGATGCTGCGCCGCGCCGTCGACGACGTGCAATCCCGGCTGCTAGATCGCTCCCGCCGCCGTGAGCAGTTTCTGCTCGCCGCGTTCCAGGACGCCGTGGGACGCCACCGCGACGAGGCCGTCATGGCCTTCGCGGACGGCATCGCCCTCACCAACGCGAAGGCCGGGACCCTCATCGACCCCGTCGACCATGCCGTGCTGCGCGCCGTCATCGACGAGGAACGACCCGGCGGAGCCGCTCAGACGACCATCACCCTCAGCTCCGGCTCCTCCGCGCACGTGCAATGGACGTTCGTGCAGCCAGACGGCGGCGCGATCATCCGCGTCCACCTTCCCCTCGTCCAGGCCGCCACCGCCCGCACGCCCGCACGCCCCGCGTCCCGGCGTGCGCAGCGCATCGCGATGCTGATCCGCGGCGAATCCGGGACAGGCAAGACCACCGCCGCGGCGGCACTGCATCCGGATCCGACGATCCTGCATGCCGCCGCGCTTGCCGACCACGCCCAGGCGGCATGGCTCGATTCGCTCCGGGCCGCCGTCGCCGATCCTGCCGGCCTGGTGGTGATCGAGAACATCGARCTGCTTCCCACCGCCGTCGCCCGCCGCGCCCGCGAACTCCTGGAGGACTCAGGATGCTCGTTCGTGCTCACCATCGCCGAAGGCGACACCACCCCCGAGCACCGCCAGCTGGCCGCGCTCGCAGATCAGCTGGAAGAGCTTCCGCCGCTGCGGGCGACCCCGGACCGGATCCCGGATCTCGCGCGTGAACTGCTGAGGGAACGAGACCCGCGGGCGCGGTTCGCACCGACCGCGCTGGTGGCGCTGACCGGGCGGCGGTGGCCGGGGAACATCCGCGAGCTGAAAGAGACCGTGGCCTTCGCCGCGGACCGCCGTAACGGCCCGGAAGTCCTCCCGACGGACCTGAATCTCCCCAAAGAACAGATCATCGATCAGCTCACAGCGCTGGAGCGCTCTGAGCGGGACGCGATCCACGCCGCGCTCAGCCGGCACAAGTTCAACAAGACCGCGGTCGCCCAGGAACTGCGCATCTCGCGCACCACCCTGTACAAGAAGATGCGTGAGTTGCGAATCCTCGGGTGACCCGAAAACGTCCAGATCCTGAACAGTCGCCTCATGTACGGCGGCACACCATTGGGACCATGACTATCTCCGACACCGTTGTCGCGCCCACACACGTGCAGCACCTGTTCATCGGCGGCCGCTGGGTCGCCCCGACCACCGCAGACCGGATCGAGGTGCACTCGGCCAGCACCGAGGAGCTGATCGGGTCCGTCCCCGAAGCGCACGACGCCGACGCGGACGCCGCCGTCGCGGCTGCCCGACGCGCCTTCGACGCCCCCGGCGGGTGGGCCGACTGGGAACCTGACCGCCGCATCGCCGCGCTGAGCTCTCTCGCCGACCAGCTCGAGTCGCGCGCGGAGGAGATGGCGCAGCGGGTCGCTGCGCAGAACGGGATGCCGATCCAGATCGCCCGGCAGCTGGAAGGCCGATTCCCGGTCGGTGTTCTGCGCTACACCACCTCTCTCATCGATCAGGCACCGGTCGAGCAGTCCCACCCGCACCTGCTCGGCGGGACCTCCACCGTGCGCCGCGAACCCGCCGGGGTGGTGCTGGGAATCGTGCCGTGGAACTTCCCGCAAGCGCTCGCCTCGTTCAAGTACGCTCCCGCCCTTGCCGCCGGCTGCACGCTCATCCTCAAGCCATCCCCGGAGACGGTGCTGGACGCGGCCCTGTTCGCCGAGGCCGTGGCCGCGTCCGAGATCCCCGAAGGCGTGGTCAGCGTGCTGCCCGGCGGCCGTGAGCTGGGCGAGTACCTCGTGTCCCACCCGGGCATCGACCGGGTGGCGTTCACCGGCTCGACCGGAGCCGGCCGGTCCATCGCCCGGGTGTGCGGCGAGCTGCTGCGCCCGGTCACCCTCGAGCTGGGCGGAAAGTCGGCCGCGATCGTTCTGGACGACGCAGACCTGGACCTCGCTGCCATCGGCCAGCAGCTGTACGGGGCGACGCTGCTCAACAACGGACAGACCTGCTTCATCGGCACCCGCGTGCTCGCCCCCCGTCGACGCTACGACGAGATCGTGGACCTGTTCGCCGGGTTCGCCTCCTCCCTGCCGGTGGGCAACGCGCTCGACGACGACGTGCTGATCGGCCCGCTGGTCAGCGCCCGCCAACGCGACCGCGTCGAGGGATACATCGCCCAGGGGCGCGCCGAAGGCGGACGCGTCGTCGCCGGTGGCGGTCGCCCCGAGGGGTTCGACCGGGGGTTCTTCCTCGAGCCCACTGTGTTCGCCGGGCTCGACAACACCTCGACCATCGCCCGAGAGGAGATCTTCGGCCCCGTGCTGACGGTCATCCCCTACCAGGACGACGACGACGCGATCCGCATCGCAAACGACTCCGAGTACGGGCTGGGCGGCACCGTCTGGACCTCCGACCCCGACCGCGGGCTGCAGGTGGCGCGCCGGGTGCGCACCGGCACGATCGGGGTCAACACCTACCTGCCCGACCCGTCCAGCCCGTTCGGCGGAGTCAAGGCCAGCGGCATCGGCCGCGAGCTCGGCCCCGACTCGATCACCGCCTACCAGTCCCTCAAGACCATCTACCGCTGACCCGCACAGGCCGCATCCCGCGGCCACGGCAGCACAGGTCGAGCCGGGGCCGGGGCGCTGGCATCCTGCCGTCCCGAGAGCACAGCGAGTTGTGCTCTCGGGATGGCAGCCGCGGCAGGTCAGTGGAGATCTGCGGGCGCCCGGTAGGTGGTGCTGAGATATTCCATGGACCTTACGGACGAGCTGACGAGGGGCCGGAGACGGCCTCCGGGGACGGCTTGCGGGTGCCCGCTGGGCAGGTAGGCGGCGTGCATCGCTTCGGAGATCTGCGCGGAGGCGGCACGGAGCAGCTCGATCTTGGGGGCGGCGGGCTCGTCGTCGTTGGGGACGATGACGCTGAGCGCGGCGACGACGGTGTGGTTGGCGCCGAACACCGGCACCGCGATTCCCCTGGCGTCCGGGTGGATGTACCCGTCGCCGACCGCGTATCCCTCGACGCGGATGCGTCGCAGCAACCTGCGCAGTTCACGGGGCTCATGCACGGTCTTGTCGGTGAAGCGCTGCAGGTCGGAGGCGAGCACGTCGTCCTGGAACTCGGGTGTGGAGTGCGCCAGCAGCACCAGGCCGGACGAGGACGCGTTCAGCGGCAATCGGCCGCCGACCAGGGTGATGTTGACGACCGCCTCGCGGGTGGACAGCCTTTCCAGGAACAGGACCTCGTGGCCTGCCAGGACGCCCAGCTGGGTGTGCTGGCGCACCAGGGCGTGCACCTCCTGAATGTGGGGCATCGCGATCTCCCTGACGCCCAGGGCGCCCGGGGTGCGGCAGGCGAGCTCCCAGAGCAGGATCCCGAGCCGGTAGGTCTTGTCGTCGCGGCGCTCCAGAAGCTGGTGCTCTTGCAGCTCGGTGACGAGCCGGTGCACGGTCGCCAGCGCGAGCCCGGTCCGCCGGGACAGTTGCGAGACCGTCAGATACGGGGTGTCAACGCTGAACGCCTCCAGGATCTGCAGATGCCTGCTCAGCGATGAGCGTCCATCCGATGCCCGCGCCATGGCACTCTCCTTCGAGCGGCGATTCGTGGTCCCGGTCCAAGGATCGGGCCTTTCCCACGATACGCCGCGCAGGACCGCCCCACCAGAAATGTTTCGCTTCATCGGAAAACCCTCTACTGCGAGGGTCGGTCTGGAGCATACAGTCCCACCAACGAAGTCAACGAGGACCTCACGGAAAGCGGACCCATATGTTTCAACGACGAAAGCTGTTGGCCACCACTGTCCTGACGGCACTGGCCGCCGCCGGGCTGCTGCTCACCGCGTGCAGCGGTCAGGGCTCTCCCGAGCCCAGCGGCGAGGCAGAGACCGTCCGTGTCGGGTACTTCCCGCTTGCGCACACCTCCACCGTGGTCAACGCGGAGAACGAGGGACTGTTCGAGGCGGAAGGGCTTTCCGTCGAGCTCGTACAGACCGAGGGCGGCGCCACCGCGATCACCGCGCTGACCTCCGGCGCGCTTGACATCATCTACACGAACTACACCTCGGCGCTGCTGGCGGCGTCGCAGGGGCTTCCCATCCGCCTGGTCGCGGCCAACGACGTCGGCGCGGACGACCACGGCATCTTCGTCGCCGCCGACTCCGGCATCACCGGCGCGGCCGACCTGGTCGGCAAGACGTTCGCGGTGAACAACCTGCAGAACATCGGCACGCTGGCGGTGTACTCCCTGATGACTGACGCGGGGCTGGATCCGACGGCGGTGAACCTGGTGGAGATGCCCTACCCGGACATGCAAGCGGCCCTGGAGCGCGGCTCGGTGGACGCGATCTGGCAGGTCGAGCCGTTCCAGGCTCGTGCCGAGTCTGCCGGGCTGGTGCGGATCTCGAACATGTTCACCGGCTCCCTCGCCGACGTGCCGGTGGCCGGGTGGATCACCACCGAGCAGTTCGCCGCCGACAACCCCGAAGCGATCGCCCAGTTCCAGCGGGCCATCGCCGCGTCCGCCGAGCAGCTGTCCGCAGATAACGACAAGCTCGTCGAACTGGTCCCGACGTTCACACAGGTCAGCCCCGAGGTGGCCGCGGCGATCACCCTGCCCACCTTCCAGACCGAGCTGGACCTGCCCGCCCTGCAACTGTCCGCAGACCTGATGAAGCAGTACGGGATCATCGACGCCGACCTCGACGTGAACAGCCTCGTGGCCGGATAGGCCCCGCCGTATCCATACCCCATCAACGCAGATGAGCATAGGAGAGTCCCAGATGACCACCGAAAACCCCACCCGCAATGCACTCCTCGTCCACGGCGCCTGGCACGGCGGCTGGTCCTGGGGTGAGGTCGCCGACGCGCTGCGCGAGCGCGGCGTGTCCGTCACCATCGTCGACCAGCTGCCCTCCACCACCGGCGACCCCGCTTTGGGCCTGGCCGCGGACGCGCGGTTCGTCCGTGACATCCTCGACCGGGCTACCGACCCGGTCACGCTCGTCGGCCACTCGTACGGCGGGATGGTGCTCTCCGAGCTTGCTGGCCACCCGAACGTGGCCAGCGCCGTGTACGTCGCCGCGTTCCTCCCGCCCGCGGGAGCGTCCGTACTCGACCTGGTCGGCGGGGTCCTGCCCGACTGGATCGAGGTCGACGAGGCGGGCCATTTCTGCGCCGTCGCAGCGAGCGACGCCGCCCGAGTGATGGCCGACGGATACGACGACCCCACCCAGGTCGCCGCGCACACCGGGCGGCTCGTGGCCCAGTCGGTGCTCGCGTTCGCGCAGCCCAGCAGCACCCCAGGATGGGGAGACACTCCTGTCAGCTACCTGCTCGCCGAGCAAGACGCGGCCATCCCCCCGTTCGCCCAGGAGGCCATGACCGCCGCCGCCGGCGTTGACCCGATCCGGCTGGACTCCGGCCACATCCCCATGCAGTCCCAACCGACCGCGGTCGTCGACCTCATCGTCGCGGCGGGCGCGCTCCGGCCCGCCACAGATCCAGGCATCGTCGCGTGAGCATCAGGACCCCCGCAATCCCGAACCGTGCCGGCCCCGCGATCAGCGCCGGCACGGTTCCGGTACTGCCCGCCGCGGCGGTGGAGCCCGACGATGCCGCCCCGAACGTGGCCCGGGGCGGCAGCAGGAGACGGTGGCCGGTGAAGCCCCTGCTGGGCGCGGTAGGGGTCGTCGGGTTCCTGACGTTGTGGCAGCTGACCGCATGGACGCAACTGATCGACCCCCGCTTTCTGCCTCCCGCCAGCGACGTGCTGGTCACCCTGGGGCAGAACCTCACCGAGGAGGCGTTCTGGGCCGCGACGGGCGAGACGATGCTGGCGTGGTCGGTGGGGCTGTCGATCGCGATCATCGCTGGCGTCCTCGCCGGGTTCGTGATCGGCTCCAGCCGGTTCCTGCGCAAGGCCACCAACTCGACCATCGAGTTCCTGCGGCCCATCCCGTCGGTGGCGCTGATCCCGCTCGCCGTGCTGCTGTTCGGCATCCGGCTGGAGTCCTCGCTGCTGCTGATCGTGTATGCGTCGTTCTGGCAGATCCTGATCCAGGTGCTGTACGGCGTCGCGGACGTGGACATGGTCGCCAACAACACCGCCCGCTCCTACGGGCTCGGCCGGATCGCGCGCATCCGGTACGTGACCTTCCCGACAGCGCTGCCATACCTGATGACCGGGGTGCGGCTGGCCGCGGCGATCGCGCTGATCCTGGCCATCACGGCAGAACTGGTGATCGGCAGTCCCGGGCTGGGCCGGTCGATCGCGCTCGCCCAATCGGGCGGGGCGACCACCCGGATGTACGCGCTGGTCGTGGCCACCGGCCTGATCGGGCTGCTGGTGAACATGCTCATGCGGTTCATCGAGCGCCGCGCCCTGTCCTGGCACTCCTCCGTGCGAGGGGAGATCGTGACATGAGCGCCCTGAAGTCCATCGCCTACATCCTCGGACTGCCGCTGCTGCTGCTCGGGCTGTGGTGGGCGCTGACCCTGGGAGAGACGAACTTCTACGTCCCGACACCCGCGGTGCTGTTCGAGACCTTCGGGGAGGTGTGGTTCTCGGGCCGGTTCCTCACCGACGTGCTGCCGAGCCTGGCCCGCATGACCGCAGGGCTGCTGGCCGCCATCGTGATCGGGATCGTGATCGGGCTCGCCGTCGGCTCCATCCCGTGGCTGCGCGCGCTCCTGGAACCGCTGATGGAGTTCCTGCGGGCGATCCCCCCGCCCGTGCTGATCCCGGTGCTGATGCTCATCATGGGGATCTCCGACGAGATGAAGATCGTCACGATCGTCTTCGGCTGCATCTGGCCGGTCCTGCTGAACACCGTGGAAGGGGTCCGGGCCGTCGACAGCGTGCTGTCGGACTCCACCCGCACCTACGGGATCTCCCGGTGGCCGCGGATCTGGCACCTCGTGCTGCCCAGCGCCAGCCCGCAGATCATGGCAGGCGTCCGGCAGTCCCTGTCCCTCGCGCTGATCCTGATGGTCATCTCCGAGATGTTCGCCTCATCCTCAGGACTGGGATTCACCATCGTCCAGTTCCAGCGGTCGTTCGCGATCCCCGAGATGTGGTCCGGGATCGTGCTGCTGGGCCTGATCGGCGTCGCCCTGTCCTTCATTTTCCAAGGAGTCGAGCGCAACGTCCTGCGCTGGTACCACGGTCAGAAAGAAGTAGAGAATGCCAGTTGAACAGCAAGCCGACACCCACACGGTTCGGCAGCCAGGAGCATCCGTGCTGTCCGTGCGGGGCCTGAAGAAGGTGTACCAGACTGACGGCGGCGGTGTGGAAGCCGTCCGCAACCTCACCTTCGACCTGCGCGCCGGCGAGCTGGCATGCCTGGTCGGCCCCTCCGGGTCAGGGAAGACCACGCTCCTGAAATGCATCTCGGGGCTGATGACCCCCACCGACGGCGAGGTCCTCCTGGACGGCAGCAAGGTGGTCGGGCCGCCCAAGAGAATGGCCGTCGTCTTCCAGGAGTACGGCCGGTCCCTGTTCCCCTGGATGCGGGTGCGGGAGAACGTCGAACTCCCGTTGAAGAACCAGAGAGTGCCCCGCGTCGAGCGGGACCAGCTCGTCGACGAAGCCCTCGAAGCAGTCGGCCTCGCCCACGTGCCCCGCTCCTACCCGTGGCAGCTGTCCGGCGGGATGCAGCAGCGCGTCGCCATCGCCCGCGCAATCGCCTACCAGCCCGAGGTGCTGCTCATGGACGAGCCATTCGCGGCCGTCGACGCGCAGACCCGCGCAGACCTGGAAGACCTGATCCGCGCCGTCTGGAGAAAGCTCGGCGTCACTGTCTTATTCGTCACCCACGACATCGACGAGTCCGTGTACCTCGGGGAGCGGGTCATCATCCTCTCCAGCTCGCCCACCGTGATCCAGGAAGACATCACCATCGACCTACCCGCCGAACGCGACCAGCTCGAGACACGGTCCCTGCCGCGGTTCACCGAACTGCGCCACCACGTCTACGAGCAGATCCAGCTCGCCAAGAAGGGGCACCGCCCCGCCGCGGCCACCGCCGCATGACCTCACCGAGAACGACCATGCACTCGACAACGACCCTCCCGCTCGCATCGACCACCCAGGTGCGCCTGCGCATCGAGGAGAAGACCCTCGTCGCGGACGACCTGCTCACCCTCACCCTGACCGCCGCCGACGGCAGCCGCCTGCCGGACTGGACACCCGGCGCGCACATCGACCTGGTCCTTCCCAACGGCCTGACCCGTCAATACTCACTGTGCGGAGACCCCTGGGACGCATACCGATACCGGATCGGGGTGCTCCGCGAGCCCGCGGGGCGCGGCGGCTCCCAATACATCCACGACATCCTCACCCCGGACATGGCCGTCGGGCTCGGCGGGCCGCGCAACAACTTCGCCCTCGTGCCCTCCGACCGGTACCTGTTCATCGCCGGGGGCATCGGCATCACCCCCCTGCTGCCCATGCTGAGACAAGCCGAGCAGATGGGCGCCGAATGGTCGCTGCTGTATCTCGGGCGAAGCCGGTCCACGATGGCGTTCCTCGACGAACTGTCCGTCTACGGCGACCGGGTCACCATCCACGCCGCAGACGAACTCGGCCGCGCGGACCTCGGCGACTGGCTCAGCGAGCAACGACAAGACACCAAGGTGTACGTGTGCGGGCCCGCCCGTCTCCTCGACGGCGTCGACGAACTCTGCGGCGCCTGGCGGCACGGGTGGGTGCGGATGGAGCGCTTCTCTGCCAAGGAGCAAGGCTCTCCGGCCCGTAGCACGCCGTTCGAGATCGAGATCGCCGGCACCGGCAAAGTCATCACCGTCTCCCCGGAAGAGAACGTCGTGACAGCGCTGCGCGCCGCCGGGCAGACTGTGATGACCTCCTGCGCCATCGGGGTGTGCGGCACCTGCGAAACCACCGTCCTGGCAGGCGAACCCGATCACCGCGACTCGATCCTCGACGACGCCGAACGCCACGCGAACAACTGCATGTTCCCCTGCGTGTCCCGCGCCCGCAGCGACCGGATCGTGGTTGCGCTCTGACACGCCCACCCGCAGCATCACCGACCTGAACACCACCAGAGGAGAACACCATGACCATGATCGAGCAGCCGGCGATCACACCGGTCAACCACGAGGACCCGTTCGGCGACGAGATCCTCGAGAACCCGCTGCCGTTCCAGACCCGGCTCCGCGACGCCGGGACCGTGGTGTACCTGGAGCAGTACGGCGTCTACGGTATGGCCCGATACAAAGAAGTGCACAGCGCTCTCGTCGACTGGCAGACCTTCCAGTCATCGGCCGGAGTCGGGTTGAGCAACTTCCGCTTCGAGAAGCCCTGGCGGCCACCCAGCCTCCTCCTCGAAGCCGACCCCCCGCACCACGGTGCACCGCGCGCGGTGCTGGCCAAGATCCTGGGACCACGGCAACTTCACCGGCTGCGGGACCGGTGGGCCGCCGACGCGGACGACCTCGTCGACACGTTGCTTGCGCGCACCCTCGAGTTCGACGCCGTCACCGAACTCACCGAAGCGTTCCCGCTGCGCGTGTTCCCCGACGCAGTCGGCATTCCCCAGGGCGGACGCGAGAACCTGCTGCCCTACGGCGACCACCTCTTCAACGCATTCGGCCCCGCCAACGAACTCGTGAAGAAGGGAGAAGACCGTGTCGGAGAACTCGCCGGCTGGGTGAATGAACAGTGTGCCCGCGATGTCCTCACCAGCGACGGGTTCGGAGCCGAGATTTGGGCCGCTGCCGACCGAGGCGACGTTATGGAGGCACAGGCGCCGCTCATCGTGCGATCCCTGCTGTCCGCCGGTATCGACACGACCGTCCACGCACTCGGCGCCGTCCTGTACGGCTTCGCCGCGAACCCCGACCAATGGGCAGCACTCAAACAGAACCCGGCGCTGACCCGAACCGGGTTCGACGAAGCCATCCGCCTCGAATCGCCCGTGCAGACCTTCTTCCGAACCGCCACCACCGACATCATGGTCGGAGAGACTCTCATCCCCGACGGGGAGAAGATCCTCATGTTCCTCGGCGCCGCCAACCGCGACCCCCGCCACTGGGACAACCCCGACAAGTTCGACCTGACCCGCGACCCCTCCGGACACGTCGGCTTCGGCATGGGCATCCACCAATGCGTCGGACAGCACGTCGCCCGCCTCGAAGCTGCAACCCTCCTGGCCGCGCTCCTCAAGCGCGTCGATACGATCGAACTGGCCGGAGCCCCCACCCGCCACCACAACAACACGCTCCGCGCCTGGGAGTCGCTGCCCGTCCGGGTGACCTTGAAGAAGTGACCGAGAACAGCGCGCCGCTGGACATCACCGGACTCGTGTGGGGTGTGAAGGCAAGCTTCCGGCGCTACATCCAGACCTTGAAAGACGGTGCCGTACACGCGGCGGGAGGCGCCGCACTCACCGGCGATGGGGAAGCCTATTTCCCCATCGCCCCCGACGCCCCCGTCAAACGGCTTGCACACATCGGCGAGGTTCAGTTCCAGGGAAAAGTCACCTTCACCGGACACGAAGGAATGATGCAACTCGTGATCGCACGTCCAGCCATCCTCCTACGGCCCGCCCGGACCTTGCTCATCATCGACGATGCAGCTGAAAGCGCCAGACAGGATGGTCGTGTCGCCCTCCTCGAACTTCAACCCACACGACCCGTCGTCCACGTTGCGGTCGGCGAATGGATCGAGATACCCGCAACTCTGACCGCAGAAGGCGCGCAACTCTTCAATGGGACGTACTCGGCCGGTCAGTCACTGGACCCACTCCACATCCGACTCCGCTAGTCGACCTGCTCAACGCCAACTGGGACGAAGTGTCCACCTACTTCGGCGACGGCTTGTTCCCTCTCCTCTCCGCCTCTCACGCGAGGGGCGCAGGTGAACGCTCGAGCAAGCGTGCTCGGTGAGCTCAGCACCAGTTCATCGCCGCATACAGGCGCTGTGGGCCAAGGCCCGCGAGCGGCTGAACGTGACCACTGTGATCTTCGCCAACCGTTCCTACGCCGTCCTCGGCCACGAGTTCACCCGTGTCGGCGCGACCGGCGGCGGGCACAATGCCGCCACCATGCTCGACCTCTACGACCCGTCCATCGACTGGGTACGCCTCGCCGAGTCAATGGGCGTCGAAGCAACCCGCGTCGAGACCGGCCGCGACTTCGATGCAGCGTTCACTGCCGCAGTCACCGCGGATGGGCCCCACCTCATCGAAGCGGTCATCTGAAGCACCTCGCCCTGAGATGGGCCAGGGGCGGTGACCGACTACTGCGGCTGCTGCCCCTGGGTTGCGACACGCCGATAACCGCCGGGAGGCACGCCGAGCCGCCGCTTGAAGGCGAGAGCGAAGGCAGTCTGCGAGCCGTAACCGACATCCTCTGCGATGCGCGCGATGGTCTGCTCGGTCGTGGCGAGGCGGTGGGCGCCGACCTCGAGGCGCCAGCGGGTGAGGTATTCCAGGGGCCCGAGGCCGACAACGGTCTTGAACCGGGCTGCCAGGGTGGAGCGGGAGACGTGGGCCTCGTCGGCGAGCAGTTGCACGGTCCACCGGGCGGCCGGGTCGGCGTGGATCGCGCGGAGCGCTGCGGCGGTGACGGGGTCGGTGAGCCCGTGGAGCCAGCCGTTGTCGGCAGGGTTCTGGGCGAGGTGGTGGCGGATGAGGTCGATGAGCAGCACGACGGCCAGATGCGCGCCGATGACGCCCGCGCCGAGGCGCTCCCCGGACGCCTCCTGGCCGATGCGGGTGAGCAGGTGCTGGGCCATCACGGCGCCCTCGGCGTGCGAGGGCAGGTGGATGACCGGCGGCAACGCGTCCAGCAGCAGCTCGCGGGCGCGGCGGTCGAAGGTGAAGCTGCAGCCGATGAGCGCCGCGGTCACCGGCTGATCGGCGGGACCGACCTCCGCGCTGCGTCCCCTCGTGGTGCGGAACAGTGGCGAGGCCGGCTGCTCGACCGCATGGGAGGAGGTGGCGAGCACGAACTCCTGCGGCCGGGTGAGCAGGATGGAGTCGCCAACGCGGAGCGTGAGCGGATACTCCAGGCCGTCCGTGTCTAACGTGCAGGACCCGGTGAGGACAGAGTTGAACTTCGCCCCTGCCGGGGCGGGGAACCGCACCGCCCAGTCCCCGTGCCCGGTGAGGGTCGAGGAGAGTTCGCCCCGAGCCTCGACCAGTGAGAGGACATCTTCGAGAGCGTCGATAGACACTGGACGATCCATGTAGTTCTGTGGACTCATAGCAATGGAAAGTCTAGCTGTACGCGCCTGCCGTGGAGGAAGAAAGTTCACGAGAAGAGCACCACATGACCGACGTCACCACCATCGACCGTCCCGCCGACAATCGCGTGGCCGTTCCGACCGGCGAGCCCAGCAAGGGCCGCATCGCGGTCCTGACCGCCGACAAGGTAGAGGAGGTCGAGTTCTTCTACCCGTACTACCGCTTCATCGAGGCCGGCTATCAGGTCGACGTCATCACCCCGGAAGGCGGCGAGCTGACCGGTGCCCGCGGTCTCGGCATCCAGGAGACCATCCCGTTGGCCGAGGCGGACCCGGCCGATTACCTCATGCTCTACGTGCCTGGCGGCCTCGCCCCGACTGCGCTACGCGAGGTTCCCGAGGCGATCGACTTCATCCGCGCCTTCGCCGCTGCCGACAAGACCATCGGGCTGGTGTGCCACAGGCCCCAGATGCTCGTCGCGGCGGGACTTGCCGATGGGCGCCGGATGACGTCCTGGTTCGATGTCGCCCCCGAGGTCGAGGAGGCCGGCGGCACCTGGATCAATGAGCACGTCGTCCAGGACGGCCAGTTCTTCACCGCCCGGAAGCCCGGCGACCTGCCCGCCGAGCTCCACGCGATTATGGCCCACCTGGAGAAGCGGGCCGCGAATGCCTGAGCTGTTCACCACCCCGTTCGGACCCCGCACGATCGCCGAGGACATCCTCGACGGCGTCCGCCTCGACGGGAAGCGCATGATCGTCACGGGCGGCGCATCCGGTATCGGGGCCCAGACCGTCCGCGCCCTCGCCAAGGCCGGTGCCGAAGTCACCGCCGCCGTCCGCGACCCGGCCGCCGCGGAAGACCTCGCCCGAGTCGCCATTAAAGAGAACTGGTCGGGTGCCGTCCGCGCAGCCCGGCTCGACCTCGCCGACCTCGGCTCTGTCCGCGCCTTCACCGCAGCCTGGGACGGGCCGCTGCACGCCCTGGTCGCCAACGCCGGGATCATGGCCCTGCCCGAGCTGCACCGCACGCCCGAGGGATGGGAGATGCAGCTCGCGACCAATTACCTCGGCCACTTCGCCCTCGCGCTCGGCCTGCACGACGCGCTTCGCGCCGCAAACGGCGCACGCGTCGCCGTCGTCAGCTCCGGGGCACACCGCCGACATCCCTTCGACTTCGACGATCCGCAGTTCGAGCGCACGCCGTATGCCCCCTGGGTCGCCTACGGGCGCTCCAAGACCGCGGATGTCCTCCTTGCCGTTGGTATCGCAGACCGTTGGGCTGGCGACGGCATCACCGCCAACGCGCTCATGCCTGGCTGGATCGCCACCAACCTGCAACGCCACCTCGATCTCGCGACCCTCCAAGCGATGGGCAGGGTCGACGCGGACAGCAACCGCATCGACCCTGCCCCACTACAAGACCCCCGAGCAAGGCGCAGCTACGAGCGTGCTCCTGGCCGCGTCCCCGCTTGTGGCTGGCGTCACCGGACGCTACTTCGAGGACAACCAAGAAGCCCCAGTCACTTCCGACGGCACCGGCGACGGCGTCGCCGCACACGCCCTCGACCCGCGCGAGACCGACCGGCTATGGGAGATCGCAGAGCCCGTCGTGACCAACTCAGAGATCAGGGACTCTGCCCGAGAAGCGAAACGAGAAGGGCGCCACACGTGAAGTATCAGCAGCTCGGTCGTACTGGCACATTCGTCTCACGTATCTGCCTGGGGACAATGACTTTCGGCGGTGTCGGGAAGCCACCGTTCGACGTCGTCGGAGGCCTGGATCAGGCCAGTACGGATCAGATAGTGGGCACGGCCCTTGACGCGGGTGTGAACTTTATCGATACGGCCGACGTTTATTCAGGTGGCGAGTCAGAGGAGTTGCTCGGTAGGGCTTTGAGGGGCCGACGGCGGGACGTCGTTCTCGCTACCAAACTGAACTCACGCGTCGGCGCGGGTCCGAATGATGTAGGGCAATCCCGCATCCACATTCTGCAGGCGCTGGAGGATAGTCTCCGCCGGCTGGACACTGACTATGTCGATCTGTACCAGATACATAACTTCGATCCGCTGACGCCGCTGGAGGAGTCGCTCGGTGCGCTCACCGATGCGGTGCGCCAGGGCAAGGTTCGGTACATCGGCTGCTCGAATCTGGCAGCATGGCAGGTCCAGAAGGCACTCGGCGTCTCCGCCCTCCGGGGGCTCGAGACGTTCGTATCTGTGCAGGCGTACTACTCGCTTTTGGGACGGGACCTGGAACGCGAACTGCTGCCGATGATTGGCAACCAGGGCCTCGGGCTGATGGTGTGGAGCCCCTTGGCCGGCGGTTTCCTGACGGGCAAGTTCACTCGCGACGCCTCGAGCGACACCAGCGCACGCCGAGTGAGCCTGGATTTCCCGCCCGTGAACCGAGACCGCGCCTACGACATAATCGATGTCGTCCTCGCGGTTGCGGCACGCCATGGTGTCAGCGCCGCTCGGGTCGCCCTCGCCTGGGTGCTGGCTCAGCCCGGAGTGACGAGCACCATCGTCGGTGCGAAGCGCGTAGAACAACTCACGGACAATATCGCCGCTGTCGAGCTCGAGTTGACTGAACGGGACCTGTCCGAGCTTGACTCGATCAGCGCTCTCGCGCCCGAGTACACGACGTGGATCCAGATGTACAACGCAGAGGAGCGCCGTCCCCGAAGCTGACGATCGCATCCCTCGAGGGAAAGTTATCCTCAAGATGTCGTCAGCCTCGGCTGGCTGAGTTGCAGCGCATTGAGAAGGTGTTGCCGCGGAAGGCACTGCGCGCGCGAGGGCGGGACCGGCTCCGCTTGGGGGAAGCACACGCACGGGTGATCATGGAGGGAGGCCGACTATGGGCACCGCCCGAGCACGAACGATTCCGTCGAGACCACCAGCTGGCTCGATTCCGTCGAGACCACCAGCTGGCTCGATTCCGCCGACCAGGAGCGCCAGGCCTTCATCGACCACGACGACTACGTCGCCTTGTTCGAGAGCGGCGCGCACTTCTTCCGTTACTTGATCATCTGCAGGTCAGGCCGAGGGCACGTTGAAGGCGTGCCGGGCTTTGATCGGCGCCACGGCCTCGGAGGCGAGGAACGTGAGCAGGTCGGCCGCGCCGTCCGGGTCGGCGGATGCCATCGTCACGGCCCCGGCGAAGACGGTGTCGATCGCACAGTCCTCGGGCATGACGCCGAGGATGCGGATGCCCGGGTGGCCGACGAGCTCGCTGAGTTGCTGGAATCCGAGGTCCACCACGCCCGCGGCGATGGTTTTCGCCACCGGGATGCCGGGCTGAGCCTGTACGAGGCGGTCGCCGACCTCGCCGGTCATCTCCCACTCATCGATCAGCTTCACCAGGGCGGTGCCGCTGGGGCCGGTGGAGTAGCCGATCCGGGTCGCGGCGCGCAGAGCGTCGCGCAGTTCGCCCGCGTCCGCGAACGCGGCACCATCGGGGTGAGCTGCCGGCCCGGCGAAGGCATCGGGCACGGCGACCGCGGTCTGCGAGAGCACGAGCGGGGTGATGGTCGCGGCGTCCACGTGCCCGGCGTCCGCGAGCTTGCGCAGCGCACCGGTGGCGAGGAAGATCAGGTCGAACGCCTCGCCGTCCGCCACACGGGCGGCGGCGTCCACTCCCCCGACCGACTCGACCTCGACCGCAGGCATCCCGGCATCCGTGGCGGCGACGGTCAGGTCGGCGAGCACGCCGCGCGTCGCCATCGACGAGATGCCCCTCACACGGCGTCCTCGAAGGTCTCGGCATCCACCTCGGCGGCAGGGCCGGGCGCGTAGCGCGGGCCGGCGACCGTGGATGTGTCGATGAGCTCACCCGCCCGCTCGAGCAGTGCGGCGTCCACCGTGACGGTGGCCGCGGAGAAGTCCTCGCGCAGGTGATTCGGGTTCGTCGTGCCGGGGATCGGGACGACGTGATCGCCGCGCGAGAGCAGCCAGGCCAGCGCCAGCTGCGCCGGCGTGCATCCGGCCTCGGCGGCGAGATCCCTCCAGGCGGGCAGCAGGGCGGCGTTGGCCTCCCAGTTCGTGCCCTGGAAGCGCGGCATCCCGAGCCGGATGTCCTTCTCGGCGAGCTGCGCCGGGTCGCCGACGCCGTCGGCGAGGAAGCCGCGTGCCACCGGGGAGAACGCGACGAGCGCCACCCCTGACGAGCGCGTGGCCTCCAGCATCCCGAGCTCGGGGTTGCGGGTCCACAGCGAGTACTCGTTCTGCACGGCGGCGATCGGGGCGACCTGCTGTGCCTCGCGCAGCCGCGTCACCGACACCTCGGACAGGCCGATCGCGCCGATCTTGCCCGCCTGCACGGCCTCGGCCAGGGCGCCGACGCTGTCGCCGATCGGCACTGTCCTGTCCCAGCGGTGCAGGTAGTACAGGTCGATCTGCTCCACGCCGAGGCGCCGCAGGGAGGCGTCCACCTGCGCGGTCAGTGTCTCCGGACGGCCGTCGATGACCTTCTTGCCCTCGACCTGCGCCATGCCGCCCTTGCTGGCGAGCACGACCTCGTCGCGGCGCCCGCGCAGAGCCTGCCCGACGAGCTCTTCGTTGCGGCCCCCGCCGTACAGGGTGGCCGTGTCGAGGTGCGTCACGCCGGCGTCGAGGGCGCCGCGGATGACGGCGAGCCCCTCATCCTCGGACGGCGGGACTCCGTACGCATGACTGAGGCTCATGCATCCGAGGCCGAGTCGGGGGAGCATCACGCGAGCTGCTCCTCCAGCTGTCCGAGCACCCGGTAGCAGTCGATCACCTGGCGGAGCGACGAGTTCGGCTCGCGTCCCTCGCGGATCGCGGCGACGAACTCCCGGTCCTGCAGCTCAATGCCGTTCATGCTGACGGCGACGTGCGAGACGTCGATCTGCTCGTCCGCCCCGGTGAACAGGTCGTCGTAGCGGGCGATGTAGGTCGCGGTGTCGCCGATGTAGCGGAAGAACGTGCCGAAGGGGCCCTCGTTGTTGAACGACAGCGATAGCGTGCAGATCGCTCGGGTCTCGCTCTTGAGCTGGATCGACATGTCCATTGCGATGCCCAGCTCGGGATGGATCGGCCCCTGCAGCGCATGCGCCTCGACGATCTTGCCCGCCTGGTACGCGAACAGGTCGACCGTGTGCGCGGCGTGGTGCCAGAGCAGGTGATCGGTCCAGCTGCGCGCCTCGCCCTTGGCGTTGGTGTTCGTGCGGCGGAAGAAGTACGTCTGCACGTCCATCTGTTGCACCGCGAACTCCCCGGCGACGATGCGCTGGTGCACGAGCTGATGCGAGGGGTTGAACCTGCGCGTGTGGCCGACCATCGCCACGAGCCCGGAGGCCTCGGCCACGGCGAGCGTAGCCTCAGCATCCGCCAGCGAATCGGCGAGCGGGATCTCGACCTGCACGTGCTTGCCCGCGGCCAGCACCGCCTGGGTCTGGCTCGCGTGCAGTCCGGTCGGCGTGGCGAGGATCACCGCATCCACGTCGTCGCGCTCGAGCACGGCGTCGAGGCCGATGACCGCGTTCGGCACGCCGTACTGCTCGGCGACGGCATCCGCCTTCTCTTTCGAGATGGCGGCGACGACCGTCACCTCCGCGTCCTCGATGTTCGCCAGCCCGTCCAGGTGCTTCATGCCGAAGGCGCCGTTCGCGCCCACGACGGCGATGCGGATCTTGTCGCACATGCGCTCTCCCTCTTCGAGATTCGGTATCGAGGTGTCAGGCGTTGGCCACGGCGGCGGTCTCCGCAGGCTCGGGCACGAGGACGGACTCCTCGGGCTCACTCGTGTCCACCTCGTCGGCAGCGAGGGCGACAGTGCCGATCGGGTTCGAGATGACGAGGTGGCCGACGGCGGTGTTGGATGCCGGCACGTGGTAGAACCGGTGGTCCGTCGACGGCTCCTCGCCGCCGAACTGGTCGTCCATCGCGCCGCGGGCGATCAGCCAGTCGACGAGCTCGATGCCCTCGGAGCCCGCCTCGTCGACGTACTCCATGTGCGGCCATTCGGTCAGGCCCAGCGGGTCGGCGATCAGGTGGTCGAGGAACGCGTTGTCCCATTCCTTGTTGATCAGGCCGGCGCGCGGACCCTGCAGCTGGTGGCTCATGCCGCCGGTGCCCCAGATCTGCACGTTGAGCTCTTCGCCGTCCCACTTGTCGATCGCGCGGCGCAGGGCCTTGCCGAGCTCGTAGCAGCGGCGGCCGGACGGCACCGGGTACTGCACGACGTTGACGGCCAGCGGGATGACTCGGACGGGCCACTGCTCGTCGGGTCCGAGCTCGCCGTAGACGAGCGACAGCGGAACGGTCAGGCCGTGGTCGACGACCATCTCGTTGACGAGGGTGAGGTCGAAGTCGTCCTGGATGATCGACTGCGCGAGGTGCGCGGCGAACTCCGGGTAGCCCTTGACGTCGGGAACGGGGCGGGGGCCGTAGCCCTCGTCGGCGACCGGGTACTCCGCGCCCGTGCCGAGCACGAAGGTGGGGATGATCGACGCGTCGAACGCGGTGGCGTGGTCGTTGTAGACGAGGATGACGACGTCGGGAGTGTTCTCCTTGGCCCACTTGCGGGTCCACTGGTACCCGTCGAACACCTGCTTCCAGTATGGCTCCTCGGTCTTGCCGAGGTCCATCGCCGCGCCGATCGCGGGCACGTGCGAGGTGAACAGCGCCGAGGTGTACTTCGCCGGAGCATCCGGGCGCATCGTCGTCGCCTTCTCGGTCGACGGCGGCGTCCACCCGTCGAGGTCCTTGAGGCGCGCGCCCTTAGGGTTCCGACCGCCGCCGACCATCATGTCGCGGTACGCGGCCTCGCTCATGCCTGTCATGGATCCGGCCATCTGCTGGAAGCTCAGGCCGTGCGTGGCGCCGATCTTCGAGAGGAAGTAGATGTTGCCGCCCTCGGCGATCATGGTGTTCAGGTCCATGTCGAGCACGGCCTGCCGCTGGATCGGGTTCAGCGGCCACTCGTCGAGGTACGCGGCCTGGTCGGCGAGGAAGCGTTCACGGTTCTCGGGCTTCATGAGCGACATCGCGAACTGGTTGAGGTGATAGCCCTTGCGCGCCTGTTCGGCGTCGTAGATGGTGGTGCCGGGAACGTTCTTGTACGGCTTGTCGAGTGCCATGATGGTTCTCCTTCAGTCTTCCCCGCGGTTCAACGGGCCCAGTAGAGGCGCGACGGGTTGTCGACGAGCAGCTTCTGCTGCAGTTCGGGCGTCGTCGCGATCTGCGGGATGTAGTCGACCAGCAGCCCGTCGTCGGGCATGTGGTCCTTGAGGTTGGGGTGCGGCCAGTCGGTTCCCCACAGCACACGGTCGGGGAACTCTTCGACCACACGTCGGGCGAACGGCACCACGTCGGTGTACGCGTGCAGTTCTCCGTCTCTGATCTCTTCGGGGAGGGCGCGGGGACCCGTGACGCTCAGACGCTCGGGGCACGAGACCTTGGTCCACACGTTCTCGTTCTCGCGCATGAACGTCAGGAACAGCTCGAATTCCGGGCCGTTCGGATCCTTCGTGACGTCGGGCCGGCCCATGTGGTCGACGACGACGTCGGTCGGGATGTTGGAGAAGAAGTCGTACAGCTCGGGAAGGTCCTCGGCCTCGAAGTAGATGACCACGTGCCATCCGAGCGGGGCGATCTTGGCGACGATCTCCTCGAGCGAGTCGGTGGGGACCCGGTCGACGAGACGCTTGACGAAGTTGAAGCGGACGCCGCGGACGCCGGCCGCGTGCAGCTCCTGCAGCTGCTCGTCGGTGACGTCACGGCGGACGGTCGCGACGCCGCGGGCGCGCCCCTCGCTGCGGTGCAGCGCATCAACGAGGGCGCTGTTGTCGGCGCCGTGGCAGGTCGCCTGCACGATGACGTTGCGCTCGAACCCGAGGTGATCGCGCAGGGCGAACAGCTGCCCGGCCGAGGCGTCGCACGGCGTGTACTTGCGCTCGAGGGCGTACGGGAACTCGGCGCCGGGGCCGAAGACGTGGCAGTGCGCGTCGACGGCGCCTGCGGGCAGAGAGAATGCCGGCTTCGAGGGGCCGTCGTACCAGTCGAGCCAGCCCTCGGTCTTGGTGAAGGGGCCGGTGGTGTCGCCGTGAACAGTCTCGGTCCCTGAGCTCGTCGAAGGGTGCGGCATCCGTCAGTCCTCCACGTATTCCAGGCCGGCGGCGGCGAGCGGTTCGCGCATGCCGTACAGGTCGAGTCCGAGCACGCCCTCGCGGAACTTCTGCCGCTTGGACTCCTCGTTGTCCTCGCGCTTCTGGCTGGCATCCGCTACTGCGCCCACGAGCTCGCGCGGCACGACGACGACGCCGTCGACGTCGGCGACGACCACGTCGCCCGGGTTGACCAGGGCGTTCGCGGCGACGACCGGCACGTTGACCGAGCCGAGCGTCGCCTTGACGGTGCCCTTGGAGTTGATCGCGCGGGAGAAGACCGGGAAGTCCATCTTCTCGAGGTCGGCGACGTCGCGGACGCCGCCGTCGATCACGAGGCCCTTGCAGCCGCGAGCGGTGAGCGAGGTGGCCAGCAGCTCGCCGAAGAAGCCGTCCTCGCTCTCGGTGGTGCAGCCGGCGACGATCACGTCGCCCTCCTGCACCTGCTCGGCGGCGACGTGGAACATCCAGTTGTCGCCGGGCTGCAGCAGCACGGTGACGGCCGGGCCGAAGAGCTTCRCGCCGTTGTACGCCGGGCGGATGTACGGGCGCATGAGGCCGACGCGGCCCATCGCCTCGTGGATGGTGGCGACGCCGAACTGCGACAGACGGGCGACGTCGTCGGGGTCGGGGCGCTGGATGCTGGTCCGGACGATGCCGAGATTGTTCAGTCGCATGTTCTTCTCTCTCACAGTCCGCGGGCCTTGAGGGCGCGGTCGAGGCGCGGGTAGACGTTGCGGGCGTTGCCCTCGAACACCGCTTCGCGCTGGGAGTCGCTGAGGTTGGTGGTCGCGTCGACGTAGCGCTTGGTGTCGTCGAAGTAGTGGCCGGTGCGCGGGTCGATGTCGCGGACGGCGCCGATCATCTCGCTGGCGAACAGGATGTTCTTCGTCGGAATGACGTCGGTCAGCAGGTCGATGCCGGGCTGGTGGTAGACGCACGTGTCGAAGTAGACGTTGTTCAGCAGGTGCTCGTCGAGCTCAGGCTTGCCGAGCGCCATCGCGAGACCACGGAACCGGCCCCAGTGGTAAGGGACAGCGCCGCCGCCGTGCGGGATGACGAGCTTGAGGTCGGGGAAGTCGCGGAACAGGTCGCCCTTGAGCAACTGCATGAAGGCGGTGCTGTCGGCACCGAGGTAGTGGTCGCCGGTGGTGTGGAAGACATCGGGGCGACAGGTGGTGCTGACGTGTACCATCGCCGGGAGCTCGTACTCGACGAGCTTCTCGTAGATCGGGTACCAGGAGCGGTCGGTGAGCGCCGGTGCCGACCACTTGCCGCCGGAGGGGTCGGGGTTGAGGTTGACGGTGACGGCGCCGAGCTCTTCGACAGCGCGGGTCAGCTCGGCGATCGTCGTCTTCGGGTCTTCGCCGGGCGACTGCGGGAGCATCGCGCCCATGAGGAAGCGGTCGGGGAACAGCTCTGCGACGCGGGCGACGAGGTCGTTGCAGATGCGCGCCCAGGTCTCGCTGACGGCGAGGTCGCCGATGTGGTGGGCCATGAACGAGGCACGAGGGCTGAAGACGGTGAGGTCGCTGCCGCGGTCGTTCATCAGGCGCAGCTGGTTGGCCTCGATGGTCTCGCGGATGTCGTCGTCGCTGATGTGCAGGTCGGCCGGGTTCGGCGCGTGGCCGTCGCCCTTGGTGAATGCGATCTGCAGGTCACGCCAGGCGCCCAGCTGTGCGGGGGCGGTGGTGTAGTGGCCGTGGATGTCGATGATCAACGCGTGTCGTCCTTGTCACTCGATGCAGATGCCTTGACTTTAAGTCGCGACATCGGATGCAGTCCAATAGATACTGGAAGCTGCGAACATAGATAGCCTCTATACATGGCCCTCGCCGATCTGAACCAGCTGCGCACCTTCGTCGTGCTCTACGAGCTGCGCAGCGTCACGGCGGCGGCCGAGCGTCTGCACGTGACCCAGCCCACCGTGAGCTACACCCTGCGACGCCTGCGCGAACGGTTCGCAGACGAGCTGTTCCGCCGCGAGGGGCACGACATGGTGCCGACGGCGAAGGCGACCGCGCTGTTCGGGCCGCTGCACGAGGCGCTCGCCCGGATCGACGAGACGGTCAGCGATCCGGACGCTTTCGAACCGGCCGGATTCAGCGGCGAGCTCGCGCTCGGACTCACCTCGATCGGCGAACAGACCTTCCTTCCACCCGTGATGGCCGCGCTCGCGCGCGAGAAATCTCGACCACACCTGCAGGTGCAGCGCCTCGACGCCGACCAGGTCGAAGAAGGACTCGTGCGGGGCGCGATCGACCTCGCAATGACGGTATCGATGATCGGCAGCCCCCGCCTCTGGCGCACGCAGGTACGCGCCGTCGAGTACGTGGCGCTCTCATCGACGACACACGCCCTGCCCGACACCGGGCCAGACATGTTCGAAGGTCGCCACTTCGTGCGGGTCTCGGCCCGCGGCGGGCATGTCTTCCCCCTCCAGGCGCTCGTCGAGCATGGACTCATGCCCCAGGTCGCTCTGACCGTCGAGGAGTACGCCACGGTGCCCGCCGTCGTTCAGACCACCGACCTCGTGGTGTTGCTGCCCCGCCACGTCGCCGAGGTGTTCAGCGGTTGGTTCCAGGGCTTAAAGATCTCGGACCTCCCGTGGCCGGCACAGAGCACGCCGGTGTCGCTCTACACCCGGCGCGAGGCGAACCTCTCGCCCGCACAGCGGTGGTTCCGCTCCCTCGTGCGCGATGCCGTCAGCACCGAGGAGTACCGACGAGCTCCAGGCTAGGAGCGCTTCGGCCGATTCCAGCTCGCCTTGGCGGGAGTGAACGGGCTGCGCACGTGGATCGACCACGTCGAGTGCGGATGGATACGCAGCAGAGCCGTCTCGAAGAACGCCACCGCCTCATCGGACAGGGTCGGCCGGACGGTGGTCATGTCGACCGTGTCTTCAGGACGCGGACGGAGCGCCTTCCACACCAGCTGCACCTCGGGGGCGCCCGTCGGGATGCCGTCAATGTCGAGCACCGCGCGATCCCAAGGCAGCGTCAGCCTCGGATCGCGCTTGTAGACCCACGCAGCCGAGGTGCCATCCTCGACGTTCACCTGCATCACCCAGGCACCTCGCACCTCATCGCGCACAAGTACCGGCTGCGGGTCGGAATCCGCGGCGACCGCTTCGAACGGGACGACGTGCCCTTCGTCATCAGAGGAAGCCCAGGCGCTGAAGCCGGCGGGCAGCGCGCCGACGAACGATGCAAGATCGGCCGCCGTCACGCTCACGTCGATGTTCGGGCGCGGGCGGATCGCCGCACCCACCCATCGGTCCAGCGCAACGCCGCCCGACAGCCACCACAGCACGGGCGAGCCCGTCAACAGCCCGGTGACCTCGACGACGTCGAAGGCGTGCCAGGGTGTGGCGGACTTGGGCACTGGGGAGGTCATGCAGCGAGGCTACCTCGTCGGTGACGGCATCCCCCATGGAAGACTGGCGACATGGCCAACTCCCCCTCGGGCGACTCGATGACGGAACGCATCGTGCGAGTTCTCGACACGTTCTCGGCCGACCGTACGACGCAGAGTGCGACCGAGATCGCACACCGCGCAGGACTTTCCTCCTCGACCGCGCACCGGATCGTGGGGGATCTGATCCGGGCCGGACTGCTCGAGCGAGACGACGAGATGCGCGTGCGGCTCGGCATGCGTCTATGGGAGCTCGCGCTCCGAGGGTCCAGCGCTCTCCGCCTACGCCAGGCGGCCCTGCCGCATATGGAGAAGGTGCAGCGTCTCGTCCGCGAACACACCCAGCTGTCCGTGCTCGAACACGACGAGGCGCTCTTCCTCGAGCGACTCTCACATCCGGATGCAGGCGCGAACATCACCCGCATCGCCGGCCGGCTTCCGTTGCACGCGTCATCGTCGGGTCTTGTGCTCCTCGCGCACGCGGATCCTGCGGTGCGCGAACGCATCCTCGCCGCGCCGCTCCGCGCCGTCTCGGCCGAAACCGTGACTGACCCCACCGCGCTGCGTTCTCTCCTCGCGGCCATCCGCCGACAGGGCTTCGTTGTCGCGCCCGGATCGATCGAGACCGTCTCCACCGGGGTGGCTGTGCCCGTGCGCGACCGCGGCACGGTCGCCGCCTCCCTGTCGGTCATCCTCCCGCGTGAGGCGGAGATCGGCGCGGCGATCGCCGTGCTGCAAGAAGCCGCGCGATCCATCGAGAGCTCGCTGAAGACCTCCTGAATCCCATTCATCGGGAACTCAGACGCGCGAGAGCGGGCGATCGCGCACACTGATCGACGAGCGCCCGCCGCGCACGACACGTCGAAGGAGACGCCATGACCCACTCAATTCGCACCCGCGTCGCGATCGTCGGCGCAGGTCCCGCCGGCCTGATCCTCTCGCACCTGCTCGCCGAGCAGGGCATCGAGTCGATGATCATCGACCAACGTTCACGTGTCGAGATCGAGTCGACGATCCGCGCCGGCGTCCTCGAGCAGGGCACCGTCGATCTGCTGACCCGCATCGATCCCGCAACACGAGTCGACACGGTCGGCCACCGCCACGACGGCATCGAGCTGCGCTTCCAGGGCGAAGGGCACCGCATCGACTTCCCCTCGCTCGTCGGCCGCAGCGTCTGGGTCTATCCGCAGCATGAGGTCTTGAAGGATCTGCTCGCCCTGCGCCTGGCCACAGGACAGGATATTCGCTTCGGTGTCTCGGCATCTCGGGTGGAAGGCGCCGACACCGACCGCCCCCGGGTGATCGCCATGGACTCCGGTGGTCAGGAAATCGTGATCGATGCTGATTTCGTGGTCGGTGCCGACGGTTCGCGCTCCGTCGTCCGCTCCGCGGTGACCGGTGCGGCGAAGAGCGGATATTTCCGCGAGTACCCGTTCGCCTGGTTCGGCATCCTGTGCGAAGCACCCCCGAGCGGCGACGAACTCATCTACAGCAATTCCGATGACGGCTTCGCCCTCATCAGCCAGCGCAGTCCCGAGGTACAGCGCATGTACTTCCAGTGTGCCCCCGACGCCGATGCCCAGGCCCCGAGCGAAGCTCAGATCTGGGACACGTTGCAGGCGCGCGTCCCGGGTACGACACTGAAGGAAGGGCCGATCTTCCAGCGCGACGTGTTGCGCTTCCGCAGCTTCGTAGCCAGCGAGCTGCGTCACGGACGCGCCGCGCTCGTCGGCGATGCCGCGCACACGGTGCCGCCGACCGGCGCCAAGGGCATGAATCTCGCCATCGCCGACGTGATCCTGCTCGCCGAGGCCCTTTCGACATTCCTGGGCGCGAACGACACCGGCCTGATCGACAGTTACGCCGAGCGTGCGCTGCGCCGTATCTGGAAAGCTCAGCACTTCTCCTGGTGGATGACCAGTATGCTGCACACCGCCACCGACGCCGACGAGTTCGACCGACGGCGACAGTTCGGCGAGCTGCGCTCCGTCGTCGAGTCCGACGCCGGCAGGGCCTACCTCGCCGAGGCCTACACTGGCTGGCCCTATGAAACGTGATCGTCGGCAAGCACGATTCCGGTGCGGCGCATCCAGCCCTTTCACCGGAACCGGCGCGCTCGGCCGGAGTCAAGCACGCGGAGGTCGCCGTCACAGCCGACGAACTTCGCGGCCACCGTGGTGACTAGCTCCGCCGGGAGCTCCCGATACGAAGCAGAGCCGGGCGGTGCCCCAGCCGGCGTGGGCGTGCGCCGATGGGCACGGCCAGTCCGGCGCTTCTCCCGTACCGATCTCCTGGGTCCGTCTGAGCTCGTTCCAGGCAGGGCAGGCCACTTGTTCGTGGACCGAAGGCTGGGTCCGCTGTCGTGTGAGTGTTGCAAGCTGGTTCTGGTCGAAGAGGGGGCCGGCGTATTGGCGACCTTGCGATCTAGCGTCGAGTTCGGTGCCGGCGATGTTCTCGTTCTGGAGCGCGGGTCGATATACGAAATCAGCCCACTGATGTCGATGCTCGCAAGCGTCCTCTACATCGACGACGTGTTCCTCGGCGAGCGGCTCGGCTGGCTGCTGCGCGGCGACGAGGCACCGGCAGCAGAAGAACAGTCCCCTGTGCCGGGCCGGGTATGGCGGGTGCGCCCCTCCGGTGCGGATGCTCGACGGCTGTTCTCCGCATTTGAGGAAATGCGAGCCGGAGTGGGAGTCGAGAGCGCGTTCGGGAATGTGACCGTGCAGATCCATAAGCTCGGGCTCATTCTCGAAGCCCTAGCGATCGCCCAAGCGGCATCGCGGCCGATAGTTCCGTCCTCACTCCACCGTCGCCGTGGCGCACGTACGCCGCTGCTCGCCAGGCGGGTGGAAGTCGCCCGGGCTGCGCAGCTTCTCCAGGATGAGATGGACCGGCGCTGGAGTCTCGATGAGTTGGCGCGGCAGGTCAACGTATCGCCCTCGCATCTTGCCGTGTTGTTTCGCACGGAACTCGGTATCGCGCCGATGCGCTACTTGTCGGACGTCCGCGTTCAACGGATGGCCCACCTGCTGGTGAGCTCCGAACTGGGCGTAGGCGAGATCGGAGTCCACGTCGGATGGCACGACGGCAGCTACGCGGCGCGGGTCTTCCGACGTCGATTCGGCGTGAGTCCGACGGGGTATCGGTCTCGAATGCGCGGCGAGTAGGCACGTCCCGAGTCCTGGCCCCGCTACGTTCCACCGTGCCGCGGCGGTGTGAGACAGACCGGGCGAGGCGGACGATCCGATTGTAGATCCGGCCGATTCGCTTGAGGTCGCCACCCACGCGCGGACGTCGGTCAAGGTGGTCGTAGAACAGCATGTAGGCCGACGACTTAAGGGGGCCGAAGACCCCCAGGATTCAGCGGATGACGCTCGTGGACGGAAGGGGGATCACGTGGAGTAAGTAGCGGTTCTCGCACGCGATTCAGGTGGCGCGAGAAGGCGAGATCGCAGGCGGCAAGAGCGAGAGCCGTCTCGCCACTCGAAGCGCGGCGTCCTATTGGGGCGAACTCCGCGATGTCGCTCGCACTGATCCGTGGTGCATGCCCCTGGTGCACCAAATGGTTGCACGGTATCGCCGCGTGAAGACGCTCAGCTCGAGGAGGCACAAGTGAACTGCGACCTTCACAGAGGGCCGGGCTGGCTCATGAATGGCCCTTGCTCCGGGCTGGTAGCCACTGGGCCGTCGATCAGCGCGCGTCGTCCGTGTCGGCTGTGTGCCGCAGCCGAGGGAGCGGTAGCGAGGCGCGGGTGACGTTCCCAACCTGTCGGGCCCTGCTCGAGAGTCAGGGGTTGCCCATGACTGCGCGTCGGATCGCCACGGCTCGGCGCTCACTGCGCGTGCCCGCAGACTGCGTGAAGCTCGTGTTCGTAACGGCAGGATGGGCGCGGCTACGGGGTCCCGGCGTTGATGTCGCACTGCGGACAGGTTCCATAGTGACGGTCCCCGAAGGTATGCGCTGCTCGCTAATCGCGGAGGGCTTCGTTGACGCGGTGGCGTTCTACGTCCACGAGGAGTTCTTCCGGATGCAGCTCCCATGGCTGCCCGCGAGCCACCCTGTTGTCCACCAGTCGATTGCCGCGCAATCGGAAGGCTACGCGATGGCTGCAATCAACGTAGGCGACGCCGGTATGCGCCGGCTGCAGCCGCTGTTGAGCAGCTTGGTGTCGCTCGGCGAGAGCTCCGGCACTGCTTTCGCAATCTTTGCGCGGACTGCGGATCTATTCGATGCAGTATCTGCTCTCGACGACCGCGCCACCGAGCCGGAGCCCGACGGAACTACGTATCGCGCGATGCTGCCACGAACGCCGGTGGCCGCAGCTGCGGGAGTGCTCAGGGCACGGCTGGACCACCCCTGGACGGTAGGCGAGCTGGCGCGCGAAGTTGCGATCTCGGAATCGCAGTTGAGTCGTCTGTTCCGCCGGGAGCTGGGCCTCAGCCCCGCCTCCTTCCTCTGGCAGGCTCGCCTCGACCACATGGCTGAGCTGCTGGTGAGATCGAGGTTGACGGTGTCGGAGGCTGCCCGAAGGGCTGGCTGGATTAATCCGTCTGCGGCGGCTCGAGCGTTCAAGCGCCGCTATGGAGTCAGCCCGAGCCTCTTCGCGGTGCAAGCCCGCGGAGCGACACCCGCGCGGTGGCCGGCAACAGCGTCATCGACCGTCCGGGAGGAGGACGAGCAGGCCACCCACGGGTGAGCCGCCTTCTAGGGGGCCTTTAACTGGCGTCGATTGCCGATCGTGTGGACCGCCCTGCCTGGGACCGAGGGGCGGAGCTGACCGGGGCTGAGCGGCGAGCCGGACCGGCGGCGTGAAGGTGCGAGCGCGCGCGTGCGGAGCCGCGTACCTGGCTGGCATCCCTGCTCGCTGGGCAACGGCGGCGAGCGYTGACGAGAGCTGGTTCTCGATGCCCTCAGAGCGTCCGCATGCCTTCGGTCCCGAGCCGCTGCCGATCGAGCTGGACCGCGACGGCGCCGTGATCCTGGCCGGCGACTCGGTCGAGCTCCTACCCCGACTGCGCGGCGAGCTGGTGGACGCGCTGGTGAGTGACCCGCCGTACGGCCTGGAGTTCAACGGCAACGACTGGGATGGCAAGACCGGGTTCACCGCGTCCCTGCCGGACGTGGATGTGGCGGGGATGAGCGACGGCGAGGTGTTCGAGGAGTGGTGCGCCGCGTGGGCGCGCGGCGCGCTGCACGCCCTGAAGCCCGGTGCGCACCTGGCCGCGTTCGGCGGCACGCGCACCTGGCACCGGATGGTGCGCGGCATCGAGAACGCAGGCTTCGAGGTGCGCGATCAGATTGCATGGATCTACTCCTCCGGGATGCCGAAGAGCATGGACCTGGGGTACGCACTCGACAAACGCAACGGCATCCGTCGCCCGGACCGGATCGTGCAGCAGTCCGAACACGACGGCGTGCTCGGCGCGACCCGCCGGGTGGTGCAGCATGGCACCGCGGTCAGCGAGGACGCGCAACGCTGGGAGGGCTGGGGCACCGGGCTGCGGCCCTCGTTCGAGCCGATCATCATCGCCCGCAAGCCGATGGTCGGCACGGTCGTCGACAACGTGCGCACGCACGGCACCGGCGCGATCCATATCGACGCGGCCCGCTTCGGAGAAGCCAAGTGGCCGGCGAACGTCGTGCTGGATCCGTCRCAGGCCGACGCGATGGACCTGCTGACGGGCACCTGGCGAACCGATCCGGTCTCGGCCCGGTTCCCGATCTTCCGATACGAGCAGAAGGCGCCCGAGTCGGAGCGGCCGCGCGCGTTCGGGGTGTCGCACGCGACGGTAAAGCCGCTGTCGCTGATGCGGTGGCTGATCCGCCTGCTGACGCCGCCAGGCGGTCTCGTCCTGGAGCCGTTCGCCGGGTCCGGCTCAACCGTCGAGGCCGCATTGCTGGAGGGGATGCAGGTGGTGGCGATCGAGAAGGACCCGACCTTCCTCCCCCTGATCGCCTCCCGCGTCGACCGGGTGGCACTGAACGGGCAGCTATGACGGATCCAGAGAAGCCTGGGGTTGGTGAGAACGTGCCGCTGTGGACATATCGCGTCCTGCGGGAATTCGAAGTCTCCGCACGGAACGAGCAGGAGGCGCACGCTGTACTCGACGATGCATTGGCCGGAGGCACGATCGCCGAGCCCGCCCCGGTGCAGCGAAATCAACTGGTTCTTCCCGACGGCGACGTGTGGGGCGTCCTCGGATGGCGCAGCGTCGACCCACGCGCGCCAGCCCAGCCACGACTCGGCCTCCAGCCGCTCTCACTCGGCGTGATTGTCTGGGACGACCAAGGGCAGGACGATCCGACGTTGCTCGCCGGCCCGGACCCCACAGCGGTGGCGCGAGCGACCGCGCTTTTGATCCACGAACGGCTTTCGGAAGGACCGGCCCCGGACCCACTCGCGAGGTTCCTCGAAGAACATCCGCCCGCGCAAGACTGGGTCGAACCGCAGGACGTGGACGACTGGCTGGAGGCGCTGCGGAGCACGGCGTCGTTTCCGGCGTTCTCCTTTCACGACATCCCGGTCACCGGCGGCACGGACGGCACCGACCATGCGCAGGCTGCCCGGATGCTCGCGCTCGCGCTTGCGCGCAGAGAACGGGAGCTGGGGACGCCCGACTCCGGCCCGGGGGTGCGGCATGGCCGCGACCGTGCGGCTCCCGACCGTGAGCGCTGATCTGCGGACGGCTGGGAGTTGAGAAGCACGGCCAAGGAAGCGACCATGAACACCCCGAGCGAGCCTGAACCGCCTGCGCGCTGCGATGCGACCTACCTGAGAGGTGCCCGGCCGAAAGAGCTGGGGTCGGTCGGCAGGAAAGGACGAGCATGGTTGACCTGAGCACTCCCGAGGAAGGCGAGCCGCTGTGGGAGTTCCGTGTCGGCGTCGATTTCGGCGTCTCGGCACGCGACATGGGCGAGGCCCGAGCCCTCCTCGAGCAGGTCCTGGCCGCCGAGGACTCCGATGGGCGACCGTTCCTGTTGCGTGATCAGCGTCAGGTCGACGACTACCTCCGGTGGGGTGTGCTCGATTGGCAGCAGGTCCCGGCCCGCCCCTCACAGGCCGCGCTCGTGCAGGAGAAGTACCCCGGGCTGGTGAACGACCTCGCGGTGATCGAGGGACTCGGCGTCCTGCTGCGCGCGCCCGGTGCGCTGCCGGAGCAGACTCGGGAGCGAATCCAGGAGGTGCTGTCGGGCCTGGACCGGCACATCTTCGCCGAGGATCCCGGCCGCACCGGCGGGCCCAGGATCTTCGAGGGCTCCGCCAGCACCGCCGCCGCGGAACTCGCCGAGGGCGTCTACGTGGCCTTCGACTACGACGACCGGGAGTACGCCCTCGTGGTCGCCCCGTCGGAGCTGTCCCCGTCCGGGCGGATCTCGGCCGCGTTCCCGAAGGAGCGCAACGACGCCCGCGCCTTGGACGAGATCTCCCGGCTGCTCGAGCAACACACCCGCCAGCAACCGCTCGACGAGCTCGTCCGCCTGATCAGTCGACGTGTGAACACGACACGAAGAGGCGGGTTCCCGTCATGGGTCCCGCTCGAGGGCGAGCCCGAGCGGCCGCCGCTACCGCCGGCACGCGTGCCGGTCGGCGTCATCGTCTGGTCGAATCTGGAGGGCGAGGAACCGACGGTGCTGGCCGACATCAGCGTGGTGCGCCTGGCACGCACGATGGCCACGACGCTGTACGAGACGCTCAGCGACTCGGACGCGTTCGCGGGGGCGACCGAATTCCTCACCTCCCACCCCGCCCCGGCCGACTGGCAGTATCCGGAGGACGTCGACACCTGGCTGAACGCGCTGCAGGAGGCGACTCCCTACCCGAGCTTCTCCATCCAGTCCATCCCGGTCCGCCCGGCAGACCGGACACCGGCCGGCTCGGCACTTGCGCACGCCCTCGACCAGCGTGCGCAGGACCTCGGCGCTGCCACCGGCAACAAGCCCTCGGCGCCGTCGGCTCCGTCCCGCGAGTCGCGCGGGGGTCTGTGACCTACCTGATCCGCGTCGACGCCCGCGGGGTGCCGATGCGGACGATCAAGGAGGCGTGAATGGCCGAGGAAGAGCGACGGCACCGGATCCCGGTGGTGTTCGAGATCGTCGGCAGCGACCGGGAGCAGGCAGCGCAGCTCCTGCACGCGCTGCTTGCCCGGTGGGGCGACGACCTCGCCAAGGCTCCCGTCCTTGACGAGCGTGGTGCCCCGACCCATCCGGTCAAGGCACGCTGGTTCCCCGAGGCGGCGCTGAAGCACGTCGACGGGAACACCCGCGAGGCACAGCACCTGCGCAACCCGAACGCGTTCATCGACGAGTACGAGGACACCCCGGTCACGGAGCTGCTGGCCGAGGCGTTCCCCGAGGCCCCTAACCCGGAGGACTACCGCACGGCCGGCGGCGAGCTCGACGAGAACGCCTGGGGCATCGCCTTCGACAACTTCACCGACGAGGCCCTCGACCTGGCGATCAAGGTCACCCGCATCGACGACCTCACCGAGCGCCTCGACCGTGCGGAGGCGCTCCGCGACGACCTCGCCGATGCACTGGAGCGGGACCGGCTTCCGGAGGAACCCCACAGGGACGACTATCTCGTCACCGTCGCCCCGAACTACCGGGGCGAGATCGACGCTGATCGCTATGACGAGGACCACTCTCACTGGGAGTCCGCGTTCCACGCTGCCGCGCTGGCTCGCGAGCCGCAGCTCCTGCAGCTGCTCGCCGACGCCGGCGGGCGCAGCCCGACCCTGCCTCCACGATTCCAGAACGAGTGGGTGCCGCGGGACCTCATGAGCCTGCAGGCGCTGCGCGATCTGGTCAACCAGGAGGACTCGTCCGACCCACCCACACGGCTGCTCTCGCGCGATGTCCGCACCCACCTGCGGGCGATGCTCCACACCGCGGACCTGCAGGTGCGGGTGCGCAGGGCCGACGGCACCGACCAGTACACCGGGCGTGCTTCCCATGCTGCCGCAGTCCTGCCGGCTGGGGTGTACGACGCGACCACAATGTACGGGGACGAACCGGCCCGGCTGGTCGTGGGGCCGGCAGGGCGGCACAACGCCCTCTACTCGGCGGCGTTCCTGCGCGAGCAGCACAACGAATCCGTCATCACCGAGATCGCGCTCGCGGCACGGGCTGCGCCGGACCGGAATCTGCGCGACCGTCTCGCCGGGATCCTCGCCACCGTCGGTCACGTCGCCAACCGGATCGTCGTCCCGGCGTCCCCGGCGCAGCATGCAATGCTGCTGGACGAACTGCTCCGTCAGCGCCGCGAACGCCTGGACTCCGACACCGGCCCCGCCGCCGTCGCCGCGGACTCGCTGACCCGCGGCACCGGTCCTGACGAGGTGTCGCGATAACGCGCTGCGGTCAGTCCGCGGGCCATTCGATCTCTGCCACCGAGGGCAGGAGCACGTCGACTTCGATCTGCAACGCCTGCGCGAGCCGGGCGAGATGCTTCAGCGACGGGTTCGCGGGCGTGCCTGCCTTCCAGAAGCCACGCTCGAGCTGCTGGTAGTGATTGCGCGTGATGCCCGCCTTGTGTGCAAGCTTCTCTTGGGTCAGGTCGGCGGCGATGCGCCGGCGCTGCAGTTCGATGCCGACGGCGCGGGCGTAGTCCTCCCATGAAGACGGTGCGTTGGAGGACATGAGTCCAACGGTGACGAACCACAACCCTTCCGGTCAGCCATATATATCCGGCATAATTTTTCCTGCCTTCCAGGGCTCGGCAGGTGCGGGGACGTTCCCGGTTGCGGGAACCTAGTCCTGCACCTGTTCCGCCCGAGGGTGCTTGCCCCAACGAACCATCCCGATCCTGCCGCACGCACCCGAGCATCAGGTGTCGCAAGCAGGCTCGGGCCCGTAGCCTTCCCGCCCTTCGCCGGCCGCCCGGTGCCCGGGCTGGCGGGCATCTGATGAAACCGAAGTCCCGGAGCTGACGCCGCGCATGCCGTCTGGAGTCCACCGTCCCGGCGCTGCCCGCGCGCCCGGCGCCCGATCTGAGGGCCGGCACCCTGCCCCCGCACCTTCCTGCAGGAGCGGGCTCGTGTCATCCGGACGGCGAACGCCCGCGCACCGAGGAAGAGCAGGGTCATGATGGCCGATCACAACGGGCTCCCGCCGCTGGGCTATGTGCCGGCCCCGCTGGAGCATCACACCGTGACGATCGCGTTCGACGTGCTCGCCCGCTCCGAGCAGGAGGCTGCGTACATCGTGCGGGAGACCCTGATGGAAGACCTCGCCGCCCCGGGTGACGCAGTGGTCACCGACGGGGACCGGATGTTCGGGGAATACTCCGGCGAGGACGTCTCCAGCATCCAGAGCTGGATCCCGGTTCCCGGCACCGAGGCGGGGGCAGTCGTGCCGCCGCCGGCGGACCTACTGGTGTGGCAGACGCTGCGCCGGCTCGCCGAGACCGAGGACGGCGCCGGCCTGGCGGTGAGTGCGACGGAGCGCGAGCGCATCGCCGAGCTGCTGCGCGCGGTGGACCTGGACGTCGTGGTGCCCGACCCGGAGCACCCGGATGAGCCCGCGATCTACGAGGGGCCCGCCTCCGAGGCGCACCGCTGGATCCCCGCCGGCAGCTACCGGGCGACCAGTCCTGATGGGGACGGGCAGCTGCGCCTGCTGGTCGGCGCCGCCCGCGACGGGACGGACCAGGCGGAGTCCGTGGCCTTCACCGCCGCAGCACACGACGCGGCGGCGCTGGACCGGATCTTCTTCCTCCTGGAAGGCATCGGCCGGTCGCAGGCGGCTCGCACCCTCGAGGCGGTCAACGCCGTGCTCGCCTTCACCGGCCGCCCGGCGGCCGATCTCGACGGCCTGTCCACCGACCGCGGGTGGCGGCACCCTCTCCTGCGCGGTCTGCTCGCCGGACGCGGCGAATCCCTCGACCCCGATACCGAGCCCGAAGGCCCCACGGACGACCACCGGCCAGGGCTCTCCCGCTAGCACGACCAGAGGCCGACACGCGGCAGGCTCGGCCCGGCGTGTGTGACTCAGTCACGCAGATCCATTGCTCAACCGCGCATCCTCCAGTCCGACGCTGGACGCAGCAAGGATGCGGCGCGTATCGGTAGAGGACGCCGCTGCGGGACGCCTCGGGAGGGTCACAGCACAAATCCCGAGGTCACCGTAGCGGTCACGGGTTACCAGCAGACGACACGCACCTGACTCCGACGGCCAGGATGCGCGAGCATCCGGGACCGTGGGAGGAGGCGAGCATGGTCCAGCTGCGCGAAGTCATGGCGGCACTGCACGAGCGCCCACCAGCGGCGCTGCGCGACGCGGCGCTCGCCTACGCCGCCACCGGGCTGCCGGTGTTTCCCTGCGTACCGGGCGGGAAAACGCCGCTGACGCACAACGGATTCCAGGAGGCGACCACCGCGACCCGGCGAATCCGGGGCTGGTGGGCATGGCAGTCGGCCGCGAACATCGGCATCGCCACAGGGCATGGTGTCGACGTGCTCGACATCGACGTGCATCCCGGTGGCGACGGATACCAGGTGCTGCAGCGGCTGCACCGTGACGGCCTCGTCTCCGGCGCCCTGCAGTCGGTGCGCTCCCCGTCCGGCGGCGTGCACCTCTACTTCCCGTCCGACCCTGCCCGGCCGCAGCGGACCTGGGCGCGTGGCACCTCCCATGTCGACTTCCGCGGCACCGGCGGCTACATCATCGCCCCACCCTCTGCCATCGCGGTCGCCGGGACGGTGCGCCGGTACGAGACGATCGCGCTCGGTGGCACCGGGTCGCCAGTCGACGCTGAGGCGATCCGTGAGCTGCTCACCCCGCCCCGACCGCCCCGGCCCCGCCCAGTCATCGGAGCGAGCCCGGGTCCGGCAACGCAACGGCTGGCCGGCTGGCTCGCCGGCGCGGTGGAGGGCAACCGCAACAGCAGCCTGTTCTGGGCGGCATGCCGGCTCGCCGAGCTCGGCATGGACGAGCCGGGGATCCTGGACGCCCTGGACGGGCCGGCACTCACCGCCGGCCTGGGCGAGCGTGAGATCGAGGCGACGATCCGATCCGCCTGGCGCACCGTGCGGCTCACCCCGGACGCCTCACCGGCCGGCAGTCGGTTTCGGTCGAGCCGGGAGGCGGTGGCGCGATGACCGGCACGGCCCGCCCCGACCCGCACGTGCGGTCGGGCGCGGGTGCGGCCAGACTCGTACCGGGCGTGTCACGGCTGGTGATCGGCACCAGCCTGTCGGGCACGATCCTGCTCGCCCTGGGCGCGTTCTGGCTGAGCTTCACCGCGCTGCGCGATCTTGCGGTGCTCGCCGGCATCCCCGAAACCCAAGCATGGGTCTGGCCCCTCATCGTCGACGGCGTGATCCTCGAGGCGACCATCAGCGTCGTCGCCCTGCGCAACCAAGCCGCCTCCGCCCGCCGCTTCGCGTGGCTGCTGCTATCCGCCGGGGCCGGAGTCTCAGTGGCCGCGAACATCACGCACGCCGTCGTGGCCGCCGACGCGCGCGTGCCGGCCCTGATCGCCGCCCTGGTCGCCTGCATCCCGCCCCTCGTGCTGCTGGCGATGACCCACCTGACGGTGGAGCTGCTGCGCAACGCCGACACCACCAGCGAGCGGGACGCCGACCCGGCGGCGACGGAGCAGACCGCCGTGGCCCTCGTGGCGACCCCGGCCCGCACCGGGCGGGCGCCGGCGGCGATCGAACGCGCCCCGCGTACCCGGACCGGCAGCGACACCCGGGCGCGAGCGGTGGCGTTGGCCGCGGACGGCGTCTCGCAACGGCAGATCGCCGCCGAGCTCGGCGTGCACCCCACCACGATCGGCCGGTGGCTGTCCGTACCTGACCAGCCCGCGGAAGGAGAAGCGAGATGACCGACCCCACCCTGCCCGACACCACGTTGCCCGACAGCACCGATTCCGCGACGCCGCGCCCCGGCGTCACCGACCCTGACCCGCAGGACCGCGCCGCCCCGCCAGCGGGCGAACGAGCCCGGGACGAAGGCGAGCAGGAAGAGGCGGCGGCCATCGAGGCGATCCGGACCGACCCGGCGCTGCGCCGGGAGGCGGAAAGCACCCAGGAGCAGAACGCCCCGGAGGAAGACGACCGGATGCGGGTGCAATGGGTACGCCCGACCGATCTGGCCGCCCGGGCGGGCGCGCGCGTGCTGGAGAAGGGCGTGGAGCTGAACCAGCACAGCGTCGACCTGGCCCGCCAGGCCGCCCTCGAGGCGGCCCGCGGCGCCCGCGACCGGCTGCGGCAGGCGTTGGCGCGCCGCGAGCAAGCCCTGACCCCGGACACTCCCACCACGGCGAGCTCGCCGGTGGCGGGAAGGCAGGGGGTGAGCCGGTGACCCCATCCCGCCCGGGCCTTTGTTCACTCGGCATGCCCGGCCCCCGCACCGAGACGACCATCCACAACATCGACGCCGGCTAACCCCGGCCGCCCCAGCAGCCACCCGCGAGCGCGCGTGGCGTGCTTCAGCGACGCCGAAAACCGCCGACGCCCCCGGCGACGCCCTGACCGCGTCCCTCGTGATCGTTTCGGCTGCGGGCCCTTCATACCTCGCTTGCACCCAGATCCGTTGAGGGAGTCGCTATGCACCACACCATCCCCTTCCCGTCCGGCGATGTGCCGGACTTCACCACACCCGAAGGGCTCCGCCAGGTCCTCACGGACTTGAACGCGACCGGCACCTGGTCCTCCAGCCCGGTCGCGACCGCGCTGATGGTCTACGCCACCGCGAAGTACACGCCGATCGCGAGAGCCTGGCACCGCGACCCGGCCGATGCCGCGTTCGAGGCGTTCATCGCCATGCGGCAGCCGACCACGCTGCGCGCGGTCGACCCGTGGGCGGTCGTCACCCGCGCCGTCGCGCTCGGCATCGCCGCCGAGGTGCACGCCGACCGGAACATGACCAGCCAGGACAAGGCCCGCCGTCCCTCCAAGCGCCCCGAGGAGGAGCCGGTGCGCGCCGGGCACTACGAAGAGTTCTTCTACGACGTCCACCCGCACGCCGCCCCGATCGGCGGCCCGGCCGAGACCGACGGCGCCGAGCGGGTGATCCGCACCGTCAGCGTCTTCCTCGTCGTCACCGGGTGGCCCGCACGCCAGGTCGAGCAGGCCGTGGACTACATCGCCCACCGCATCACCGGGCTCGGCTCGCACCAGTCCGCGATCGAGATCGTCAGCCGCGAGCACAACATCGCCCTGCGGCTCGGCTACACCCCGGACGTGTGGACGGAGCTGGTCGCGCTGGTCGTCGGCATCCGTGCTCGCAAGCGCCACCCCGGCCGGCTCGGGCTGCTGGCCCGTGCCCTGCTCGGCGACACCGCGCAGGAGCTGCTGGCCGACGAGCACCTGTCACGCGCCTCCCGGGCGGCGGCGTCCCGGCTCGGCCCGGCGGTGACGCCATGAGCCGCTCGGGCTACCTGGTACTGGAGCATTCGATCGACGAGATCGAGCTCGGGTTCTCCTTCCGCCGCGACCTGGGCGACCTGGACGAGCTGGTCGAGTCGATCCGCCGCACCGGCGGCCTGCTCGTCCCGATCTCGATCACCCCGCAGAACGTGCTGATCGCCGGCGAGCGGCGCCTGGCGGCGTTGCGGATTCTCGAGTACCGGGTCGTGCCGGTCTGGGTCGTCACGGGTATCTCCGACAGACTCGCCACGGTCCTGGCCATCAAGGACGAGCACGCCCTGCAGAAGATGCTCACGCCAGTCGAGCAGGCCGAGCTGTACACGGAGTACAAGGACATCCTCGCCGAGGACAACGCACGCAAGCAGCGCGCCACCCGCTTCGGCGCCCGCCCCGACACCGACACGCAGGACCCGGAAGGGGCCAGCGCGGACCCGGGCGAGGCGGCGGCCGGGCCGGGTGGGGACGGTGGTGTCGAATCAACACCACCGCACAGCGAGGCAGCAGGGGCGTCGGGTAAGACGCGTGTGCAGGCCGCGAAGGCCGTGACCGGGCGGGACTCGCACTCGATGCTCGACCAGGTCGTCGAGCTGCAGCAGATCGCCGCGACCGAGACCGAGGACCCGGAGATCCGGCAGGAGGCGGCCGAGGCGCTCATCGAGCTGAACACCGACGGGAAGGTCAACGGCCGCTACCTGCGGGTGAAGATCCTGCAGGCCCTCGCCGCGCTGCGCCGCGCCGCCGACGACCCGGCCGAGCCGGAGCCGGTGCGGCAGGCGGCATCCGCCGAGCTGCAGGTCGCCCAAACGCAGGAGGCGCCCAAAGACATGCTGCGCGAGGCGACCCGCGCCCTGACCCACCTGGCCCAGCTGCGGCAGCAGGCGACCGCCGCGGGGCCGACGGGATGGACCGACGCGGACCCGCTGCTGCGGCAGAAGCACCAGAACCGTCGCCTGGTCGACCTGCTGCGCCGCGAGCACGGCTGGTGGGACCGCTTCGACGCGGACGACTTCGGCCGCTACGCCGACCCGGACCAGTGGGAGCTGGTCGCCAGCTACGCGGCCGGCACTAGCCGTTTCCTCGAAGCGGCCACCGTCGCCCGCGACACGGGCCTTCAGGACGGTGACGATGCCGACGTTCAGTGACCCGGCCGCCGACGCGGAGGAGATGTGGCAGAGCGCACGCGGCCTCGCGCACGCGACCCGCGGCATCGATCGGCCCGAGGACGTCTACGACGTGTTCGGCGCGGTGACCGCGACCCTGCGCGCGCTCATCCAGAGCCTGGAGCAGATCGCACACTGGAACCTCGCGCACACCGACCGCGCACGAACCGACGACGGGAACGTCGAGACCGGCGCCGACCAGGCCCGGGCGACCGCGTTCTTCGCGCTGGGTGCCGCGAGCACCCTCGCTCAGGCCAGCGACCTGGTGATGATGGCCCATTCCGCAGCCGGGCAGATCGCTTGGCAGCCGGCAACCGAGCCCGGCGTGCGGGACGCGCTCGCGGCACGCCAGGTCGAGCTCACCGACGAGTCGGACCCCGGCCCGGGCCCGTCTGGGCCGGCGTCGTCGGGGCGGGCGTTGGACTGATCGGCGGCGCGGGGGTCGCACCTGACGGGTGCATTCGACTCGCACAGGAGGCAGCCCCGTCATGACCGATCGCGCCACCCCGGACCGTCCCCGCAGGCTGCGGCTGATCATCTCGCTGGCCGCCGCCGGGCTGGTGCTGCTCGCGTTCGTCGCCGTCGGCGTCTACGGCCTGCTCACCGGCCCGGCTTCACGGACGCCCCCGGACCCGGACTCCGGCTCCCGACCCGGGACCAGCACGCCCACGCCCGGCGGTCCCGCGTCGCCGGGTACGCCGACGCTGCCGCCGCTGCCGGACACGAAGGATCCGGAGGTGTTCGCGCGGGCGTTGGCGCAGGCGCTGTTCACCTGGGACACCTTCACCACCCTCACCGTCCAGGACCACCGGGCGGTGATCCTCCAGGCGGCGGATCCGACCGGGGAGGAGACCCCGGGGCTGATCGGCGATCTCGGCAACTACCTGCCGTCCGCGTCGACGTGGCGGAGCCTGCAGGAATACCGCACCGCGCAGACCCTGAGCATCGACCGGCTCTGGGTGCCGGATCAGTGGGATCAGGCGGTCGAGGCGGCGGACGGGCAAGTCGCCGACGGGCTGATCGCCTACACCGTCGAGGGCACGAGGCACCGCACCGGGGTGTGGTTCGACGAGCCGGTGGCCTCGGAGCATCCGGTGGCGTTCACGATGTTCCTGTCCTGCCCGCCGGCGACCGCGCAGTGCGTGCTGCTGCGCCTGTCGCAGCTCGACAACCCCCTTCGATAGGCCGGGGGCCGGCGATGAGGAAGGCGCTAGTCCTGGCGTTGGTGAGCATGCTGTTCGCCCCGATGTTGTCCCTGCTCGGCGTCGCGGTGCTGGTGAACCCGGCCGTGACGAACCAGGCCGTGTGCATCGCCTCCGGTGTGGTCCTCGGCCCGATCCCGGACGAGCTGGAGGTGACCACCGCCGACGGGACCACCTTCACCCTGAGCCGGACCCAGCTCACCCACGCGGCCACGATCATCGAGACCGGCGCCCGCACGGCCGGCGTCGGCCGTGACGGGATCCTCATCGCGCTGATGGCCGCGCTGACGGAGTCCACGCTGCGGCAGCTGGCGAACGCGTCGGCCTACCCGGAGTCGGCTGGCTACCCGAACGACGGCGATGGCGGGGACCACGACTCGCTCGGGCTGTTTCAGATGCGCCCGCAGTCCGGGTGGGGCAGCGTCGAGCAGCTGATGGATCCCCGCTACCAGGCGGCCGCGTTCTACGGCGGCCCGGACGGCCCGAACGGCGGCTCTCCGCGCGGGCTGCTCGACGTCCCCGGCTGGCAGCAGATGGACAAGGGCGAAGCCGCCCAGTCGGTCGAAGTCTCGGCGTTCCCGGACCGCTATCAGAACTACGAGCCGGTCGCCCGCGCCATCCTCCAGGCCCTGACGATCTCCTCTGGCACCGGCGGCTCCGGGGTGCCCGGCGACGCGAACATCCCGGAGACGACCCGGCTGGTGTTCCCGCTGCCCACCGGCACCTACGTGCAGACGTCCCCGTTCGGGCCCCGCATCGATCCGATCACCGGAGAGCCTCGTTTTCACTATGGGAACGACTGGGCCGCCCCCGACGGGACGCCGATCTTCGCGCTGGCCGACGGGATCGTCACTTACGCGGGCATGGTCGACGGGTACTCCGGGCAGATCACCGTCGAGCACACCATCGGCGGCGAACGGGTCGCGACCATGTACATCCACATGTGGGCCGACGGGATCTACGTGCACGCCGGCGACCGGGTCATCGCCGGGCAGCACATCGGCGACGTCGGTAGCTCCGGCCACTCCACCGGCCCGCATCTGCACTTCGAGGTCCACCCCGGCGGGGCCGGCGCCGAGGCCGTCGACCCGGTGCCGTGGTTGGCCGCGCACGGCGTGGAAGGGATCGACGCTCCCACCGCCGGCGGACCCGGCTGCGCCTACTGACGAGCCTTTTCCGGTGCGGGGTGCGCACCTGTCGGATGCCCCGCGCTATCCGATGACCGAAGGAGGCCCCGTGGTGCCCCTGACCTTGCGGCTGCTGGTCGTCGCCGAGGACGTCTACCCGGACTTCGACGCCGTCGGCGGCCGGTCGACGTTGATGAGCATCGTCGGCGCGCTGCTGACGATCACCCTGATCATCGCCGTGCTGATGCTGGTGATCTGCGCCATCGTGTGGGCCGTCTCCACCGCGCACGGCAACTTCCAGGCTGCCTCCCGCGGCCGGGTCGGCGTGTTCGTCGCCCTCGGCGCCGCCGCGCTGGCCGGCGCCGGGGTGGCCTGGATGAACTTCCTGCTGAACGTCGGAAGCACCTTGTGAGGCCCGCCCATGCCTGACGCGATCACCCTGCCCAGCGCGCACGAGCTCATCCGCCGCATTGAGGCGCAGGACCGCCCCGCGGGAGCCTGGACGTACGACGCGGACCCGGCCTGGTCGAACGCGGGGACCATCGTGTTCCCCGAACGGATCCTGCTGCGCATCGAACGCGACGACGAGAACCCCGGCTACGCCTGGCAGGTCGAACGCTGGGACCCGGCGCAGGAAACCTACGAGCCCGTGCCAGGCCAGTCGGGCACCGCCGAGCACCCGATCGCGATGGCCGAGATCGCCGTCGCGTTCATCGACGAGCACGACCTCGGCGAACAGGGCCCGAGCAGCGTGTACCCGTTGGCGTACGAGCTCGGCGACCGCATCGCCGCCGGCTACCCGCGGGCGCACTGGCTGCACTACACGAACGACGTCTTCGCGGACGTGTTCGAGTACCCCGGCCAGCGGCGCCTCGCGTTCTGGGACGAAGCGGACTTCATGGGCTCCATCGACGGATACACCTGGGTCCTGGAGGAGTTCTCGCCCGCCGAGAACTCCTGGGTGACAGTGTCGGCCTCGAGCGACATGGTCTCGATCGGGCAGCTGCGGCGCACCATCGCCAACTTCCATGACACCGGCGAAGCCCCCTACCGGGCACCCGCGGCACCGCCTGACGCCCCCATCGCCGGGCGCGGCCTTCCCGCCCGGACCAGGCAGGACGCTGCCGCGGGCGAGCTCGCCCGGCGTCTGGCCGAGCGCGCGGCCGCGCTGACCGGCGACGAGTCGGCACCGACCGCCGCGGCACCAGCTCCGAGCCGGCCAAGCCCGGGCC